>JBKDXM010000057.1:0-13757 GCA_046306335.1 Planctomycetota bacterium
GGCGCATCCTCGCCGGCCTGCGCCGCGAGCGCCGCGGCCGCACCATCGTCGTCGCCACCCACCGCCTGTCGGTCGTGGTCGACGCCGACCTGATCCTCGTGCTCGCCGGCGGCGCCGTCGTCGAACGCGGCGACCACCGCACGCTGCTGCGCCACGGCGGCCTCTACGCCACCGCGTTCCGCCGGCAGAGCGAAGCGCAGGCGCTCGAGAGCGAACCGGAGGCCCGGTCGTGAGCGATCCGTACGCCGACGACGCGCCCGAGGGCCGCTTCCAGCTCGGCTTCCTGCAGCAGCTGTGGCCGTTCGTCCGCCCCTACCGACGCGGCTTCCTCGCCTGCCTCGGCATCCTGCTGGCGTCGTTCGGCCTCGAGCTGCTCGGTCCGCACCTGCTGCAGGTCGCGATCGACGGCCCGATGCGCTCGACCTCGCTGCCGCGCGACGAACGCCTGCAGGCGCTGCTGTGGTGCGGCCTCGGCTTCGTCGGCACCACCGTCGGCGGCGCCGTGCTCGGCTACGTCTACGGCCTGCTGACCGCGTGGAACGGCCAGCGGGTGATACGCGACCTGCGCCGGCACCTGTTCGACCACCTGCTGTCGACGTCGCTGGCGTTCCACGAACGGCACCCCGCCGGCAAGCTGACGACGCGCGTCACCTCCGACGTCGAGAACATCAACGAGCTGATCGCCACCGGCGTGCTGCAGTCGGTGTTCGACCTGCTGAAGATCGTCGGCGTGCTGGTGGCGCTGTTCTTCCTCGACCTCGAGCTCGCGCTGTTCACCGTCGCCACCACGCCGGTCGTGGTGCTGCTCAGCGTGCTGTTCCGGCGCAACGCGCAGCGCGCCTACCGGGCGGTGCGCGGGCGCCTCGCGCTGCAGAACGCCTACACCACCGAACTGATCGGCGGCGTGCGCACGACCCGCGCGGTCGGCCGCGAAGGTGCGGTCGCCGACCGCTACGCCGAGCGCAACGCCGACACCGCGGCGTCCTGGCGCGACACCGTGCTGCACTTCTCGGTGTTCTTCTCGCTGGTCGACTTCGCGCTGCGCGCGACCACGATCGGCCTGTTGTGGTTCGGCGGCTCGGCCGTGCTCGACGGCACCATGCAGCCGGGCGAGTTCGTCAAGTTCTGGCTCTACTACGGCATGCTGTCGGCGCCGGTGAAGGAGCTCGGCGAGAAGTACAACGTGCTGCAGGCGGCGTTCGCCAGCTGCGAGCGCGTGTTCGGCCTGCTCGCCGAGCCGGCGTTCCCGCCGCCGCGCCCGGACGGCGCGGCCGGCCTGCCGAGCCCGCGCCGGGGCGCGGCGCGCGTCGAGTTCGCCGCCGTCGACTTCGCCTACGGCCCGCACGCCGAGGTGCTGCGCGGCGTGTCGTTCGCGGCCGAACCGGGCCAGACGATCGCCGTCGTCGGTCCGACGGGCGCCGGCAAGACGACGCTGCTCGGCCTCGTCGGTCGCCTGCGCGACGCGACCGGCGGCAGCGTGCGCCTCGACGGCGTCGACGTGCGCGACCTCGACCCGGCGCAGCTGCGCGCGCGCGTCGCCTACGTCGCGCAGGACCTGTTCCTGTTCACCGGCACCGTGCTCGACAACGTCCGCCTGTTCGACCCGACGGTCGACGAAGCCAAGGTCTGGGCGGCGCTGGCGACCGTCGGCATCGACGACTTCGTGCGCAGCCTGCCACAGGGCCTGCAGGCGCCGGTCGCCGAGCGCGGCGGCACGTTCTCGCAGGGCCAGCGGCAACTGCTCGCGTTCGCGCGCGCGCTCGTCGTCGAGCCCGACGTGCTGGTGCTCGACGAAGCGACGGCGAGCATCGACAGCGAGGCCGAGGCGCGCCTGCAGAAGGCACTGGCCGCGGCGCTGCGCGGCCGCACGGCGCTGGTCGTCGCGCACCGGCTCTCAACCGTGCGCGCCGCCGACCGCATCCTCGTGTTGGAGGGCGGCCGCGTCGTCGAGGATGGCGACCACCGCGCGCTGCTGGCCCGCGGCGGCCGCTACGCGGCGATGCTGGCGCACGCCGCGGCGCGCGCCTGAGCGCGCGGCGCTTGCGCCCGGCTCACTTCGCCTGGGCGAACTCTTCCGGCAGCTTGCCCGTCAGCGCCTTCATGAAGATGACGAGGCCGCGCAGCTGGTCGTCGGTCAGGGTCTTGCCGAGCTGCGTGTCGGCCATCGTCTTGATGGCCTCCTCCAGCGTCGCGACCTTGCCGTCGTGGTAGTACGGCGCCGTCTTCTCGACGTTGAGCAGCGACGGGACCTTGAAGAAGTGCTTGTCGGCCTCGCTCTTGGTCACCTGCATGCGGCCGGTGTCCTCGAGGTGCGCGTACGGCTTCAGCAGGCCGTTCTTCTGGTACATGTTGCCGCCGAGCAGGCGAGTCATGTGGCAGGTCGTGCAGCCGACCTCGATGAACGTCTTCAGGCCGTAGACCTCGTCGCTGCTCAGCGCGCGCTGGTTGCCGTCGAGGTACTCGTCCCACTTCGACTTGGTGGCCAGCGTGCGCTCGAACGCGCCGACCGCGAGGCGGAAGTTGCCGGCGGTGACCGGATCGGCGTCGCCCGGGAAGGCCTTCTTGAAGCCTTCGACCAGCTCCGCCTTCTCCTTGATCTTGGCGACCAGCTGCGCCTCGTCGGCGACGCCGTGCTCGTCCGGGTTCAGCACCGGCATCGAGGACTGCTCCTCGACCGTGCTGGCGCGGCCGTCCCAGAACTGGCGGAAGTGCCGGAAGGCGTTCCACGTCGTCGGCGTGTTGCGGTCACCGTTCTTGCCGTCGGTGCCCGGCGAGGTCGGCTTGCCGTCGACGCCGTAGTTGGCGAGGTCGTGGCACGACGCGCAGCTGATGTTGCCGTTCTTCGACAGGTGCTTCTCGTGGTAGAGCGCCTTGCCGAGCGCGACCTTCTCCGGCGTGCTGGGGTTCTTCGGGTCGTCGGACGCGGGGTCCTTGCCGAACAGCGTCTTGACCATGTTGTAGTCGATGCGCACCTTCGGCAGGGGCTTGGGGTCCTGCGCAGCGGCGGCGGCCGCGGCGGGCGTCGACGGGGCGGACGGGGCGGCCGGCTGCGGCTCGCCGCCGAGGGTCAGGGACAGCAGCGCGATGGCGCCGCACGAACCGACGATGTGGGTCAGCATGTGGAAGGCGAACAGGTTAGGACGGGGGCACCCCGCCACCAAAGGGCGTTCGGAACCGCCTTCGCCGCGGATGCGGCGCCGGCGGCATGGGGACAACGCCGGGAGGGGCACGGACTTTCGCCAGCCCCTCTGCCCGATACGCTGCCGCGCCGTGGACGCATTCCGCCCCCCATCCTGACGCCGCGCCGGGCCCGACGTGATCGGGCCGCGCCGCCCCCCGGGCTGACGGCCGGTCGCGTGGACCGGCCCCGGCCCGGCCAGCCCCACGCCCTGCCATGACCTACGACTACCGCGCCGCCGCCGAAGCCGTCGCCGCCGCCGCCCACGAACACGCCCTC
Organism: Planctomycetota bacterium; assembly: GCA_046306335.1. Taxonomy (GTDB): domain Bacteria; phylum Planctomycetota; class UBA1135; order UBA1135; family UBA2386; genus UBA2386. The sequence goes on from JBKDXM010000057.1 coordinate 3,458, forward strand.
GCCGTCGACCAGACCGGGGCCTTTCCCAGCCACACGATCGACGCCGCCCGCAAGGCCGGCGTGCTCGGCATGACCAGCAAGGCCGCCGTCGGCGGCCACGGCCTCGGCCTGCGCGCCGCGGCCCACGTCGTCGAACGCGTCGCCCGCGAGTGCGGCAGCTCGGCGATGGTGCTGACGATGCACTTCTCAGGCGCTGCGGTGCTCGACGCCCACGGCAGCGAACCGGTGCGCCGCGACCTCGCCGCCGGCAAGCACCTGTCGACGCTGGCGTTCTCCGAGGCCGGCTCGCGCTCGCACTTCTGGGCCCCGGTCAGCACCGCGCGCGTCGACGGCGGCACCGCCGTGCTCGACGCCAAGAAGAGCTGGATCACCTCGGCGCGCGCCGCGACCGCGTACGTGTGGTCGAGCAAGCCCGCCGCCGGCAGCGAAGCCAGCACGCTGTGGCTGGTGCCGTCGAACAGCAAGGGCCTCGCCGTGCAGGGGCCGTTCGACGGGCTCGGCCTGCGCGGCAACGACTCCGCCCCGGTCGCCGCCGAGGGCGTGCGCGTGCCGGTCGCCAACCGCCTCGGCGGCGACGGCGAGGGCTTTGGCATCATGATGGGCACCGTGCTGCCGACGTTCGCGGTGCTCAACGCCGCCGGCTCGCTCGGCCTCGCCGAGGGCATGGTGCAGAAGACCGCGGCCCACGCCGGCGGCACGCGCTACGCCCACATCGCCCAGCAGAACGCGCTCGCCGACCTGCCGACGATCCGCGCCTACGTCGCGCGCATGCGCATCCAGGTCGACATGGCCAAGGCGCTGTGGCAGGAGACGATCGGCGCGCTGGAGGACGGCCGCGCCGACGCCGGCCTGCGCGTGCTGGAGACCAAGGCCGCCGCCGGCGAGACGGCGTGCAGCGTCGCCGACATGGCGATGCGCGTCTGCGGCGGCATGGCCTTCCGCAAGGAGGTCGGCGTCGAGCGCCTGTTCCGCGACGCGCGCGCGGCGATGGTCATGGCGCCGACCAGCGACCAGCTGTTCGACTTCATCGGCAAGGCCGCGTGCGGCCTGCCGCTGTTCGGCTGATCGACTAGCCTCTCCGCCATGACCGGAACCCTGCTGCTCGGCGCCGTCGCCTACGACCCGAAGGTCGTCACCATCTGGGACGGCTTCCAACGCTGGTTCGCCGCCCGCGGCCTGCCGTTCGACTACGTGCTCTACACCAACTACGAACGGCAGGTGGAGCAGCACTTCGCCGGCGCCTTCCACGTGGCGTGGAACTCGCCGCTGGCGTGGCTGCAGGCGCAGCGGGTCGCCAGGGCGCGCGGCCGCGACTGCCGCGCCGTCGCGATGCGCGACACCGACCAGGACCTGACGTCGGTCGTCGTCGTGCGCGCCGACGCGCCGATCCGCAGCGTCGCCGACCTGCGCGGCAAGCGCCTGGGCGTCGGCGCCGGCGACTCGCCGCAGGCGACGATGATCCCGCTGCAGCAGCTCGCCGAGCACGGCCTCGTCGGCGGCCGCGACTGCGAGGTGCGCCGCTTCGACGTGCTGGTCGGCAAGCACGGCGACCACGTCGGCGGCGAGCGCGACGCCGCGAAGGCCCTGATGCGCGGCGAGGTCGACGCCGCCTGCATGATCGACGGCAACCACCTGCTGTTCGCGCAGGAAGGCACGCTGCCGCGCGGGCAGACGCGCGTGCTGCTGCAGACCGGCCCGTACGACCACTGCAACTTCACCGTGCTCGACGGCGCGCCGGCGGCGCTGCTGCAGCGCTTCACCGACCTGCTGTTCGGCATGCGCTACGACGATGCCGAGGTGCGGCCGCTGCTCGACCTCGAAGGGCTCAAGGCGTGGCGGCCGGGCCGCACCAGCGGCTACGCGCAGCTCGAACGCGGCTGCGAGCAGTTCGGCTGGCTGCAGCCGTTCCTGCGGCACATGGCGGCGGGCTGAACGCGCGCATGACCGACGCCCCGATCGACCTCGGCGAACTCGGCCTCGACGCCGGCGGCGCGGTGCTGCTGCGCCTGGGCCTCGCCGAACGCCCGGTCGGCGCCGCCGTGGCCATCGCGGGATCGGCGCCGGACCTCGCCGTGCACCTGCGCGCCTTCGCGCGCGCCGAAGGCCACGGCTTCGCCGAGACGCCGGCGGCCCAGCGCCTCGCCGGCCCGCGCGCGCCGTCGGGCGCGGCGGTCGTCGCCACGTTGGCCCGCGGCGATGCCGCGCCGTCGCGCTGGCGCGGGGCCGAGCGCGCCGGCACGGCGAGCGCCGATGGCGCCGTCGATCACCCCAAGCCCCACTGGGGCCTCGCCGCGCGCGGCGCCATGGTCGAGGCCGGCGCGCCGGAGTTCCGCTTCGCGCTGGCCGACCGCGACGAGGTCTGGGCCGACGACGCCGGCGCGCTGTACCGCGAGGCGGCGGCCGCCCAGTGGGATCCCGGCGCCGCGATCCCGTGGGACGCGCCGCGCACGCACCCGGCGTTCGTCGAGGACGCGCTGGTGCAGACGCTGACGTACCTGATCGAGAACGAGACCGCGGCGCTGGTCGTGCCGGCGCGCTTCTGCGCGCAGGTGCACCCGCACTTCCGCGAGGTCATGCAGTTGCTGGCGATCCAGGCTGCCGACGAGGCCCGCCACATCGAGGTCTTCACGCGCCGCGCGCTGCTCGCCCGCCGCGAGCTCGGCCTGTCGACCGGCGGTGGTCAGCGCTCACTGCAGACGCTCGTCGACGAACCGGACTTCGCGCTGGCGAGCTTCCTGCTCAGCGTGCTCGGCGAAGGCTCCTTCCTGCACCTGCTCGGCTTCCTGCACGTGCACGCACCCGACCGCTGCACCGCCGAGATCATGCGGCTGGCGGCGCAGGACGAAGCGCGCCACGTCGCCTTCGGCATGGCGCACCTGAAGCGCCACGCCGCGCACGACCCGACGCTGCTCGGCCGCCTGCGCCTGGCGATCGAGCGCCGCCACGAGGCCCTGCGCCACACCGCCGGCCTCAACGCCGAGGTGTTCGACGCGCTCGTCGTGCTGGCCGCCGGCGAGCTTTCGCCGGCCGCGATCGCGCGCGGCCACGCCGCCGTCGCCGACCTGCAGCGGCAGATGGACGCCGGCCGGCAGGCGCGGTTGCGGCGGCTCGGCTTCCCGCCGGACGCGGCGCGCGACCTCAGCGCGCTGCACACCCGCAACTTCATGTGAGCGCAGGGCGCGTGCGGCGCGCTGCCAGCAGCATCGGCGGCATCGGCGGCGTCCGTCGTCGCGGGCGGACGCGGTGCTGGGATCAAGGCGCCACGATGGCGACCCCATTGGTCGTCGACAGGCTCGGGAAGAGGTCGACGCCCTGGGCGAACACCACGAGCGGTCGCAGCGCAGGCGGCACGACGAGCTGGAAGGACTGCGCCGGCAGCAGCAAGACGACGGCGTCGGCGCGCGGCAACAACAAGCACGCGCTCGACAGCGGCGACGGCACCAGCACGGGACTCGCGCCGAGGCCGAGGACTGCGGCCACCGGCTGCAGGCTGTCGAAGGACAGGTCGATGCCGCCGCTCTGCAGCGTCGGCAGCGCCTGCAAGCGGGTGATGCCGCAGCCCGTGATGGCGGGCAGGATGTTCAGGTCGCCCTGCGGCCGCGCCGTGATCCGGGTGACGACTTCCATGCTGCCGCCGCCGGATCGGCCCATGACGCTGGCGAGGCGGATGCGCAGCGGCTGCGCGGTCAACTGGACCGGCACGGTCACGGCGACCGCGCTCGCTTCGGTGGCTTCGAAGGTGCCGTCGTCACCGACGTCGATCCGCCACACGGCGAGGTTGCCCCCTGGCGTGGTGGCGGTCACCTCGCGCGCCAATTCGAGGTTCACGAGGCTGGCCGAGTTGGCTTGCAGTTGCAGCAGGATGTCCGGCGCTTCCACGGCGCCGGTGGCCGGACCGGGACCGTAGACCGTGACCGCCTGCCAAACGACCAGGGACGCCCCGAGGCTGCCTGCCTCGCTCGCCCAGGCGAAGTCGGCGCGCACGCTGTTCGGTTGGACCGGCGGCGGCGAGTTGTGGCCCAGGCTCTGGGACGACCCGCCGGAGTTGGCAGGGAGCGACGCAGAGGCGAGCTGCCCGCCCACGTCCGACCGCAGCACGACGGGACTGGGGTTGCCGACGGTGAGGGTGGCTTGCTGCGCGGGCAGCAGGGGCAGCGCGAGGCTGCAGAGGAGGATCACGGTGGCGTTGGGGTGGCTCATGCACGACGGTAGCCGGGGAATGCGCGGCGGTAACCGCGCCGGGGAGTCTGCGTCACGGGACGCGCGCCGATCCAGTGCGTGGATCCGCGGCTGGGGCGAAGCCATTGACCGCAGGCGAACGGTGGATGCGCCGAGGCCTGGTTCTGCGGACGAAGGGCGGCGCGGCCTGCGGGGACGCAGACGCAAAGCAACCGCTCGCTGCGTCGGGCGCAGCGGGCGCGCGCCATGGCGTGGCCGCGGCGCGAGCCGTCAGCGGATCAGCAGACCGAGTCCGGCGCTGGCGCTGAATCCCGATGGTGTGCTGGCGTCGAAGTACGCGGCCTGGAAGTAGAGCCGCGCGTTGGCGAGCAGCGGATTGGCTGGGATGCCGAGCGACAGCCCACCCTGCCCGCTGGCGTCGAGCACGCTGACCAGGAGCACGTCCAGCGACTGCAGGACGGTCAAGCCATTCCACGACACGTTGAGCTGGCTGCCGCCGGTGGCGAGGACACCGAGGCCGCCAGCCGGCCCGCCGAGTTGCAGCGCCACGCTTTGGCCGCTGCGGGCACAGCCGCTGCCGGTGATGGTCGGTGTGCCCAGGGCGCCCGGGGAGGCAACGCCGTAGGCCGTGAACCCGCCGCACGCCGTGTTGCTGCGCAGTGCCAGCAGGCGACCAGCCGCTGCGAGGAATACGATGTCGCCGGTGACCGGGTCGATGGCGCCGCCGCCCGGCGTGCTGTAGCCACTGGTCGACGGAATGACGACCTGCCGGGTGCCGGCGACCGGATTGCCGATCGCGTCGATCTGGTAGGCAACCACCGTTTGATTATTGTACTCCGTCACCAGCAGCCGGCCGCCGACTTGCGGGGCGCCGTTGGGTACGTAGCACAGCCCCTCCGGCCCGCCCTGCAGCGCGACCGAACTCGTCGCTTGTCCGGGCGCAAAGGTGCCCTGGCCATCCGGCGTCAGCGGCACGTCGTAGAACATGCTGGCGTTGTACGAGGCGACCTTGAAGCGGCCGGCCCCCGGCATGCCCGCCGGCACGAAGGCGCAGGCCCCGACGGAGTTGGCGACGCCGAGCGGCGACAGGTCATCGACACGGTCGGCGACGACGCTGCCGGGGCGGAGTTGGCTCAATCGGTTGGGGCCGTACCAGGTGGCGAACAGCACGTTGCCGGGGCCGAAGACAAGCCCGCCGTCCGTGCCGCCGACGGTCGCGTAGATGGTCGAGGGCCCGGCACCGGTGATGTACCCGCTGCTATCGCGTACCAGGGGCACTTGGCGGATGGACGTCCCCGGCCACGGCGAGACGAGCAGAACGTTCGGATTGCCGGGCAGGAAGGCGGTGCCGCCGTAGCTTAGTGCGTTCGGCACGATGCCCAGGTCGGCGAGCACGTAGTCGGCGTTGAATGGTGGCGCCACCGTCTGGGCGGTGGCGAGGGACAGGCTCAGCAGGACAGCGGAAAAGCTCGCGTTCATCATGCCCCTTGCAGCGGCAGTCGCGCGCAAACCACACACCCGCAGGGCGCGGCGCGACCCATCGTCGCAAGTTGACCGAGGGGGCGGCACACTGTCGGGGCATGCGGTAGGCCGCACGTCGACACCGAAGCCGCATGCCGACTGCCCGCAACCATCCCATGCACCCCCCGGAGTCGTTCCCGCGGTTGCGCCGCGAAGTCGTCGCCCTCGACCCGGCGCTGCGCAAACGCATCGCCGGCGACTGGCTAGCCGCGCGCGACCGGCAGGTCGGCCGCAGTGCGTGGCCGACGGTGGGCGTGTTCGGGGCGATGGTCCTCGCCTTGGGCGTCGGCATCGGCGACCGCTTCGATGCGTGGCCGGCGGGCCTCGCGGTCGGTGCCGTCGGCGCAGCACTGCTGGCGCGCGCGACGCTGCGGCGCGACCGCGCCTTTCGAGCCCAGGTCGACGGCGACCTCGCCGCGCTGCGCGCCGCCCCGCACGCGATCCGCCACACCCTCGACCTCGCCGGCCCGCACCTGCTCGCCTGCCACGAGCACGGCATCTTCGTGCTGGCGCCGCTCGCACCCGGCCGCACGTTCTGCGTCGACTTCGACGACTGCGCCGACCATCCCTGCCATGGCCCGGTCGACGACGCCCTGCGGCAGCAGACGCTGACGTCGCAGTGGGTCTGGCACGACGTACCGGCCGGCGACGGCCGCACGTTTCACTGGCAGGCCTTCGCGATGACGGGCGCGCCGCTCGCGCCCACGCTGCGCGACGAATTCGATGCCGACGAACTCGGCGCGTTCATCGACCTGTTCGGCGACGAGTGGCATCCCGAGGACGGCGTCGCCAAGGTCGACTTCGCCGCGATCATCGCCAGCGACGCGGCGCTTCGCGCGCGGCGGCAGGCGGCAGCGCCACCGCGCGCGTGACCAGCGGCGGCGGCCACCGATCGCGTCACGCGCTCACTTGCCGGACGCGGGCTTGCCGGCCGACTTGCCGGACGCCGACTTGCCGGAACCGGCCGGAGCCGGAGTCGCAGGCACCGGGGTGGTCGGCGCGGCAGCCGGGTCGGCCTCGCCCGCCTTGCCGCGGCGACGGATCGGCACCTGCACCTCCGACCAGCGCGCATCCGGATCGATGAACGGGCCGTTGTAGACGAACATGCGCGGCTGGGCGGCGACCTCCCACTCCTGCTGCCCCTTCAGCCACGCGCGCAGCGTGTCCATCGCCTCGGTCGCGTCGAAGGCGCCCTTGGCGCCGACGCTGAGCACGGTCACGGGTGCCGTGTCGCGCACCACGATCTTGCCGTCCTTGCCGACGGGGCCGAGGTTGGCCGAGCGGTAGAGGAAGCTCATCGTCGTCTCGGTCGCTTCGCCCTCGTCCGCCGCCTCGCCGTTCATGAAGTCCTTGAAGAGCTCGGCGTAGTCCATCTCGACCGGCGCGGTCATCGCGATCTCGCGCTTCTTGATGTGGTTGAAGAGCGGGAAGAACCCGGCGGTCATGCCCTCGGCCGAGTCGTCCTTCGACACCAGTTCGGCGCGGCGCACCGACGGATAGTCCTTGATGTCGATCGCCCCGGGCGGCGTCGGCTCGGGGTAGCCCTCGGGCAGCGGCGACTCGATCATCGACGGGCCGCAGCGGTAGACGCCCTTGACCACGTCGATCGCGATCTCGCGATCGCCGCCGACGCGGCGCACGAGCTTCGGCGTGCGCACAGCACCCTGGCCTTCGACCGCACCGCCCGGCGCGGCGTCCTTGGCCTTCGCCTTCGCCTTGGGCTTCGCCTTGGCGTCGACCGCCTCGGTCGGCTGGGCTTGCGCTTCGCCGGGCGGAACCGGTTTGGCTTGGCCGACGAGGTCGGCGGTGGCAGCGAGGATGGCGAGCGTCGCGAGGACGAATGCGGGAGTGGCGTTCATGGCAGGCAGTTCGTGGTCGTCGTGCGCACGGATGCAGACGCTGGCGACACCTCGCCGACGTCACCGCCGACGCGCGCGGCCGCGCCCTCATGTCGGCGAAGCAACCGACGACGCCGTCACGTGCCGCGCCGCAGCCGCGCGGTGGCGCGCAGGCGCAATTCCCGCGCCGCCAGCGGCTGCGATGCGAGCGCGACGATGCGCGCACGACCATCGCCGTCGAGCGTCGGCAGGAACGCGCACGCATCGGCCACGGTCTCGTCTTCGCAGTCCCACAGCGCGGCGTGCAACTCGGCCTGCGCGCCCGGCGCGTCGGGCATCATCGCCAGCGCGTGCACGGCGCGCCGGCGGGCCTGGCTGAACGGCGTCGTCGCCGCGACCTCGACGAGCAGCGGCGCCGAGCGGCTGTCGCCAAGGCGCGCGAGCGCGTCGAGCTCGTCGATCACCGCCATGCCGCCGTCGCGCGCGGCGTTGCCGGCGACGAAGGCCTCGAGCGCCTCGCGGTCGGCCGGCGTCGCGTGTTCGCGGAACACCGCGCCGACGGCGACGTCGAAGTAGCCGCCGAAACCGCGCCAGCGGCGCGCCTGCGCCAGCGCGTGCGGCGGCGGCAGGTGCATCACGTACTCGACGAGGCACGACCGCCGCATGCGCGTGACGCCGTCCATGCAGCGCGACGGGTCGGCGCCGTCGTCGGGCCGCGCGAAGAGGTCCTCGGCGAGCGCCAGCGGCCGGTCGTCGGCGCACAGGCCGAGCGCGCGCGCCGCCAGCCGCACGCGGCCGTAGACGACGTCGTCGCGCAACGTCGCGAACAGGCGGTCCCGCGTCGCCGCGTCGCTGCGCGCGCACAGTTCGCCGAGCAAGCGATCGCGGCGGTCGTGGCGCGCGTCGCGGCCGAGTTCGAGCAGTTCGTCGGTGCTCAGGTGGGCGAGCTCGGGATTGCGCTCGCCGCGCACCGCCGCGGCGGCGCAGTCGGCGTGCTCGCGCGCGCAGCGCAGCCAGATCGCCCGCGCGCGCGGCGGCAGGTCGACCGGCATGGCGAAGCGGCCGTCGTGCAGGCAGGCGACGACGCCAGCGAGCGCAGCCGCGTCCGTCGCGTCGTCGGCGACGAACGCGCGCACGGCCGGCGCGCCGAGCGCCCACATGCCGGCCAGCGTCTCGGCGACGAGCGTCGAGCCGGGCGCGCCGACGCGCTCGCACAGCGGCGCGATCGGCACGGCGATCGCCATCGCCAGCTCGGCGTAGCAGCGCGCCCGGGCTTCGAACTCCGGCTCGCGGCGCGGGTCGGCGAGCACGCAGGCGAGCAGGTCGTCGTGCGCCGCCGCGCCGTCGGCGAGCGCGCGCCGGACGCCGCGACCGTGGCCGCGCTGCAACTGGCCGAGGCGGGTCGACGGATCAGCGAGCGGAACGGCGGCCACGACGCGGCAGCGTAGGGCGCGAGCGCGCGCGGCGGCAACGGACCAGTGCGCCGCGCGGGCAGCGTCGCATCCGACGCGAGCGCCGCTACCGTGGCCCACATGCCGCCGCCGTTGGTCCTCGCCAGCACGTCCCCCTACCGCCGCGACCTGCTGGCGCGGTTGCGCGTGCCGTTCGTTTGCGAGCGGCCAGGCGTCGACGAGGACGCAGTCAAGCGCGCGCTCGGCGAACCGCTGGCGATCGTCCGCGAACTCGCGCGCGCGAAGGCGCGCGCCGTCGCCGCGCGCCACCCCGGGGCCTTGGTGATCGGCGGCGACCAGGGCGCGGAGGTCGACGGCGCGCTGCTCGACAAACCCGGCGACGCCGCGCGCGCGACGGCGCAGCTGCAGCGCCTGCGCGGCCGCGAACACCGGTTGCTGACCGCGGTCGCGATCGCGCATACCGGCGGGCTCGTCGAGTGGGTGGAGACGACGCGCCTGACCATGCGCGCGCTCGGCGACGGCGAGATCGCGCGCTACGTCGCCGCCGAGCAGCCGTTCGACTGCGCCGGCAGCTACAAGATCGAAGGGCTGGGCATCGGCCTGTTCGACGCCATCGCCGGCGACGACCAGACGGCGATCGTCGGCCTGCCGCTGCTGCGGCTGTGCCGCGAACTGCGCGCGCTAGGCGTCGCCGTGCCGTGAGGGCCGTCGCTGCCGCGGTGCGGCAGGCTCGAACGAGGCGGCGCTGGTCGAATGTGCAGCATGGGGCCGCACGCCCCCGCCCCGTCACCGCCCCGCGACCTCGCGCCACGCCCACACCCTGGCCGCGACCTCGCGCGCGCGGTTGCGCCGCATCGCCGCCACCTCGTCGTCGCCGACGCCCCCGCCGCCGAGGCCCGACAGCACGATGCGCGGGGCCTTGCCGTGCCGCCACAGGTCCTCGGCGGTCACCAGGCGATCGACCAGCAGCGAGTACGGCCGGCCGTCGGCGTGGATGCGCGCGCCCAGCACCACGATGGCGTCGCCGGCCGGCGCGTCCGCGACCGCGCGCACGAACGGCGCCGCCGCGGCGGACAAGCTCGGTCCCGGCATCCCGATCGGCGCCTGCTGGACGCACGTGACCCGGACGCTCCGCGACGCCGAGGACGAGGCCCCGAGCACGGCGAAGCCCTTCCCCGAGGACATCCGGCAGCGATTCGCCGTCGAACGGGAAGCGACGGACGCCCGACTCGACCCCGACGGCCGCGTGCGGCTGCGACGGGAGACGTCGCGACCGATCCTCGGCACGATCCTCGCGCGCAGCCGACGCGTGCGGGGCAGTTGCCCGATGCAGGCAAGATGGCCAAGGCG
>JBKDXM010000058.1:0-25343 GCA_046306335.1 Planctomycetota bacterium
CCTTGGCGGCCCGTCTTCGCCCTCAGGCGGCTATGCGCGGGGGCGTGGGGCCCCGCGGGCGGCCGCGCCCCGTGGCCGCCCCCCGCGCCGCCCCACGACGCAGCTCCCCCCGCGCCGACCGCCCCCGCAGCGCCGGCGCAGGGCCGCGACCGCACTGCCGTCGACACGCCGTCGTCGCCGACGGCGACGACCGCGGCGCCGGTCGCACCGCCGACCGCGCCAGACGCGCCGCCGGCGGCCGAGCCCAACGTCCTGGTGACGGTGCGGGACATGGTCAGCCGCGAACCGATCGACGCGTTCCGCTGGCGCTTCCAGAACAGCCGCGGCACGCGCCAGGGCGTCGGCGCCGGCGGCAAGGCTGCGCTGGCGCTGGAGCCCTCGGCGGTCGGCGCGCTGCTGATCGAAGCCGAGGGGCTGCAACCGAAGACGCTGACGGATGTCATCGTGCCGACACCGCCAGCGCCGGCGCTGCCGCTCGACGTCTTCCTCGCGCCGCAGGGCGAAGCCACGGGCATCACGCTGATGGTGCACGACCTCGCGCTGCAACCGCTCGCGCGGGTGCGCGTCGACGCGTTCCGGCTCGCCGATCCGCAGGCCGCCGACTGGCACCTCGGTTCGTCGCTGTGGGCGCGCATGGCCGAGAACAAGGACGGCCGCTACGCGCTGCCGCCGCTCGAGCCGGCGACCTACGGTCTGCAGTTGCTCGCCGTCGACGGCAACGGCGAACCGCTGCCGCTGCTGCCCTACCGACGCGTGTTCGAAGTCACCGGCAGCAACGGCTTCCTCGAAGACGTGCCGCTCGAACCCGGCGCGCTGCTCGGCCTCGAGATCGTCGACAGCGCCGGTCAGGGTTTCGATCCGGCACGGCACGGCACGACGCGCCTCAGCCTGCACTTCGCCGGCGCGCCGCACTCGGCGCGCAAGTGGGTCGCGCGCCAGGGCCTCACCGCGGCCACGGCCGTCGACGTGCTGCCCGGCGTCGGCCGCGCCGAGTTGGCCACCGCCGTGCCGCCGGGCCCCTACGAACTCGAGGTCTCGGTTCAGGGCAGCCTGCGCACCAAGCAACCGATGTTCCTGCGCCCCGGCATCAAGAACGAAGAGCGCATCGTCGTGCCGTGAACCCGGCGCGCACGACCCGCGGCCTCACTTCCGGTCGAAGCCGCCCGTGCGACGGATCTCGCCGTCGAAGCCGAGCACCGTGGCGCAGGCGACGATGACGCACAGGTCGACCCAGGCGAGCGGGTGGCCGTCGCTGCCCGAGGCCCACCTCGCCAGCGCGTGGAAGGCGTAGAGGCACGCCATGGCGCCGAGCGGGTCGGCGAACCGATCGGGGCTCGTGCGCCGCCACCAGATGCCGGTGCAGACGCCGGCGGCGAGGGTCGCGTGCCAGAGCGCGCCGGTGCCGGCGAAGATCGTCGCGACGCTGCACGCGAGTGCGGCGACGAAGCGGCGGTTGCGCTGGCGGCCTTGCGTGCGCACGCGGCTGCCGCCGGAGTCGCGGCGCTGCTGCCACTGGGCACGCAGCCGCTCCTGTTCCGCCGGCGGCAGGCGCAGGAACCAGTCCGCGGTGGCGGCCGCGGTCTCGGGGTCGACGGCAGCCTCGGCGGCAGGTTGGTCCGCAGCGGGCCCGCTCGTCGGAGCGCAGTACCCCTCGCGCGGTGGCGGCTCGCCGGTCGGCAGACCCGTCGGGCCGGCCGGCAACGGCCGACGCGGCAGCGGCGGCGGCGGCGTCCAGTCCGCGCCCTGGGACGGCGGCTGCCGCGGTGCCGCGACGTCGCCAGCGCGATCGCCCCACAACACGTCCGTCGGCAACGGGGCCCAGGGATCCTCGTCGTCGCGCGGCGCAGCCATCGTCGGCGCACCATCGTCCCACGCGACCATCCGGCGTGACTGCGCACCGAACCAGCCTTGCCATCGCGCATCGGCCGCACGCGGCCGGGGCTTGGCGACCATTGCCGGGAGCCTACGTTGTCCGCATGCTCGCCTTCGCCCCCACACCGCGACCGCCGCGACCGCCCGCGCCCGGCGGCGCCTTCGGGCGACGCGTCGTGCTGGTGAGCGCCACCGCGGCGGCCCTCGCGACCACGCAGCCGTGGATCGCCGTTCAGTTCGAGCGCCTGTTCGGCGCCCACCCCGGCCCGCCGGGTTGGCAGTCGAACGGCGGCTTCACGTGCCTGTGCACCTGCCTGCTCGTGGCCATGCTCGCGCTCGCCGAGACGCGGGCGAAGAGCACGCAGGAAGCGTCCAGGCCGGCGTGCGCCTTCCTGACCGCGCTGTGCGCCGTGGCGCTCGCCGTCGAGTGGTCCACGGGGCCGGGCCAACTGCGCGGCGTCTCGGCGCGGTGGACGGCGGCCTTCTGGCTGGCCGCAGCGAGCGTGCCGGCGCTGCTGGTCGCCTGCCTCGCGCGCTGCCCACGCCGGCCGACGCACGGCGCGCCGGAAGCGACGTAACGCAACTGCAAACCGGCGACTCCGCGTGTTTGCCCGTGGCCCGGAGAGGGCCAACATCGCTAGCACACCTATGCCAACCCTCTGCCGCCCGACCCGCTCGCTCTCCCTGACCCTCGCGCTCGCCAGCGCCGACTTCGCTGCCGCCCAGACCTGGACGCTGCAGACGCCGCCGCCCTACCCGACCGTGCTGCAGCGCCGCGCCGGCGGCCTCGCGTGGCACCCTGCCGCCGGCGGCGTCGTGATGTACGGCGGCCTGCAATCAGGTCCGTCCCTGTCGCTCAACGACACGTGGCTCTGGAACGGGGCGACCTGGAACCAACTGGCCCCCGCGACGACCCCGCCGGCGCGCTGGGGCCACCGCATGGTCTACGACAGCCGCCGCGCCCGCATCGTCACGTTCGGCGGCCGCTCGCCGACGATCACGGCGAACGCCAACGACACCTGGGAGTTCGACGGCCAGAACTGGCAGCAGGTGTTCCCGACGACTTCGCCGTCGGCGCGGGCGTTCTACGGCATGGCCTACGACGAACGCCGCGGCCAGGTCGTGATGTACGGCGTGCAGAGCGGCCTCGTGGCCGCCGGCGGCAGCCAGACGTGGCTCTACAACGGCTCGACCTGGACGCAGGCGACGCCGGCGACCGTGCCGCCTGGGCTCGAGCAGCCCGCGATGGCGTACGACAAGGGCCGCGGCGTGGTGGTCATGTTCGGCGGCTTCAACGGCACGCCTCCCGGCACCGACTACCGCACCACGTACGAGTGGGACGGCGCCAACTGGACGCTCAAGGCGACCACCAACGCGCCGCTGTCCGGCTACCGCGCCGGCATGGCCTACGACGACGCCCGCGGGCGCATCGTGCTGTACGGCGGCTCGTCCGGCGGCGCGGTGCAGCAGAAGACCTGGGAGTACGACGGCAACGACTGGACGCAGGTGGGCACCGGCGGCCCGGGCCGCATCTCCGAGGGGTACATGGCCTACGTGCCGAACACCGGCCAGCTCGTCTACTTCGGCGGCAGCGGCCCCGCGGTCGCGGGCACGGTGAACAACGAGACGTGGACGTACGCGGGGCCGACCAACGCCATCGCCGCGAAGTACGGCGCGGGCTGCGCGACGAGCGCGGGCGTTCCGGACCTCGCGCCCCTCGCGCCGCCGGTCCTCGGCAGCAACTACGGCCTCGCGCTCACGGGCGCGCCGCCCGTCTCGATCGGGCTCGTCGTGCACGGCCTCGACAACCTCGAGTTCGCGCCGGGCGTCTACTTGCCCCTCGACCTCACCATCGCCGGCCTCGCCGGTTGCCGGCTCGAAACGCGCCCCGACGCGACGCTCGTGGAACTGCCCGTCGGCGGCGGCTTCACGCACGTGCTGGCGCTGCCGGCCGCGCCGGTGCTGACCGGCGTCGGCTTGTGGTCGCAGGTGATCCTGTTCGACGCCGCGGCGCCGAATGGCACGGCGGGCGCCAGCAACGGCGTCCGCGGCGTGCTCGGCAGCTGACCGGCGCGGGAGCGCCGGCGGCCGCAGCCCGCCGCAGCCGTCAGGCCGGGCGGCCGCGCCGGGCCGCGCCCCGGCTCACAGTTCCTCGGGCCCGCCGACGTAGCCGAGGAACGCGCTCGCGACGACCACGTACGGGCTCGCGAGGTAGACCTGCCCCGGCCCGGAGCGGCCGGGGAAGTTGCGGTTGATCGCCGACACCGTGACCTCGTCGGGCGTGAACGACACGCCCGGGCCCGCCTTGATGCACGCGCCGCAGCTCGGGTCGATCAGCTCGACGCCGGCCGACTCGAACAGCTGCACGTAGCCCATCTTCTCGGCGTAGTCGCGGATGCGCTGGCTGCCGAACTGGATGTACGTCTTGGCCTGCAGCGCGCGGCCCTTGTCGAGCGCCTTGCGCACGACCTCGGCGTACATGTCCATGTCCGCCTTCTTGCCGCCGGTGCACGAGCCGCCGTAGGCGATGTGCACCTTGTGCTGGCCCTTCTGGCGCAGCGTGCGCAGCGGCACGCCGTTGCGCGGGTCGCCGGGGGTCGCGACCGTCGGCTCGACCTGCGCGAGGTCGATGTCGAAGGTCTTGCAGTACGACGCGCCGGCGTCGGCCTTGACGATCTGCGCGCGCAGGCGCGCGCGGTCGGCGCCGCGTTGGTTGGCGATGTACTCCACCACCAGTTCGTCGGCTTCGATGATGCCGGTGAAGCCGCCGGCCTCGACCGCCATGTTGGTCAACGTCGCGCGCTCGTCGAGCGACATCGCCATCGTGCCCGCGCCGCCGAACTCCAGGACCTTGCCGATGCCGGCGCCGGTCTTGAAGAACTCGTCGCTGAGCAGATGCAGCATGACGTCCTTGGCGCACACGCCCGGACGCATCGCGCCACGCAGGTTCACGCGCACCGACTCCGGCACCTTGACGCGCACGTCCTTGGTGAACCAGCTGTTCGCCATGTCGGTCGAGCCGACGCCGAAGGCGAAGCAGCCGATCGCGCCCGCCATGCAGGTGTGGCTGTCGGTGCCGATGACCAGCTGGCCCGGCTCGGCGATGTCCTCGATGACGATGTTGTGGCAGATGCCCTCGCTGCCGACGAGCTGGCCGTTGCGGTGCACCTCGCCGTAGAGCTTGACGCCCTGCTTCTTCGTGAACGCTTCCTGCACCGTCGCGAGCGACGCCGCCTGCTCCTTCAGCCCCATCTTGACGTGGGCCTCGGGCATGATGCGGTCGAGGAAGGTCAGGTGGTCGCGGAAGGCGAACACCGACGCCGGGTCGGTGATCTTCGCGCCCTCGCCGAGGCCCATGCGGAACAGCGCCTCGGCCATCGGCGTGACGTACTCGTGGCTGAAGCGCACGTCGGTGCGCACGAACAGCGCGTCGCCGGGCTGCACCGCCGGGATGCCGGTGCGGCCGGTCTTGGCGTCGGCGATGGCGCGCTGGGCGATGATCTTCTCGCACAGGGTCATCGGCCGCGCCGCGGTGGCGACCGCCGGCGGGACCGTCGCGCCCTGCAGGCGCGCCTGGTTGTAGGCGAAGAGCCCGCCGTGGCGGACGATCTCGGCGGCGATCGGGTCGAGGCCCTTGGTGAACTCCTCGATCGGGATCGCCTCGCCGCGCTCGATGCGCGGCAGCAGCGAGAAGTCGGTCGAGGTCAGCAGGCCGATGTTCTGGCAGTTCTGGCCGTAGATCTTCTCGATGTTCTTCGCGATCACGAGCCGGATGCCGGCCTTGAGCTCGCTGTACGGCGCGGTCTCGCGCGAGCTGCCGCAGCCCTTGCTGACGCCGGAGACGATGACCGAGAAGCCGCCGTTCTTGATCGCGTCCTGCTTGACGTTGCCGCCGCGCAGGCCGACGAGGCAGTACCGCGCCAGCGTCTCGTCGTAGTAGTAGCAGACCCAGCCCGGCGTCAGCTCGTCGGTGGAGATGTTGTCGATCAGCTTGCGCGCCGGGTCGTACGTCAGCTTCTCGTGGCCGTAGAGCTGCGCCTTGAGCTGCTCCTGGTCCTCGCTGAGGTGCAGCACGCGGCCGGGGAACGTCACCGTGTTGGACTGCATGGCGACCTCAGATCCGCTCCAGGATCATGGCGATGCCCTGGCCGCCGCCGATGCAGGCCGAGGCGCAGCCGAGCGACTTGCCGGACTGCTCCAGCTCGCGCACGAGCGTCAGCAGCAGGCGCGAGCCGGTCGCGCCGAGCGGGTGGCCGAGCGCGATCGCGCCGCCGTTGACGTTGCACTTGGCGCGATCGAGCTTCAGCTCCTTCTCGCAGCCGAGGTACTGCGCCGAGAACGCCTCGTTGATCTCGATCAGGTCGAGGTCGGCGACCTTGAGGCCAGCCTTCTGGCAGGCGTTCTGGATCGCGGGCACCGGGCCCAGCCCCATGACCTCGGGCGGCACGCCGGCGAGGCCCCACGACCGGATGCGCGCCTTCGGCTTCAGCCCGAGCTCCTTCGCCCGCTGCGCCGTCGCGACGACGAGCATGGCGGCGCCGTCGACGAGGCCCGAGGCGTTGCCGGCGGTCACCGTGCCGTCCTTGCCGAACGCGGGCCGCAGGCCGGCGAGCGCCTCCAGCGTCGTCTCCGGCTTGATGTGGTCGTCCTTGTCGACGACGAACTCCTTCTTGCCGGCCGTGACCGTCAGCGGCGCGATCTCGGCGGCGAACTTGCCGGCCTTGACCGCGGCGGCGCCGAGCTGGTGGCTGCGCAGCGCGTACTCGTCCTGCTCCTGGCGCGTGATGCCGAGCTTCTTGGCGACGTTCTCGGCCGTCTGCGCCATGAAGAACTTGCAGAACGGGTCGTAGAGGGCGGCGAAGAGCAGGTCCTCGATCTTCGGCTCCATGCCGAAGCGGAAGCCCTCGCGGCCGCCGCGGATGACGTGCGGCACCTGGCTCATGTTCTCCATGCCGCCCGCGAGGCACAGCTGCGCCTCGCCGGCGAGGATCGAGTGCGCCGCCGACAGGACCGACTGGATGCCCGAGCCGCAGATGCGGTTGACGGTGAGCGCCGGCTTCTCGATCGGCACGCCCGACTTCAACGCCACGTGGCGGCCGCCGTAGATGGCGTCCGAGCTGCTCTGCGTGACGTTGCCGACGACGGTCTCGTCGACCATCTCGGGGTTCACGCCGCACCGTTGCATCGCCGCCTTCGCCGCGTGCGCCGCGAGGTCGATGGCCGTGATGTCCTTGAACTTGCCGAAGCCCGGGGTGCCCGAATACTCCGCCATGGCGGTGCGCGCGCCGCCGACGATCACCAGTTCTGGTCGCATCCGCAGAGCATCGAACAACGGTCCGGCGCGCGCAAGTTCGGCGTCCCGCCGCGCCCCGTCTGGGCGGGGCGCTCGGCACGCCGTACCATGCGCCGCATGCGGAACCCCCTGCGGCCGGTCCTCCTGGCGACGCTGGCGCTGCTCGGCGCGGCGTGCGCCAACCTCAACCTCTACAGCGACGAGGATCTCGAACCGCTGAGCGCGCAGGCCTACGAGGACGCGACCCGGGAAACCGGCGGGGCCATCACGTCCGGACCGCAGTACGAGATGGTGCAGCGCGTGGCGCAGCGGATCGCCCGCGCGTCGGGCGAGACCAAGTTCCGCTGGGAAGCGCGGCTGCTCAAGGCCGACGACGTGCCCAACGCCTTCTGCCTGCCCAACGGCCGCATCGCCATCTTCACCGGCATCCTGCCGATCACGCAGAACGAGGACGGCCTTGCCGCCGTCATGGGCCACGAAGTGGCGCACGCGATCCTGCGCCACGGCGGCAAGCGCATGACGCAGGGCACGTTCGCCGAGTTCACGATGGCGGCCGCGCAAGCCGGACTCGACATGACCAAGATGAGCGCCACCGCCAAGGCGGGCACCATGGCCGTGCTCGGCATGGGCGCGCAGGTCGGCGTGCTGCTGCCGTACAGCCGCGACCACGAGACCGAAGCCGACGTCGAAGGCCTGCGCTACGCCATCCGCGCCGGCTACGACCCCAACGAAGCGCCCAAGCTCTGGGAACGCATGGCGCAGCTCGGCGGCGGCACGCCGGAGTGGCTCAGCACGCACCCCGACTCGCTCGCCCGCGCGCAGAAGCTGCGCGAGATGATCCCGGTGATCGTCGAGCAGGAGAAGGGCTGGCAGCCGCCGGCTGCGGCGCCGACCAAGTCCGTCGCGCCCGGCGCGGTGTCGAAGTGATCGCCGACCGGCGCTGACGCCCCGCCTCAGCGCGCCAGCACGGCGCGCACACCGCTGGCGCTGCGCGCCGGGGCAGCGAGTGGCTCGGCGAGGTCCTCGAGCACGGCCTTCGGTCCGGCCGCCCCGCTCAGGAGCCGCTCGCGCCACGCCGAACGGCGCGCCATGGCCGCGGCGTCGTCGCGCGGCGGCGGCGTCTCGTTGAGGCGCTGGAGCGCTGCCTGGATCGCCGCGAGCGCATCCGCCGCGGCGCGGCGTTGCTCGTCGCGCTCGGCCTCGCTGCGCGGGTCGTGCGACACGGGGGCCGCGCCCTGGTCCGGCGCCGTCTCGCCGAGCAGCGCGTCGACGCGGCCGTCGCCGTCCCAGTCGCTGACCGCGAGCTGCGCCATGCCGCCGTCGCCGCGCACGTCGGCCAGCAGTTGCGCCTCGCCGAGCCCGCTGGCGCGACGGCAGCGCGCCACGAGGCGCTGCCCCTCCACCATCAGCACGTCGAGCGCGCCATCGCGATCCCAGTCGGCGAACGCCGCCGCGCCCGCGCCGCCGTCCGCGAGCCGGACGCCGGTCGGCGCGAAGCCGGCCGGCCCGCCGCGGTGCAGCCACGGCGAACGGCAGGCTACCAGCAGGTCGACGGCACCGTCGCCATCGAAGTCGCCGAGGTCGACGGCGGCGAGCGGCCCCGGCCAGCGCGCCGGCAGCGCGCCGGCGAAGCGCAGCGGCTGCCAGCCCGCGAACGCGCCAGATCGGTCGTTCTTCGCCCAGACGATGCGCTCCTTGGCGCCGAGCGGCGCGTCGATGGCCAGCAGATCGAGGGCACCGTCGCCGTCGACGTCACACAACCGCGGCTGGCCGGCGCTCTCGCAGCTGACGCCGAGCACCAGCCCGAGCGAAGCCTCCGGCGCGAACTGCCGCGGTCCGGCGCCGGGCACCCCGCGGCGGAGCGCCAACGCGCCGTTGCGGCCGATGACGAGGTCGGGCGTGCCATCGCCGTCGACGTTCCCCAGCGCTGCGCTGACGCGTTGCGCAGCGGAGCTGGCGGCGACGACCGCCGCGACCACGGCCGGCGCGGGACCCTGCGGCGCGGCGAGCAGGAGGACGACGAGGGCGGCGAAGGCCATGTTCGGCTCCGACGACGATGGCCAGGCAATGCTCCGCGCTGGGACGGGCTGCCGCTGCGACGACCCGGCTCAGAGCCTGCGTACCAACCGGTTTCTCAGGCGCTGCGTGGCCGCGGCAGCGGCCACCAGGGGCGATCCGAGAGCCCGTATCGTGACTTCTTCTCGGGCTCTCAGCGCTTGTCGGCCGGCGCGTAGCTGCGCGTCGTCGAGCCCATGTAGACCTGGCGCGGGCGCGTGATGCGGGCCTCGGCGTCGGACTGGTACTCCAGCCACTGCGAGATCCAGCCGGGCATGCGGCCGATGGCGAAGAACACGGTGAACATGTCCACCGGGATGCCCAACGCCTTGTAGATGATGCCCGAGTAGAAGTCGACGTTCGGGTACAGCTTGCGCTCGATGAAGTAGCTGTCCGAGAGCGCGATCTGCTCCAACTCCAGCGCGATGTCGAGCAGCGGGTCCTTGGCGCCGAGCTGGCCGAGCACGTCGTAGCAGGCCTGCTTGAGGATCAGCGCGCGCGGGTCGTAGTTCTTGTAGACACGGTGGCCGAAGCCCATCAGGCGCACGCCGCTGCCCTTGGTCTTGGCGAGGTCCATGAACTCGCGCGCCGTGCGCTCGCCGTCGCGGATCGACATCAGCATCTCGATCACCTCCTGGTTGGCACCGCCGTGCAGCGGGCCCCAGAGCGCCGAGATGCCGGCCGAGACGCTGGCGAAGAGGTTGGCGCCCGAACTGCCGACGGTGCGCACGGTGCTGGTCGAGCAGTTCTGCTCGTGGTCGGCGTGCAGGATCAACAGCAGGTCGAGCGCCTTGGCGTGGACCGGGTTGACCTCGTACCGCTCGCACGGATTGCCGAACATCATGTGCAGCAGGTTCGACGCGTACCCGAGGTCGTTGCGCGGGTACATGAACGGCTGCCCGATGCTGTGCTTGAAGCTGTACGCCGCGATCGTCGGCATCTTGGCGAGCAGGCGCACCGCGTCGATCCAGTTCTGCTCGCGCGTGGTCGGGCCCTCCTTGCGGTAGAAGGTCGACAGCGCGCCGACCGCCGCCGCGCACACGGCCATCGGATGGCCGACCTTGGGCAGGCTCTGGAAGAGCGCCTTCAGGTCCTCGTGCAGCATCGTGTGGTAGGTCACGTCGTGCGTGAACTGTGACAGCTGCGAAGCACTCGGCAGTTGCTGGTGCAGCAACAGCCACATGACCTCGACGAAGCTGCTCTTCTTCGCCAGTTCCTCGATCGGGTAGCCGGCGTAGCGCAGCACGCCCTTCTCGCCGTCGAGGAAGGTGATCTTCGACTGGCACGCGCCGGTGTTGCCCAAGCCCGGGTCGTAGGTGATCGCGCCGGTCTTGGCGCGCAGTTGGCGGATGTCGATGGCGACCTCGCCCTCGCTGCCCACCATCACGGGCAGTTCGATCGTCTGGTCGCCAAACGTCAGCTTTGCAGTCTTCGTTGCGGTCGGGTGCGTCATCGCGTCAGCGTCGTCGTCGACGGAGGGGTCGGAACTTGAGCCCACAGACTAGGCCGGCGGCCGCCCCGGAGCCTCAGAAAATCCCCCGGCTCCGAGCGCGCGCGGCGCCGCCCCGACGCCCGGCTCACAGCGGCTCGTTGCCGACCGCGTAGGCCTCCCAGCCCTCGAAGTCGAAGTGCCACCACTCGCGGTCGTTGACGGTGAAGCCCTCCGCCTCCATCGCCCGCCGCAGCGCCTCGCGGTGGCGCCGCTCGCGGGCCGTGCCGCCCGGGTAGTCGGGGTAGGCCCGGGGCGTGAACTCGTCGAACCCGCTCGGCATCGCGACCGGCTGGCCGGTGGCGAGGTCGTAGAGCGTCAGGTCGACGGCGCAGCCGCGGTTGTGGCGCGAGCCCTTGGCCGGATCGGCGACGAAGTCGCGCTGCGCATCGGGGGTCGCGTCCCAGAAGGCCTTGGTCACCCACCAAGGCCGGTAGGCGTCGAACACGAGCAGCCCCAGGCCGGCGGCGCGGAGGCGCCAATGCGCCCGCAGCAGCGCGGCAGCCGCCGGCCGCTGCAATTGCGCCACGGCGTCCGGCGGATAGACGGCCGTGCCGAGGAAGTTGTCGGCGGTGGCGTAGACCAACTGGCAGCGCAGCGTGGGGTCGAGGCCGGGGAGCGGCACGAGGTCGGAGGCCTTGCCGCCCGGGGCGACGCCAAGGCGCGGGTCCGGGGTGGCGGCGCGGGCGGCGGCGACGACTTCGGCGATCGGGCGGCGCGGCGTGATGCGGAACGACCCCGGCGCCGGATCGGGCCGGCGCGCGAAGCGCGCGCCCCCGACCACCGCCGCCACCACCGCGCCGGCGGCGTCCCGTTCGAAGCGCAGGCTGTCGCCGCCGTACATGCCCGGTGGGAAGACGTAGTGGTCCGGACCGACGCGATCGGGCAGGTCGCGGATCAGCCACTCGATCAAGACGCCGAGCCGCCCGCCGTCCTCGTAGACGATCAGGACGTTGTGGTCGAAGCCGTACTCGCCGAGCAGCGGCAGCAGTTCCGCCGGCGGCGGCGGCGGCAGAGCATCGTCGCGCACGTAGGTCTCCTCGCCATCGAACAGGATGCCTTCCGGCCGGACGGTCAAGCGGCGGCCGCCGAGCGACAGCGGATCGTCGCTGACCAGTTGGCCGTCGGCGGCGCGGCGCAGGCGGGTGCGCACGCCGATGTTGGGGTCGAAGTACAGTTCGCCGCCGCGCTCCGCGAGGTCCACCCAGTTGGCGCCGACGCGCCAGCGTCCGGCGAGCGCCCGCGCCGCGTCGACGCCGAGCGGCTGCGGTGGCTCGGGCGGCGGCAGGGCCTGGCCCGCGCGCGCCGCGCGGGCAGCGCGCAGCGCGCGCAGGGCGATGGCCTCAGCGACCTCGTTGGCGAAGTCCTTGGTGCAACAGACTGCCACGGCGAGGCCTTCGTCGGGCATGGCGCGCACGGCCGTGGCGAAGCCGTAGACGGCGCCGTCGTGGCCGACGACGCGCGCGCCATCGACACGCTGCACGAAGAAGCCGAGGCCGCAGCCGGCGGTCGACGCGGCGGGCAGTTGCCACATCTCCTCCAAGGTCGCGCGCCGCAGCAGCGGTCGGCGGGCGTCGGCGAACCAGCTGCCGGCCAACACGGCGAGGTCGCCGACGGTGCTGCGCAGGTTGGCCGCCGGCCCGAAGCCGAAGGCGAAGTCGGGCGTCGGCACGTCGCGGCCGTCGTAGGTCCACATCACGCCCGCCGCCTGCCGTGCGCGCAGCCGCGGTTCGGCGGCGAAGTCGCTGTCGCGCAACCCCAGCGGCGCCAGCACGAGTTCGCGCGCGGCGTCTTCGAACGGTTGCCGCCGGATGCGCGCGACGACCTCGCCGACGACGGCGAGGCCCGGGTTGCTGTACTTGAAGGCGGTGCCCGGCGCGTGCACGAGCGTCGTGTCGGCGAGGCTGGCGACCGTCGCGGCGAGCGAGGGCTCGCCCGGGTCGAAGTAGTGACCGACCGGCGGCTCGCGCACGACGCCGGCGCGATGCTGCAGCAGATGGCGCACCGTCACGTCGCCGCCGGTGGGATTGCCCGGCGCGAACTCCGGGACGTAGTCGCGCACGGGGCGGTCGAGGTCGAGTTCGCCGCGCTCGACGAGGCGCATCGCAGCGATGGCCGTGACGAGCTTGCTGACCGAGGCGACGCGGAACACGGCGTCGTAGGGCATCGGGCCGCCGTCCGGCCGCCATTGCCCGAAGCCCTGCTCCCAGCGCCGCACGCGGCCGCTGCGCCCGTCGAGCACGGCGATCGCCACGCCGGGGATGCCCTGCTCGCGCAGATTGCGCTCGATGAACGGTCCGAGGTCGAAGGCGACCAGCGGCAGATCGTCCGGCGGGCGGCGCGACAGGCCGGCGCAGGCCGTGCCCAGCAGCGCGCACCACAGGACCCGCAGGGAAACCGCCATGGCAGCAGAGGATGCCGGCGACGGCGGCGCGTGAGAAGCGGCGACCATCGACTCGGCGCCGGCAGCGCGTCGGGCCAGGCCGGCGGCCGCGCGTGGCCGCTGCCGCACATCCGGCACGTGGGCATTGCGACCGGC
Organism: Planctomycetota bacterium; assembly: GCA_046306335.1. GTDB lineage: Bacteria > Planctomycetota > UBA1135 > UBA1135 > UBA2386 > UBA2386. The sequence goes on from JBKDXM010000058.1 coordinate 13,249, forward strand.
TGCGCGTTCAGGCGAGGATCCGAACCTGCGGCGGCGCGTCGCCGCACGCCCACGCCCCGCCTTGCTCCGCCCGTGACCAGTCGCAACCGACACGAGTGCAAGTTCCTCGTGGACGAGGCGGTGGCAGCGCGCGTGCTGCGTGCGGTCCAACCGTTCCTCGCGCCCGATCCGCACGGCGGCAGCCAACGCGACCCCCGCTACACCGTCCGCAGCCTGTACCTCGACGACGACCGCCGCTCGCTCGGGCGCGAGACCATCGAGGGCTTCGCCAACCGCTACAAGCTGCGGGTGCGCAGCTACGGCGATGACGACCGCGTCTTCCTGGAAGTGAAGCGCCGGCTGGACCGCGTCGTGCAGAAGCTGCGCTGCGCGGTGCCGACGGCGTGCCTCGCGGACGCGCTCGCCGGCGCGCCGGTGCGGCCGGACGACGACCGCTCCGAAGCCGCCGCCGCTCTCGCCGAGTTCCAGCTGCTGCTGCTGTCGCGCCGCGCGCGGCCGGTCGCCGTGGTCCGCTACGAACGCGAGGCGTACGTCGGCCGCAGCTCCGACGAGGTGCGCGTGACGATCGACCGGCGGCTGCACGCGCTGTCGACCGACCGGCCGGAACTGCCCTCGGACGCCGCCGGCTACCGGCCGGTGCCGCTGCCCGGCGTGGTGCTGGAACTGAAGTTCACCGACCGCATGCCGCGCTGGCTGCACGCCGCGATCGTCGCCTGCGACCTGCGCCGCGTGTCGTGCTCGAAGTACTGTCGCGCGCTCGACGCCCTGGCCGGAAGCAACGGCTGGCGCCACTGACCGATGACGATGCCCCAAGATCCCGACCCGCTCGCCGGACTGGCGACCGCCGCCCCGGCGCCGCCGCTGCCGCCGCTGCCGGCCCTGTTGCTCCAATTGTCGCTGGCGCTCGCGTTGGCCGTGCCGGTCGCCGTCGTCTACGCGCGCACGCACCGGGGCACGAGCTACTCGCGCACGTTCGTGCAGTCGCTGGTGCTGCTGCCGCTCGTCGTGACCATCGTGATGCTCGCGATCGGCGACAGCATGGCGCGCGCCTTCGGCCTGTTCGGCGCACTGGCGCTGATCCGCTTCCGCACGCCGATCAAGGACAGCCGCGACACGATCTTCCTGTTCCTGGCGGTCGCCGTCGGCATCACCGTCGGCGTCGCGAACACGTTGCTGGCAGTGGCCGGCACCGCGTTCGTGCTGCTCGTGGCGATCGCGCTGACGGCGCTCGGGTTCGGCCGCCGCGCCCTGCACGACGGCGTGCTGCAGTTCACCATGACGGCGCCGACGTCGGGACTGGACGACCAGGTGCGCGCCGTGCTGACGCAGCACTGCCGGCGCTTCGACCTCGTCAGCCTGCGCGACGCACGCGAGGGCGGCGCGCTGGACTACGCCTACCAGCTGCGCCTGCACGGCCCCCGCCACCACGAAGCGCTCGTCGCGGCGTTGCGCGCCGTGCCCGGCGCGCGCGACGTCAGCCTGCTGGTCGACGACGGCCGCGCCGAAGCCTGACGCGCGCGCGAGCTCGAACGCCGCCGGCCGTCAGGCGAAGCCGACCGCTTCCTCGCCGGCGATGCGGCGCTTGAGCGCGGCGTCGGGACGTTCGGGTGGCGCGCCGGTCTGCTGGATGCTGTCGACCTCCTGCAGCGACACGGCGATGCGCGAACTGATGCCGCGGCGCTGCATCGTGATGCCGTACAGCACCTGGCACTCCGCCATCGTGCGCTTGTGGTGCGTGACGATGCAGAACTGCGTCTGCGCGGTGAAGTCGCGCAGCACGCGCAGGAAGCGTTCGACGTTGGTCTCGTCGAGCGCCGCGTCGACCTCGTCGAGGATGCAGAACGGGCTCGGACGCACCTTGAACAGCGCGAACAGGATCGCGACCGCGGTCAACGAGCGCTCGCCGCCCGACAGCAGCCGGATCGACTGCAGCTGCTTGCCCGGCGGCTGCGCGACGATCTCGATGCCGGCCTCCAGCAGGTCCTCCTCCGTGTTGGAGAGGAACATGTCCGCCTTGCCGCCCTGGAACAGCTTGCGGAAGATCTCCTGGAAGTTCTTGCGGGCCTCGTGAAAGGTCGTCTCGAACAGCGTCTTCGACTCGGCTTCGAGCTTGCGCATCTTCTCCATCAGGCTGCGGCGCGCTTCCTTCAGGTCGGCGACCTCGACCTCGAGCGTCGAGAACTGGCCTTCCTCCTGGTCGAGTTCGCGCACGGCGTCGAGGTTGACCGCGCCCAGCCGCTCCTTCTGGCTCTGCAGCTGCTGGACCTCCTTGCGGGCGGCCTCCTGATCGAAGTCGTCGTGCGTCCACAGCCGCTGCAAGCCGTGCCAGGCCTGCACGAAGTCGGGCGGCAGGGTCGGCCCGGACAACTGCTCGCACAGCGACAACGGCGCCACCGGCCCGTGCAGGGCCGACGGGTCCTCGAGTCCGATGCCCTCGACCTCGCCGAGGCACCTGCGCACCTCGATGCCGGTGTCCTCGCGCAGGCGCTCCTCCAACCGCGCGAAGCGGTGCTCGACGTCGGCGCGCAGCAGGCGGGTCTGCGTCAGCGCCTCGCCGGCGCCGCTGCGGCGCTGCTCCCACTGCTGCGCCTCGCGCTCGACCGCGATGCGCTCGTCGCGGGCGACGTCGACGGCCGCCTGCGCCTCGGCCTTGGCCGACTCGATGGCGACGAAGCGATCCTCGAGCACCGCCGCGAGCTCGGCGAGGCGTTCGTGCTCGCCGGCGGCGCGCGCGCGCGCCGCCTCGGCGTCGCGCTGCCGCTCGGCGACCTCGTCGAGCGCGCGGGCGAAGTCGCGCAGCGCGTCGTCGTGCATGCGGATCGACCGCACGAGGCCCTCGCGCACCTCCGCCGTCTGCGCCTGCCGGATGCGCAGGTCCTGTTCGGCGCGCTGCTGCGCCTGCGCCGCCGCCACGGCGGCGGCGATGCGCTCGCCGAACGACTGCTCCTCGGCCTGCGCGACGGCTTCGCGCGCGCCGAGCAGGTACTGGTCGAACAGCGCGGCGCCGAGCCGCGCCAGCGCGCCGCCGCGGACGCCGCCGAGTTCCTCGGCCTCGGCGGCGAGTTCGCCGAGTTCGCGCGCGACGTCGACGCCGCGCGCTTGCAACCGCGCCTGCTGGCCCTGCACCGTCTGCAGCGCGCGCGTCGTCGCCGCCAGCGCGTCGCCGACGGCCTTCAGCTCGCGCTTGAGGCGGTCGACGCGGCCGGTCGCCTGCTCGCGACCGGCCAGCAGCGCCGCCAGCCGTTGCTCGACCGCGGCGATGGCGACGCCGAGTTCCTGGATGCGCGAGCGGCGCACGACGAGGCCGCTGTGGCCCTCGGCGGCGGCACCACCTTCCATGCGCGGGCCGCACACCAACGTGCCGTCCGGGGTGACGAAGCAGAGGTCCGCGCGCGAACTGTCGGCGATGTCGAAGTCGGCGACGACGACGCCGCGCAGCAGCCAGCCGAGCAAGCGGCGGCTCGCGGCGTCGCTGCCGTCGGCGACGACGTGGCGGACCAGCTCGGCGAGATGGTGCACGCCCTCGGGCGGCGGCAGCAGCGACGAGTGCGACGCGCACGGCGGCGCCTCGCCGAACGACTCCTCGACCAGCAGCAGCACGCGGCCCAGCCGTCGCGCGGCGAGGTCCCGCACGATCGCGGCGGCGTGCTCGCGCGTGTCGACCACGAGCGCCTGCACGTACGGGCCGAGCGCAGCCTCGAGCGCCGCGCCGTGCGCGCTGTCGATCTCGATCAGGTCGAGCAGGCGGCCGCGCAGGCCGGCGGGCTTCTGCTGCAGCACGTGCCGCGGGCCGGCGTCGAAGCCCTCCATGTCGGCTTCCATGCCGAGCAGCGCCTGCCGGCGGCCCTCGACCTCGTTGAGTTCACGGCGCATGCCCGCTTCGCGCTCGGCGAGCGCCGCCGCGGCGGCGTCGGCGTCGGCGAGGTCGGCGAGCGCCGCCTGCTCGCGCTCCTGCAGCAGGCGCAGGCGCGTGCCGAGGTCGCGCTGCTCGCCGGCGAGTCCGCCGGCCTCGGCGTCGATGCGCGCCTGTTCGCCCTGCAGCGTCGCACGGCGCTCCCCGAGTCGGCCGACGCGCGCGGCGACCGCGCCCAGCGTGGCCTTGGCGTCGCCGGCGGCGTTGCGGCTGCGGGTGCGGGCGTGCAGCAGCTCCATCTGCCGTTCGCGCACGACCTCGCGCTCCTTCTGCAGCTCGCGCATCGCCGCCAGCGCCTGCTGGCTCGCCGCGCGCTGCGCGTCGAGGCCGCGGTGCAGCTCGATCAGCTCCGCTTCCTTGGCGGCGAGGTCGTCGCGGGCGATGGCGAGCGCCGTCGCGCGTTCGTCGCGCTGGTCGACGAGCCCCTGCGTGCGCTGGCGGCCGCGCTCCAGCTCGGCGGCGAGGTCGCCGGCGCGCTGCTGCTGCGCCTCGGCCCGCTCGCGGTGCGTGGTCAGCTCGCCCTGGCACTGCCGCAGCTCGTCCTGCACGCGGCCGAGCGCCTGCGACGCGGCGCCGATCGCGGCGTCGGCGTCGTGCAGCCGCTCGGCGGCGGCGTCGCGCCCGTCCTCCGCGGCGGCGAGCGCCACCTGCAGATCGGCGAGCCGGGCCTCGTGCACGGCGAGTTCCGCGCGCAGCGCCTTGCCGTCGATCGTCGACAGCGCCGCGCGCAGGTCGCGCAGCGCCGCCTGCAGTTCCTGCCAGCGACGCGCCTTGCCGGCCTGGATGCGCAGGCTGCGGATGCGGCGGGCGCGTTCCTCCAGCAGGTCGGTGATGCGCGCGAGGTTCTGGTCGGTGCGCTCCAGCTTGCGCAGCGTCTCCTTCTTCTGGATCTTGAAGCGCGACACGCCGGCCGCTTCCTCGAAGATCGCGCGCCGCGCCTCGGGATCGGCGGAGAGCACGGCGTCGATGCGGCCCTGCTCCATCACCGAGTAGCCGCCGGTGCCGAGCCCGGTGTCGAGCAGCACGTCGCGGACGTCCTTGAGCCGCACCTCGCTGCCGTTCAGCAGGTAGCTCGACTCCTTGTCGAGCGTCAGCCGGCGCGAGATGTCGATCTCGGTGCGTCCCTCGACGCGGCCGTCCGGGTCCTCGAACGTGATCGTCACCTCGGCCATGCCCATGGCCTCGCGCCCCTCGGCGCCCTTGAAGATGACGTCCGTCATCTCGGCGCCGCGCAGGCTCTTCGCCCGCTGGTCGCCGAGCACCCACTTGATCGCGTCGACGACGTTCGACTTGCCGCAGCCGTTGGGCCCGATGATGCCCGTCAGGCGGTTGTCGAACTCGAACTCGGTCCGGTCGGCGAACGACTTGAACCCGCGCGCGACGAGTCGCTTGAGGCGCATGCGGTCACTCCGACAGGCGGCGCTCGCGCACCGCGAAGACGGCGTCGGGGCGGAGCGCGGCGTCGCCGGCGCCGGGCAGCATGCGCGCGATCGCGGTGCGGCGGCGCGAGCGCTCGGCGGCGACCGCGCCGAACGCGACCGCGGCGCTGGCCTGGCCGGTGACCACGAGCAGGTGCTGCACGGCGTCGGCGATCTCGGTCGTCGACAGCATCGCCGGCTCGCCGTCGTCCGCGGCGGCGTGCTTGCGGCGCAGCGCCTGCAGCGTCACGTTCGCCAGCTCGAGCGCGCGCCAGTCTTCGTCCACGCCGACGCTGTGCAGCGCCAGGTGGATCGAACGCGCCAGCTTCGTCGCCCGCAGGAACTCGCGCCTGCCGTCACGCTTCTGGACCAGATGTTCCGCTCGCCGCTTCATGACCGCCCTCCCGCTTCTTCTCCAGCATGGGCTTCAGCTCCTCGAGGAACTGCGTGACGTCCTTGAACTCGCGGTAGACCGACGCGAAACGGACGTACGCAACCTGATCGAGTTGCCTCAGCTCCTGCATGATGAGGTTGCCGATCACCTTGCTCGGCACCTCCTTGTCGAAGGCCTCCATGCACTGGCGTTCGATGCGGTCGGCGATCGACTCGAGTTGTTCGAGCGACACCGGCCGTTTCTCGCACGCCCGCAGCATGCCGCCGAGAACCTTCTGACGATCGAACGCGACGCGCTCGCCGTCCTTCTTCACCACGCGCAACGGCGCCGTCTCCGTGCGTTCGTACGTCGTGTAACGACGAGCGCAGTCCGCGCATACGCGGCGACGACGGATCGCGAAGCCGTCCGCGCTGGCGCGCGAATCGATGACGCGGTCGTTGTCGGCCTTGCAGTACGGACAGCGCATGGCAAATGGGCCGACCGGCAGCACCGTCACGCACGGGCCCCGGCCAGGGGTTCACGGCGGTGGTCGCCTGGCTGACCCCAGGCGACCGACCCGCAGACGGCGCGACCATACGCACCCAAGGCCTTGTGTGTCAAAGGGTCTCGCCGTGGAAGATCCTGCACTGCCTGGGCTTCCAGCGGCGCGATCGCGCGGGGCCAGGCCCGCGCCGCGGCCTCATTTGCCGAGGCAGAAGCGGGCGTAGATGCGGTCGAGCAACTGCTCGGGCGAATGCGTCCCGCCGATGCCATCGAGCGCCCGCAGCGCCGCCTGCAGATCGACGGCGGCGAGTTCGGGGCCGTCGACGCCGAGCGCGCGGTCGAGGGCCGCGAGGGCGTCGGCGAGCGGCTGCCGCAGCGGTCCGCCGGCATCGCCAGCGCCCGCCATCGCCGCCCCGGCGAGCTGCGCGCGCAGCGCCGCGAGCCCTGCACCGCTGCGCACGCTGGTGGCGAACACCGGCACGGCCGCCGCGCGCTCGGCCAACGCGGGCGGCAGCGGCGGCGGCGGCGCGAGGTCGCACTTGCTGACGACCACACCGAGCAGCGGCAGCACGGCCAGCAAGTCCGAACGGGGCGCGATCGGCGCGTCGGCGGCCAGTACGACGAGGCAGCCGGCGGCGGCGCCACCGAGCCGGTCGCGCAGCGCGAGCGCCGCGGCGTCGACCTCGGCCGGCGTGGCGAGGTCCCCCGGCGCGTCCCAGAGCACGCCGCCACCGGGCAGCGGCACCCGCACGAGATCGCGCGTCGTGCCGGGATCGGCGCCGACGAGGACGACGTCGGCCATGGCCAGGGCGTTGGCCAGCGACGACTTGCCGGCGTTGGCGGCGCCGAGCAGCAGCACTTCGCCCCCTGCGCGCGCCACCGGCACGCTGGCCGCGAGGGCGGCGAGTTCGGGGCGCAGCGCGGCGAGCGGCGCCCGCCAGCCGGCCGCGGCCACGGCCCCGGCTTCGCCGTCGTCGAAGTCGAGCCCGGCCTCCAGCAGCGCAAGGCCATCCTGGATGCGGCTGCGCAGGCGGCGGGCCGCGTCGGCCGCGGCCCCGGTCAGCCACGCGCGCGCGTGCGCCGTCGCGCGCGCATCGTCGGCGTGCAGCAGCAGCAACAAGCCCTCGACCGCAGCGCCGTCCAAGCGGCCGTTCTGCACGGCGCGGGCGGTGAACTCGCCCGGCACGGCGCGACGCACGCCGGCCGCGGCGCCATCGGCGACCAAGGCGGCGAGCAACTCCTCGACCAGGGCCATGCTGCCGGGCACGTGCAACTCCACCACGTCCTCGCCGGTGAACGACGCCGGCCCCGGCATGGCCAGCGCCATCGCCGGCACGCGGTGCCCGAGCACGGTGATGGCGCCGTGCTCGACCGCGCGCTGCTGTCCGAGCGCGGGCGCGAAGACGCGGGCGGCGGCCGCGAAGGCACGCGGACCGGAGATGCGCACGACGGCGCGCTCGCTGCCGCCCGCCGCCGTCGCCCGCGCCGCGATCGTGTCGCCGAGCATGCTCAGGCGTGCAGGCCGGCGAGCCGCCCGGTGGCGAACGCCGCCTGGAAGTTGAAGCCGCCGATCGGGCCGTCGACGTCGAGCAGTTCGCCGCACACGAACAGCCCCGGTCGCACCTTGCTCTGCATCGTGCGCGCGTCGATCTCGGCGAGCGCGACGCCGCCGCGGGTGACCTCGGCGTGGTCGTAGCCGAGGCTCCTGCCGACCGGCACGACCAGCCCCTTGGTGGCGGCGACGAGCGCGCGGCGCTGCGGCCGCGGCCAGTTGGCCAGCGGCACGTCGCCGCCGGCCTGCGCGCACAGCGCCGCGCGCACGCGCTCGGGCAGCGCCGCCGGCAGCACGCTGCTGGCGCGGCGGCCGCCGTGCTCCGCGGCCAGCGCCATCCACTCGGCCTCCAGTGCGTCCTCGCGCCGGTCCGGCGCGAAGTCGAAGCGCACGGCGGCCGCGCCCTGCGCCTGCTCGACGTCACCGGCGAGGTCCATCGGCGCCGGGCCCGACAGGCCTTTGTGCGTGAACAGGATCGGCCGGACGCGCGTCGTCACCGGCTGCCGCGCCGCGTCGAGCGAGGTCAGCGCGACGCCGTGCAACACGATGCCCTGCAGCTCGCGCACCCACGGCTCGGCGACGGCGAGCGGCGCCAGCGCCGGCCACGTCGCCGTCACCGTGTGGCCGAGCGCGCGGCACCACGGGTACCCGTCGCCGGTCGCACCGGTCTTGGGGTAACTCAGGCCGCCGGTCGCCAACACGACGCTCGCCGCCTGCACGGCACCGCGGTCGGTGCGCACGGTGAAGCCGCCGTGCGGGTGCGCAACGACGTCGCGCACCGGCGTGCCGAGCGCCAACTGCGCGCCCGATTGCGCCACCTCACGCAGCAGCGCGTCCACGACGTCGCGGGCCTTCTGGCTGACGGGGAAGAGCTTGTCGAGGTCTTCTTCCTGCAGCGGCACGCCCGCCTGCTCGATGAAGGCGCGCAGCGCCGTCGGCGGGAAGGCGCGCAAGGCATGGCGCAGGAAGCGCCCGCGGGCTGCGCCATACTGCGCTTCGAGGTCGGCCCCGGCGCGCGTGGTCGTCAGGTTGCAGCGACCGCCGCCGCTGATCAGGATCTTGAGCCCGGGGCGCTGCTGCTTCTCCAGCAACAGCGTGCGGCGGCCGCGGCGGCCGGCCTGGATGGCGGCCATCAGGCCGGCGGCGCCGGCCCCGACCACGACCACGTCGACGGCGGACGGCAGCGCCGGGGCACCGTCGCGCTCACGCCGCGGTGCGTCCATGCCGGCGCGGCGGGGCGATCAGCCCTTGGCCGACTTCGCGGCGACCGGCTTGCCGGCGGCCGGCTTCGCGTCGGCCGACTCGGTCTCGGTGATGCGCAGCACCGGGCGGTTGCCCTGCGTCTCGCGGTTGTTCTCGGTGTAGCCCTTGCCGAGCTTCTTGCGCTTGAAGGTGCCGCGACGCGGACCACCGTGCTTGCGACGGGAACGTGCCATGGGATGACTCTGTGGGATGCGGTTGGGGTTGGATGAGGATCAGCGGGCGCGGCTCACTTCTTTCCGCCCTTCGCAGCCATCGCCTTCTGGGCGGCGGCGCGCACGATGAGGCCGGGCTTGAACTCGACCTTGCGCTCGTTCTTGACCGTTTTCTTGAGGGTCAGGTAGCCGTTGACGTGGCCCGGGACCGCGCCCTTCAGGTAGACGAGGTTGCGGTCGGCGTCGACCTTGACGACCTCCAGGCGCTGCATCGTGACCTGCTCGACGCCGTAGTGACCGGCCATGCGCTTGCCCTTCGGCACGCCGCTGCTGATCGAGTGCTGGCGACCGAGGCCACCGCCGGTGCGGTGGTTCAGCGAGTTGCCGTGCGACGTGGGCTGGCGGCTGAACTTGTAGCGCTTGATCGTGCCGGCCCACCCGCGGCCCTTGGTCACGCCGGTGACGTCGACGAACTTGACGCCGTCGAGCACGCCGACCTTGACCTCGTCGCCCGGCTTCTGCGCCGGCGCGGCGTCGAGACGGAACTCCTTGACGCAGCGCATGGCGTGGTCGAGGCCCGCCTTCTTGTAGTTGCCCATCTCGGCGCCGGTCACGGTGCGCGCCGGCCGCGGGTCGAAGCCGAGCTGCACGGCGTAGTAGCCGTCGCCGGCCTTGGCGCGCGCGAGCTTGCCGCGCTTCTTGCCGAGGTTCTGGTTGACCTGGCGATGGCCCTCGGGATGCTCGGCCGCGGTCGCCATCTTGACGGCGAGGACCTTGCAGGGGCCGGCCTGGACGACGGTGACGGGGATGCAGCGGCCGTCGGTGTGGAAGATCTGCGTCATCCCGAGCTTCTTGCCGAGGATGCCGAGCGAACGGGTACCGGTCATGGCGATCGTGCGGATGCGACGCCGCAGGCGGCGTCTGGTCAGGTGCGAAGAGGTCGGCGCCGGATCGCACGGGGCGCCGGCGCATACGTTCGCTGTTTGGGGGCGGGAAGGGTACGGACCGACCAGCGCCCGCGCAAGGGTCCGCGCCGAGCCCCGGCGGCGGCCATGCCGGCGGGCGCAGCCGGCGGGCGCAGCCGGCGACGCCGCGGCGCCGGCGATCCCGCGGGCACCGCGGCCGCGCTGGCCCTAAGGTGCGCGGCGTGAACGACGACCGCCGCCGCCGCCTGCTGGCCCTGGCCGATCGCCTTGGCACACCGTGCTTCGTCTACTTCCTCGACGAAGTGCTCGCCCGCATCGCCGCGGTGCGGCAGGCCTTCGGCGGCGCCTTCGCGATCACCTACGCCATCAAGGCCAACCCCGCCCCCGCCCTGCTGCGCCGCCTGCGCGGCGCGGTCGACGGCATCGACGTCAGTTCGGGCGGCGAACTGACGCGGGCGCTCGCCGCCGGCTACCCGGCGGCGGCGATCCACTTCACCGGGCCCGGCAAGCGCGCGGGCGAACTCGCCGCGGCGGTCGCCGCCGGCATCGGCGCCGTGGTGCTCGAATCGCGCGAGGAAGCCGCCGTGCTCGCCGGCCTGGCCCGCGCCGCCGGCGTCCAGCAGCGCGTGCTGGTCCGCATCGCTCCCGACCGCGTGCCCGCCGGCTTCGGCGACACCATGAGCGGCAAGCCGGTGGCGTTCGGCATCGACGAGGAGGACGTGCCGGCGTTCCTCGCCGACCTGCGGCGCTGGCCCGAACTGCGCCTCGCCGGCTTCCACGCCTACTCCGGCACGCAGTGCCTCAAGCCCGACGCGATCGCCGCCAACTGGGCGATCTTCGCGCGCGTGTTCGCCGCCGCGGCCGACGCGGCCGGCGCCGCGCCCGAGCAACTGGTGTTGGGCGCTGGCATGGGCGTCGCCTACCACGACGACCAGCGGCCGCTCGACCTCGGCGAAGTCGCCGTCCACGCCGCGCCGGTGCTCGCCGACCTGCGCGCGCGCTTTCCGCGCGCGCAGCTGGCATTGGAGACCGGCCGCCACCTCGTCGGCGACGCCGGCGTGTACCTGCTGCGCGTGCTGCGCACCAAGGACTCGCGCGGCGTGCGCATCGGCATCGGCGACGGCGGCTTCCACCACCACCTCGCCGCCGCCGGCATGTTCGGCATGGTGCTCAAGCGCAACTTCCGGCTGGCGAACGTCAGCGTCGCCGACGGCCCCGCCACCGGCGCGTTCCAGTTGTCCGGACCGCTGTGCACCTCGCTCGACGTGCTCGGCCGCGCCGTGCCGCTGCCGCGGCTGCAGCAAGGCGACGTGATCGCGATCGAAGCCAGCGGCGCGTACGGGCCGACCGCGAGTCCAACCGCGTTCCTGTCGCATCCGCCGGCCGGCGAATGGCTCGTCGACGGCGAGCAGGTCGTCGACGCACGCACGTGAGCGGCGGCGGGCCCTGCGGGCCGGCGCCCGCCGCGCGCGCTCAGCGCACGAACGCGCGCAGCGCCAGCGCGGCGAGCGCCAGCAGCACGCACCACGGCGCGAGGTCGCGGGGCGGCGTCGCTAACGGCGGCAGCGGCACGTCGTCGCCGGCCGCGGCGACGCGCATATCGCGCTCGCCGGCGGGCGGCGGCTCGCTGCGCACGCGCGGCGCAGCGCCTTCGCCGTAGCGGCGCACGAAGGCGCGGCGCAGCAACTGCGGGAACGCCGCCAGCAACGGCAGGTTGCCGTCCTGCAGCCGGAACGCGAAGTGCACCGACGCGATCCCGCCGCCGCCGCCGGCGCCGGCGACGACGACGGCGAGCGGCGTGCGCACGCCGGCGTCGTCCGCCCACAAGAACGCCTCACCCGCCGGCAGCACGCCGCGCCACGCGCGCTGCAGGCGCAGCTCGGACAGGTCGAGGCCCCTCGTCAGCGCGCCCTGGCGGTCCCAGTCGGCGACGACGGGCGCCGGCCACGCGCTCGGCGCGTCGGCGCCGCGCAGGCGCGCGCCGAACGTCACCG
>JBKDXM010000059.1:0-24034 GCA_046306335.1 Planctomycetota bacterium
GTCCACGACGACAGGGCCCACCGTCGACAGGTGAGCCGACCCGCCAATCGGCCACATGTTGCTTGGGCCGGCAGCACACGGAGCCAGGGTGACACGGAACTGTGCATGCCCAGGCGAGGCAACACGCCAGGCCTCGACCCATTTCGGCGACGACGGCACGAACACGACCCGGCCCGAGCGATGCAGTGTCAGCCGCAGCGGTTCGGCCCCGGCGAGATCGTCGATGACCATATCCAGCGTTGCGATGCCTGGACCACGGACGCGAAGCCGCAGCGTCGTCCCGGCTGGTCCATCGATGAGGGCACGTCCGGAGCCGTCCGTAGTCGCCACGTCGACGAGTAGGCAGCCGTTCGTGACGTCGCCTTCGGTCAGCTCGTGGATCGCCGCAGCCTTGGTCAACGCGCCCGCGGATGCACCGATCGGCTCACAGAGTTCCACGCGACAACCGGCGAGCGCGTTTCCGTCGGCGCAGCGAACCTCCACCAGACGCTCGACGCGGGGTGCGAGACAGAATACGGCCGTCGACTTGCGACCGGGACCAACCGAAACGGTGCCGCGGACGCCGGCGTACAGCTCATCCGCAGGAGCCACGAAGAACGAGTAGTCACCGGCAGGCATGTTCCGGAGGGTGGCCCGGCCTGCCTCGACGTCCGCGACAGCCAACGCCCGCCAGGGCGCGCGAGGATGGAGCAGCGAGCCCTCGGCGCGGCACCACCATACCCTTGACTGCGTCGCCGGGGTCCGCGCCGCCCCGCTGACGACCTCGAGAGCGATCGAGCCGGGCTCCATCAGGGTAAGCGTCAGGGAGGTCCGTCCCCATTCCACCGGCGGCATCGCCGTGGACGCGGAGTGTTCGCGCGCGACAGCGCGGACATCGACCGGCAGCGGCCGCTCGCAGGAGCCCCTCGTCAGCACGAAGTCTCCGGCTGGCCCGGTGGTCGCCTGGAACACGCTCCCCTCAGGATCACGGGCGACGACACGCGCGTTCGCGATCTGGCGGCCCTCGGCGTCGACGACGACGCCGTGAATCCTCGGCAGTGACGCCGGATCCTCCACGACGAATTCAAGCGGCAGGTCGGATTCCGAAGGTATATGGACGGCTGATGGGGACACCAGGAAGCAGGATCCAACGGCAACCCGAAACAGGCCGACGCCGCAGCGCAGCGAAAAGCTGCCGTCCGCTGCCGTGACCGCACCTACGTCGGCAGGGCACACGACTGGCGCCCCGCGTCGATCGCTTGGCTGGCCGTCGCCGAGCGCGGGCGGCCTGTCGGGAGCCAGCGTCAGGCGGACGCCGGGGCATGCGGCACCCGCCACGGTCACGACCCGACCAGTGACCTCGTGCCCCCGAGCCAGGACCAAGCGCCCGTAGTCGACGTCACGGTCGCAACACACGACGGAGGTACAGACTGGTGCGTACCGCGGGTAATCGAGTCGGACGGCGGCGATGTCGACGGACCTCGGCGCGACGAAGCGGAAGACCCCTTCCTCATCGAGCACGGTCTCAACCAGGTCCGAGCCTTCCGACCAGACGCGGCCGCCGACCCGCAGTACCGCCCGACCGCCGCACAATGGACGGCATCCTCATCGAGACAACGCCCTGTGAGCGTGACCGTTTCGCCGAGCGCAGGAGCCGTCGATGCAACCGCCGGCCAGTGCGCGGCGATTCGCTCCGGAACCCCGCCGTCAGTTTCGACATGGGCGGCCTCTGCGTTGGGCTGTCCGGCGCCCAATGGTGCGCCCGACTCGACGGTTACGGAGGCGTCGGACATCAGTGGGCGCGCCACCAGGAGCCCCATCAGGATCAATAGCGCCATCGCGCCCACGATCAGTGTCGCACGCATGCATCTCTCGCCTCAGGTTCGTACCTGGCTGAGGTCCGGCCGAATGAACACATACTCGCGGCGCTCCGAGATCGTGACCCCGAGCACGCTCTCCCGCATCGCGACGAATCCGCAGTACATGCCGATGACGACCGGCTCGTCGCCAACCATGGCCACGACCGGCGAACCGGAGAGACCGGCGTAGTCCCCGTCGGGGACGTCGCGCAGGCACCAGAATCCGTCATCGTCCTGGCGATCGACCTGTGCACCCACGACCTCACGGCGATAGACCGACAGCGCACCATCGTCGTTGCCCCGCTTCCAGCCGACGATCCATACCCTGGTGCCAGGCTCGATCGGCGACTGCAGATCGACGGAGCCGATGGCATCCATCGTCTCCGGCATTTCGACGACTGTCCAGTCGTCCGTGATACGCGGGACCGCCGATCGACCGGCGCCGGCGGCGCCCGGCCGCCGGCGCACGACCGTGTTGCCGATCGTGTACTCGCTCGCGTCAGCGGGAATCACGTGGGCACACGTGAGGATCTGCGCGGCACCCAGCACGACCGCGCAACCTTCGTTGCGCGGTCCGGCGACCAGCTTGGGCCGCACCATGAGCACCGCCGACGGCGCAACGACCGGCTCTCTCGCCGGCACGCTGCAAGCGCCCGCAGTCGCGGTTGCCAGAAGCAACAATGCTACATGTCGAGGAAGTCTGCGCATTGGTAGATCGTACCTCGCTGCCGCGGTGCACCCGAGGCTTCGCAGCGAGCAGCGCCGCGCTGCGCGCCCCCCAGGACCATCGCCCGCCCATCGATCACTTCGGGACATAGGGCGCCCCGACGCCGATACCCTTTGCCTGGCCGTCAGGAAACCACATGAAGTCGCCCTTGCCGTCCCCGTCGGTGTCGATGTCTTCGTAGCCCTTCTCGCTTCCGTCCTCAAGCGTCGCCCTGCCCGTGTAGAGGGTCACTCCGAACGGCTTGACCTCGCCCGCCGAGTCCTGGAGCAGCTTGACGGACCCCCTCTTGACCTGGCCGTTCGGGTAGGACTCGCGCTCGGCGACGCAACTGGCCAAGATACAGACGAACAGGATGAGGGACGTCACGAATCGTGAACGCATGGAGATTGTTCTCGTTTGGTTCTCGCTGTGCCTTGCTTCCTAACCTTGAGTCCGCGCGGCTCAGCCTTCAGGAAAGGAATCGTTCGGCGGGATCACTCCCGGAGCGAAATCCATCCCCTCGCGGCATTTCCGCCGTGCCACCACGGCCTCCAGCGCACGCGCCCAGGCGCAAGAGCAAGGCAACGGCTCGTCGCCGGCGACGCCTGACCATCGCCGGGCTCGTTCCGAGGTGCCGCGCCAACTCACGATTTGTGCGGATACCTTGAGCGATGGCGCACAACAGAAGGAAGACGTTCTCGCTGACGTCCGACCGCTCGCGGCACCAAACCTCCAGCAAGGCCCTCAGATCGCCGGCACCGACGCCCACGACAGCGGACTCGATGGGAGCCTCGTGCGAATCGTCGAGCGCGACGAAATGGACGAGCGCCTGGCGACGGAGTCGATCGACGCGGCGACACTTGATGACTTACCGACAGAATGCCACCGCCCGGGGACCGCGCAACGCCGGCCTCGTGCGATAGAGGGCGAGCATGGCATCCTGGATGTCGTCGGCTGCGTCGGCGAGGCCCGGCGAACGCGACAAAGTCGCGTAGAGCCACCGCCGGAACTCGTGGTCGCCTGTGCCGACAGGCGCCGTGCGTCGGATGACCGGGCGGCCACCCGACTGCGCAGCGACGCCATGCACGTCTCCGTCGAAAGCGCGCGAAGAAAGTTGCAGCACCGGGTCACACATCTTCCAGCTGTTGCTTACGTCTGCTGAGCACGTCGCCAGTACTCAAGAATCTCAGAATTCTCTCCCGCCATCGGCGGATCGCCGCCCGAACCATCCCCGCCGCCTCTCCAACCGCGTGCCAACCGAGGCTCTTGTCCTTGGCAGCGATCCAGAGATCGACGTCTGCGCTCGTAGGACGTCCAGGCAACGGACCCGGACCACCCGGGACTTACCACCACCCGCCTGTCCCGTGCGCGCGACCCCGCCAACGAGGCTGCAAGCGCCCCGAGCACCCGCGCAATCGCCGCCGGATCGTGGATCGCCGCCGGCGCGCGCCGCGAGCCCACGCACGGCGGCCAGACCAACGCTTCGATGCCAACCGCGCGCTGCAGCAGGTCCACCCACGGCAAACGCTGCGCATCGCCCCCACAGCCGTCGCAGTGCCCGCGCACAGCGCCATTCGCCGGCACCCCGCACCGCACGAACGCCGCCCAGCCGGCCTGCAGCGCACGGTGCAGCACCGTCCTCTCCATCGCGCGCCGGCGGCGTTCGCCCATGCCGCTGCGCACGCAGGCTCCGTGGCACGCAGCGCCACAGCGGTGCCAGATCGCAGCGGTCATCCCAACCATCACCGCCCAAGACCGCACCCACCTGACGCGGCGCGCCACCCGCGCCGCTACATTCCCGCCCGCGTGACGAACCCCGACTTCTCCAAGCTTCCCTACGGCTTCGCCGAGTTCTCCCCCGCCACGCTCGCCGACTGGCAGAAGGCCGCCGGCAGCAGCGCGCCCTGGCAGAGCCCCGAGGGCATCGCGCACCGCGGCGTCTACACCGCTGCCGACGCGAACGTGCCGCACCAGGGCGGCCTGCCGGGCATCCCACCGTTCCTCGGCGGCCCGTACGCGACGATGTTCGCGCAGAAGCCGTGGACGATCCGGCAGTACGCCGGCTTCTCGACCGCCGAGAAGACCAACGAGTTCTACAAGAAGGCGCTCGCCGCCGGGCAGCAGGGGCTCAGCGTCGCCTTCGACCTCGCCACGCACCGCGGCTACGACAGCGACCACCCGCGCGTCGCCGGCGACGTCGGCATGGCCGGCGTCGCGATCGACTCGATCGCCGATATGCGCATCCTGTTCGCGGGCATCCCGCTCGACAAGGTGTCGGTGTCGATGACCATGAACGGCGCGGTGCTGCCGATCCTCGCCCTCTACGTCGCCGCCGCCGCCGAGCAGGGCGTGCCCGCGCACAAGCTCTCCGGGACCATCCAGAACGACATCCTCAAGGAGTTCATGGTCCGGAACACCTACATCTACCCGCCCGGACCGAGCATGCGCATCGTGCGCGACATCTTCGCGTGGTGCGGCGAGAAGATGCCCAAGTTCAACGCCATCAGCGTCTCGGGCTACCACATCCACGAGGCCGGCGCGTCGGCCGAGCTGGAGCTGGCGTACACGCTCGCCGACGGCCTGGAGTACCTGCGCACCGGCGTGCAGGCCGGCCTCGACGTCGACAAGCTCGCCGGCCGCATGTCGTTCTTCTTCGCGATCGGCATGAACTTCTTCACCGAGATCGCCAAGCTCCGCGCCGCGCGCTTGCTGTGGAGCAAGATCGTCAAGGCGTTCGGCGCCAAGGACCCGAAGTCGCTGGCGCTGCGCACGCACTGCCAGACGTCCGGCTGGTCGCTCGCCGCGCAGGATCCGTACAACAACGTGGTGCGCACGTGCCTCGAAGCGCTCGCCGCCGTGCTCGGCGGCACGCAGTCGCTGCACACCAACGCGCTCGACGAGGCGATCGCGCTGCCGACCGAGTTCTCGGCCCGCATCGCGCGCAACACGCAGCTGATCCTGCAGGAGGAGAGCCACGTCACCCACACAGCCGACCCGCTCGCCGGCTCGCACTACGTCGAAGCGCTGACCGACGAACTGGCGCGCAAGGCCTGGGCGCTGATCCAGGAGGTCGAGGGCCTCGGCGGCATGACCAAGGCGATCGAGGCCGGGCTGCCGAAGCTCCGCATCGAGGAGTCGGCGGCGCGCCGGCAGGCGGCGATCGACTCCGGCCGCGAGGTGATCGTCGGCGTCAACAAGTACGCGCCCGACAAGCAGGAGCCGCTCGACATCCTCGCCATCGACAACACCGCCGTGCGGCAGGCGCAGATCGCGCGGCTGGAAGAACTGAAGCGCACGCGCGACGGCCAGCGGGTCGCCGCAGCGCTCGCGGCGCTGACCGCCGGCGCGCGCTCGGACGGCAACCTGATGGAACTGACGCTGCAGGCGATGCAGGCCGGCGCCACCGTCGGCGAAGCGTCGCTCGCGCTCGAACAGGTCTTCGGCCGCCACGTCGCCAGCCCGCGCACCGTCGCCGGCGTCTATGCTGCCGCCGCCCAGCAGATGGAACGACTGCACGAAGCCCAGGCGCGCACCAAGGCCTTCCTCGACGCGACCGGTCGCCGGCCGCGCATCCTGATCGCCAAGATGGGCCAGGACGGCCACGACCGCGGCGCGCGCGTCATCGCCAGCGCGTTCGCCGACATGGGCTTCGACGTCGACATCGGCCCGCTGTTCCAGACGCCGGACGAGGTCGCCAAGCAGGCGATCGAGAACGACGTGCACGTCGTCGGCGTCAGCACGCTGGCCGGCGCGCACCGCACGCTGGTGCCCGAGCTCGTGCAGCTGCTGGCTGCGCAGGGCCGGCCCGACGTCCTGGTGGTCGCCGGCGGCGTCATCCCCGAGCAGGACCGGCCGGCACTGCAGCAGGCCGGCGTCGCCGAGGTCTTCGGCCCCGGCACCGTCATCCCCGACGCCGCCGTGCGGCTCGTCGACCTGCTGCAGCAGCGCGCGGGGCGCTGACGGCAGCCGCGGCGGCGGACCCGCCGCGCGTCAGCCTTCGGCCGCGCGTTCGGCGGGCGCGTCGCCCTCGACGTCGCAGGCGTCCCCATCCTCCTCGGCGTCAGCGACCCACGGCCCGAACGGATCGGGCAGCTGCGCCCACGCCGCCGGACCGCCGGCCATCTCGCCGTCGGTCAGCAGGCACGCGTCCAACCGACGCCGCAGCGCCGCCTCGTCGACGTGGCGGCCGATGACGACGATCTCCTGCCGGCGATCGCCCCACGGCGTGCGCCAGTTGGCTTCGATGCCGGCGCGGGCCTCGTCGGGCCACTCGGCGGGAGGCGTCGTCGCCCACCACGTGCCGGCCGGCAACGTGCGGCACGAGCCGCCGGCCTGGTGCCACTCGCCGCAGACGTCGTGGCGGCTGGCGAGCCAGAAGAAGCCCTTGCTGCGCACGACGCCCGGCCACTCGCTGCGCAGCAGCGCGTCGAAGCGCTCGGGGTGGAACGGCCGCCGCGCCCGGTAGACGAAGCTGCGGATGCCGTACTCGTCGGCTTCGCTGGCCTCCTCGCCGCGCAGTTGCGCCATCCAGCCCGGGTTGGCGGCAGCGCGCTCGAAGTCGAAGCGACCGGTCGCCAGGACCTCGGTCAACGGCACGCGGCCTTCGCGCGCGACGACCTGCTTGGCGCCCGGGTTCAGGCGGCGCAGCAGCGCCTGCAGTTCGGCGAGCTGGTCGGCGGTCACGAGGTCGGTCTTGTTGACCACGATCACGTCGGCGAACTCGACCTGCTCGACCAGCAGGTCGTCGATCGTGCGGTCGTCGTCGTCGCCGAGGGCGAGGCCGCGCTCGCGCAGCTCCGTCGCGCCGCCGAGATCGCGCGGAAACGCCTTGGCGTCCACCACCGTCACCATCGTGTCCAGGCGGGCGACGTCGGCGAGGCCCTTGCCCTCGTCGTCGGTGAACGTGAACGTCTCGGCGACCGGCAGCGGCTCGCTGATGCCGGTCGACTCGATCAGCAGGTAGTCGAAGCGGCCTTCGCGCGCGAGCTTGCCGACCTCGACGAGCAGGTCCTCGCGCAGCGTGCAGCAGATGCAGCCATTGCTCATCTCGACGAGCTTCTCGTCGACGCGCTGCAGCGCGCCCTTGTTGGCGACGAGCGCGGCGTCGATGTTGACCTCGCTCATGTCGTTGACGATGACGGCCACGCGCAGGCCGCTGCGGTTGTTGAGCACGTGATTGAGCAGCGTCGTCTTGCCGGCGCCGAGGAAGCCCGACAGCACCGTCACCGGCAGCCGCCGGTCCGCGGCGCTCGCCGCGTCCGCCGTGTTCGCCGCGGTCATGCGCGGCCTCCGCGGCGCCGCCGCGGCAGCGCCAGTCGCGGCACGTCGACCCGCTGGAAGCCGGCCTGCGGGATCGCGCAGCCCTCGCCCGTGGCGTCGAAGCCCTCGAAGCCGCCTTCCTGGTCCAGCACGTCGAGGCTGAACACGATGCGCTTGTGCCCGCGCACCGCCGGCGAGCGATGCACGACGCCGTGCGCGGCATTGCCGGGCCATGCTTCGCCCTTGAGCAGCCCGACCGCGCCCTCGGGCAATTGCCGCACGACGGCGCCGGGCCGCAGCAGTCCCGAGCGCTCGTCGGGTTCGCCGCCCGAGCGATGGCCAAGGCGCGAGCGATCGACGTCGGCGTCGTCGAGCCACTCGGTGCCGGGGCCGCAATACGTCGTCAGCAGGCGGACGCCGACGAAGTCGGTGTGGAAGCGCGGGCACATCGGCGCGTCGAGCCGCAGCAACCGCACGCCCAGGCGCGAGGCGCCGACGAGGTCGGCGAAGGCCTGCGCCAAGGTCCGCACGTCGGCGAGGAAGGCCTGCCCTCCGACCGGGTCGGCCGCGAGGGCGTCGGCCGGCACGAGTTCGGCCCGATCGAGGTCGGCGACCTCGACCTCCAGCAGGTGCTCCAGCTTGGCGCGGGCGAGCACGTCGCCGGCGAAGCGGGTCGCCAGCGGGTCGGCCGGGCGTTCCCAGACGACCATCGCCACCTGCGGGTCGAACAACTCGGTCCAATCGGCCAACGCGCGCACGGTGCGGCTGCGAACCGCCCTTGCCACCGGAGTCTGCCAGATCATGCCAGCGGAGTGCCGCTCGCCGCGGTCAGGTTCCCCAACCAACGGACGAGCCCCGGCTGCCCACCCTAGCGGCTCCGACCGCCGCGAATCCCCTGAACCGCGCCCACCCTGCGTGCCGATGGACCCATCCTATGGGTCTGCTCGCCGCCTTCGCCGTCCTCGCCCTTGCTCCGCAGGATCCGACGCCGTCGCCGGCCCCGCGCCCGGCCACCGTGCTCGCGGCGCAGGAAGAGCGCGGCGAAGCCGCCGATGCCGGCGTGTTGGCGCAGCTCGCGCAGGGCGACGACGAAGCCGTGGCCGCCCGGGCGGCGTGGGCGCTCGGCCGCACCAAGGGCGGGGCCGCGCTGGACGGACTGCAGGCCGTGGTCCAACGCAGCCGCCACGCCGAAGCGCGACTGCAGGCCATGCACGTGCTCGCCGAGCGCGCGCAGCCCGAGGCCAGCCCCACCGCGCTCGCGGCGGCAACCGACGCCGACGCGCGGGTGCGCGCCACCGCCGCCCGCTTCCTCGGCGCCGTGAAGCCGGCCGGGGCCATCCCGGCCCTCACCGCAATGGTGGAACGCGCGGCGCAGCAGGCGAATGGTGCGCCGTCACCCGACGTGCCGGCCGCACTGCTGGCGCTGCGCGACCTCGCCGCCGCGGAGCAGGTGTTGCAGGTCGCGCGCGCGATCGACGCGGCGAACCTGCCGGGAGCGGGTTCGGCGCTGCAGTTCCTCTGCCAGGAGCTCGTGCCGTCGCTGCCGAGCGCCGCGAAGATGGCGACGCTGCAGCACCTCGTCGCCAACCGCGAACCCGCGGTCCGCCAGTTCGCGCTGACGCAGCTAGGCAGCCTGCGCGATGGCACGGCGCTGCCGTGGGTCGCGGCGCGCGCCGCCATCGAACAGGGCGACTTGAAGGCGCTGGCCGATCAGGTCGTCGCCGTGCTGGCGACGCCGCCGCCGTCCGACGACCCGCTGGTGCAAGGCCGTCGCAACCTGCGCGCGCTCGCCTGGCGCGCCGCGTCGTGGTGGCGCCACGGCGACGACATGCAGAAGGCCATGGTGGTCGGCATTCCCTGCGCGCTGGCGACCCTGCTGGTCGTCGCCATCGTGCTCGGCCGCCGCCGCCGCGCCGCCGCAGTCGCCGCAGTCGCCGCCGCAGCAGCCGCCCCGATCGCGTACGACACGGACGACGCCGCCTTCGACGACCAGCCGGCCTACGGCGACGAGGGCGAAGTCGCGGCCGCGGCCGACCAGGCCATGGCCGATGCCGACGAGGTCGCCGTGGACGACGCCGATGCCGCCGACCTGACGGAACGCGACGACGTCGTCTACCCCGACGAACAACCCGCCGACGACGACCTGGCCGCGACGCCGACGCGGCGCGCGGGCGCGGGTTCCGCACGGTGAACCGATGACCCGCGGCCGGGCCCACCTGCTGGCGCTGGCGGCGACCGCGCTGGTCGCGGCAGCGCCGGCGCAGTCGCCGCCGCCGTTCGCATTCGAGGTGGCGATCGCCCCCGCGCCGCAGCGCACGGCCGCGCCCGCGGTGGCGTGGCTGTGCGAGACCTGGCTGCCGCGGCACCCGTCCTGGCCGAAGGGACGCGACGGCCGCGACGGGCTGCGGCTCGCCGTGACCACCGACGGCCTCACCGTGCGGCCGCTCGGCGCGCCGCTCGACGCGAGCACGGTGGCGCTCGGGGCCTGCACCAGCGGCGGCAGCACGGCGCTGTTCGCCCTCGGCGTCGACGGGGCCGAAGACTGGTTCGTGCCCACGGACTTCGCGCCGCCGACCCCTTGGCGCGACCTGCTGACGCAACTCGACGGCATCGCGGTCGACCGCCCGCGCACGCTCGACACCGTCGTCGTCGTCGGCCACCTCGCCGGCGGCCTGGCCGACGCCGATCCGCGCAGCGAACTGCTGCAGCTCGGCGGCAGCCTGTGCGGCGACGTGACGTGGCTGGCGTGGCGCACGCCGGAATGGCTGCGGGTGCGCGGTCGCTCGGGCGGCGGGCTCGCCATGCCGGCAGGGCTGATGCTGCTCGCCGCCGCCAGCGGCCACGCCACCGACGGTCTCGCGCTGCGGGCCTTCGCCAGCCGCGACGCCGATCGCGCCGAGGCCGCGCGCCAGATGCTGCGGCGCGACGACGACACCGTGCGCGCGCCATTGCGCGCGGCGCTGCGCGCCGACGACACCACGCGGCTGGCGGCGATCGACACGCTGGTGCGCCGTCGTTCGACCGCCGACCTCGCCGCGATCATCGCCGCGGCGGACGCCGACGCGCCGTGGGCCACGCTGGCGGCGACCGACGCCGTGCGCGCGCTGTGGCCGCACGCGACGCCCGGCGAGCGCGAGCGGGCGCGCGCGGCGCTGGCGCGCAGCCCGAGTCCGCTGCTGCGCGCCATCGATCCGGCCACCCTGGCGGCCGATCGCCGCGGCGCCGCGGCCGGCGCCGACCCCGTCGCGCCGCCGGCGGCGCGGGCGCTGATCTGGCTGTCGCTGTGCGCGATGCTGCTCACCGGCCTTTGGGCGCGCGCGCGCGCCAAGCTGCCGACCGCGCCGCCACAGGCGTCGTAGCGCCGTTCCGATGCGGGCGGGCGCGCGCGCGGCTCACTGCACGTCGAGGACCGCCGGCGTCGACAGCTCGATCGACATCGTGCTGAAGGCAACCGACTGGAACAGCACCTTGCCGGTGAAGCCCGGCGGGATCGCCGGCGTCGGCACGCTGCCGAAGCCCAAGGGCGCGCTCGCGACGGTGTAGAAGAGCAGGCTCGGGACGTAGAGGTCCGGGAAGTACATCATGCTGAACGGGAAGGCCGGCACCGACCCGGGCACCACCGGCGAGACCAGTTCGAGGAACACGAGGTTGATGGGGAACGGACTGGCGAGGTCGACCTGCGACGCGCCGGCGGGCGCGCCGGCGGGGAACACCGCCATCACCGGGTTCTGCGGTTCCATGACGAAGCGCTCGGCGTGGTCGAGCGCGAATGCGCTGACGTAGCTGGGGACGCCGACGCCGGCCGGCAGCGGCCGCAGCCCGGACTGCATGCCGAGCGTCGTCCCGAACCCGCACGGCGTGCCCATCGGCGCGCACGGGCCGTTCCAGATCTGGCCGCCGCCGCCGGTGACCAGCAGGCTCGCGCCGGTGCCGTTCTCGACCGAGAAGATCAGGTGCGGCGCGAAGACCGGCGTCGCCGCCGTGCAGGCGGTCCACGACACGACCGGGCCGTTCCAGGCGAAGTCGAGCGCTTCGAGGTCGCCGGCCGCCGTGACGCAGGCGCCGAAGCGGTTGGCGACGTTGGCGTTGACGACCATGGCGTCGACCTGCGCCTCGCTCAGCACGACGCGCGCCGAGTTCGGCGCCACGCCGCTGACGCGGATGTCGGGCGTGTAGCTCAACGCCGCCGTCGGGATCGCGACGACCGCGCCGTCCTGCACCAGGACCGGACCGCAGGCGGTGTTCGCCATGACGTCGGCGTCGAGCGAGAAGAACACGCCGAACTGCTGATCGAAGACGATCGCATCGACGTCGATCGGCGTCGCCAGCGGCAGCCCGAGCGCGAGGTTGAACATCTCGCGGCGCATGAAGTACTCGACCTGGCCTTCGAGTCCGCCGGCGTTGCGCACGATGCGGGCGACGTCGCCGGGGCGGAACGGCAGGGCGCTGACGGCGTTGCCCATCGGGGCCGAGACGGACCAGAAGACGCTGCGCTGGTTCTGCCAGCCGATCGGGTTCGGCGCGACCGACGTCATCACCGCGTCGACGGTGCCGAACAGCGCCGGGTTGTTGAGCAGGCCGTCGGCGTTCTCGTCGCCGGCCATCGTCGCGTAGGCGGTGCGCGGCGCCCACTTCTCCGCCGACAGGTTGGCGCAGCCGGCGGTCGTACCCCATTGCAGCAGGGCGACCTCGTTGGGCTGCAGGAAGCGCAGCACGGTGCCGCCGCTGCCGGACAGGGCGATCTCAGGCTGGGAGAACGCGATGAGGGCATTGTTGCCTTGCGCGGCGGCGGCGGCGGCGAGGGTCAGGACGGCGAACGGGACGAACGACGTGGCACGGAGGAGCATGGGATGGTTCCGGTTGGGGGAGTGGGTGTTCCCCCCTGCAAGGACGGTCGCCGCCGGACCGCACGCGCCGCGCCGAGGAAATGCGGCAGCGCCGGCGCCGCAACTGGCCGGCAGCCGGGCCGGCGGCGAAGATCCGCGCCGCATGAGCCTGCACGGAGCGCCCGCCGACGACCTGCCCGAGGCGATCGAGGACGCCGTCCTGAACGTGCTCGACGGCGACGAGGACCGGCGCGCCGACGGCCTGGAGGCGCTGCTGCTCGCCCACCCGCGGTACGAAGCGGCGATCCGCCGCTGGCTCGGTCAGGCCGGCGTCCCCGTGCCGGCCACCGCCAGCGCCGGCCGCCCGCCCGGCGCGACGAGCAACGGCAGCCGCAGCGGCAGCAGCGGCGGTGGCAGCAACGGCGGCGGCGCCGGCACGGAGTTCGACGCGACGACGACGCTGCCCGCCGACCTCGGTCCCTACCGCCTGCTCGAACGGCTGGGCCGCGGCGGCTTCGGCACGGTGTTCCGCGCCGAGCAGCAGGAACCGATCCGGCGGCCCGTGGCGGTGAAGGTGCTGAATCCGGGCATGGACTCGCGCGAGATCCTCGCCCGCTTCGCCGCCGAGCGCGAGGCGCTCAACCGCATGGACCACCCCGGCATCGCGCGCCTGCTCGACGCCGGCTCGACGCCGCGCGGCCGACCGTACTTCGTGATGGAGCTGGTCGCCGGCCCGACGCTGCTGGCGCACTGCCGCAAGCGCAGCCTGCCGCTGCGCCAGCGCATCGAGCTCTTCCTCTGCGTGCTCGACGCCATGCAGCACGCGCACCAGAAGGGCATGCTGCACCGCGACCTCAGCAGCAACAACGTGCTCGTCGCCGACCCCGACGGCACGCCGCAGCCCAAGGTCATCGACTTCGGCATCGCCAAGTCGCTCGCGGATCCGCTGCAGGCGGGCGACGCGCTGACGCTGCGCGGCACGATGATGGGCACGCCGGAGTACATGAGCCCCGAGCAGGCCGACGGCCGCTTCGACGACGTCGACACGCGCGCCGACGTCTACGCGCTGGGCGTGCAGCTCTACGAACTGCTGACCGACCATCTGCCGATCCCGAGCGTCGCGCTGCGCGCGCGCGGCATCGCGGGCGTCGCCGACGTCGTGCGCGCCTTCCAGCCCGCGCTCGCCAGCGACGCCGCGCCGCCGGACCGCCGCCGCGCGCTGCGCGGCGACCTCGACGGCATCCTGGCGAAGGCGCTCGCGAAGGCCAAGGAAGAGCGCTACGGCGGCGTCGGCGAGTTCGCCGCCGACCTGCGGCGGCACCTCGCCGACGAACCGGTCGACATCGCGCGACCATCGGCCTGGACCCGCGTGCGCAAGTTCGTGCGCCGGCACCGCGCCGCTTCGGCGCTCGGCGCGGTCGCCGCCGCCAGCCTGCTGGCGGCGATCGGCGCGCTCGTCTACGCGCTCGCCTCCGCCCGCGACGCCGCCGCGGAAGCCGAGCGACTGCGCCAGCAGAGCCAGGCCAAGGCCGACGCGGGCTTCCTGCTGCTCGCCAACGCCGAGACGCTCAGCCGCGCGAGCGACGAAGCCGCGGCGCTGCCGCCGCCGTGGCCCGAGCACCGTCCTGCCTACGCCAAATGGCTCGCGCAGCGCAGCGAGCCGCTGGGCCGCGCGCGCGCCGCGTTGCAGGCGCGGCTCGACGCCGACGTCGCGCGCGCCGACACCGACGACGACGCGCGCCGCTACCTGCGCCACGCGCTCGATCGCCTCGACCGCGACTTCGCCGCCTTCTTCGGCGCCGACGGCCCGCACGCCCGCGTCGCACGGGCGCTGCAACGCATCGACGGCCACTTCGCGCCGCTCGCCGCGCAGCACGCGGCGCGCTGGCCGGCGACGACCGCCGCCATCGCGGCGAGCGACGGCAAGGCCGCCAGCCGGGCCTACCGCGGCCTTCGCCTGCCGCCGCTCGGCGGCCTCGTGCCGCTCGGCGCCGACCCGGCGACCGGCCTGCACGAGTTCCTCGACCTCGCCACGCACGAACCGGGCTACGCGTTGCCCCGGCGCGACGGCGATGGCCGCATCGCCAGCGAGGCCGGCACCGGGCTCGTGCTCGTGCTGCTGCCGGCCGGACGCATGGAGCAAGGCGCGCGCCGCAACGCGCCGGGGGTCGACGGCAACGACGAGTTCGCCGCTGACGACGAACTGCGCGGCGGCGACGTCGCGCTCGACGCCTTCTTGATCGGGCGCACCGAACTGACGCAGGCGCACTGGCGCCGGCTCGTCGGCGCGGCGCTGCGCGCCGACGACCCGCAGCGGCCGGTGACCAACGTCGACCACGTCACGGCGCGCGCCGTGCTGCAGCAGCACGGCATGGACCTGCCGACGGAGGCGCAGTGGGAGTATGCCTGCCGCGCCGGCCGCCGCGACCGCTGGAGCAGCGGCCCGCTGCGCGAGGTCGCGGCCACCGTCGGTTGGTTCGCGCCGGCGCTGCAGCCGGTCGGTTTGCTGCCGCCGAACGGCTTCGGCCTGTGCGACCTGCACGGCAACGCCGCCGAGTGGTGCCGCGACGTCGTCGCGCCGTACGAGGCCGCGCCGGCGCGCCGCGGCGACGGCCTGCGCGAACCGAGGGTCGCCGCCGCCGACGTCCAGCACGCCGTGCGCGGCGGCGCGTGGCACGAAGGCCCCGACCGCGCCCGCTGCACGGCGCGCGACAAGCGGCCGCCGGGCACGCGCGACGCGGCGATCGGGGTGCGGCCGGTGCGGTTGCTGCCGGCGGCGCGCTGACGCGCAGGTCCCGGCCGACGCAGGGTGCTCAGCGCGCGGCGACGGCCGGCGCGGCGAACGCCGACGTCCACGGCGGCGCGGCGAGGTCGCGGCGACGCGGCGCGGCGTACGGCGGCAGCGCGCCGTCGGCCGCGGGTGCCGGCGCGGCGACGGCGGGCGGGAACCCGGCCGCCTACGCCCGCGCCAGCAGCGCCGCCGGTCTCTCGCAGTCGACGGCGCCGACGCGCGGGCACAGGTACGCGAAGCTGTAGAGCGCTTCGCCGTCGCCCTTGGTGGCGTCGGCGGCGAGCGCGGCGAACGCCGCCGGTGGCACCTCGACGAGCGACCCGGGCTGCAGCGCGATCCGCGCGATGCCGCGTTGCGCGAACACGTCGTCGGGGCAGCGGCGGTAGAGGTCGAGCGCCTTGCGCAGGTCGACCGGGCGGCCGCCGCCGGTCTCGTAGGCGAGCCCGAGCAGCTGGCGCGCGCGCACGGCGTCGGGCCGCGGCGCCAGCGCCTCGAGCCGCTTGAGCGCGGCATCGAGTTCGCGGTCGTCGCGGCGCGCGCCGTGGTAGAGGAAGTGCGCGACGAGGTTGTGCACGGCCGCGTCGCTGCGGCGCAGCGCCGCCTGCGCGAACCAATCGGCCGCCGAGTTGAAGCGCGTGCGCTCGCTCGCCGGATCGACGTCGCCGGTCAGCGCCAGGATGCCGAGCTCGTTGAGCGCTTCACCCGACTGCTGCGCGATCGCCTGCGAGCCGGCGACCAGCGCCAGCTTGCGCTGCGCGTCATGCTTGCCGTCGGCCACCGCCTGCTTCCAGAACGGGATCGAGTCGCCGGGGTGCCTGCCGCCGACGTACCCGGTGCCGAACAGCACGACGAAGGTCGCGGCCCACAGCGCCATGTGCACGCGGTTCTGCGCCGCCGCCGGCCGCGCCGCCCGCCAGCGCGCTTCGAGCCGGCCGCCGACGCCGCGGCGCGCGAGGCCGTCGAGCCACTGCACGCAGCAGTTGAGCACCGGCACCGGGTAGAGCTTGGCGTACAGCTCCGGCGCGCCGAGCCGCCCGAGCAGCTCGAACGCGACGATGTAGCCGAAGCCGTAGCCGAGTCCGAACAGCGTGCGGCCGACGTTGCTGCGCGGCGACGTCGACGGGTCGGTCATCAGCAGGTGCAGGCCGAGGAACGCCGCCGCCGGCAGGTTGCTGCTGCCGAACAGGTAGACGCCGGTCCACTGCGTGTACGCGAGGTTGGCGACGACCATCGCCACCGCCGCGGCGAAGGTCATCAGCGTCACCTGGAAGAAGTTCTGCACGACCAGCCCGAGGCTGAACAGGTACAGGTAGATGCCCGGCGCCTCGATCGTCGTCGCCAGCGACTTCGCCCACGTCAGGTCGGTCTGGCCGGTGGCGACCAGCGCCGTCGCCGCGCACGCGAGCGCGAAGCCCGACGGGTTGAACACGTGCGTGCGGCGGCCGTCCTTCGTCCACTTGACGAACTCCTTGCCCAGCAAACCGAGCGCCACGACCGCGAACTGCCAGCCGAAGGCGTCGTCGCGGAACCAGATGAACAGGTTGGTGCTCAGCACGATCGGCGTCGGTCCCGACGACAGCCGCCACGGCCGGCCGCGCGACCACTGCAGCAGCGCGTCGAACGCGTACAAGAACGCGAACTGCACGAGGATCAGCGGCGCCTGCTGGTAGATCGGCCGCACGCCGTCCTGCACCCACCACCAGCCCCAGTAGACGTACAGGCTCGTCTGCACGCAGGCCTGGATGTAGTGCTGCTTGATCGGCGCAGCGACCTCGACGGCGAGCGCCACGCCGCGCGCGCGCAGCAGCACGAGCGCCTGCCAGCCGAGCAGGAACGCCGCGGCGCCGAGGATCGCGATGCGCAGCGCCGGCGTGCGTTCGGCGCGTTCCAGCAGCGCGCCGGCGGCGACGGCGAAGGCGAGGCCGGTCGGCAGCCAGCGCAGCCAGCCCGGTCCCGGGCGGGCGGGCGGCGGGAGCGGCGCAGCGGCGGCGGCGGCGGCGGTGGCGTTGGCGGCGGGCATCGGCGGCGCAGTCTAGCCGCAGTCCGTGCTTGTGCCCTTCGCGCCGGCGGCAACGATGCGGCGATGGCCGACGCTGCCCCCGCGAAAGACTGCGCCGACGAGTACGACCCGCCTGCCACGCGCTGCCCGCTGTGCGGCGACCGCCGCCTGACGCGCCGCCTCGTCGACTTCCGCGGCCACGGCATCGCCGCGTGCGGCGGCTGCGGCGTCGAGTTCATGAACCCGCAGTACACCGACGCGTCGCTGCAGCGGTTCTACGCCGGCTACATCTCGTTCCATCCCGACGCCGGCTCGGAGCGATTCCGGCGACGCGAGGACGTGCGGTTGGCCGGCAAGGCGCGCGGGCTGCTGCAGCTCGCGGCGTTCGCGCCCGGCAAGCGCATCCTGATGGTCGGCTGCGGCGACGGCCTGGAGATCCGCGCCGGCAAGGCCGGCGGCTGGCAGGTCGAGGCCTACGACGTCGATCCGACGATCACCGCCGCCGTCGCCGCGCGCGAAGGCGTGCCGGTGCACTGCGGCGACTTCCACGCGCTCGCGGGCAAGGCCGCCGGCTACGACGCCCTGTTCCTCGATCAGGTGATCGAGCACCCGAAGGACCCCGGCCGCTACCTGGAGACGTGCAAGGCGCTGCTGCGGCCGGGCGGCGTCGTGTACCTGGGCATGCCGAACATGGGCTCGCTCAGCAACCGGCTGAAGACCGCCGCCGACCGGCTCGGCCTGCGCGGCAAGCCGGCGCGCCACTACAACACGCGCCACCACCTGACGTTCTTCACGCCGGCGGTGATGACGCGCCACCTGCGGCAGCGCCTGGGCTTCGAGGTGCTGCGCGTCGCCGGCTCGCCGAAGCCGCAGCGCAACCCGCTGGTGCGGCTGGTGCACGGCCTCGGCCCGCTGTTCGACAGCAGCTTCTACGTCATCGCGCGGAAGCCGGCGTGACCGGCTGCCGGACGGCGGCGCGCCGCGCCAGGATCGCGCGCGCCTGGCCCTGCTTGCGTTCGTCGAAGCGGTAGCGCCACAGCACGAACGCCGTCAGCACGAAGGCCGCGCCGACGCCCGGGCCGAACATCCACGTCAGCGCCGTCGCCACCTGCGGCGGCTGCGCTGCCGCGCCTTCGACGAAGCCGGCGAGGTCGAGCGCGAAGCCGGCGAACGCCACGGCGAGCGCGCGCGCGACCTTGCCGGCGAAGCGCCAGACGCCGAAGAACAGGCCCGACCGCAGTTGCCGCGTGCGCACGCAGTCGTGGTCGAGCACATCGGTCAGCATGGCGTCGATCAGCACGACGCTGCCGACGAAGCCGCCGAGCCCGACCGCGCCGGCCCACAGCACGAGCTCGAAGCGGCCCTCCACGCCGGGCGCGAGCCAGTACAGCAGCGCCGTGCCGACGCCGAGCACGCCGGCGCCGGCGACCAGCGGCCGGCGCTTGCCGAAGCGCCGCGCGAGTTGCACCCAGGCCGCGATCGACAGCGTGAACACCGCCATGAAGGTCGCCAGCACGACGAGCGTGCGGTCCTCCGGCAGTTCGAGCACGTGGCGGTAGTAGTAGAAGAACGCCGTCGCGTTGACGCCGATGCCGACGCTGGCGACGACGTAGGCGAGCAGCAGCGGCCGGAAGGCGCGGTTGGCGAACGGCGCGGCGAACGCGCCGGCGAACGACTGCGGTTGCAGCGGCGGCAGCAGGAAGCGCACCTTGGCCGTCGCGGCCCAACTGGTCAGCGACGTGGCGACGACGAGGCCGGCGGCGACGAGGCTGACCTGCGGCAGCGTCGCCGCCGTCGTCTCGCCGTCGGCGAGGAACAACTGCGGCAGCGCGGCGGCGACCAGCGCGCCGACGTTGGCGAAGGCGAAGCGCCAGCCGAACAGCACGTTGCGCTGGTGCGGGTCCTCGGTCATCTCCCCCGCCATCGCCTGGAACGGCACCGACAGCACCGTCATGCCGGTGTTGAGGAAGCAGAACGAGCCCAGCAGCCAGCCGAACTTCGCCGCCTGGGTGTCGAGCGCCGGCGGGAAGAACACCGCCAGCACGCCGAGCGCGAGCGACAGGCCGCCGGGCACGAGCCACATGCGGCGGCCGCCGAAGCGGTGGCGCGTGCGGTCGCTGACGACCCCCATGATCGGGTCGGTGACCGCGTCCCAGACGATCGCGAGGCTGGCGGCGAGGCCGCCGAGTCCGGCGGAGAGGCCGACCGCGTCGGTGTAGAAGACGAGGACGTAGAGGCGCAGCGCCGTCTCGACGGCGTTCAGGCCGATGTCGGCGGTGGCGTAGCCGGCTTGCACCGGCAGCGGGAGCTTGGGATGCGCCTGCAAGGGGCGGGAGCGTAGCGGTCGCCGCTGCCGCAGGCAGCGGCGCCCTCCGCGGATGTCCGAGCAACCGCCGCGGCCGCAGGTCGCGGCGTTCCCCGCGGATGCGTAGCCGACCGCCGCGACCCCGGCCTCCGCGGCTGCGCTCGCCACCCCCGCCATCGCTGTCGCCCCAGCCCACCGCTACCTTCCCCGACCATGACCGACGCCAACGCCAGCAAGCGCGCCGCCGCCTTCGCCGCTGCCGACCTCGTGCCCGACGGCGCCACGATCGGCTTCGGCACCGGTTCGACGTTCGCGTTCGTGCTGGAGCGCTTCGCGCAGCGCATGCAGCAGGGCTTCCGCGTGCGCGGCGTCGCGACCAGCGTGCAGACCGCCGAGCACGCCAAGCGCCTGGGCATCCCGGTGCTCGCGCTCGACGAAGTCGACGGCCTCGACCTCGCGATCGACGGCGCCGACGAAGTCGATCCGAAGAAGTGCCTGATCAAGGGCGGTGGTGGCGCACACCTGCGCGAACGGCTGGTCGCGGTCGCGGCGCGCGAACTGATCGTGATCGTCGACGAGAGCAAGCTGGTGCCGGAGCTGGGGCGGAAGTTCCTGTTGCCGGTCGAGGTCGTGCCGTTCGGCTGGACCCACACCGCGCGGCGGGTGGCGGCGACCGGATGCGTGCCGACGCAGCGCGTGCGGGATGGAAGGGCCGTGGTGACCGACAACGGCAACTACGTGTTGGACTGCAAGTACCCGGGGATTCCGGATCCGGCGGGGCTGCAGCGGGTCCTGGATGGCGTGCCGGGGGTGGTGGATCACGGGTTGTGCGGCGGGATGGCGGGGCGGGTGGTGGTGGCGGATGCGGGCGGTGGGGTGAGGGTGATCGGGTAGGACGGCGGCGGCTGCGAAGGGCTGGGAGGGAGGAGGAACGCGGTCGCGGCGGCGAGGCGGGCCAAGTTGGAGCGGGTTGGACACGCGGCTAGAAGCGTTGCGGGCGCAACGGCGACGCCAACTGCGGCGGGGGCGGCTGCGAAGGGCTGGGAGGGAGGAGGAACGGGGACGCGGCGACAGGCGGGCCGAGTTGGGGCGGTTTGGACACGATGGTCGGTGGCGGCGGACATGCGCGGGCCCGAGCCACTGGGTGCGGCCGAACCGCTGCGCGGGCCCGAACAGTCGGTGAACTGTGGCTTGCGTCGTGGCGTCGGATGCTGTATTAGTGCGCATTCAAACTGTGATCGGAGGTTGCTGAGGAAGACGATGGGCATGCGGAAGACGGCTGGGGCGAGAGGGGCATCGGGCGCGGGGTCGCGGCCGAAGGCGCGGCAGCGGTCACCGGCCGGCCGGCGGTCGGTGCAGGGCGTGCTGCCGTTCCGCCAGCGCGGCGGTGCGCGCGTGGGCGCTGGGCGCAAGCCCAACGGCGCTGCGCCGTGGATGGCGCGGACGACGCGGCCTGCGCATGCGGCCTACCACCCGGCACTGGTCACCGTGAAGTTGCGGCAGCACCTGCCGCGGCTGCGCAACCGCAAGGAACGCGCGGCGCTGCTCACCCACTTCGCGCGCGGCAAGGACCGGTTCGGTTTCCGGCTGCTGCACTTCGCCATCCTCAACGACCATCTGCACTTCGTCGTCGAGGCCAAGGACCGCACGGCCCTGAGCCGCGGCCTGCAGGGGCTGCTCATCCGGCTGGCGCGCGGGCTCAACAAACTCTGGGGCAGGAAGGGCAAGGTCTTCGCCGACCGCTACCACGACCGCGCGCTGAAGAGCCCGCGCGAGATGCGCAACGCGCTGGTCTACGTGCTGGGCAACGGCAGGAAGCACGCCGCACAGGGCCGCATGATCGCGGCGTTCGACGGGCCCGACATGTTCACCTCGGCGCCGTGGTTCGACGGCTTCGTCGAGACGATCGAAGTGCGCGGCATCGACGGCATCCCGCTGCCGATCGCGCGCGCGCGCACGTGGCTGGC
Organism: Planctomycetota bacterium; assembly: GCA_046306335.1. GTDB lineage: Bacteria > Planctomycetota > UBA1135 > UBA1135 > UBA2386 > UBA2386. The sequence goes on from JBKDXM010000059.1 coordinate 21,692, forward strand.
GAACGACGGTTGGCGAAGGCTGGGGAGGATCGGACTGGAAGAGCAGCCAAAGGTCGGTTGACGCGGGCGGTGCGCGGCCAAGCCGGCCAAGCCTGCCCCGCCGGCCCAGCCGGCCAGAGACGTTGCGCGCGAACCAACACAGCCAACCCCAGCGCCGCCGCTGCGAAAGCCTAGGAAGAGGTCAGCACGGCGGGTGCCCGCGTGCCCACGCCGCTCCATCTCGGCCCGCCCGTCGCCGCGTCCCCCGCTCCTCATCCCTCCCAGGCCTTCGGAGCCACACCCCGTCGCGGTTGGCGTCGCCGTTGCGCCCCCAACGCCTCTAGCCGCGTGCCCACGCCGCTCCATCTCGGCCCGCCCGTCGCCGCCTCCCCCGCGCGCACACTCCCCGCGCTCCCCCTCCCTCAGCGCGCGCCGCGTCCGAGCCCGAGGCCGGTCGACACCGCGAACGGCACGTCGACCTCGCGCAAGTCCGTCCAGACGTCGAAGACCACGGTCGCGCGTTCGACCTTCGCCGCGAGATCGAACGTCATCTTGGTGGTCGTCTTCGCGCCGATCCCCATGCGCATCGAGCTCGACTGCGAGGCCTTGATGGCCTTGCCTTCCGGCGTCAGGAAGCGGACTCCAGCGAGTTGCTCCAGCGCCATCGGGAAGGTGAGTTCGACCTGGAGCTTGGCGTCGCCCCACTCCGGCGCGCCGACCTTGGTCACCTTGCCGGCGATCGGTCCGGCGCTGATCGGCTGCTGCACGGCCAGGGTCGCGCCATCGTGCTGGTGGCTCGTCTTGCCGCTCGCGAGGCGCAACCGCAGCGAACCCTCGACCGCGATGGCCGTCGCGTCGGCGGCCGGTAGTTGGCTACCTTCGACCTCGAAGCGCACCGCCGAACCATCGCCGGCGATCACCGGAAAGCCGCCGATGGGCGACTCCGCACGGCCGCGCTTGGACGCACTGGCGAGCAGGCTGTTGCCGCGGTCGTCGCGGAACACGGCGATCGTGCTGGCGTCGGTGTCGAGCGCGATCACGCCGCCCTCGGGCGGTCGACACACCAGCACGAGCGCCGTGCCCGGCGTGGCGAAGAACGCTGGCTTGTCGACTTCCTTGTCCTTGCCGTCGCCGCCGCGATCCGCGCCGCCTGCCGCGTTGGGGCTCGGCGCGACGAGCCGCAGGCCGAGCACCTGTACGGCCACGGTCGCTGCCGCCGCCGACGAGGTGGCAGTCGGCGTCGCGGCTGTCGGCCGGTCCGCTGGCCGTGCCGACGGAGTCGCCGCGACCACCGCGCGCTGGGCACAGGCCGTGGACGCGACGACGAGGCCAACCGACAGGGCGAGGAGCGCGCAGGTGCGACGAACGGGCGGGATCGACATCATGATTGGATACGCAGCAGGTTGCGACCGCCATCCATCGGCGCGAGCGACGGGTCGGGATCGCCGCCGCGGGCAACCGCCGATGGCTTCGGGCGAACCACGCCATCCGTGCCGCGCGCTCCTACCCCCGCACCCGCAACGGCAGATCGACGAGCAGATCCGTCGCGTACCACTCGTCCAGCGCCACCTCGCCCATCGTGCCCACCCGCTGTCCGAGCAGCGTCCGCGCCGCGGCAACGTCCACCGCATCCAGCACGTACCACCCCCGCCCATCGCCGAGCCGACTGCGCAGCAGCACGCCGCCGTCGTCACCCAGCGCCTGATCCGCGCGCACGCCGTCCTTCGCCGTCAGCACCACGTACCCGCGCATACCGCTGCCCGGCGGCGACGTCGTGCCCGCCCGCTTCTGCGCGTCCTCGCGCGCGATGTCCGCCGTCAGCTGCGCGCGCAGCGCCGCCGTCGTCGTCATCGCCGCCAGTTCGAAGCGGAACACACCCTCGGCGAAGCCGGGATCGGTCTCGCACCACGCCTTCGCCTCGGCGAGATCGGCCGTCGCCAGCACGAACACGCCGCGCAGCGCCGCGTCGCTCTTGTCCTTGCCGTAGGGCCCGGCCATCACCAACCGCCCCTCGCGCGCCAGCCGCTGCATGTTGGCCATGTGGCCGCCGAAGATGCGCTGCGAGTCGTCCTTGCTCAGCGGCGCGCTGCGCGGCCCGGTCTTCAGCACCGCCAACACGTAGGCGTCAGCGGGAGCGGCGGCCGGCGCGCCAGCGCACGCGGACACGACGAGCGGCGCGAGGAGTCCGAGTGCCAGCAGGAACGAACGGCGATGCAGGCAGCACATTGGTAGATCCTTACTCCTCCCGCACCGGTTGGCGCGAGAGGCAATCAAGACCCCCTTTCAAACCGTGCGTGCGGATTTCCCGCACACGGCTTACCGGTGGTCTCTCGGGTTCACGGCTTTGTGCGATCTCCGGGTACT
>JBKDXM010000060.1:0-55608 GCA_046306335.1 Planctomycetota bacterium
GCGACTCGTCCTCGACCGGCAGGTACTTCTCGTCCGTCGGCGCGGGGTTGGGGACGGCTTGGTGCGACGTCAGCACGTCCGTCGGCATCACCTCCCACACCTCGCTCAGCCGGTTGAACGCGTCGTAGACGAAGTAGAAGCGGCCGTCGTAGGTCAGGTTGCCGCGCTCGTCGTGTTCGGGGCGGACTTCCAGCGTCGACGACGTCGACGGCGCGATCGACTCGTAGCGGTTGCTCGGGCCCTGCGGCGACGACGTCTGCCGCGTGTACGTCGTCGTCACCGGCGCAGCGTTGCCGGTCTGGCTCGTCGTCGTCGTGCGGTTGTTGGCGCCGTCGAGTCCGTACGTCAGCCGCTGGTGCATCGTCGACGGGCTGAAGGCCGGCGGCTGGCCGCCGTCCATCGCCGGCGCGGTGACGCCCATCCACGCCGTCTGCAGGCGATCGAACGCGTCGTACGCGAAGCGGTCGCCGACGGCACCCGGGGCGTTGACCTTTGCGTAGCGCTCCTTGGTCAGGTTGCTGGCCGCGTCGTACTCGTAGTCGAAGCGCGACGCGATCGCGGACGTCGCGTCGACCGCCGGCGGGTTCACCTTATGGATCGTGTCCTCGATCGACGTCAGCCGGCCCCAGCCGTCGAACTGGTAGTTCGACTCCCCGCGCGGCAGCGCGCCACTGCCGTAGCGCACCTGCCGGCTGCGGCGGATGCCGCCGGCCCATTCGTAGCGCGCGAGCTGGTTGAGGCCCGGCGACGCACCCGGCGCGCGGTCCCAGTCGATCTGCGTCAGCCGGCCGATCGCGTCGCGGCCAAACTGCAGCTGCAGCGGCTGCGCGGTCGCCGATGGCAGGTTGTCGCGGTAGTCGAGGCCGGTGCGGAAGGCCCCACCGCCGTTGCCGCCGGCGGCGTAGCTCGATGCGACGTCGAGCACATTCGCCTGCGCGAAGGCAAACGCGAAGCGCTCGTTGTGGACGCGGCCCGCGCTGTCGGTCGCGAAGGCTTCGCTGCCCATCAGCTGGCTGCCCTGCGGGCCGCTGGCGTAGTCGGTCTGCTGGATCCGGCCCAGCGCGTCGCGGCGGATCACGTCGTGCGTGTTCCACAGCGAGATGCGCGGGCCTGCCGCCACCAGCGCGCGCTGGATCACGCGGCCTTGACCGTCGCGCCAGAAGTCCACGCGGCCGCCGTCGCCGTCGAAGAGCGACTTCAGCCGCGAGGCACCGTCGTACTGCGCGAACAGGCTCATGCTCTGGTGCGGGGAGGACGGCGTCGGCGCCGTGGACCCAGCGCCAGGATTCTGCACCACGAAGGCGCGGCCGGCAAAGTCCTGGTGCGTGATGGTCAGGTTGCCCAGAGCGTCGGCGCGCGTCACCTTGGTGCGGCCGTCGGGCGCGCCGGCGTCGTCGAACTGGCTGGTGGTGCGGATCGCCGTCGTGCCGTCGCCGAGGCGGACGTGTTCGACGACGCGGCCCAGCGCGTCGGGCAGGAAGGTCTGCGCACGCTGCATCGGGTCGGTGTAGCGGTCGACGTTGCCGAGGCTGTTGTAGGCGTAGCTGTGCAGCAGGTGCGGCACGCCGTGCTTGATGGCCGTCACCTGGCCGAAGGCGTTGACGTCGTACGCGACCTCGGTGACGCGCGTGGTGCCCGAGGCGCCGTCGATTTCCTCGTCGCGCACGCGGCTGAGGAACTGGGTGTTGGCGCGGTAGAAGAACTCGCGCGTGTTGCCCGCGCCGAAGCCGTCGCGGACCTTCTCCAACAGGCCGAGCGCGTTGAAGACGAAGCTCGTCGGCTGCCGCCCCGTCGACTCGACCTGCGCCAACTGCGAGGCCTTGCCCGGCTGGTAACGCCACGCGGTGCGCAGCGTGCCGGCGCCGGCGCCGAGCACTTGGACTTCTTCCCAGATCTGCCGGCCCAACTGGTCGTGCGCCATCCGGCGGCGCGCGAGCAGCGTCGCGCCCGAGCGCGACTCCACCTGGACCACGCGCCCGAGCTTGTCGAGCTGGTAGGCGTGCACCGCCCCGCCCGTGGCGTAGTCGGCGCCGGCGTGCGGCGTGTACCCCGCCGGCGGCGTCGTCGCCGGCTCGGTGATGGCGACGATCGCGCCCGCCGCGTTGCGGGCCACCAACGTCCACAGGTGGTCGACGTCGGTGAACTCGTAGCTGCCCGAGACCTCCAGGAACGGCGTCACGAAGACCTTGGGCCCGCGGACGCGCTGCGTGCCGTCGGGGCTCACCGTGGTCGTGCGGTACAGCGTGCCGTAGCCGTCGAAGTCGTAGGTCGTGCGGCTGCCGTTGGGGTGCACGATCGACTGCAACCGGCCATCCGGGTGGTAGTCGTGCCTAGTCACCAGGAACTGCCCGCCGCCAGCCCCCTGGTCGAGCGGCTTGCGGTCTTCGTAGACCTCCATCAGCCGCAGGTGCTGGAAGTGGTACTGCGTCTCGACCCAGTCGCGCGCGCTGCCGCCGCCCGCACCGTGCGCCGCCGGCTTGGCGCCGGACGACGACAGGTTGTTGCGCCGCACGACGGCGAGGTGGCCGAAGCGGTCGTAGAAGCCGCGCGCCTCGCGCGGCACGCCCGCACTCGCGCTCACGACGGCCACCGGCACGCCGGTGCCCGCCATACGCGCCACCGTCGTCACGGCCGGCGAGCTCGACGTCGCGTGGACGGTGTAGGACGACACCTCGCCCCACGCGTCGGGCACGTACACGGTGCGCAGCGCGCTGCCCGTGGCCACGCCGGTCAGATGCCCGCGCGCGTCATAGTCGTACGTCGTCGCCACGCCGTCGCCGTCGACGGCCATGCGCGGCTGGCCCTTGACCTGGCCCATCATGGGCAGGGTCGGCGGCAGGTTGGGCAGGTTGCGCCACAGCGTCGTCGCGACGGGGCTGCCGGACAGCGTCGCGCCCCCGGCCAGCGCGCCCTGCAGCCGCACCTGGTCCATGCGGCGCGAGACCGTGCGCGCGATCTGGCCGTGGCCCGGCGCGCGGTCGAGCAGGTCGCCATACGTGTAGGTCCACGTGCCGTCGGGCGTGACCTCGGTCTGCGGCTGCCACGCGCCCCAGCCGGCGCCGCCGTTGAGCTGCACGTAGGTGTAGCGGTACTCGACTTCGGCGGGCGTCGGGCCGGACTGGACGGTCTCGGGATTGGGCATCCGGACCTTGGTGACCAGCCGGCTCACCGGGTCGTACTCGAAGGTGGTGACGCGCTGGTGGACCGTGCCGCCGCGCCTGGACAGCAGCAGCCGCTTGGCCGGCTTCTTGCAGACGCACGTGGCGTCGTACACGTTGTAGGCCTCGATCGACTCGGGCTCGACGTCGCTGTTGGCGACGCCGCCGATGCCGGCATTCTCGCCCGCGCGGTGCTGCTCGCGCGGCCGGCCGAGCATGGTGTTCTCCGGCGTCGTCAGGACGCTGTACAGCCGCCCGGTCGGCACGCTGTACTCGTAGCGTCGGGACGTGCCCGCGCCGTCCACGACTTCGATCGCGCGCAGGTTGCCGACGTCTTCGGCGAGCAGGTCCGTGGTGCGGGTCGGGGCCGGGTAGCGGAACAGCAGCGACTCCGCCATCAGCGGGCGGGTCAGTCGCTCGATGCGGCCGGTGGCGGGGTTGGTCCCCGTCTCCAGCACCGCCTGGCTCGGCAGCCCCGAGGCCGCCGACAGCGAACCGGCGAACGGCTGGCCGGCGTGCACGTGCTGCGTCTGGGTCAGCACGTCGGCGCCGCCGGACCCGCCCGGCGCGAACGACCACTCGTTGACGATCTGGCCGACGACCTCGGACGTCGCCCCGATCGTGTGCGGCACGCCGGGGACGGGATCGACCAGCACGCTGCGCAAGGCCGAGTAGGTGCGCCACAGCCGACCGCCAAAGTGGTTGCCGCCCTGCGCATCCGAGCGCGGCTGGAAGACCAGGCCCCACGTGCGCGTCGCCAGTTCGGCCACCGCAAGGCCGGGCTGCTGGTAGGTGATCTCCAGACGGTTGCCGCCCGCGAAGCCCTGCCAGTTCGGGTTCCAGTTCCAGTGTTGCGACAGGCCGGAGGGGAAGTCGATCCGGGTGAGGCGATTGGATCCGTCGTAGGTGAAGGTCGCGAGGTTGTCGAACGGGTCGCGGAGTTGCGTCAGCCGGAACATCCAGCGCGGCAGGGCCGTAGAGCCGTTCTGCGTCCAGCCGAAGCGGAAGCGGTCGAACCGGGCAACCGTGCCGTCGACGTGGCGGATTTCGAGGTAGTTCTGCACCGGCACCGTCGCGACGAGGGACTGCGTCTGGAAGCGATAGAGCAGCGCGCCGGACAGGTTGTTGGCCAACGGCTCCGCGAGCGGGCTATCCGTCGGGTCGGCGTACACCGCCGTCGTCTGCGGGTCGGCGCCGGTATCGAGCGGGCCGCCGTACTGGTAGTAGGTGCTACCGACTTGGTAGACGTACAGGCCCGGCATGGTGCCCGGACGCGGCTGCAGGCCGCTGACGCCCCCGTCGAGCAACTCGGGATTGAAGTCCGGCACCGGCAGACGGCCCGTCGGATCGTTGGGGCTGAAGCCCTTGAGGTGCCCCGGCGTGCCGGACTTGTAGACGCCCGCGCTCACGTCCATGACGAGCACGCCCGGGTACAGCTGCGCCAAGCCGCTGAGGCCGGTGTGCACCGAGGGCATCGGCAGGTGGTACCGCACCGCGCCGTGGGTCGACACGACCGTGGCGCCGGTGCCCGCGTCGGGCGCCGGAACATCCGGGCCGATGTCGCACGTCGACCCGGTCGTGAACCCCGGCGCACCGGCGTCGAGCAGCGACGAGGCCGCCGGCCCCTGGGCGCTGTCGTTGGTCGCCGGCAGCGACACCTGCGTCGCCACGGCCAGGACCATCGGCATGGCCCCTGGAACCGACATGACGACGACGGCGACGTTGCTGTCCGAGCAGCACTCGTTGGGCATCTGGATGCACTGCGCGCGCAGGGATCCGGCGAGGGCGAGGGCGAGACCGAGAAACCACGCGAGGCGAGCGATCGGGAGCATGCGCGCTGGAGGGTTCGAGGACGGGAGCGGAGCAACCGACGGCCGACAACGGCCGACGGGTGCGGCAAACAGCTGGGGCGCTCGCCGACGCCGGAGCGGCGCCTGCGAGAGGCGCTGACGCCGACATGGCCGCGCCCACATGCCTAAGCACGAACAGTGGCTACCGACCGCAAAGATTTTTCAGAAAGTCCGCCGCCGCGGCGACCGACCGGCGCGCAGCAACCGAAATGGTCGTCCAGCCGCAGCTTACGGCGGCCATCGTGACGCAAGCGCAGCGCCGTGACGGCAATGGTGGCGGGCCGTGGATCTTAGTGCCGCCGAGGAAGATTGCGATCTTGACACATAGGGCGTCGTTAGGGACCGGCGCAGCGAGCTGAGCCGATCCGATCCAGACGAAGCACGCGACGAATGGAGCGCGCACCGTCGCGTCCAAGGGCGGCCGATGCCGTTCGCGAGGCAGACGCGCGGGGTTGGCGCGTCACGCCTGCAGGCGCCGAACCCCGTGCTTGAGCAATGGCGCATGGAAGTTGATCAGCAAGCCGACGCGCAGCCGCGTCAGCCGCAGATACGTCAGCAGTTGGGCCTCGTGCATGGGCAGCAGGCGATCCACGGCGAGGTGCTCGACGATGACTTCGCCGGCAACCACCATGTCCGGTCGAACGGCGGCGTCGATGCGCTGGCCGCGGTAGTGGATCGGGACCGGCTGCTGCCGGACGAAGGCGAGTCCGCGGCTGGCGAGTTCGTGCGCAAAGCAGGCGTCATAGGCGTGCATAAGCAGGCCGGGGCCGAGGCTGCGATGGACTTCGATCGCCGCGCCGAGGATGCGGCCGGTGAGTTCGGAGTGCAATTCGGGACGAACGGCGGGCAGGAGGGTTGGCGTCATGGGCTTGGCGGTGGCCGATCAGCCGGCTGCCCATAGGTGCGCGACCGGGGGCAGGCGCGCCCCCGCACGACTGCCGCCACGGCCGGGGCGCCGCCGCCGGGCTGCTGCGTCCGGCCCGGGACCGCCGTGCGCGCCGCGGCAGGCGCAGAGCGAGCGAATCCGTCGTGCCTCAGGGTCTCAGTCGCGCAGCGCGTCGACGTTCCAGGCGCCGATGCGGCAGCCGTTCTGGAACACGTCGAGCACGCCGACGCCGCCGTGCGGCAGGTTGAGCGACAGGCAGCGCGAGAGGCGCATGCCGAGCATGGCGGCCGCGAAGCCGCTGAGCACCGAACCAGGCAGCACGACGACGATCTGCTTGCCGAGGACCTTGGGCATCCAGCCGGTCCACCACTGCAGCACGCGTTCGACGGCGTCGCCGAGGCTCTCGCCGCCGGGCGCCTTGCAGTCGCCGAACTCGCTGAAGAACGTGCGCACGGCGCCGTCCTCGTCGCGCATGACGTCGGCCCATTCGCGGCCCTGCCAGCGGCCCATGTGCTGGTCGCGCAGGCGCTCGTCGGCGACCGCCTCCTTCTGCTGCGCCTCGGCGAGCGCGCGCGCCGGCCCCAGGCACTGCGGCTGCGGGCTGCTGTGCACCGACTCGACGGTCAGCGCCTTGCCGATCTCCAGCCAGCGCAGCACCTGGGCGCGGCCGCGGCGGCTCAGTTCGGCGGGGCCGTCGCCGACGGCGCGGCTCTGGCTGGTGATGTCGAGCTCGGGGTGGCGGCAGAGCCAGAGGCGGCAGAAGTCGGTCGTCTCGGGGAGCACGGCGGCATCTTGGCGCGGCGGCGGCGCGGCTGCCACGGCGCAAGCGCGCGGCGCGCCGGAACCGCGTGCGAATGGCCGGCGGGACCGCAGGCTGCGGCGTACGCCGCCGCCACCACCGCAGCCGGTCTGCGCCGTGGCCCGGGGGCCGGCGCGCCGCTACCGTCACGAACGTGACCTTCGCCACGCTGAAGACCGGCATCGACGGGCTCGACGGCATCCTCGCCGGCGGCATCCGCTACCCCGACGACGCCGCGGTCTTCCTGTGCATCGCCGGCGGCCCGGGCACCGGCAAGACGCTGCTGGCGCTGGAGATGGTCGTGCGGGCATGGCTCGAGGACCAGGAGGGCGCGACCTTCCTCTACTACTCGGTCGAACACGCGCCGGACGCGATCCAGAAGAAGCTGGCGTTCGACTTCGACTGGTACCGCGGCGAGGCGACGGTCGAGGCGCTGCCCAAGGAAGTGCCGAACAAGCTGGTGATGCAGGCGCGCGGCGGCAGCCAGCTGGTGCTGACGCAGGCGCGGCCGGCGGCCATGCAGCAGAAGAGCGCGCGCGGCACGACCGTCGACATCGAGTGGATCCTGGCCGAGATCGAGAACCAGCGCATGGCCAACCCGGTGCGCATGGTCGTGATCGACAACGTCGGGCTGCTGCTCACCGACCTCGAGTACTTCGAGAAGCGCACCGCGCTCCTGGAGGTGCGCCGCCGGCTGCTCGAACACCGCATCCACGGCATCTTCGTGATGGAGGAAGCGCACCCGCGCGACCTCAAGCTGCCGTCGGCCGAGGAGTTCTCGACCGATCTGATGCTGCACCTGTCGTTCCTCGACGAGGCCTCCGAGTTCAAGGCGCGCACGCTGGAGATCAGCAAGGCGCGCCACCAGTACTACTACCGCGGCATCCACCACTTCTCGATCGCCGGCCGCGGCATCACGCGCGACGTGTACCTCGGCGCGCGCAACGAGCGCGGGCCGGGCATCCACGTCTACCCGTCGGTCGCCGCCCAGCTGTCGATGGCGCGCGACCAGGCGCAGTTCGCGGTGCCGGGCCGCGGCGAAACGTCGATCGACCTCGGCCACCCCGACCTCGACCGGGCGTTCCTGCGCGGCACCGGGCCGGCGCTGCGCAGTTCGACGGTGCTGCTGGCGGAGCCGGGGACGCGCGCGACGTTCCTGGCGCTGCGGTTCCTGGCGGCTGGGCTGCGCAACGGCGAACGCGTGCTGTTCGTCTCCACGCGCGAGGACCGCGACGCCGTGCGCCGCATCTGCCAGCGCGAGCCCGTGCTGGCGCCGTGCCTGGGGCCCGACGGCCGCTTCGCCGACGAGTTCCGCGTCGTCTACCTGCACCCCGAGTTCATCCCGCCGGGCAAGTTCAACTGGGATCTGATCCGGCTGTGCCAGGGCGGCCACGCCGACGGCGCGCCCCAGCGCGTCACGCGCATGGCGTTCGACAACATCTACCGGCTGCAGGACCGCTTCCCGCTGATCCTCGACCAGCGCTTCCTGATCGCGGCGATGCTCGACATGCTGCGCTACGAAGGCGTGACGCCGTTCTTCGTCGACATGATCCCGCCCGGCGCCGGCCAGGGCCGCGGCACCTTCGACCCGTCGCCGTACCTCGTCGGCTTCGACAACGTGTTCCACACGTGGTTCGCCGACGAGAACCGCAACGAGCCGTTCTTCCGCGTGCTGAAGTCGGTCGGCAACGACTACGCCAACGAGCCGGTCGCCATCGACTGGCGCCGGACCTGACGGCGGCGACGGCCCCCCACCCCCTCCACGACCACGAACTCCACTCCAACGACCCGCATGCGCCAACTGCTCGCCACCGCGACGCTCGTCGCCCTCCCCACCTTCGCCCTCGCCCAGGACGCCGTAGACGGCACGCCGCCCGCAGCCGCGCGCGAGCCCGATCCGACGGCGCGCGGGCGCTTCGGCATGGACTTCACGACGCAGTACTTCTTCCGCGGCATCCGGCAGGAGACGCAGGGCCTGATCCTGCAGCCGTGGGGCGAGATCGGCTACGCGCTGACCGACGGCGACGACACCATGCGCGGGCTCGACCTGACGTTCGGCACGTGGAGCAGCCTCAACAGCGGCGGCTCCAACGACGGCGCCGACGGCAGCTGGTACGAGGGCCGCGGCTTCATCGACCTCACCGCCGGGGTCGCGGAGAAGTGGACGCTGGGCCTGCGCTACACCGCGTACGGCAACCCGAACGACGCGCCGCGCCGCTTCCGCACCGTGCAGGAGGTCGAGGTCCGCGCCGAGCTCGACGACCGCGGTTACACCGGCGACGTGATCGAGGGCGGCCTGCGGCCCTATGCGCTGGTCGCGGTCGAGTCGGCCGGCGAACGCGAGTACTACAACCCGGGCAGCACGGCCGACACCAACGCCGGCATCTACGGCGAGTTCGGTGTCAACCCGAGCTTCGCGCTCGGCGTGCGCGACGACGACCTGCGCCTGCACGTGCCGATCAAGCTCGGCGTCAGCCTGAGCGACTACTACCAGGACAGCGCGACCGGCAAGGACGAGTTCTTCGGCTACCTCGACGTCGGCGTCGAGGTCCGCCAGCCGCTCGCCTTCGTGCCGCGGCGCCTGGGCCCGTGGAACGCGTTCGTCGGCGTGCACTTCCTGCTGCTCGGCGACAACTGCGAGGAGCGCAACAAGGGCTCGACCAACCCGACGGTGAGCGGCGACGCGACCGAGTTCATCCTCAGCGCCGGCCTGTCGACGCGCTTCTGACCGCCGGCGCCGGCGCGCCGCTCACGCCGCCGGCGCGTCGTACAGCACCTCGACGCGCATGCGCGCGAGGTTGTCGTAGGTGCGCTTGCGCCGCAACTGCGGCCACCACTCGTACAACAGCAGCTCCAGCGGCCGCCACATCGCCACCCAGCCGAGGATCAGCAGGCCTTCGTCGATGAAGCGCAGCCACTCGTGCGGCTCCAGCGACCGCAGCCCGCCGCGCAGCAGCAGGCAGGCGATCAGGAACACGACGCCGACGCCGAGGCTGGCCCGGCCCTGCTGCAGGGTGCGACGCACCTCCAGCCGCGCGATGCCGGCGCGGTAGGCGAAGTAGTTGGCGATCGCGTCCTGCACGGTCCGCTCCGGCTCGAATCGGCGCTGGTCGGCCGGCAAGTACAGCCGGAACACCAGCGGCGCGTCGGCCGGGAACTCGCGCGCCCAGCTGACGATGAACTCCTCGGCGTCGCGGTCGAGGTCCTTCTCGTGGAACGGCGCGGGATCGAACGAGTCGAACAACTGCGCCAGTTCGCGCAGGCGCAGCTCGATGCGGCGCTCGCCGCCGGCAGCGACGGCGCCGTTGCTCACCGGCCTGCCTTGTGCCCCTGCACGATCTGCTCGACCACCTGCGGCTCGGCCAGCGTGCTGAGGTCGCCGAGTTCGGTGTAGTTGGCCTCGGCGACCTTGCGCAGGATGCGGCGCATGATCTTGCCGCTGCGCGTCTTCGGCAGGCCCGGCACGACCTGGATGCGATCGGGCGTCGCGATCGGGCTGATGACCTTGCGCACCACCTGCTTCAACACCGCTTCGACCTCGGTGGCCGGCACGCCCTCGGCCGGCTTGCCGGCGATGACGTAGGCGTAGATGCCCTGGCCCTTGAGGTCGTGCGGGAAGCCGACGACCGCCGCCTCGGCGCAGAACTCGTGGCTGACCAGCGCGCTCTCGATCTCGGCGGTGCCCAGGCGATGGCCGGCGACGTTGAGCACGTCGTCGACGCGGCCGGTGATCCAGTAGTAGCCGTCCTCGTCGCGCCGGCAGCCATCGCCGGTGAAGTACAGGCCCGGGTACATCGCGAAGTACGTCTGCCGGAAGCGGGCGTGGTCGTTGAGGATCGTGCGCGCCTGCCCCGGCCAGCTGCCGGCGAGGCACAGGTTGCCCGCGACGCCGTTGCCGACGAGTTCCTTGCCCTGGTCGTCGACCAGCAGCGGTCGCACGCCCGGCAGCGGGAACGTCGCCGAGCCCGGCTTGCACGGCGTCGCGCCCGGCAACGCCGAGATCAGGATGCCGCCGGTCTCCGTCTGCCACCACGTGTCGACGACGGCGCAGCGTCTGTCGCCGACGACGTCGTGGTACCACTGCCAGACCTCCGGGTTGATCGGCTCGCCGACCGAGCCGAGCACGCGCAGGCTCGTGCGCGCATGCTTCTTCACCGGCTCGTCGCCGACCCGCAGCAGCGCCCGCAGCGCCGTCGGCGCGGTGTAGAAGATGTTGGCCTGCACGTCGTCGATCACCTGCCAGTAACGGCCGGCGTCGGGATGCAGCGGCGTCGACTCGAACAGCACCGTCGTCGCGCCGTTGCACAGCGGCCCGTAGACGATGTAGCTGTGGCCGGTGACCCAGCCGACGTCGGCGGCGCAGAAGTGCACGTCGCCGGGACGCCAGTCGAACACCAGCTCGTGCGTGTAGCTGGCGTACACGAGGTAGCCGCCGGTCGTGTGCAGCTGGCCCTTGGGCTTGCCGGTCGAACCCGAGGTGTAGAGCACGAACAGCGGGTCCTCGCTGTCCATCCACTCGACCGGGCAGCAGGCGCGTTGCTTCTGCATCTCGTCGGCCAGCCAGCGGTCGCGGCCCGCGGTCATCGCCACCTCGGTCGCGGTGCGCTGCGCCACCAGCACGGTGTGCACCGGCAGGTCGGCGATCGCCTCGTCGACGGTCTGCTTGAGCGGGATGGTCTTGCCGCCGCGCAGGCCCTCGTTGGCGGTCAGCACGACGCGGCAGTCGGCGTCGGCAATGCGGTCGCGCAGCGCGTCGGCCGAGAAGCCGGCGAACACGACGCTGTGCACGGCGCCGATGCGCGCGCACGCGAGCATGGCGTAGACCGCCTCGGGCATCATCGGCAGGTAGATGCAGACGCGGTCGCCCTTCTTCACGCCGAAGCGCCGCAGCGCGTTGGCGAGCCGTCCGACGTGCTCGTGCAGCTGCTTGTAGCTGATGCGCTCGTAGTGCCCGGGCTCGTCCTTCGCCCACACGATCGCCGTCTGCTCGGCGCGCTCGGCGAGGTGCCGGTCGACGCAGTTGTAGCTGGCGTTGAGCTTGCCGCCGAGGAACCACGCGACCTCGGCCCTGGCGAAGTCCTGCTGCACGGTCTCGTCGAACTGGCGGAACCACGTCACGCGCTGCGCCTGCCGCCGCCAGAAGCCCGACGGGTCGGCGAGCGATTCGCGGTGCAGCGCCTCGTACGCGGCGAACGAGGCGACGTGCGCGCGGGCCTGGATGTGGGGCTTGGTCGGGACGAGGGCTTCGGCCATGGCGGGAGCGGCGGGCGGTGGGATGCGATCAGAGCGAGCGGACCCAGTGCAGCAACGTGCGCACCGCGGTGCCGGCGGCGCCGCTGCGGTAGTAGTCCTTGCTCAGGCCGCCGTACGCGGTGCCGGCGATGTCGAGGTGGACCCACGGCGTGTCGCCGGCGAAGTACGCCAGGAAGGCGCCGCCGGCGATCGAGCCGTTGCCGTGCTGCGGGCCGTTGATGTTGGCGAGGTCGGCGAACTTGCTCTTCATCTGCTCCTTGTGGCAGTCCCACAGCGGCAGCTGCCACAGCGGCTCGTCGGCGGCCTTGCCGGCGGCGACGAGCGCGTCGCAGAGGCCCTGGTCGTTGCCCATGATGCCGGCGACCTCGTGGCCGAGCGCCACCACCACCGCGCCGGTCAGCGTCGCGAGGTCGACGATGTGCGTCGGCTCGTGGAACCTGCGCGCGTAGCAGATCGCGTCGGCGAGCACGAGGCGGCCTTCGGCGTCGGTGTTGAGCACCTCGATCGTGTGGCCGTCCATCGCGCGCACGACGTCGCCGGGCTTCTGCGCGTCCGGACCGACGGCGTTCTCGGTCGCGGCGATCAGGCCGACGACGTTCACCTTCGGATGGCTGCCGGCGAGGCCGCCGTGCTTGAGCGCGTGGAACAGGCCGAGCACGGCGCCAGCGCCGCACATGTCGTAGCGCATCTCGTCCATCTTGCCGGCCGGCTTGATGCTGATGCCGCCGGTGTCGAACGTCAGGCCCTTGCCGACGACGCAGACGCTGCGCTTGGCGCCGGGCGTGCGGTGCTCCAGCACGAGGAACTTCGGCGGCTCGGTCGCGCCCTTGGCGACGCCGAGGAAGCTGCCCATGCCGAGCTTCTCGCACTGCTTGCGGTCGAGCACCTTCACCTTGATGCGGCCGCCGGCGAGCTTCTTGGCGGCGTCGGCGAGGTCGCTCGGCGTGCACAGGTTGGCGGCCTTGTTCTCCAGGTCGCGCGCGAACGCCTGCGCGGCGGCGGCGACGGCGCCGAGCGCGAGGCCCTCGCCGAAGGCCTTCTGGTCGCGGGCCGACGCGCCCTCGACCGCGACGCTGCAGGCGGTGGCCTTCGCCGGCTTGTGCGGCTCCTTGCGCGGCGGCTCGTAGCGGTAAGCGCCGAGTGCCAGGCCCTCGGCGATCGCCATGCCGGCGGCCAGCGGGTCGACGCCGCCGAGCGCGGCCTTCGGCACGACCAGCGTGAAGCCGGCGACGCCGAGGTCGGCGGCGTGCGCCTGCGCGACGGCGGCGGCGCGGCGCAGCCGCTCGGTGTCGATCTGCTTGGCCGCGCCGAGGCCGACGGTGGCGAGGCGCTTGTGCGCCGACTTCGGCGGCTGGTGGAACACCGAGACGGCGCGGAACGACGTCTTCAGGTCGCCGGTGGCCTTGGCGGCGGCGAGCGGGACCTTCAGCGCGGCCCCGGCTTCGGGGGCGACGCCGTCGACGACGAGGACGAACACCGCATCGCCGCGGCTGGCGGCGGCGACGGGAACGAGGCGGCTCTTCATGCCCGTCGTTGTAGCGGCGCGTCCGACCGCGGGCCACGGCGCGGCGGCCGCCGCGCGCCACCGCGGCCGCTACGGCTCGGGCTTGGGCAGTTCGCCGACCCAGCGCACGGCGTCGCCGTCGCGCAACTGCTCGCGCTTCCAGATCGGCGCTTCGGCCTTGATGCGGTCCATCAACCAGCGGCACGCGTCGAAGGCAGCGCCGCGGTGCGCGGCGGCGACGACGACGACGATCGAGGCCTCGCCGACCGGCACGAGACCGAGCCGGTGCGCGACGCGCGCGCGCGTGATGGCGAAGCGCGCGAACGCCGCGTCGAACAGCTTGTGCAGCACCTGCTCGGCCATCTCGGGGTAGGCCTCGTACGACAGCGACACGACGGCGCTGCCGTCGTTGTGGTCGCGCGTCGTGCCGGCGAACGTCACCACCGCGCCGTCGTGGTCGGTGCGGCACTCGGCTTCGAGCGCGCGCGGGTCGAGCGGCTCGCGCTGCAGCACGAAGGCCGCGCGCGCCGCCGGCGAACCGCCGCTGATCGGCGGGATCGGCGCCACCTCGTCGCCGTCGCGCAGGACCGTCGCGGCGGCGGCGTAGGCGCGGTTGACGGCGAAGGCGACGGGCAGCCGCTGCAGCGCCGGCGCCCGGCGGACGAGTTCGGCTTGCAGGTCGGCAACCGTCGACCCCACCGGCAACTCGATCGCGACGTGGTCGGCGCCCAAGGCTTCGCGGACGGCGGCGAAGCAGCGCACGGTGATCCGTATTGACCGCACAGAGCCCATTCCTGGGCTATTCTGCCCGTGCGGTGGTTCCCGCGCACAGGCGCGAGCTAGATTCCGCCGTTGCGCCCTCCCCGATCCCGCCTAGACACCCGCACCAACGCAATGCGCCCCCTTCCGCTCCTCGCGTTCGCCATCGCCACCGCGCACCTGCCCGCCCAGTGGGCGCTGATGAACCCGGTCACGTCGCCATCGGCTCGCCGCGCCGGCGCCGCCGCCTTCGACTCGACCGGCAATCGCCTGCTGTTCGTCGGCGGCATCCAACCGAGCCCGAGCACGATCCTCGGCCAGACGTGGTCGTGGAACGGCACGGCCTGGACGCAGTTGTCGCCCGCCGGTGGCACGATCCCGCGCTGGGGCCATGGCTTGGTGCGCAACACCCAGAACAACCGCCTGATCGTGTTCGGCGGCCGCTCGCCGACGCTGTCCGCGTTCGCCAACGACACGCAGGAGTGGACCGGCACGGCGTGGCAGACGGTCGTCACCGCCAACGCGCCGAGCCCGCGCCACGTCTACGGCTTCGCCTTCGACAGCCTGCGCAACCGCGCGGTGCTGTTCGGCGGCCGCACCAGCACGCAGACGCTGGCGGACACCTGGGAGTACGACGGCGTCAACTGGTCGCAGCGCACGCCGTTCAACGTGCCGCCGGCGCGCCAGGAGATGGCCATGGTCTACGACTCCGGCCTGCGGCGCGTCGTGTTGTTCGGCGGCTTCGACCAGTCGACGAACACGCGCCTCAACGACACCTGGCTGTACAACGGCTCCGACTGGCAGCAGGTGACGACCAGCAATTCGCCGTCGCCGCGCTACCGCATGGCGTCGGCCTTCGACTCGGTGCGCCAGCGCACCGTGCTGTACGGCGGCTTCGACGGCACCAACGTGCTGACCGACACGTTCGAGTTCAACGGCAGCAACTGGACCAACGTGGCGACCACCAACCCGCTGCCCGGCGCGTCGACCGAGACCTACCACGGCTACGACCCCGTGCGCCGCAGGTTCGTGCTCTTCGGCGGCTTCGGCACGGTCTTCAGCAGCCAGACGTGGGAGTACAACGGCGCCAACTCGGGCTACTTCGGCACGTTCGGCCTGGGCTGCCCGACGGCGATCGGCGAGCCGACGCTGACGAGCAACACGCCGCGGCTCAACAACCCGTGGACGCTGACGATCGGCAACGTGCCGACGGACTGCGAGTTCGTGCTGATCCCCTACGGCCTGTCGAACACGACCAGCGCCCTCGGCCCGCTGCCCGCCGACCTCGCGGCGATCGGCCTGCCCGGCTGCGCGCTCAACGTCGCCAACGACTACGTGGCGGCCCAGGTGGCGGTCGGCGGCTCGGCAACGTCGACGCTGGCGATCCCGAGCACCACGGCCCTGCTCAACCAATTCCTGTTCGCCCAGGCCGTGCTGCTCGACATCCAGCCCGGCGGCGACGCCGTGCTGTTGGCCACCTCGGTCGGCGGCCGCGCCCTCATCGGGCAGTGAGGCGGCCGGCTGCTGGCGGTCACGTCACGCCAACAGTCACGCCAACAGTCACGCCAACAGTGCGCCAGCCTCGGTGACGTCGCCCTTGCTGCCGAGGTAGAGCGGCGTGCGCTCGTGCAGCTTGGTCGGGACGATGTCGAGGATGCGCTGGCGGCCGTCGGTCGCCGCACCGCCGGCCTTCTCGCACAGGAACGCCAGCGGCGCGTTCTCGTACAGCAGGCGCAGCTTGCCCTCCGGCTTCTTGGCCTCGCCGGGGTACATGTAGATGCCGCCCTTCAGCAGCGTGCGGTGGAAGTCGCCGACCAGCGCGCCGGCGTAGCGCGCCGCGCGCTTGCCGCACTTCGTCTGCTGCGTGCGGAAGGCGCGCACCATCGCCTTGGTCTTGTCGTCCCACTTGGCCTCGTTGGCCTCGTTGACGGAGTAGCTGCCCTCGCCCTCGGGGATCTTGATGTCCGGGTGCGTCAGGAAGAACGTGCCGATCGAGCGGTCGAGCGTGAAGGCGTTGACCGGTCCGCCGGCGGAGTAGACGAGCATCGTGCACGGGCCGTACAGCACGTAGCCCGCGGCGACGAGGTCGCGGCCCGGCTGCAGGAAGTCGGCCAGCGTCGGCTTGCCGCTCGCGGAGCGGCGGCGGTAGACGCCGAAGATCGTGCCCATCTGGCCGGCGACGTCGACGTTGCCGCTGCCGTCGAGCGGGTCGACGGTGATGATGTACTTGCCGCTCTCGCCGCCCGGCAGGACGTGCACGTCCTCCATCTCCTCGCTGGCGACGCCGCAGACCATCGGCATGTTCTCGAACACCTGCAGCAGCGTGTCGTTGCTGATGACGTCGAGCGCGCGCACGTCCTCGTCCTGCACGTTGGTCGTGCCGGTGTAGCCGAGCTTGCCGACGAAGCCGGCGCGCATGATCTCGCTGGCGAGCATGCGCGCGAGCAGGCTGAAGCGGTTGAGGACCGTCGACAGCCCGCCGCTGGCGGCGGCACTGGCTTGGTCGCGGAAGAACTGTTCGCTGAGGGTGAGGCGGTTCATCGACGGGGATCGGGTTGCGGCGCATTCTTCCGGGCCGCCGCGGGCCTCACAACGGCGGCAGGACCAATCGCGGCGTCGCCGTCCCGTCGACGGCCAGTTCGACGCGGTCCCGCGGCCGTTCGGCGAGCCGGACGACGGCAGCGGTGGCCGCGTCCGCGGTCCGCAGCGAGCGCTCGACGCCATCGGCGGTCCGCCACCGCAGGGTCTCCCCCGCCGCCAACGGCACCAGCGCGTAGCGGGCGCCGTCCGGGCCGAGGCCGAGGTCGCGCGCGGCCGGCGGCGGCGGCGGCGGCGCGCCGCGGCCCCGGCGCCAGTACAGCCGCATGCTGTCGCCGCCGGGCCGGCCGTTGTCGACCGCAGGATCGTCGAAGCGGGCCACCTCGACGAGATCGCGCGCGGGCTCGAAGTCCGGCGCGAACCAGCGGCCGCAGGCGTGCGGCAGCGCCGGATCGCGCGCGAACTGCACCGGATTGTCGAGCACGAAGCGCACGCCCTGCGCGTCGAGGAAGTCGGCGAGCCGGCCGCGGCGCAGCGCCGCGAAGCTGCGCGCGTCGATGACCCCGTCGAGGTTGACGATGCCGCGGCGGTCGCCGCCCGCCGCCGCCGGCAGCACGTCGGCGTGGAACGTGACGAGGCCGCTGTTGAAGCAGCCGACGCGTGCGCCCGCCGGCAACACGTCGGCGAGGTGGCGGCCGGCCATCGTCATCTCGACCTGCGCGCGCAACCGTTCGTCGACGAGGTGGCTGCCGTCGAAGGCATTGCCCCAGGCGAACGCGACGAGCAGCCACGGCGCGCGACCGGCCAGCGCGGCGACGATGGCGAAGCCGACCACGGCGAGCGGCGCGGCGTAGTACCCGCGCGGGTACCACCGCACCGCCCAATGCAGCGCGACGACGGCGGACAAGCCGAGCGCCAAGCACAGCGCGGCGGACAGCCGCCGCGCCGGCGGCGGCGCCGCCAGCGCCGGCCGCGGCCGCACCGCCAGCAGGACCGCGCCGAGCAGCGCGATGCCGACGTCGCGCGCGCCCGCCGCGAACGCCGCGATCACGGCGGTGACCGGTGCGAGCCGCCACGCCGGCGCCACGGCGGGGCGCAGCGCCAGCCACAGCGCCAGCGCAAAGCCGAAGGTCGAAGCCGCCGCGAACGGCGCACCGAGCAGCAGCGGCCGCGTGTACCACCATTGCTGCCGCCAGAAGCCAGCGCCGTCGGGGTGCGCGAGATCCCAGTTGGCGTGCCAGAGCCACGCCATCGGCAGCGCCGAATCCTGCAGCCAACTGCCGGCGATCGCGCGGTTGAGCGCAGCGTGCGCGGCGAACGCGACGACCGGCGCCAGCAGCGCCAGCGCGCCGTCGCGTCGCCAACGCCAACACGCGAGCGCGGCAACGACGCCGAGCAGGTCGGTGCGGGCCAGCACCGCGGCCACGGCGAGCGCCGTCGCTGCGGGCAGCGGCGCGCGCCGCGCCCACCACAGCGCGCTGGCACACAGGCAGGCGAGCGCGGTCTCCTGGCCGTTGCGGCATTCGCGCAGCAGCAGCGGATGGCCGAGCCAGCACGCCGCGAGGCCAAGGCCGAGCCAACCGCGCCGGGCCGTCGCCGCCCACCCCCACGCCGTCGCCGCGTGCAGCGCGAGGCCGAGCCAGGCCGCCGCCGCCGGCAGCGCCGCAGGCCCAAACCACCAGGCGGCCGGCACGAGCAGCAGCGTCCACAGCCACTGCACGCCCGAGGTCGGCGCGCCGTCGCTGACCGTCGGCCCGCGCCCGGCGGCGACGTTCGCCGCCCAGGTGAACTCGTAGAAGGCGTCGTCGCGCTGGCGGGTGCTGGCATCCGGGTCGCCGAGGACCGCGGCCGCGGCCCCGACGGCGGCGACGGCAACGGCGGCCAGGGCCCAGCGCGGCAGGTGCCGGGACCGGCCGGCGCCAAGGGGCTCGTCGGGACGGTCCATGCGGCGGCCGGGGACCATACCCGCGCCGGCTGGCGCCGCTGCCATGGGGACTGCCGGGCGGCATCTGGCGCGGCGGGTCGCCGGATGGGAAGAATGTGCGGGCGCCTGCGTCTCAACGGCGTACCACCTGCCAAGCTTGGGGCGCAGCCGTCCGGACGGCTCCTACGCACCACCGCATCGGCACCTGCCAGTGACCCGTCTTCCGCCAACCCGCCTGCACCGCGCCACCACGCGGCTGCTGCCGCCGTGAACGCGCGCTCCTTTGCGGTCGCGGCGCTCGGCCTCGGCGTGCTCGCCGCGCTCGCGGTCTGGGGTCTGCGCCCCGCCAGCGAGCCGCCAAACCCCGCGGTGCCCGCCGCAGGCGCGAACACGGGAACGACTGGCGACGCCAACCCCGCCACCGCCCCGGCGGTCGCCGCGCCGATCGCGGGCGCGGCCACCGCCGACCGCGCGGCCCTGCCGGCCCGCGAACTGGCACCGACCCCGCCGCGGCCGCAGGGGCTGCGCGGCCGCGCCGTCGACGGCTTTGGCCAGCCGCTCGCCGACCTGCCGGTGCACCTCGTCGAAAGCGCGGCCAACGAACCGCTCGCGGCGCTCGTGCTCGGCCAGCGCGGCGACGTGTTCCAGCCCGTCGACAGCACCACCACGGCGGCCGACGGCACGTTCGCCGTCGGGCTCGCCTTCGCGTCGGCCGCCACCTACGACCTGTACGTCACCTCACCGGCGCACGCGACGGCGCGTCTCGCCGGGCTCGCGATCGGCGCCAGCCGCTGGCATGACGTCGGCGACGTGACGATGGCGGCGGGCACGACGGTGCGCGGCACGGTCACCGTCGCCGGCCGTCCCGACATCCCGGTCGCCGGCGCCGTCGTCAGCTTGGCGACCGGCTCGGTGTTCGCCGACGCGCCGCTGCGGGCGCGGCCCGATGCCGGCCAGGGCCTCGTCGCCACCAGCGGCGCCGACGGCAGCTACGAACTGCGCCACGTGCCGACCCGCGGCGTCGTCGTCGCCAGCGCGGTCGCGGCCGGCTTCGCCCGGCTGCGCAAGCCGAACCTCGACCTGCGGGGCGACGGCCCGCACGTCGTCGACTTCGCCCTGCTGCCGGGCCAGAGCATCGCCGGCCGCGTCGTCGACGCGCAGGGCGCGCCGCTCGGGCTGACCCGCATCGAAGCGTGGCCGACCGAGGCCGCCGGCGAACCGTCGATCGCGACCAGCGCCGCCGACGGGTCGTTCGAGGTCCTCGGCCTCGGCCTCGGCAAACACGGCCTGCGGGCGTCGCGGCGCGGCTACGGCACGACCACGGCCAATGGCGTCGACAGCGGCGCTCGCAGCGTGCAACTGCAGTTGCCGGCGTTGGCGACGGCGCGCGTGCGCGTCGTCGACGCCGCCGGCGCGCCGCTGCGGCGATTCCGCCTCGGCCTGCGGCGCGTGTTCCTCGCCCACGGCGACACCCTCGCCGCCGTGCCAGAGGTCGCAGACCGCAGCGTGCAACTGGGCCCGACCGACGATGCCGCCGTGCTCGACGGCGTTCCCGTCGGCGACTTCTGCGTGCAGGTCGAGGCGGACGGCTTCGCCAAGGCGCTGTCCGCCCCGTTCTTCAACCCGGCCACCGCCGAAGCCGCCGCGCCGCGCGCGTTCGAGGTGACGGTGCCCATGGGCCCGGGCGCGACCCTCCGCGGTCGCGTCGTCGACGAACGCGGCGCGCCGCTCGTCGGGGCCGTCGTCCGCACGCTGGCCGCGGGCGTCGACGTCGACGGCCCGTTCCGCCGCCTGCTCGGTGTGTACGGCGACACGGCCCCGGAACGCATCACCGCGACCGATGCGCGCACCGACGCGGACGGCTGGTTCACGTGCGAGCGGCTCGCCTTGGGCGACTACCAACTGCTGGTCGACCACCCGGAGGCCTGCCGCGGCGGCGTCGCCAACGTGCCGCTCGCCGCTGCCGGTCCGCGCACGCTGCCGGCGATCGTCCTGCCGCTCGGCGCCATCGTCGCCGGCCGGGCGACCGTCGGCGGCGCGCCGGCGCCGCAGATGAAGGTCGTGCTGGCCAGCGCGACCGCCAACGGCGACGCCGCCCATGCCGTCCGCCTCGAGGCCGTGACCGACCCCGACGGCAGCTTCCGCATGCCGCGGCGCGTGCCGCCCGGCGCGTACGAATTGCGCGCCGCCCGGACCGGCGCCGGCTCGCCCGAGGCGCACGTGGTGCCCATGATCCTGCAACTGCAGCGCACCACCATCGCCGTCGCCGTCGCGAGCGGCCAGCGCGACGTGCGCGCCGACATCGACCTTCCGAACGACCGCTGAGCATCGAGCTGATTCCCGTGAGCAACACCCCCAAGATCGTCGTCCCGCTGCTGGTTGTCGGCGCCGTCGCCGCCTGGTTCCTGCTGCAGCAAGGACCGCCCGAGCCGGTGGCGCCGCCCCTCGATCCCGTGGTCGTCACCCCGCCACCGCCGGACACCGGGCCGGCGCCCATCGTGCAGGCGCAGGAGCCGCTGACGGCGACGAAGGAACCGGACCGCCAGGCCGGCGCGATCGGCAACAGCCACGCCGACGCCGAACAGGGCGTGCGCGGCCGCGTCCGCCGGCCCGACGGCACGCCGGCGGCCGGCGTGCCGGTCTACCTGATGGAGAACGTCACCACCGACATCGCGCAGATCTTCCTCAGCAGCAAGCTCGGTCGCACGTCGCCGCCGGTCGCGGCGACCAACACCGATGCCGAGGGCAGCTTCGCGCTCGGCGTGCGCAAGCTCGGCAAGTCGATCGACCTGCGCATCGTCGCCGACGACCACCCGGAGTTGAGCCGGCAGGGCATCAAGGTGCGCGAGGGCGACTGGTACGACGCCGGCGACCTGACGCTGGAGCAGGGACTGGTCGTGACCGGCCGGGTGGTCGACACCCTCTCGAAGGCGCCGATCGCCAACGCCACCGTGCGGATGACGCCGGCGAACCAGACGCAGATCATCGCCGCCGCGCCCGGACGCGAGCGCGGCACGCCGACCACCACCGACAACGCCGGCTTCTTCCGCTTCGCGGACGCGCCGCGCGCGGGCGCGGTGTCGCTGACGGCGGAAGCGACCGGGTACGCCGCCGTGCAGCTGGCCAACCAGATCGTGCGCGCCGACGGTCCGAACGAGTTCACGCTGGCGCTCGACCGCGGCATGCCGATCGCGGGCTACGTCGTCGACGTCACCGGCTCGCCGATCGCCGGCGCGACCGTCAACGCCAACGGCCTGTCGTTGAAGACGCCGCAGAACGCGACCGTCGTGGCGGATGCCGACGGCAGCTTCACGTTCCCGACGATGCGGGCCGGCCCCTACGCGTTGGTCGCGACCTCCAGCAGCCACGCCGAGGCGCGCCTGCCGCTGGTGATGGCGGGCGACGAGGCGGTCCGGGTGGTCATGTCGGTCCGCGGCATGGCGAAGCTGCGCGTGCTCGCCGCCAACGGCAGGCCGGTGAAGGCCTATCGCCTCGGGCTGCTGCGGCACTTCCCGCAGAATCCGGACAGCGTCGGCAAGGTCCTGGAGTGGCCCGACCGCACGGTCACCCCGGGCGACTACCCGCGCAAGTTCGACGGCGAGTTCGCCCAGATCAGCGGCCTGCCGACCGGCGAGTACCGGTTCCAGATCACCGAGAACAACCACGCCAAGACGCTGTCGCCGCCGTTCGCGATCAACGAAGGCGCCGAGGCGCCCGAGGTGGTCGCGCAACTGACCCTCGGCGGCGCCATCGTCGGCACGGTGGTCGACGACCGCGGCAACCCGGTGGCGGACGCCGTCGTCGTCTCGGACATGAACAACGGCTTGGCCGCCGGCACCGGGTTGTTCGAGATGTTCCGGCCGATGATGCCGGAGAAGCACACGTCCGCGCAGACGCGCACCGACGCGCAGGGACGCTTCAGCCTGACCAGGCTCGCGTTCGCGGACTACATGGTCCGCGCCGCGCACCCGAACTTCTGCGAGGGCACCGCCATCGACCTCAAGCTGCAGTCGGAAGGCCAGGTCGTCGACGTCGGCCGCATCGAACTCGCGCTCGGCGCCGTGGTCGAGGGCATCGTGACGATCGGCGGCGTGCCCGCCGGACAGGTCAAGGTGACCGTGTCGACGCGGTTCGACGCCGCCACCATGGCGCCGCCGGCCGGGCAGCAACCGCGCGCTGCGTCGGCGCCGCCGAAGCTGTTCCACGCCACCGTGCAGACGAACAACGACGGCCGCTTCCGCCTGCTCAAGCGCGTGCCGCCCGGGACCTACAAGGCGACGGCGCAGCGGCCGACCGTCGGCAACGACCCATTCGGCGCCCTGATGGACATCCGCGACAGCGAGCGCGAACTCGTGGTCCAAGCCGGCCAGGACGCCGCGACCGTGGACTTCACGCTCACCTCGCGCTGACGGGCCGCGGGCGCGCAGCGGCCCGCGAGCTGGCGCGCGCCGGACGCGAAGACGCGCGCCGGGCGGCGTGGCCTTCCGTGACGCAGGCTCCTAGATTGCGGCGATGGAACGCGCACGTCCCGCCAACTACTGGGAGTACATCCAGGTCGAACGCCTGCTGGCGCGGCAGTCCGGCATCGCCGCCGACGAGACCGAGCTCGGCGACGACGAAGTGCGCTTCATCGTCATCCACCAGATCGACGAGCTCTGGTTCAAGCTCGTGCTGCGCGAACTGGCGACGGCGCGCGACCTGTTCGCGCGGCCGCGCGTCCCCGAGGACGCGCTCGCCGGCGCGGTCAACGCGCTCAAGCGGGTGACGATCTGCTTCGAACTGGCGGCGCAGCACTTCCGCCTGATGGAGACGATGCGCACGCAGGACTACCTGGAGTTCCGCGACAAGCTGAACCCGGCCAGCGGCTTCCAGTCGGCCCAGATGCGCGAGATCGAGGTGCTGATGGGCCTGCCGGACGCCGACCGCATCCCGTTCGGCAACGAGGGCAGCTACCTCGACGCGCTGAACAGCCACGACGGCTCGCCGTCGCCGGCGCGCACCCGCGTCGAGCGCCGGCTGCGCGACCTGCCGACCCTGAAGGCGGCGGTCGACGGCTGGCTGCACCGCACGCCGATCCAGGGCAGTTCGCCGGACGATCCCGGCGACGCGCAGGTCGTCGCCGACTGGTCGGCGAGCTACCTGCGCGGCCACGAAGCGCTGTGCGAACGCGCGCTGCAGCACGCCGTGCGCGTGCAGGCGCTGACGCCGGCCGACGAGCAGCGCCTGCGCGGGCGCTACCAGGGCCAGTTGCAGGGCGCGCGCCGCCATCTGCTCGCCGAGGACGCGCCGGCCGAACGCCGGGCGTACGTGGCCCGCCTGCGCGCGGCGATCCTGTTCCTCGACAGCAACCGCACGCTGCCGCTGCTCAGCTGGCCGGGTCAGATCATCGACGGCCTGATCGAATGCGAGCAGGCGATGCTCGCCTTCCGCCAGCGCCACGCGCGCATGGTCGAGCGCGTGATCGGCCGGCGCGTCGGCACCGGCGGCAGCGACGGCGTCGCCTACCTCGACCAGACGGCGCTCAAGTACCGCGTGTTCACCGAGATCTGGGCGGCGCGAACGCTGCTGCTGCCGAAGGACCTGTGCCCGCCGGTCGCCGACCCGGCGTGGTACGGCCTCGCCCACTCCTGACCCGGGCGCGGCGACATCGTCGGCCGCAGCCCGCCGCGCTCACAACCTCCGGTTCTCCGGGCGCGAGCGGCGGCGGGTGAACGCGAGCAGCCGATCCCCGCGCGGCCGTTCGCGCCGGTAGCCGAGCAGGTGGAAGACCTCGACGGTGAACCAGCGCGCGACCCGCCGGTCGGCGAGCAGCGTGTCGGGATCGGCCGGGTCGCGCCGGATGCCCGGCAGGAACGGCAACAGGAGGTCCGCCCGCAGGCGGCGCAGCACGGCGGCGACGCGCAGCCAGAACGGCGCGACGGGCCGCGCCAGGAAGAAGCCGTCGTCGCCCTGCGGCTGGTACAGCGGCAGCAGCACGAGCCGGTCCGCCTCGGCGAGCACGTCGCCGCGCACGTCGCGCCCGAGCGACTGACCGCGGCGCACACGGTCGAAGTTGACGAAGCCGGGCGCCATGGCGAAGGCGTCGGCCGGCGTGATCGCGTGCCGGCGGGTGATCTCGACGATGCGCGGCGTGCGGCCGACGGCGCGGTCCAGGCAGGCCCGGCGCGCCGGCACGTCGGCGACGGCCGGCGACACCGCGCCGATGCGGGCGAGCAGCAGCCACAGGACGGCCTCGTGGTTGCCGACGGTGTCCGGGTGCCGGTGTCGGCCACCCTCCACCGCCAGCGACGCGACGCCGCGCGCGCCGAACCACTCCAGCGCCGCGCCGTCGATGGTCTCCTCGATGCCGAGGATGATCGGGACGCCCGTGGCGAGACCGAGGCGGCGGTTGTCGATCGTGTCGGCGAGGCAGAGGAACGGCGGGCCGTCGGCGCTGCTGGTGTGCAGGTCGACGAACAGCACCGGCCCGGTCGCGGTGGCGAGCGCTTCGGCGAAGCAGCGCAGCAGGTCGCGTTGTTCGTCGTCCTCCGGCGACCGGTCCGCGCCGACGCGCTGTTCCATCGCGGCGATGGCGGCTGCGCCCCAGCCGCGGTTGAGGTCGCGGCGTTGGTAGCGGCGGCCCAGGGCCAGCGCGCCGAGGTTGCCGGCGAAGGCGACGAGGCGGCCGCGGATCGGGGCATCGCGCCGCGCCAGCTCCGCCAGGACGCGCTGCGCGGCCGCGACGCCAGCCGGTTCGTTGCCATGCACGCCGGCCAGCACGAGCAGCGTCGGACCGGGCACGCCGCGGTCGTGCCGGCCGAGCTCGCGCGGCGGCGCCTGCGCCGCTGGCGGGGGCGCCGCGCTCACTCGCCGCTGGTCTCGCGCAGGTTCTTCTCGAACAGCATCGCCGCCACGCGGATGAGGTCGCGCTCGGTGATGATGCCGACGAGGCGATTGCCTTCCTCGACCACCGGCAGGCTGCCGATCTTGTGGCGGCGCATCAGCTCGATGGCCTCCAGCGTCGGCGTGGCCGGCGTCACCGTGTGCGGATCGCCGATCATGATGTCCTTGACCGCGACCGGCTGGCGCTCGGCGCCGCGCATGCCCTGGCCGACGAGGCGCAGCAGCGTGCGGTGCGAAACGAGGCCGACGAGCTTGCCTTCGTTGTCCTCGACCGGCACGTGGCGGATGTGGCGCCAGTCCATCAGGCTGGCGGCGAGGTCGACGACGTCCTCGGGGTGCACGGTGAACAGGTCGGTCGTCATGAACTGACCGACCTGCACGTAGCTCTCCTTCCAGCCCTCGAACTCGCCGGTGTCGGCGAGTTCCCACGTGTGCACCGGCTCGCCGGTTTCCTGGCGCGACTGCATCGCCCGCACCAGCGCGCCCATGCGCTGGTCCTTGGTGCCCTTGTCGCCCATCGCGGCGAGCGAGTCGAGCACCCAGCGGGCGCCGGTGCGGCCACGCTTGCAGCGCTCGCCGATGATGCCGAGGTACCGATCGATGTCGCCGGTGTCGACCTTGGCGCTCTCGAGGCCCGCGCGCGCCATCGGCAGCAGGACCTCCTGGATCAGCTGCTGCGCCGAGTGCTCGCGGCCGTGGAACCACGTCAGGTTGGCCTGCAGGCCCAGGCGCGCGGCGGCGATGAAGTTGCCCTTGGCGTCGTCGAACGACATCACCTTGCCGACGTCCGGCACCTCGTGCGAGATCGCCGACATCAGGCCGAAGAAGAACGCGCCGTTGGCGATCTCGTCGGCGACCGTCGGTCCGGCCGGGAAGGCGCGGGCCTCGATGCGCAGGTGGGGCTTGCCGTCGCTGATGCCGTAGCAGGCGCGGTTCCAGCGGTAGACGGTGCCGTTGTGCAGCCGCAGGGCGGTCATCGCCGGCACGCCGCCGCGGTCGAGCACCGCCGCCGGATCCTCGTCGATGTCCGTGGCGAGCACGGTGCGGAAGCGCGCGATGTCCTCGCGGAAGATCTCCAGCACGGAGTCGCGCACCCAGCCGTCGCCGAAGTTGACGCGCGGCCGCCGGCCGCGCAGCTGGTGCGCCGCCGAACGCGCGTCGACCGACTGCTGGAACAGCGCCACGCGGGTCTCGCGCCACAGCCGCCTGCCGAGCAGCACCGGCGAGTTCGTCGCCACCGACAGCACCGGCGCGGTGATCGCCTGCGCGCAGTTGTAGAGCTTGGCGAACTCGCGCGGCCCGACCTGGAAGTGCACCTGGAAGCTGGTGTTGCACGACTCCAACATGACGTTGTCGTGCGTCATCTCGAAGTCGTCGACGCCCTTGATGCGGAACTGGAACTCGCCGCCGCGCAGCGCGGTGATGGCACGGTTGAGCGCGAGGAACCGCGGATTCTGCACCATCGAGTCGAGCGACAGGTCGCTGCGCCGCAGCGTCGGCAGGATGCCGGTCAGCACGACGCCGCCGCCGAGTTCGCGCGCGGCCGCACGCGCCCGCTGCACGAGCCCGTGCAGCTCGGCCTCCATCGTCGACAGGCACTTGCCGCCGTAGACCTGCGGGTGCAGGTTGCACTCCAGGTTGAACTGCGCCAGCTCGTAGGTGAACTGCGGGTGCGCGAGCTTCTTCATCATCGCGTCGGCGCCGCACCAGGCGCGGCCCGAGCGATCGAGCAGGAACATCTCCTGCTCGGCGCCGATGCGGCGGATGCCGGTCTCGAACCGGTCCTCCTCCACCATGCGTTCGAGCGCGTGGACGTCGGCCAGGATGGCCTTCATGAACGCGCGCAGTTGCTCGTCGGTGAACCCGCTCGGCAGATCGTGTCGGCCCATGCTCGTGTCGCTTCCGGTGAAGGCTGGAACGTACCAGGGCGACCGTCGAGTTGCGCGTGCGCCCCGGACGGCGCGCGGCCGCCTGCTGGCGGCCGCGTCGATGCTCGGCGGCGGGCGGCGAGTGCCGCCGGGTCCGCGAGCCGGCGTGGCCGCGCTGGCGGCCACCGGGGACAGTCCGAGAACCTGTGGACCGCCTGCTCGTCAGGCGCTCAGCGGACGAAGCCGTTGAACATGATGCGCTTGTCCTTGACGCTCGGGTGGTTCAAGCCGACGACGAGTTCGCCCTTGAGCATGCCGGTCGGCGCATTGTCGGCGATCTCGACCTCGACGATCAGCTTCTTGCCGTCCTTGCGGGTGCGCGCCACGACGGCGGCCGCCGGCACCGACAGCTTCTCGAAGGTCAGCGCCGTCGCCTGCAGGTCGACGTCGTCGTTGGGCTCGAACACGACCTCCTTCTTGCTGCTGGTGCCCTTGCGCACGAGACCGTACGCCAGGAACGCGCCAGGCTTGACCTCGAGCGGCCCCTGGATGAACGCGGCGACGCGGACGGTGAACGTCGAGCCGTTCTGGACGTCGGTGTGGAACACCAGCGTGCCGCCGCCCTGGCTGTCGGAGTCGACCGGGCCGTAGGTGCCGCGGATCGTCCACGTCGTCTTGCCGTCGGCCGCGGACTTCTCCCACTTCGCGGCGAAGCCCTTGACCTCGTCCATGCGCAGGATGCTCCAGTCCTTGTGCAACGGCGAGGTCACCGTGACGGTGAACTCGCGCGAATCGCTCCAGGCCATCTTGTTGAGCTGCACTTCGCTGGGCGCGACGACGAACAGCTGCGCGCCCGTCGCGTTGAAGTTCAGCTTCATGTGCGGCAGCGCGGGATCGCTCGTGTGGATGTCCAGCGAGGCCTGCTTGGGGCCGGTGATGGCGTTCATGTCGAGGTGCACCTCGACCTCGCCCTCGGCGCCCGCCTCGATCGCGATCTGCTGCACGCGCTCGACCTGGTCGGGCTGGCCGGCGACCTTGGTCACCCGCGTCAGCTGGTTGGGCGTCGGCTTGCTGCTCAGCTCGTAGGTGCGGCCGCCGACGCGCACGATCGCCTTGGCGCACTGGCAACTGCCGGTCAGCTGCTTCCAGTCGACGGGCGTGTTGTTGGGGTTCTTGAAGGCGAAGGTGCCGACCGCCTCGCCGGTGCCGAAGTACGTCCCCAGGTCCTTGTTGGTCGCCGGGAACCACGCATTGCCGCCGGCCGGGATCGGGAAGCCCGGCTGCGGCCGCGTCGCCGCATCGACCTTGGGCGACTCGGGGCGGATGCCCGGCGCCGGCGCGATCGCGCCCGGCGCCTGCTTGGTCGGCGCGGGCTCGGTGGCGTCCTGGGCGACGAGCGGGGCGAAGAAGGCGGCAGCGGCGAGGAGGGCGGCGGTGCGGACGGTGTGCATGGCGGGGATCGGCGCAGGAGCGCGGGAAGACGCTCGCGGGGCACTATAGCTCGCGCCGGCGGCGAAAACTCCCGGAGCGCCCCCTGCCGCCGCACCGACGGCGTGTTGCATCCCGGCCATGGCGACGGACACTCCGCGCATGCGTCCCTGGTTGCTCCTCGTGATGGCTCAGGCGGGCGCGCTGCCGCTCGCCGGCTGCTGCACGATCGCCCGCGGTCTCTGTGGTCCCGACCGCACGCCGTGGATCCAGATCGACTTCGCCACGCCCGAGTCCGCGGCGCGGACGTTCCTCGAAGCCCTGCGCCGCGACGACCCCGAGGTGGTCTACCGCTGCCTGTCGCACGAGTGCCGCAAGCGCCTGGGCATCGACGGCTTGGCGGCGCAGCTGGCGTGGACGGAGGTCCGCCGGCAGTACCCGTACCTGCACGTCGCCGGCTACGCCGCGGTGCCCGCCGCCGAGCGGCGGGGCGCCGACCGGGCGCGCCTGCGCCTGGACGTCGAAGGCAGGTTGGTCGAGGTCGACCTCGTGCGGCAGGCGAAGTGGGAAGTGCGCTACCGGCGTGCCGACGGCTCGCTCTACGAGCCCGGCGCGCTGCTCGCCGACGCCGCGACGGTGGCGGCGATCGCAGCCGACCCGGCCGACGAACGCTCGACCCTGCAACTGCAGCCGCTGCGCTTCCGCCACGACGGCCTCGACGCCGTGGCGCTCGACGACGTCGAGTTCGCAGGCATGGTGCGCGACTGGAAGATCGCCGGTTGGACGGCCGCCAACGACGGCTGACGCCGCCGCGCCGACGCCCTGCGGCCAGGAGTCTGCGGCACGGAACGCGCGCCGGGTGGCGCGGCCTTTCGTGACGCAGATTCCTACGGCCGCAGCGACTCGGTCGCGCGCACGACGACCTTGCTGCCGACGGGCAGCAGCCGGAACAGTTCCTCGATGTCGGGCGCGTACATGCGGATGCAGCCCATCGACGACATCGTGCCGATCGTCTCGGGCTGCGGCGTGCCGTGCGCGCCGAAGCCGACGTACGAGTCGTGCAGGAACTTGATGAAGTACTCGCCGAGGATGTTCTTGGGGTGGCCGTAGCCGTAGACCTGCCCGTCCGGCGACGTCCAGTCGGGGCGCGCCTGCTTGGGGCCGACGGTGAACTCGGTGACCGGGGTGTGGTCGTTGGCGCCGTGTCCGACCCAGTACAGCCGGATCAGGTGCTCGCCGAGGCAGACCGACAGCGCGAAGCTGCGCTTCTCGAGCACGGCGACGATCGGCGACACCGGGACCTTGATCTTCTGGCCGACGGCGAGGCCCTTGGGATTGCGGATGCGGTTGAAGATCGCCAGCGTGCCGTCCTCGACCTTCATGCCCTCCTTGCGGAAGCGGCCGGCGATGCGCGCGAGCGAGTCGCCGCTGGCGACCGTGTAGCTGCGGCAACCGGCAACGTTGGCCGGGTCGAACAGCCAGCGCTCGACGCGCACGAGGTGCTGCTTGTAGACCTCGTCGACCGCGGCGCGCGCGGCGGCGTCCTCGCGGGCGATGCGCCCCTTGACCAGGACGCCGAGCAGTTGCGTGCCGCCAGCGAGGGCCTCGGCATCCGGCCGCGAGCCCAGGATGGCAGCCGCCTTGGCGACCAGCGCGCGGCCTTCGGCCGAGTGCAGGCAGGCGTTGTCCGGACCGACCGCGGCGAGCACCGCGGCGAAGTCGTCCTTGGTCGGCTGCAGCGCCATGGCGAGCGCCGGCGCATCGGCGCCAGCGCCGCCGGCGAGCGTCGCCCAGGCCGCCTGCACGACCGCAGGCTCGCGCGCCGGCAACTTGGCGAGCAGTCCGGCGACCGCGGGCGCGGCGTCGCCAGCCGCCCGCGCCGCCGCCGGGGCAGCTGCCGGGGCAGTTGCTGAGGTTGGCGCTGTGACCGGGGTCGCCGGCGGCACTTCCTCGCTGGCGATCGTCGCCGCCGCGCGCTGTCGCTCGGCCGCCGCCACGGCAGCGCCGACGCCGGCGGCGTCGGGCGACTCGTCCGTCCGCTGCCAGACCCAGAAGGCAATCCCTGCCGCCAAAAGCAACGCCAGCAACGCTCGCATCACACGACCTCCAGGCCCCGGGAACGCGGGGCAACCGCGGCAGCGACGCCTGACCGGGCGCAGCTGCGTTGCGCCATCGGCACCTTGCGCGACGGCGACGAGGGCACCGTAGCAGACGTCGGCGGGAAATCGAGTGGCTCCGCTCCGCATGTGCCGTCGACGGAGGCCGGTTGAACCCTCAGGTTCAGGTGGGCGCCCCCCGAGGCATTTGGGTGCGGGCTGGCGACGCTGCGAGCAGCGCCACCTCCCGCTCCCGCCTGGCCCCCAAGGTCGGCGCCCGGGGAATGGTCATCGGTTCAACTTGATGGCCTGCGTGCAGCTCGAACACCGCAGGGCGGAGCACTCGAAGGCGGGACAGTAGGGCGCGCGCCCGCCCCGCACCAGGGCGCAGCGCACTTCGCCGCAGCACCCGCGGCGCTGGCGGC
The DNA here is from genome assembly GCA_046306335.1 of Planctomycetota bacterium. Lineage (GTDB taxonomy): Bacteria > Planctomycetota > UBA1135 > UBA1135 > UBA2386 > UBA2386. Next base: position 31,371 of record JBKDXM010000060.1, read on the forward strand.
GGTGGCGGCGCTGGCGCGGCCGCACGCACGGCCTTCAGGTCCAGCGGTTGCGCGCGATCGCCGCCAGCACCTGCTCGGCCGCGGCCACCGCCGCGACGCCATCCTCGCCGCTGACGACCGGCCGGGCGCGGTCGCGCACGCAGCGCAGGAAGTCGACCAGTTCGTCCTGCAGCGGATTGCCGCTGTCGAGCACGAGGTTCTCGACCTGCAGCAGGCCGTCGAACACGAACTTCCACAGGTCGCCCATCTGGGCGCGGTCGAGCCGCTCGAGGTCGAGCTGCTCGAAGTCCCAGCCCGGCGCCTTCTTGACCAGCATTCCCTGCGAGGTCTGGAAGTCGAGGCTGGCGTAGCCCTGCTTGCTGAACACGCGCATCTTGCGCAGCGGCTTCAGCGCCACGCGGTTGGCGGTCAGGTGCGCGACCGCGCCGTTCTCGAACTTGATGATCGCCGAGGCCATGTCCTCGGCCGGCGTGAACACCGCGCCGCCGAAGGCCTCGACCGAGCGGATCGGGCTCTTCACCAGCGCGAGCACGAGGTCGAGGTCGTGGATCATCAGGTCGAGCACGACGCCGATGTCCGTGCTGCGGAAGCTGAACGGCGCGAGCCGGTGCGACTCGATGTAGCGCGCGCTCTCGCCGATCGCGGCGATGCCGCGCAGCGCCGGGTTGAAGCGCTCGACGTGGCCGACCTGCAACACGCGGCCGTGCTCGCGGGCGAGGTCGACCAGCGCCTGGCCGTCGGCGGCGGTGCGCGCGATCGGCTTCTCGACCAGCACGTCGACGCCGTTGCGCAGGAAGTCGCTGGCGACCTCGCGGTGCAGCTTCGTCGGCACCACGACCGACACGGCGTCGACCCGGCCGATCAGCTCGCGGTGGTCGGCGAACGCCGGCACGCCCCACGTCGCGCTCGCGTGCGCGCGCGCCGCCTCGCTGGGATCGGCGACCGCGACGAGCTCGCAGTCGAGGCCCTTCAGCAGGCGCGCGTGGTGCTTGCCGAGATGGCCGACGCCGACGACGCCGATGCGCAGCTTGCGGCCCTCGGCCGCGGGCTCGCCGGGGTCCGCGCTCACGCGTCGACCAGGGTGAACTTCAGCTCGGCCTCGGAGACGAGCCGGCCGGCGACCTTGCCGCGGGCGCGCACGTGGCCGACCTGCGGCTTGGCGCGGATCGTCTCGACCTCGATGCGCAGCTGGTCGCCGGGGACGACGGCGCCGCGCAGCTTGACCTTGTCGATGCTCCAGAGCACCGCCAGCTTGCCGGTGTTCTCCAGCTTGCGCAGCAGCAGCACGCCGGCGAGCTGGGCCATCGCCTCCAGCTGCAGCACGCCCGGCATGATCGGCTGCTCGGGCCAGTGGCCCTGGAAGAACGGCTCGTTGATGGTGACGTTCTTGATCGCCACGGCGCGCTGGAAGCCGTCGAGCTCGACGACGCGGTCGATCAGCAGGAACGGGTAGCGGTGCGGCAGCAACTTGAGGATCTGCCGGATGTCGAGGCCGGTGTCGCGCGGCCCCTCGCCCTGTTCCTGCTCGCGTTCGCGCTCCTCCTGGATGCGCTGCACCAGCGCCATGTTCAGGCCGTGGCCCGAGCGCGTGGCGATGATGTGCGCGTCGAGGTCGAGGCCGGCGTTGGCGAGGTCGCCGATCAGGTCGAGGATCTTGTGCCGCGCCAGTTCGTCGTCCCAGCGCAGCGTGTTCTCCGCCGGACCGTCGGGGCCCATCACCAGCGTGTTCTGCGGCGTCGCGCCCTTGCCGAGCCCGGCGGCGCGCAGCGCCTCGACCTCGTGCGCGAACACGAACGTGCGCGCCGGCGCGATCTCGCGCTCGAAGTTGTCGGACGTCAGCTCGAACGCCACGATCTGCTTGGCGCCGGCGCCGTTCTTCGTCGCGTAGTCGAGGTGGTACTCGATCGTCAGCTTGCCGGAGCCCGGCAGCGCGACGATGCTCGCCTGCCCTTCGCGGACGTAGATCGGCTGCTTGACCGCGTACAGCGGCCGCGGCGAGCGCGTCTCGACGGTGCCGGCGTCGCGCAGCGCGCGCGCGAACTCGAGCGCGCAGCCGTCGAGGCCGGGCACTTCCTCGCCGTCGATCTCGACGAGCGCGTTGTCGACGCCGAGCGCGTACAGCGCGGCGAGCAGGTGCTCGCAGGTGTAGACCTCGGCGCGGCCGTCCTGGATGCACGTGCGGCGCTGGCGCGCCTTCATGTTGGCCCCGGTCGCGCGCACGACCGGCTGCTCGTCGATGTCGGTGCGCACGAAGCTCACGCCGGTGCCCGGTTCGGCCGGACGCACGACGACCTTGATCTCCTTGCCGGAGTGCAGGCCGACGCCGCGGTACTCGACCGTCGCCTTGAGGGTGCGCTGCATGCGGCCCGCGGCCGCCGTGCCTGAGGCTGCCACTCGCGCCTAGCCCCCCACCTTCGGCGCGCCATCGGTCTTCGGCGCGGCCTTTCCCGGCTGCGCGGCCGATTCCTGGGGCGCTGGCTTGTCGTCGGCGACCGGCACCATCAGTGCCTTGATCAAGTCCTCGGTCAGGTCGAGCTCGGACGCCGCGTACCACACGACCTTGCGCTCGAACGCGACGACGCGGGCCTCGACCTCCTTCGGGGCGAGCTTGCCGATCTCGCCCGGAACGGCGCCGATCGCCTGCAGCCGATGCACGATCGCGACGCCGCGCGCCTTGGCGACCGGGGCGATCGCGCGCTCGACGTCCTGGTACACCGCCAGCATGGCGCGCGCGTTCTCGGACTCGAGGCGCTCCGACGCCTGCTTGGCGAGGAACTCGCGCTGGCGCATCATCATCTCGCGGTCGAACGTCGCGCTGCGCCGGTCGTCGGAGTCCTCCGCCGTCGACTCGATCAGCCCGTTCAGCTCGGCGATGCGCTCGCTCAACTTGCCGATCTGGGCCTTGAACTGCTCCTGCATGCGCGCCAGATCGCTCTTCGCCTTCGCCCACTTGGGGTTCTGCTCGAACACGCGGATCAGGTCGATGGTGCCGACCGCCTGCGCCGCGGCGGCCTTGGCGGCGGGCGCGGCGGGCGCGGTCGGGTCCTGGGCGGGCAGCGCGGCGACCGCGAACGCGGCGGCGCAGGCGAACAGCAGGTGCGTCATGGGTGTCAGCGGCCCGAACGGCCGCGGCGCACGGTAGCGCGACGGCCGCGGAAAGGCCACCGCGGAGCGCCGCGCCGCGGCGGGCCGGATCAGCCGCGCAGCGCCTGCCGAACGTCGTCGAGCAGGACGTCCGCGCCTTCGAGACCGACCGCGATGCGCATCAGGCCGTCGGCGATGCCGGCGCGGGCGCGCTGCGCTGGCGTCAGCGCCGCGTGCGTGGTGAACGCCGGCAGCGTCGCCAGCGATTCGACGCCGCCGAGGCTCGGCGCGCGGGAGATGCGCTGCAGGCGGTCGTAGGCGCGCTTGGCCCCCGGCAGGCCGCCCGGCAGTTCGACCGCGAGCACCGCGCCGCCGCCGCGCATCTGCCGCGCGACGAGCGCGCGATCGGGATGGTCGGGCAGGCCCGGGTAGCTGACGGCGAGCAAGCGGCCGGCGCGGACCTCGGCGGCCAGCCCTTCGGCGAGCCGCTGCGCATCGCGCTGCTGCGCCTGCACGCGCAGTTCGAGCGTCGGCCACGAGCGCAGCAGCAACCACGCCGGGTCCGGCGCCAGCAGCCCGCCGGTGCGCCGCCGGAAGTGCTCGACCGGCCCCAGCAACTCGTGGCCGCCGGCGACGAAGCCGGCCAGCACGTCGGAGTGGCCGCCGTAGAACTTGGTCGCCGAGCAGGCGACGAGGTCGACGCCGAGCGCCAGTGCCTGCTGCACCGGCGGCGGCGCGAACGTGGCGTCGAACAGCGTGCGGGCGCCGGCGGCGCGCGCCGCGGCGGTGATCGCGCCGACGTCGGCGACGCGCAGCGTCGGGTTGATCGGCGACTCGAACACCACCCACTGCGCCGGCCGCGCCAGCTGCGCGCGCAAGCCGGCGAGGTCGAGCGCCGAGAAGCGGTCGACGACGACGCCAAAGCGCACGAGGTCGGCGAGCGCGAACGACGACGTGCCGCCGTAGATCTCCTCGGCGAGCAGCACGCGGTCACCGGGCTTCAGGTGCGCCAGCAAGGCGCCGCTGATCGCCGCCATGCCGCTGGCGAACGACACCGCGCCGTCGGCGCCTTCGTGCGCGGCGACGCGCGACTCCCACGCGCGGGCGTTGGCATGGCCCAGGCGCTGGTAGAACTCGCCCGGACGCTCGCCGGCGCCGAGCGCGCGCAGCGTCTCGGCGTCGGGCTGGCCGGCGGTCGTGCTGCGCACCAGCGGCGGCGACAGCGGGCCGAGCAGCGGGCCATGGCCGTGCGGGACGCCGTAGAGGGGTTCGCTCATGGCTGCATCATGGTGCGGCAGCGCCGCGCGCGCGAGCGCAGCGGCAATGCCGCGGCGTCCTGGCTAACCTTGCGCCATGCCCGCCACCGCGCTGTTCACCGAAGCCGTCGTCGACGCGCTGCGGCGCGCGCTGCACGACGCTGCGCCGCGCGAATTCGCCGGCCTGCTGGGCGGCCGCCGCGCCGGCGACGAGTGGCGTGTCGAAGCCCTGGCCCTGCTGCCCGACGGCGGCGCGACCCGCGATGCATTCGCGGTCGCCGCCGCGGACTTCGCCGCCGCCGAAGCGGGGCTGCGCGCGCGAGGCCTTGGCTTCCTCGGCTTCGCGCACGGCCATCCCGACGCGCCGGCCGTGCCGTCGCAGCGGGACCGCGCGGCCTTCTGGCCCGGCTGCCTGCAGGCGATCGTGGGACCACGCGGCCTCGCCGCCGAGGTGCGCTGCTACTGGCGCACGGACGCCGGGGTGCGCGAAGTCCGCGTGCGCGCCGCGGCCGGCAGCCGGCGGCGCGGCAGGCCAAGCCGCCCGGTGCGCGTCCCGTGACGCTCGTCGCCAGCGAGGCGGTGGCATGATCCGCGGGATCGGCGTCGACAGCGTCGCCATCGCGCGACTCGCCGCATTGCTCGCCGCGCAAGGCGATCGCCTGTGGCAGCGACTGTGCACCGAGGCCGAAGCGCAGTACTGCCGCAGCCGCGCGCGGCCGGCGGAGTCGCTCGCCGCGCGCTTCGCCGCCAAGGAAGCGGCGATGAAGTGCCTGGGCACCGGCTGGTCGGCCGGCGTCGGCTTCCGCGACGTCGAGGTGACGCGCAACGACGATGGCGCGGTCGGCTTGCGGCTCGTCGGCGCAGCCGCGGCGCGCGCCGCGGCGCTCGGAATCGAAAGCTGGCACGTCAGCCTGACGCACACCGACGACGTCGCCACCGCCTTCGTCGTCGCCGAAGGTGGCGCGTGACCGCCGCGCCGGCACGTGGCACGATGGCCCGCGCGCCCGCCGCATGAGCCCGAACCTGCGCATCGCCTTCGTGACGCCGGCCTGGCCGGCCAGCCGCACGCAGAACGGCATCGCCACCTACGTCGGCGCCATGCGCCGGGGGCTCGCCGACCTCGGCGTGGCGAGCGCGGCGATCGCGTGGGACTGCGAGCCGGGCGGCGATCCGGACGTGCTCCCGCACGCGCGCGGTCGCGCGCTGCCGTGGCGGCTGCGCCTGCGCACGGCGGTGCTCGCCCGGCTGCCGGGCGGCCGCGGGCTCGGCACGGTCGTCGCGGACGGCATCGCCGAAGCCGCGCGCACGCGCGACCGCCGCGCTCCGCTGGCCGCGATCGAGATCGAGGAGTCGTTCGGCATCCCGGCCTTGCTCGCCGACCGCGCGCCCGCACCCGTCGTCGTCCGTCTGCACGGGCCATGGTTCCTGACCGGCGCGGCGAGCGGCGCCGCCTTGGACGCCGCCTTCCACCGCCGCGTCGCCGCCGAGTGGCGCGGCATGCAGCGCGCCGCCGCGGTCATCGCGCCGACGCGCGCGCTGCTGGCGGCAGTCGAGCAGCGCCACGGCGCGCCGCTGCAGCACGCCGTCGTGCTGCCCAACCCCGGCCCCAGCGCCGCGCCGACGCCGCCGTGGCGACCCGGCAGCGGGCGGCGCATCGCCCACATCGGCCGCTTCGAGCGGCTGAAGGGCAGCGACGTCGTGCTCGCCGCCTTCGCCGAACTCGCCGGCCGCGACCCGGAGGTCGCGCTCGACCTCGTCGGTCCCGATCTCGGCATGCGCGGCGCCGACGGCGGTCGCGTGGACTTTCCGCGCTACCTCGACCGCCTCGGGCTCGACGGCGCCGTCGCGCGCCGCATCCGCTGGCACGGGCCGCTGCCGCCCGCCGACGTCGCGGCCGTGCGCCGCGCGGCCAGCCTCGTCGTCGTCGCCTCGCGCTACGAGACCTTCCCGATGACCGTGCTCGAAGCGATGGCCGACGGTTGCCCGCTCGTGGCGACGAGCGTCGGCGGCATACCCGAGATGGTCGACGACGGCGTCGAGGCGAGCCTCGTGCCGCCGGGCGACGCGCCAGCGCTCGCCGCGGCGTGGGCGCGCCTGCTGGCGGCCCCGGCCGCGGCCGCCGCGCTCGGCGCGGCCGCGCGCGCCCGGTTCGACGCGCAGTTCGCGGCCACGGCGGTGGCTCGCCGGGTCGCCGCCTTCTACGCCGAACGCTTCGCCGGCCGCGGCTGAAGCCGGCCGCGAAGCCAGCACTGGCTCAACCGCCGTCGCCGGTGAACAGCACGCGGCGCAACGTCACCGCCTGCAGCGGCGACAGCGCGAAGTCGGGCAGGCGCCGCGGATCGAGCCCCCGCCGTTCGCCGACCAGCAGCGGCGCGTCGTCGCAGCGCACCTCCACCACCGCCGAGGTGCGGGCGGCGTTCGGCGTCACGAGCAGCGTCAGGCGGTGCGACGCACCGGGCACGGCATGCGCGGCGACCGGACCGAAGACGCCGCGCAGCGCCCGGCCAACGGCCGCACGCACGTCGTCCTCGCGCTCGGGATCGCCGCGCACCACCGCCGCGTGCACGCCGTCGTCCTGGTCGAGGCAGACGACGACGGCGAGGCCGCGCAGGGCCAACACGTAGGCGCGCGCGCCGACCGCTGCCGGCGGGAACACCAGCTCGGCGCTGGCCGACAGCGCGCCGGCCTGCGCGTCGAAGCCGGTGCTGCAGCGCAGCGTCCGCTGGGACGGTTCGCGCGGCGCGGCGGCGAGCGCGAGCGCGCCGTCCTGCAGGCGCCACGCCGCCGGGGCCTCGACCTGCAGCGCGCGCGCTTCGACGCGCACCTGCGCCACCAGCCGGTCGCCCTGGGTCTGCACGTCGATCGCCGCGCCGGCGGGCGCGGCGGCGGCGAGCGCGCGCAGGCTGCTGCCGCGGCGGTTGGCCGCGCGCAGGAACTCGCGCACGGCGGCGAACTGCGCTGCCTCGGCGTCGGTGCGGTCCTTCTCGGCGACGAGGCCGCTCACGCGCGCGAGCGCCTGCTCGAGTCCGTCGGTCGTGCCGTTCGTCCGGGCGGCGTCGAACTGCTGCTGCAGCGCCTGGAAGGCGGCGAGGCGCGCGGCGGCTTCGTCGGGCCGCGCGGCGCGCACGCGCGCGAGCGTCGGGGCGACGTCCTCGACCAACGCGCGTTCGTCGGCGTCGGCGAGGGCGGGCAGCGCGCGGGCGAAGCCGTCGAGGTCACCGCCCGCGAGCCGCCACGCGGCCGCGCCGACGGCGACGTCGTCCGCACCCGCGGCCGCCGCTGGCGGCAATTGCGCGAGCAGGTCCGCCGGCGGCAGCGAGGCCATCGCCACGGCCGTCTGGCTGCCGTCGTCGCCGGCGACGGCGAGTCGCCATGCGTCCTGGCCGCCGCGCGTCGGTTCCGCGCGCAGCGACCGCGCCGGCGCGCCGGCGCTGCCCGGCAGCGCCACGACCGGAACCGGCAACGCGCCGATGCGGCCGGCGAGCGCCTGCTCGCAGGCCAGTGCAGCCTGCAGCACGCGGCGATGCGCCGCCCATGCGCCGGCCGCCGCCGGCTCGGCCGGTGACTCGTCGCCCACGATCGCCAGCGCCGGGCGCACGCCGACGCGCAGTGCGACGCTCCACGCGAGGTCCCAGCGCGCGCGGCTGCGCGCCGCCCGCTGCAGCGCCGCGGCGAGCGTGGCTTCGCGCTCGGCCGCCGCCAGCCGTTCCTCGGCCTGCCGCCACGGCGAACGGCCCGGCCGGAAGCGCTCCGCGGGCGGCCAGCGGCGCGCCAGTTCGGCGCGCGTGCGCGCCAGCTCGGCCAGCGCGATGTCGGCGGCGCGCACCTCGCGCACGAACTCCTCGCATGCGGTCGCGGCGGCCGTCTCCTCGGCGAGCAGCGCGGTCGCCACCGCCGCCTCCGCCGGTTCGATCGCGTCGCGCGCCGTCGCCTGCTGCGCGGCGAGCGCCCGTTCGCGCAGGCCGGTGAGCGTCGCGGCCGACAGCGCGCCGGGAGCCGGGCGCTGCCCCGACGCGAGGAAGCGCGCGACCGTGTCGCGCAGCGCCGCCTCGGCGGCCCGGAAGTCGTCGACGGCGCAGGCGTCGGCGACGGCGTCGGCGACCGGGCCGGCGAGGAAGCCGTCGAAGGCGGCGAGCAGGCCGGCGTCGCGCGCGGCGAGACGGGCGTCGATCGCGTCGGCGACGGCCGCGAGCCGCGGCGTCGGCGCGGGCGCGGACGCCGCCGCGAGGTCGCAGCCGGTGGCGGCGAGCACGGCGGGGTGGAACCGCTCGCGCAGCACACGTTCGCGCGCCGGCCACTCGTCCGGGTCGTCGAGCCATGCCGACGACGCCGCCAATCCGGTGGCGAGGAAGTCGCCGGCGGCGGCGTCGATCGCGGCGGCCAGCGCGCGCGCCGCGTCGGCGCGACGCTCCGCCAGCGCGGCGACCGCCTCGGGCGGCGCGTCCTGCCGCACGGCGAGGCGCTGCAACCGCGCCGCCGGGGTCGGCAGGGCCGCGAGTTCGCGGTCGATCGCGACCAGGAACTCCGTCGCGGCCGAGGTCGCCGGCCGGGCGCGGGCGACGGCGAGGCCAACCGCGCCGGCCGCGACGAGCAACACGGCGACCAGCAGCCAGCCGCGCACCGGCGCGCGCACCGACTCGCCTTCGTCGCGCGCCAACTGCGCCGCGCTCGCGTGCGGCGCCTCGGCCCTGTCGATGCGATCGAGGTCGTCGAGCAGTTCGCGCGGCGTCTGGTAGCGGCGAGCGGGGTCCTTCGCCAGCAGCTTGCGGATCACCAGCGCCATGCCCTCGGAAAGCGCCGGGTTGATCGCCTGCGGCGCGACCGGCGGTTCGGCGAGCACGTGCATCAGCACCTCCGCCAGCGTCGCGCCCTGGAACGGCGGCACGCCGGTCGCCATGTGGTAGAGCGTCGCCCCCAGCGAATAGAGGTCGCTGCGCACATCGGCCGCGCCCGGATCGCGCGCCTGCTCGGGCGAGATGTAGTAGGGCGTGCCGATCGTCGCGCCGTCGCGCGTCAGCGTGGCGTCGGTCGGTCCCTTGGCGAGCCCGAGGTCGGTCAGCTTGAGGTCGCCGTTGGCGTCGACGAGCAGGTTGCCCGGCTTGATGTCGCGGTGGATGACGCCGCGCTGCCACGCGTGGTCGAGCGCGAGCGCGGCCTGCCGGGCGACGCGGCGCACGTGCTCCTCGGCGAACATGCCCCATTCGGCGAGCAGGCCGCGCAGCGACGGCCCGTCGACGAACTCCATCACGAAGAAGTGGTAGCCCCCCTCCTCGCCCATGTCGAAGCCGCTGACGATGTGCGGGTGGTTCAGCGAGCCGACGATGCGGGCCTCGCGGCGCAGGCGCTCGACGTAGCGTTCGTCGCGCGACAGCGACGGCTTGAGCACCTTCAGCGCGACGATGCGGCCCAGCCGCCGGTGACGGGCCTTGAACACCGTGCCCATCGCGCCGCCGCCGACGCGCTCCAGGATCTCGTAGTCGCGGAACGGCTGCGCGAAGGTCATGGCGTCAACCGTCGGCGTCCGGCGCCGGCGGCGCGCCGGTCGGTCGGCCCTCGGCGTCGAGCGCGTACTTGTCGAGCTTGCGCTGCAGGGCGAAGCGCGACAGGCCGAGCAGCTCGGCGGCGCGGCTCTTGTTGGCCTGGGCGCGATCGAACGCCTTGCGGATCTCGCGCACCTCGAGCTCGCGCACCATGTCGGGCAGCGTGGTGCCGCGCTCGGCGGGCAGCGTGCCGTCGTCGGCCGGCGCGCCGACGGTCAGGCGGCGGCCTTCGCGCACCTCCGGGCTCAGGTGCGCGGCGAGCACGACGCCGTCGCACAGCACGGCGGCGCGGCGGACCTCGTTCTGCAGTTCGCGCACGTTGCCCGGCCAGTCGTAGGCGACGAGCCGCTCCATCGCCTCCGGCGCCACGCGCACGCGCCCCGACTCGCGCGGCAGCTGCGCGAGGAAGCGCTGCACCAGCAGCGGCACGTCCTCCTTGCGGTCGCGCAGCGGCGGCAGGTGCACGCGCAGCACCGCGAGGCGGTAGTACAGGTCCTCGCGGAACGAGCCCTCGCGCACCATCTGCTCGAGATTGCGGTTGGTGGCCGTGACGAGCCGCACGTCGATCTTGACGGTCTCGCGGCCGCCGACCGGGCGGACCTCGCCCTCCTGCAGCGCGCGCAGCAGCTTCTTCTGCAGCTCGATCGGCAGGTCGCCGACCTCGTCGAGGAACAGCACGCCGCCGTTCGCCGACTCGAACAGGCCCTTCTTGTCCGCCTGCGCGCCGGTGAAGGCGCCGCGCACGTGGCCGAACAGCTCGCTCTCCAGCAGCGACTCCGGCAGCGCGGCACAGTTCTCCGACACGAACGGCTTGGCGGCGCGGCGGCCGTGCGCGTGCAGCGCGCGCGCGACGAGCTCCTTGCCGGTGCCGGAGTCGCCGGTGACCAGCACCGTGTCGTCGGCGTCGACGTACTTGTCGAGCAGCGCGAACACGGCGCGCATGGCGCGGCCCTGGCCGACGATGTGCTTGTAGTCGAAGCGGCCGCGGCCGCGCGGCGCCTGCGCCGCCAGTTCGTCCTGGATCGCCGTCAACTGGTCGGTGCGCTCGCGCAACTGCGAACGCAGCGCGGCGTTGAGCTCGTCGACGCGGTCGAGCGCGGCCGCCAGGTCGGCTTGTTGCCGGCGCAGCTGCTCGACGTGGCGGGCGGCCTGGATGGCGACGCCGGCGTAGTCGGCGAGCGACAGCAGCAGGCCCTTCTCGCGTTCCTGGAAGACCTGCTGCTGCAGCCGGTTGTCGACGAACAGCACGCCGGCGACGACGCCGCCGACCCTGACCGGGATGCACAGCACCGAGCGCAGGCGCAGGTCGGCGACCGACTGCATGTCGCGGAAGCGGTCGTCCTGCTGCGCGTTGGTCGTCAGCTCGGCGACGCCCGACGCGAGCACGCGGTCGGCGATGCCGCGCGACAGCTTGTACTCGGGGGTGCCGATCTCCTCCTGCGCGAAGTTGCGCGCCACCTCGACGGTGTGCTCGCCGGGACGCCCGAGCAGCAGGAAGCCGCGCTCGGCGCCGCACAGCGCGATCGCCTCGTCGACGATCTGGGTCAGCAGCTGCTGCAGTTCGCGGGCGTCGTTGAGGGCGCTGGCGATGCGCAGGAAGGCGGCGACTTCGCGGCCCTGGCCGCCGTCGGCGCCGTGGTTGGTCTCGTCGTCGCCGGTCGCCGGGGCCACGGCCAGCAGGGTGACTTCGCTGCCGCCGACCACGAACGACTCGCCGGGGCGGATCTCGGCGCGCGCGACCGGCTTGCCGTGCAGCCGCGCGGGATTCTGGGCGCCCTCGTCGACCAGCGCGAAGCCGCTGCCGTCGAGGCGCTCGATGCGGCAGTGGTGGCGCGACACCAGCCGGTCGTTGAGCACGAGGTCGCAGTCGGCGCCGCGGCCGATGGTGACGACGTCCTGGCGGAAGGCGTGCGTCGCGATCGCGCCGTCGCGTCGGACGAGCAACTGGAACGGGCCGTGCGGCATGCCGGTGGTGTGACTAGCGCCCGCGCGCGCCGGCGTAACCCGCCGGCGCGGCAGCGCGCGCCAATCCTAACCCGTGCGTCCCGCCGGCGGCGCGGCCAGCAGGCGCTCGGCGGCGGCGACGACTTCGTCGACCTGGATGTCCCGCATGCAGCGATGGTGGCCGAGCGGGCAGACCTTGCGCTGGCATGGCACGCACGGCAGGTCGCGGCGCAGCAGGACGGTGCGTTCCAGGCAGTAGTTGGTGTACGCCGGATCGGTCGGCCCGATCAGGCAGACGACCGGCAGGTCGTAGGCGACGCCAAGGTGCCGCGGGCCGGTGTCGCCGGTGACCATGACCGCGCCGCGCGCGACCAGCGCCTTGAGCTTGTCGAGCGGCAGCACCGGCTGCGACAGGCAGATCGCCCCGCCGTCGCGGGCGATGCGCTCGCCGAGTTCGACCTCGCTCGGCCCCACCAGCACCAACGCGCGCACGCCGGCGCGGCGCTGCAGCTCGGCGGCGGCCGCGGCGAAGCGCTCCGGCGGCCACAGCTTGCTGGCGCCGAAGTTGGCGCCGACGACGAACAGCGCGAGCCGCTCGTCCGCGCCGATGCCCAGCGTGCGCAGGTGGTCGGCGACCCAGCGCCGATCGGCGTCGGCGACCGGCAGCACCGGATGCACGCCGCCCGGCGGCAGCGCCAGGTGGTCGAGCAGTTCGCGGTAGTACTCCGGCATCGGCTTCGGCGTCCGCCGCGGCCCGATGCGCGGCTGCCACCAGCGGCGGCGGACCTCGGCCGTCGGCCCGATGTTCAGCAGCCACGGGCGCCCCTGCCGCCAACCGGCTCGCTCCGGCACGCCGGCGCAGAACGGCACGAGGCCGGTGGCCAGCGAGTTGGGCAGGACGACCGCGAGGTCGAAGGCGGCGGCCTTCATGGCGCGCACCTCGCGCCAGAACGCGCCGAGGCCGGACGAACGCGGGGTCTCGACGACCTCGTCGAACCAGTCGCAGCCGGCCAGCAGCGGCTTGAGGTAGCCGCGCATGCCGGCGGTGATGCGGGCCTGCGGGAAGGCGCGGCGCAGCCGTTCGAACGACGCCGTCGCCATGACGAAGTCGCCGAGCCAATTGGGAGCGCGCACCCAGATGCGGCGCACGGCGCTGGAGTCGAACGATCGCGGCATGAAGGCGGGTGGCGGCGCGGCGATCTTGCGGCAGCGGCGGCGGGCCGGCAACAACGGAACGGCCGCTCGCAGCGGCCGCACCGGGGCGAAGTGGCGCGGTCCGCCGCGCGTGCTATCGTCCCCGACCCTTCTTTCCGCCGGCCTTCCGGCCCCCCCCGACAGCATGGCCACTCCAGCCACCCTCGAACGTCTCTGCGCCGAATTCGACAGCCCGCCCGAGCACATCAGCGCCGCGGCCGCGCTGCTCGAAGCGGGCGCGACCCCCGCCTACCTCGCGCGCTTCCAGCGCTTCGCCCTCGGCAGCTTGCCGGAGGACCGGCTGCACGCCATCGCCGAGCGCCTGCACGCGCTCAACGAACTCGAACAGCGCAAGGCGGCGATCCTGCAGCAGGCGGAGGAACGCGGCAAGAAGACGGCCGAACTGGAGGCGATCGTCGCCGCGTCGGTCGACCAGGACCTGATCGACGACCTGTACCAGTCGATGCGGCCGCGCCGCCGCGGTCCGGCGATGCAGATGGAGGAGAAGGGCCTGCTGCCGCTGGCGATGGCGCTGCAGCACCGGCAACTCGGCGACCAGTCGCTGCAGGACGTCGCCAGCGCGTACATCGCCGCCGACAAGGGCCTGCCGTCGCCGGAGAACGTGCTGGAGGGCGCGCTGCTGATCCTCAGCGAGCGCATCGCCAGCGACCCGACCACGCGCGCGCGCTTCCGCGGCGAACTCAAGCACGGCATCCTCAAGGCCCGCGCCGTCAACCCCGACACCGCCGGCAACGAGCAGACAGCGCGTTACAAGGACCTGTTCGACTTCGCGGAACCGATCCACCGCATCCCCGCCGGCCGCATGCTGGCGCTGCGCCGCGCCGAGCGCGAAGGCATCGTCGCGCTGGAGCTGACGCTGCCCGACGGCCGCGCGCGCCAGCTGCTGCGCGAACTGCACGGCAAGGACCTCGCCGACGACTCGCCGCTGCTGGAGTTCTTCCACCTCGTCTACGACCACGCCGCGCAGCAACTGCAGGATTGGTGCGGCAAGGACGTCCGCCGCCGGCTCAAGGAGAAGGCCGACCGCGAGGCCGTGCGCACGTACGCCCGCAACCTGCGCTCGCAGCTGCTGGCGCCGCCGCTCGGCAGCAAGAAGGTCCTGGCGCTGCGCACCAGCAGCAAGGCGATCTGGGCGGTGCTGCTCGGCGAGGACGGCGCGGTCGACGAACACAAGACGCTGCCGACCGAGACCGACGAACAGAAGCAGGGCGCGCTCGCCTGGCTGGTCGAGCTGATCCAGGGCAAGCAGCCGGCCGCCATCGCGCTGCCGCACGGCCGCCGCCAGGCCGGCAGCGAGCGCGTCGTCGCCGAACTGCGCACCGCGCTCGGCGAGACGCCGATGCCGATGGTCGTGCCGGTCGACGAGGCTGCGTCGACGATCTTCGCGACCAGCACCGCGGGCAAAAAGGCGATCCCCGGCGTCGAGGTCGGCGTGCGCACCGCCATCTCGCTCGGCCGCCGCCTGCAGGACCCGCTGCTGGAGCTGGCGCGCATGGACATGCGCACGCTCGGCATCGGCCAGACGCTCGACGACGTGCACCAGGGCATGCTGCAGCGCGAGCTGGCCGACACGGCGAGCTCGTGCCTGGCGCAGATCGGCGTCGACCTCAACACCGTCGGCCAGGACCTGCTGGAACTGATCCCCGGTCTCGACGCCGAGAAGGCCAAGGCCATCCTCGACCGCCGCCGCGGCATCGGCGGCTTCCGCAGCCGCGCGCAACTCGCGGAGGTGCCCGGACTCGACGCCGCCACCGTGCGCAACGTGCAGGGCTTCGTGCGCGTGCTGGGCGGCGACGAGCCGCTCGACGCCACCGGCGTCCACCCCGACGACTACGCCATCGCGCGCGCGGCCGCCGAGAAGCGCGGCTGCCAGCCGATCGAGATGCTCGGGCAGAACCTGCGCGACACGCCGATCGACGAGATGACGACCGCGGAGTGGCCGCGGCAACGCATCATCCACGTGCTGCAGGCGCTGATGCGCGGCAACGCCGACAGCCGCGGCGAACTGGTGGCGACGCAGAACGCCGGCGTCAACTCGCTGGCCGACCTGCACGCCGACCGCGAACTCAAGGGCCGCATCGCCAGCCTCACCGAGTTCGGCGCCTTCGTCGACCTCGGCGTCGGCCAGGACGGCCTCGTGCACATCTCGCAGATTCCCGGCGCGCGCCTGCGCGATCCGCAGCAGCAGCTGCGCGTCGGCGAGGTGGTCACCGTGTGGGTGCTCAACGTCGACCAGGACAAGCAGAAGATCGGCCTGACGATGTACATGCCGCGCCACCTGCGCGAAGGCCGCCGGCCGACGCTCGGCGAGCGCATGGAGCAGCAGCAGGGCCGGCGGCAGCGACCGGAGGGCGGTCCGGGCGGTCCGGGCGGCGAGCGGCGCGACCGCGGCGAGCGCGGGCAACGCGGGGACCGGCGCGAGCCAGCCGGCCCGCCCGGCCGCTTCGCCGGCGCCGGCCGCATCGGCAAGCGCCAGCCGCCGGCCGAGCCTGGCAAGGAGGGCGGCGACCGGCCGCGCTTTGGTCGCGACCGCGAGGACCGCGACTACGACGACCGCGGTCCGCGCGGCCGCGGCCCGCGCGAGCAGCGCGTCTACACCGTCGAACCGGCGCGCGAGGCCGCGGAGCAGCGCACGCACAAGGGCGAGTTCACGTCGCTCGCCAACCTGCGCGCGCTGCTCGGCGGCGGCAAGAAGGCGAACGCTCCGGCCGACGCCCCGAAGTCGCCTGACGCGTGAGCGAGGTCTTCGTCGTCGACCGCGCCGCCTTCTTCCGCGGCGACTGGCCGCAGGGCTTCACGCCGCTGGCCGGCGCGGCGGCGGCCGACTTGCTCGCGCGCGCCGCCGAAGCCGGGCGCTACGTCGATCGTCCGACCGCTGAGCGCACGCCGGCGTGGAAGCAGTGGATCCCCTACTGCGTGCTGGTGAGCCGCCCCCGGGGCGCGGTCGCCTACGACGGGGTGTTCCTCGTGCGCCGGACCAACGGCCAGACCGAGGCCCGCCTGCACGGGGCCTGGTCGATCGGGCTCGGCGGCCACGTCGAACCGGCGGACGGCGCCCCCGCCGGCGACGGCGCGGCGTTCTTCGCGGCGGCGCTGGCGCGGGAACTGGCGGAGGAACTGGCGCTCGCCGGCCCGGCGCTGCCGCCGGCGACCTTCCTAGGGCTGCTCAACGACGACAGCACCGAGGTCGGCAGGGTGCACGCCGGGCTGGTCTACCGCCTGGAACTGCCCTGCGAAGTCGCCGCGGCGGCCCGCCGTGTCGCCGTCGGGGAGACCGGCAAGATGGCGGGCGGCTTCACCCACCTTGTCGAGTTCGCCCGCGTATGGCAAACTCCGGGGCCATTCGAAACCTGGTCGAGCATGCTGGTCAGGGCGGGTGTCGTCGGCAGTTTCGGCGCACCGCGTTGACCGGAGTTCGTCCGGGGGGCGTGTCCGACCGGCGTGGTCAGCGCCGGCACGTCCATCGAACCTAAGCACCTCCTACGGCCCCCTGATTCCGACGCCAGCCTGGCCCCCCGCCGCGCGCTGCGCAGGAGACCCCACGATGTCCGACCGCCATTCCACTCGCCTCACCCGTGAAGAAGTCTACGACCTGCTGATGAATGCCCGTCAGGCCGACTGGGTCGAACTGCAGCTGGAGGACGGCCGGGCGCTCGCTGGCGCCATCATCTTCAACGAGTTCAAGGGCACTGGCCGGCTGATCAACGTCGACCAGGAATTCAGCTTCGACTTCAACGTCGACCAGGTCCTCGACGTCAAGATCTGAAGCCGGTCGGAAGGAAGGAAGATCGGATCGGCGCCGCGGCGGCGCTGCGGTCAGCACGACTGCGCGGCCGATGCGACGCCGATCGGCCAGGCCGGTGCCTTCGCATGTGCAGCAACTACCGGGCGCCGACCGACATGGACCGCATGCAGCGGCACTTCGCGGTCGCGCTCGACCAACCGCCGGCGCAGGCGGAGGCGTGGCCGTTGTACCGCGCGCCGATCGTGCGCCGCAGCGGCCCCGCCCCGGCGCCGCGGGAAGCGGTGCTCGGCCAGTTCGGCTTGTTGCCGCACTGGGCCAAGGAACCGTCCCTGGCGCGCCGCACCTACAACGCGCGCAGCGAGACCGCGCCCGAGAAGCCGAGCTTCCGCGACGCGTGGCGCAGGGGCCAGCGCTGCATCGTGCCGGCGGAGTGGATCTACGAACCGTGCTGGGAGACCGGCAAGGCGGTGCGCTGGCGCATCGCGCGCGCCGACGGCGCGCCGCTCGCCATCGCCGGCCTTTGGTCGCGCTGGCAGCCTGCCGGCGGCGACCCGGTCGTGACGTTCGCGATGCTGACCATCCACGCCGGCGGGCACGCGCTGATGCAGCGCTTCCACAAGCCGGAGGACGAGAAGCGCATGGTCGCCGTGCTCGAAGCCGCCGACTTCGACGCGTGGCTCGACGCACCGACCGCGACGATGGCGAGCTTCCTGCGTGCGCTGCCGGCGGATGCGCTCGTCGCCGAACCCGCGCCGCTGCCGCCGCGCCGCCGCTCGGCCTGAACGCGGACTGGACGCCGCTGGCCGCGGCACTGCCGGTCGGGCTGCCGGTCGGGCTGCCGGCCCCGAAGACAGTGCGGCGCCGCCGGTCTTGCGACCGTCGGCGCCGCGAATCTCCAGAGCACTCGCCGCGCGCGCACCGGGGAGCAGCCTTGTCAGTCGATCCGTCCGAGGCGCAGCGCGACCAGGCGACCAGAGCAGCCGGCCCGGATGCCTAGTCCAGGCCGACCGTGCCGTCGGTCCCTCCCTTGGCGACCGCCCAACACCGCGCGTTTCCTTACGGATCGAGGCTGCCGATGCCAAGGACTTTTTGACGCTCGCCACAAAGGCTGGTGGCCGCGTGCGCCCCCCCACCGCGACGGCTGGGAGCGTCACGAAGCCCTCAGGCTGGCACGGCAGCCAGCGGGAGCACGATGCGGAAGGTCGTGCCGCGACCGCTCTCGCTCTCCACCTCGATGCGGCCGCGGTGGCGCTCGACGATGCCATGGCTGATGGCGAGACCGAGTCCGGTGCCCTTGTCGACGTCCTTGGTGGTGAAGAACGGGTCGAAGATCTTGGGCAGGTTCTCGGCAGCGATGCCGCTGCCTTGGTCGCGGATGCGGACGACGAGTTCGCCCCCGCGCGCCTCGCAGTCGAGGTCGACCACGCCGCCGCGGACCGACGCGTCCTTGGCGTTGAGCAGGATGTTGATGAGCACCTGCAGCAGGTGGTTGGCCGAACCCATCAGCACGCCACCGGCGGGCAGCGGCCGCGGCTCGCACTGCAGCTCGACCTCGGCGTGGCGGAACGGCACGCGCACGAGGTCGGCGGCCTCGCGCAGCAGCGCCGGCACGTCGACGGGCCGCAGTTCGAACGGCGCCTCGCGGGAGAACTGCAATAGTCCGGCGGTGATCTGCGCGATGCGGCGGGCGTGCTTGTCGATGACGTCGAGCTCGGCGAGCAGCTTCTCGGGCGGATCCCCGTCCTGCAGCCGGTAGCGCAGGATCTGCGCCTTGCCGGCGATGACGCCGATCGGGTTGTTGATCTCGTGGCTGACGCCGGCCGCCAAGGTGCCGATCGAGGCGAGCTTCTCGCTGAGCGCCAGCCCGCGGCCGAGCTTGAGCAGTTGCCGCTCGTTGGCGCGCAAGCGGGTCAGCACCGTCGACACGAAGTAGACCGAGAAGCCGACGGTCGCCACGTACGCGAACAGCAGCAGCCAGAAGCCGAGCGGCTCGATGCGCTGCAGGTCGGCGAGGCCGAGCGGCAACGGATGGTGTTGCAGCCAGCCGAGGCGCTCGGCGAAGCCCAGGAAGGCCAGCAGCAGCACGCTCGCGACCCCCACCGCGACGGCGGCGGCGATCGAGAGCACGAGTGCTGCGATGAAGGCGTGGAAGACGTAGAACAGCGCCAGCGGGTTGGTGATGCCGCCCGACCAGTGCAGCAGGATGGTCAGGATCACGAGGTCGACGCCGATCTGAACGAACGCGTGTCGGCGGATCGCGGGCAGCTTGGCGCGCTGCAGCCGCCGGAACGCCAGCAGGTACAGGCCGTCGACGGCGAGCAACGCCGCCCCGCAGCCGTAGAACGGCCACGGATCGTCGACGACGCCGAGGGCGTGCGTCGCCATGGCGCACAACCAGATCACCGCCGCCGCCGCGACGAGGCGCAAGCGATTGAACCATGCGATCTGCTCCAGCAGGCTGGCGACGGCGCGCGCCTCGTCGGGCAGGGGCAGCACGTTCGGCTCGCTGGGCGGGACGGCGTTCACCGGCGCAAGGTAGTGTCCGGCGTCGGCTGCTCGCAATCCGCCGCGCGGCGCGTCAATCGCGCGGGCGCGCGTCGTACTCGGTGCGGGCGTAGACCCAGCAGCCGATGGCCAGCGCCACGACGACGATCCAGGCGAGATCCTGCAGCGGCGCCCCGACCATCTCCGCGTCGAAGTTGGCCTCGGCCGGCCACAGTTCGCGCGCCAACTGCTGATTCGGTTCGACCCGATCGAGCACGAAGCGGCGCAGCGGGTCGGTGATCGTCGCCGACCGCAGGCCGGCCGAGACCGGCAGGTTGGCGACGATCTGCTGCAGGCCGACGACATAGAACACCGCCCATAC
Organism: Planctomycetota bacterium; assembly: GCA_046306335.1. Lineage (GTDB taxonomy): Bacteria > Planctomycetota > UBA1135 > UBA1135 > UBA2386 > UBA2386. Next base: position 51,021 of record JBKDXM010000060.1, read on the forward strand.
CAGCGGCCGCCGGAAGTAGGCGCTGAAGGCCATGGCCGCCGCCGCGTAGGCGAAGGCGGCGACGGCGCACGCGACCGCGAAGTCGCCGGCATAGCGCCACTGGGGGCCGTCGGGCCAGAGGTCGCGGTTGTCGGCCATGCCGGCGAAGAGCACGAACGCGCCGGCGGCGCCGACGGCAGCGCCGATGGCGCCGACGGCCAACCAGTTACCCAGCAGCAGGGCCACGCGTGCGACCGGGCGCAGGAACAGGTACTGGAAGGTGCGGTCGGCGAGGCCGCCGTGCAGCGCCTGCACGCCGAGGTACAGCGTCAGCCACGGCGTGACGATCGTGGTCAGCAGCCACCAGGCGAGGTTGCTGTAGCAGTTCACGCCGTCGTCGTTGGTGTGTTTGCCGACCTGGTAGCCGACGAGCCACGCGACGCCGTACAGCAGCAAGCCGCCGAGCACGACCAGCGTCCACACGCGGTGGTGCCGCAGGCGCAGCGCCGTCTGGCGCGCCGATTCGACGACCGTGGCGACGAAGCCGAGGGGGCGGGGAGCGCTCATCCGACGAGGTACCCGAAGAGGGACGCGAGATCGTCGTCGAGCGGCACGACCTCCGCCAAGCCGCCTTCCCAGCCGGCGGCGAGCCGGGTCAGCGCCGCGTAGAAGCCCGCCTCGCCGGCGACCGCGACCTCGATGGCGTCGTCGTGCACGCGCACCTGCGACACCTGCGGCCAACCGACCAGCACGGCGGCGAGTTCGCGCAGGCGGGGGCCGACGATGCGCAGCCGGTGCGGTTGCGACGGCAGTTGCGCACGCAGCTCGCCGACGCGGCCCTGCGCCAGCAACCGGCCCTCGTGCACCAGGACGACGCGGTCGACGACCGCCTCCAGTTCGTGCAGGACGTGGCTGGAGACGAGCACGCCGACGCCCTGCGCCGGCAGGCTGCGGATCGTCTGCGACAGTTCGGCGCGCGCGACCGGATCGAGGCCGGTCATCGGCTCGTCGAGCAGCACGAAGCGCGGCTCGTGCGCCAACGCCTGCGCCAACCGCACGCGCTGGCGCATGCCCTTGCTGTACTCGCGGATCCGGCGATGCATGTTGTCGCCGAGGCCGAGCCGCTGCAGCGTCGCAGCGGCGCGGTCGCGCGCTGCCCGGCGGCCGAAGCCGTGGTAGCGCATCATCCAGGCGACGAACTCGACGGCGGTCAGTTGCTCGTAGAGCCGCTCGACGTCGGGGCAGAAGCCGAGGTCGGCGCGCGCCGCGGCGGCGCCGGCGGGATGCGGACCGACGTGGATCGTGCCTTGGCTCGGCTGCAGCAGGCCGGCGGCGAGCTTCATCAGCGTCGACTTGCCGACGCCGTTCTTGCCGACGAGGCCCACCACCTCGCAGCCGACGTCGAAGGTCACGTCGAGCAGCGCCACGATGGGTCCGTACCACTTGGTGACGTGGTCGAAGCGCAGCACCACGCGGGTCGGCTCGGCCGGGTGCGCGCTCATGACAGCGCGTCCTCCATGCGCAGGCGCTTGCGCGCGCGCCAGATCGACCACGCCAGCAGCCCGCCGAGGCAGCACCAAGCGCCCGGCAGCGACGCATTGCGCGCGGGCAGTCCGGCGATGGCGCGCGCGACCACGCCGAAGGCCGTCCACGGCGCGAGCCAGCTGCGCAGCTCGGGCATGCGCAGGACGGCGGCGAGCAGCTCGGCGATCGCGCCGCCGCCGACCAGCAGGATGGTCCACGTCAAGATGGCGCCGTTGGCCGTCGCCGCCGCGCCGGAGACGAAGATGCCGATCGCGACCATGACGGTCGTCGCGATCGCCAGGCCCGCCAACAACGCGGCCATGCCGCCGGCGGTGTCCTGCAGCAGCGTCCAGTCGGGCGCGAGGGCGACCGCCGTGAGCCAGAGCACGAACGGAGCCAGGACGGTGATCGAACCGACGACCTGCAGGCTGCCGGCGAGCTTGCCCAGCACGTACTGCGCCGGCGAGATGCCGCGCGTCCAGTACAGCTCCAGCGCGTTGGTGGCGCGATCGCGCGCGATGGCGCGGGCGACCACCATCGACGTCAGCAGCAGGAAGAACACGAACGCCGGCGGTTCCAACGCCGGCGCGGCGAAGAATTCGATGCGCCGCGGATCGAGCGAGAAGCCGGGGTTGCCACGGGCGATCGGCGGCGCCAGCAGGCGCGTCCGCATGGCCTCGGGGCCGAGGTTGAGCACGCCGTAGACGATCATCAGGACGACGGTCCGCACCAGCAGCGGGATGAGGCACAGCCCGAACAGCAAGAGCCCCCACCGGCTGCGGAACAGCTGCGCCGCTTCGACCGCGGCCAGCGGCCACCAGCGCCGGAGCGACGCCACCGGCGTGTAGGCGACGGTGCGGTAGGCGTGGCCGCCGCTCATGCTCCGGCTCCGACGCCTGCGCCGCCGGTCACGGCGTGCAGGAAGACCTCTTCGAGCGAACGCCGGTGCGGCACGAGGCTGCGCACCACCGAACCGGCAGCGGCGACGGCGGCGTAGACGGCGCGCAGATCGGCGCCGTCGGGCAGCCACAGCGTGTACTGGTTGCCACCGTCGGCCCGCACGCGGCCCAGCGTTTCGAGCGCGCGCTGCACGGCCGGGGTGGCCGGCTCGACCGCGAGGCCGTGCTGGCGCTCGCCGCCGGCAGTGAGTTCGCGCAAGCTGCCCTGGGCGACGACCCTGCCTTGCTCCATGACCACGGCGGCGTCGCAGACGGCCTCGACGTCCTGCAGGATGTGCGTCGAGAACACGACCGACTTGCCGAAGTCGCGGCTCAGTTGTCGCACGAGCCGCAGCATGTCGCGACGGCCGCCCGGATCGAGGCCGTTGGTCGGCTCGTCGAGGAACAGCACCTTGGGATCGTGGACGAGCGCGCTGGCCAGCTTCACCTTCTGCCGCGTGCCGGTGCTGTAGCCGGCGACCGGGCGATAACGCTGCTCGTCGAGGCCGACGAGGTAGAGCGCTTCGTGGGCCCGCCGCCGCGCATCGCGTTCGGGCATGCCGCTCAGCTGGCCGAGCAGCGCCACCATCTCGAAGCCGGTCGCCTGCGGCAGGTAGGCGTCGCGCTCGGGCATGTAGCCGACGTGCGCGCGGATCTGCGTCGGCGAGGCGTCGACGGGCAGGTCGGCGAACCGCATCGTGCCGTTGGTCGGCCGCACGAGTCCGAGCAAGGCCTTGAGGACCGAACTCTTGCCGGCGCCGTTGCGCCCGAGCAGGCCGATCGCGCCAGCGCCGAAGGCCACGGACAGGTCGGCGACGGCGACCCTGGCGCCGTAGCGGATGGTGACGTGATCGAGCGTGACGGTCATGCAGTCGCGGCAGCAGTCTGCGCCAACGCATGCTAGGTATTCGCGCACCCGCATGCGAGCGACGCGGCGACCGGTCAGGCGGCCGACCACGCGCGACCTCGACGAGCGCGCGACCTCGACGTTGCCGAACGCGGCGGCAGCCGGCTACGGGGCGGGCGCGGGCCCGCCCGACGACGTCGGCGACGTTGCAGCCGGCGGCGCAATGCCGGACTTGGGCGGCATCGCCCCGGTGGCGGCGACGATCCGCTGCCACGGCGCGAGGACGTCGGCCGAGGGACTGGCGACGACGAGGCGCACGTCGAGCTTGCGATCGAGGAAGGCCGTCGGTCGGACCACTTCGATGGCGGGCATCGTGTCGCGCAGCCACGCACAGAACGGCGTCGACTCGCGTCGCAACGGATCCGCGTGCAGCACGACGCCGTTCGGCGCGAGGCTCCCGGCGATGTGACGCTTGAGCGCTGCGTGGTGCACCGGCCGGTAACTGACGTCGGCGAGCAGCAGCAGATCGAACGGCCCCGCAACCTCGGCCTGCGACCAGTCCACCTGCCGGCCGATCGGGACGACCGGCGAACCCTGGCGCGCGCCGTTCCAGGTGGCGAAGGCGAGGGCATCGGGCTTGACGTCGGCAAAGGTCACGCTGGCCCCGGCGCGACACGCGGCGATGCCAGGCACGCCGAGACCACAGCCGAGGTCGAGCACGCGCTGGCCGGTCAGGTCCCCACGCCGCCACAGCAAGCGAGCCATCGCCACGGACGCCGGCCAGATCTGTACCCAGTACGGCGGTTCGCCATTTGGCACGGTGTTCGCCGCCCACTCGCCAGCGCGCATCCAGGCGCCAACGTCGGGAACGACGAGCGCTAGCGACCGGTCGCCGAGTGGCAGCTTGAGGCGCCGCAGCGGGAACCGGCGCAGGACCGGATCGCGCTTTGCCTCAGGAACCGTCGCGGTCGGCGTCGTCACGGCAGGTGACGTATCCGGCGGACGCCGGCGAAGAAAGCGCGGGGACAAGTCGACAGCGTGTCGATGCGGCCGGGGGCCGAGTCCGTTGTCCGCATGCCGCCGCCGGCCACCGGACAGCGTGGGGGCGGCGCGACACCAGCTGTGGCGGGCCCGCCTCGGCAGGCGACCCCGGAAAAGAAAACGCGTCCGTCACCCTTGGGGGCGACGGACGCGTTTTGGATTGACCCGGCACTGACCTACTTTCGCGCTAGGCACTATCATCGGCCCTGGCTGCTTGACTGCCGTGTTCGGAAAGGGAACGGGTATTTCCAGCCAGGTA
>JBKDXM010000061.1:0-10313 GCA_046306335.1 Planctomycetota bacterium
GCGGCTCGGGGCCCTGCCGAAGCCGCCGCCGCCCCAGCGCGCGCCCGGCGAGAAGAAGCCGCCGCGCGACGCCACGCGCGGCGAGAACGTGCGCCGTTTCGTGTCGGCGGAGGGGTATCCGATCTGGGTCGGCCGCAACAACGAGCAGAACGACCGGCTGACGATGCAGCTCGCCAACGGCAACGACCTGTGGCTGCACGTCGGCGGCGGCCGGCCGGGCTCGCACGTCGTCGTGCGGCTGCCGAAGGGCAAGACCGCGAGTCTGGAGACCCTGCTCGACGCGGCGACGCTGGCGGTGCACTTCAGCAAGGCGCGCGGCGAGCGCCGCATCGACGTCGTGTACACGCCGAAGAAGCACGTGCGCAAACCCAAGGGCCTGCCCGCGGGCGCGGTGGTGCCGGCGCAGACGAAGACGATCACCGTGCTGCAGGACGACGTGCGCTTGCGGCGGCTGCTCGACGGCGGCGGCGACGGCGCGGCGGAATGAGCACAGGCGCTGGCGGCGCGACGATGGAGCGCGGTCGGCAGCGCGTTCCTCGCCGCGGGCGCGTCGCCGCGATTGCCGCAGCATCGGCGGTTCGCCGCCGCCTGGGAGCGCACGGGACGTGCGTCGAGGCGGCCCTGCGCTGCGCCGCACCGTATGCGCACCACCGCCCGACGGCCGGCGGTGCTGGGGGGACTGGACGATCGCGCTGCGATTGCGGACGCTCCCCGTCGTGTTGGACGGGGTACCGTCCAATGCAAACGCCTCGCGCCGCATCGTGCGAAGGTCGCCGGCGGCGTCGCGATCTCCCTCCTACCGTCCAACGTCTCGTACCGCGTTCCCATGAATCGCACCCTCGCCACCCTGCTCCACATCGCGGCCGCCGCCACGCTCGCGGCGAACGCCAGCGCCCAGGTCACGCTGACGCCCGTCACCGGCTTCGGCACCAACGGCTGGCTCGCGCCGGGCTCGACGCCCTTCCTCGGCACTACCAACAACGAACGCGGCCTCGCCTACAACCCCGTCACCGGCAACCTGCTGCTGGTCTCGCGCTCGGGCGGCAACAACGTGCGCATCCTCAACAGCGCGACCGGCGCCGACCTCGGCGGCCTGAACACGGCCGGCGTCAGCGGCGGCGCCATCGTGATCAACATGGTCGCCGTCGCCGACGACGGCTCGATCTACGTCGACAACCTCACCAACGCTGTCGGTGTCAACTTCAAGATCTACCGCTGGAACGACGAGGCGACCGGCGCGACGACGCCGCCGCTGGTGGTGTACAGCGGCATTCCGGGCCCGCTCCGTGTCGGCGACGTGTTCGCGGTCTTCGGTGGCAGCGGCGTCACGCCGCTGCAGTTCGCCGCGGCGGGCAGCGGCGTGGTGAACCAGACGAACACGACGATCGGCAGCAACTTCGTCGTCGGGCCTCTCGACTTCAGCAACAACTCCATCACGTACAGCCAGATCGCCGGCACGGCCGCGACGGGCAACAACGACTACCGCCTCGCCATGACGTGGGTCGACGGCGACCCCGTGATCGGCAGCCAGGGCACGAACGCCCGCGTCACGACCTTCGACCCGGTGACGCAGACCGCCGTGCTCGACGCGACGGTCCCCGTCGGTGGCGCCGCGCGCCGCGCGATGGACTATGCCGTGATCGGCGGCGTCCCGATGCTGGCGGTGATCGACACGAACAATTCGGCCGTGACGGTCCTCAACGTCACCGACCCGGGCAACCCCATCTTGATGGCATCGGCCACGACGACGACCGGCGCGCTGACCGCCAACGTCAACGGCACCGGCTCGGTCGCCTGGGGCGCGATCACCGGCACGACCGCGCGTCTGTACGCGATGAGCTCGAACCAGGGCATCCAGGCCTTCGACTTCAGCTTCGGCCCGCTGGCGTCGACTGCGACGTACGGCGTCGGGTGCGACGGCCTGGGCCTCGGCAACACCGGCCTGCCGCGCATCGGCAACGCCGGTTTCAGCCTCGACGTCACCGGCGTGTCGCCGTTCACCCCGATCGCGTTCGTCGCGGTCGGCACGCTCGCGGTCAACCCGGGCATCGACCTCACGGTCATCGGCATGCCCGGCTGCTTCAGCTACACGTCGTTCGACATCGGCCTGTTCCAGACCGGCGCCGTCGTCGGCACGACCGGGTCCTTCGTGCTGGCGATCCCGGTCAACACGGCGCTCGCCGGCGCGTCGCTGGCGACGCAGGGTGTGTCGCTGTCGGGCGCCAATTCGCTCGGCCTGAACGCCAGCAACGGCGTGTCGTTCACGGTCGGCTTCTGACCGACGAAGCGCCCCGGCGCCACGCGCGCCGGGCGCTGCCGCGGCGCTCCGGGCGACGCCCCGGGGCCGGCCATCGGCCGGCGCGGCAGCGCGGTGACGCCCCACTGCGGCGTCCCGCCCGCTGCGCGCCCTGCCCCGCTGCGCCGACCTCGCGCGCGGCCAACCGGGTCGCTACCGTCGCGGCATGGACTGGATCGCCTCGCCAGAGGCCTGGATCGCGCTCGCGACGCTGACGTTCCTCGAGATCGTCCTCGGCATCGACAACCTCGTCTTCGTCTCGATCCTGACCGGTCGCCTGCCGGCCGAGCAGCGCGGCAAGGCGCGCCGGATCGGCCTGCTGCTGGCGATGGCGATGCGCGTAGGCCTGCTGTTCACGCTGAGCGCGCTGATGGCGCTCAAGGCGCCGCTGCTGCGCGTCCTCGGCCACGACCTGAGCGGCCGCGACCTGATCCTGCTCGCCGGCGGCGTCTTCCTGATGTGGAAGAGCGTCACCGAGATCCACCACAAGCTGGAGGGGCCCGACCAAGGCCCGGGCGGCGGCGGCGGCCGCATGAGCTTCCGCAGCACGCTGGTGCAGATCGCCCTGCTCGACCTCGTCTTCTCGCTCGACTCGGTGATCACGGCGGTCGGCATGGTCGAGCACGTCGCGATCATGGTGATCGCCGTGCTCGCGTCGGTCGGCGTCATGGTCGCGTTCGTCGACCCGATCTGCGCCTTCGTCGAGAAGCATCCGACGGTGAAGATGCTGGCGCTCAGCTTCCTGCTGCTGATCGGCTTCACGCTGGTCGGCGAGGGCACGGGCCTGCACGTGCCCAAGGGCTACGTGTACTTCGCCATGGGCTTCTCGATGTTCGTCGAGCTGCTGAACCTGAAGCTGCGCAAGGCCGGCAAGCCGATCGACCTGCACGGCCCGGAGCGGCCGGCGACGTGAGCGCGCGCGCCACGTTCGCGGCGATCCTGGTCGTCGGCGCGACGCTCGCTGCCCAGGGCGCAGGCGCGCCCCCCACCGGCGGCAGCGGGGGCACGACGGCGGCCCCGGCACTGCCCGACCTCGGCCCGCCGGCCGCGCCGCCCGACGGGGCGCCGCCGCACGTCGCCCGCATCGACCGCGACGGCCTGCGCGCCCACGCCTATTGGCTCGCCGACGACGCCCGCGCCGGCCGCTACACCACCAGCGCCGGCCAGCAGGCGACGGCGAAGTACGTCGCCGACCACTGGAAGAAACTCGGCCTGAAGCCGCTCGGCGACAAGGGCTGGCTGCAGAGCTACCCGCTGCGCCGCACCGTGCTCGACGCGGCGACGGCGGTCGCGTACGGCGCGAGCAAGCACGACCGCGACCTCGCCGTGCTCGCGGTCGGCGAGACGAAGGTCGCGCTGGCGGGCAGGTTCGTCTTCTGCGGCAACGGCTCGGCCGCCAGCGTGCCGCCGGGGCTCGCCGGCCGCATCCCGGTCGTCGCCCTCGGTGCGGGCGGCGGCAGCGGCGTCGGCAACGACCTGCAGGCCGTGCAGCGCTTCGTGGACGTCGCCGAGCAGCTGCACAAGCAGGGCGCTGTCGCCGGGGTCGTCTGCCTGCTCGGCGACAAGACCTCGCTCGGCAACACGCTGAACTACCGCGCGCTGCTGCCCGACCCTCCGCAGCTGCGCTACGGCGGCGGCGGCGGCGACCGCGGCCTGCGCGTGAAGGTGCCGCTGCTGGTGCTGTCGGCGGCGCAGGGCAGGTCCTTGCTCGCCCACTGCGGCGTCGCCGTCGGCGACGACGGCGCGCTCGACGCCGGCAAGCCGAACGACAAGGCCGCCGGCAAGCTGTCGATCGTCGTCAAGGAGGACGACAAGGGCGTCGGCAGCAACGTCGTCGGCGTGCTCGAGGGCACGACGAAGAAGGCCGAGGCGATCGTGTTCTCGGCCCACCACGACCACGTCGGCCGCCGGCTCGACGGCGACGCCTTCAACGGCGCCGACGACAACGCCAGCGGCACCGCCGGGCTGCTGGAACTCGCCGAGGCGTTCGCGCTCGGCGGCCCGCGGCCAGCGCGCTCGATCGTCTTCCTGTCGGTGAGCGGCGAGGAACTGGGCCTCTGGGGCTCGGATTGGTTCGCCGCGCACCCGACGTGGCCGCTCGACCGGATCGTCGCCAACGTCAACATCGACATGATCGGCCGCGCCGGCCGCGACGGCGATGGCCCGATCACGATGCAGGTGACGCCGAGCCACCAGCACGAGAAGTACAGCTCGATCGTGCGCGACGCGGTGGCGCTGGCGAAGGGCTTCGGCATCGCCTTCACCAGCGGCGACACCTACTACGAACGCAGCGACCACTACAACTTCGCCAAGGTCGGCGTGCCGGTGGTGTTCTTCTGCGACGGCGAGCACCCGGACTACCACCAGGTCACCGACACGCCCGACCGGCTGCACTACGACCGCATGGAGGCGGTCGCGCGGCTGGCGTTCTGGACCGGCTGGAACGTCGCCAACGACAAGGGCCGGCCTACGACGCTCGGGCCGCAGCCCGGCTGGTGACCGCTCAGCGGCCGGTCGGCAGGCCGCCGGCGCGCGGCTCGATCACGACGAGGTCGTCGTCGGTGCCCATCGCCTTGTCCTGGCCGGCGCTCGCGGCCTCCCAGCGCGTGCCCTGCGGCCGCTTGCGCACGACGTAGTCCTGGCCCCACGGGTCCTGCATCGGGCCGATGTAGATCGGTGCGCCACCGTCGTCGCGCCACGCGACCAGCTCGGCAGCCGTCGGCACGGGCTCGGCGCCGCGGGCAATGCGCACGGACTTCGCCGCGTCGATCAGGTCGGCGAGCTGCGCCTTGGCGAGCTGGCGGCGCCGGATGAGTTCGCGGTCGAGCTTGGGATCGGGGCGCTTCTTGCAGTCCCACGCCACCAGCCACTCGTGACCGGCTTTGGCGAAGCCGAGGTCCTCGACCAGCCGGCGCTCCATGTGCGGGAAGTGCGCGGCGCCGTAGTAGACGCCCAGGCGCTTCTTCCCGGCCTGCAGCTCGCGCTGCAGCACCTCCAGGCACTTCTCGTTGCGGCCTTCGAGCAGCGTGCTGCCCTTGCCGCCCGCCATCATGCCTTCGACCTGCTCCAGTTGCCGACCGAAGGTCATGCGCAACAGGTGGCGGCCCTCGCCGCTGCGGAACGCGGCGACGAGATCGAATGGCTTGGCCGCCGCCGCGGCTCCATCGCCGTCGCCATCCCGCTCGTCGGCCTGCGCGCGCTGCTGGCGCGCCGTCTGCTGCATCATGTCGAACATCATCGACAGCATGCTCTCGCCGCGTTCCGACATGCTCTGCTCGAACTCCTGCGGCGTCATGTCGGCGTGCACGAAGTTGGCGGCCTGGTAGTCGATCTCGTCGAGCTGGAACGCCAGCTCCAGCGACGTCTTCATGCCGCGCTGCAGCAGCGAGACCGGGCTGAAGCCGCGCTCGCGCTGGCCCTTGGCCGGGCGCGCGTCCGGCGCTGCGACGAGCTCGTACAACAGCGCGTCGCAGGTCGTGAAGCGGTCGTTGAGCGCCGCGTAGCAGGCGGCGTCGGCGATGTGCACCGCGGCGAAGAACGTCACCTCGACGTCGTCCTTGCGGTAGCGCGTGATCGCCGTCTCGAGCCGGCCGCCGTCGCCGGCCTCGACGAAGCGCACGAAGTCGCTGGGGATCGCGTCCGGCGCGTCGCCGGCAGCCTGGGCCGGCGCGGCGGCGAGCAGGGACGCGAAGGCGGCGAGGACGGCGGCGGCGCGCAGGCTCATGCCGCCGAGGATCGGCCGGCGCGGGCTCCGGCGCAAGCCGCGGCGCCGGTCCGGCTCACTTGCCGGCGACCGGCCAGGTCAGGCGCTGGTCGCGCGCCAGCAGCCGCGCCTTCAGCTCGGCGTAGGGCACGTCGTGCAGCGCGATCCCGCGTTCGAGCGCCAGCGCGCCGGCGACGACCGCGGACTCGGCCAGCACCATGAACACCGGCTCCATGCGGATCGAGCCGTAGGCGATGTGGCTGCTGCTGACGCAGACGGGCACGAGCAGGTTGTCGCACTGGCCGCGCTTGGGCAGCAGCGACCGGTACGAGATGCCGTAGGGCTTCGGCACGCGCACCTGCACGTCGCCTTCGTTGCGCACCGTGCCGTCGGCGGCGACATAACGCTGCACGTTGTGGCTGTCCATCGCGTACGCGCCCATGCCGACCGGGTCGGCCGCGACCGTGCGCCCCATGCAGTCGTGCTCGGTGACGACGACCTCGCCGACGAGGCGGCGGCCTTCGCGCACGTAGAGCAGCGGCGGCCAGTGGCCGGTCGCGGCGAACTCGTCCTTGGCGAGGCCGTAGCGGTCGAACTCGGCGCGTACCTTCGCCGGCACGCGCAGGTCGTTGGCCAGCGTCCACATCAGGCCCTCCTGCCAGCGGCGGTGCTCGGCAACGATGGCGGCGCGCTCCTCGTAGGAGGCCTCCGGATAGCGGTAGTTGGCGCCGATGTAGTCGGTCGAGAACGCGCCGTTGTTGTTGGTGTCGGTCTTGCGGTTGGGCATGCCGACGGGATGCCACGGCGCCAGCGTGCTGCCGGCCTCGAAGTGGCGCAGCAGCAGTTCGTACTCGCGCGCGTCGTAGCCGTCGGGCTTGCGCCACGGCAGCCGGTTCTGCGGGTCGTCCGTCGTGCACATCCGGAAGCAGTACGCCTGCACCCGCGCATCTGCCGCGCCCTCTGCGCCCGGCGGGCCGGCGTGCACGCCCGGCAGCAGGCCGCTCGCCTTGTCGCCCTTCACGACGTACGGATCGACCGCGGCGGTGAACTGGTGCTTGTCCGCGTTGGCGGTCTGCACGCCGTTGAGCGTCTCGCCGTACTGCGCGTTGGCCTCGCGGCCGACGGTGAACGCGCAGCCCGCGGCCGCGAGCAGGTCGCCTTCGTAGGTGCAGTCGAGGAACAGCCGCGCGGCGATGCGGCGGCCGTCCTCCAGCGCGATCCAGGCGAGCTTGGCGCCGTCCTTGCCGACCCCGCTCGGCCGGCGGTCGAGGCGGCCCGGCTCGGCGATCACGCCGGCGTCGGCCATCATCGCCGCGAACGTCGCCTGCGCGACGCTCGGCTCGAACGTCCACGCCGCGTCGAGGCCAGCCTCGTGGCCGCGGCTCTTGAAGTCGGCGCGCTGCTCGCGCGTCCACGACTCCGGCTTGTCGTAGTGCTTCCGCATGCGGCGGTAGAAGTCCCGCGACAACCCGCCGATGGCGTCCTTGTTGCCGACGTCGGTCGCGCCGAGGCCGGACGTCGACAGGCCGCCGACCCAGCCATCGCAGTCGATCAGCGCGACCGTGAGCCCGAGCTGCTTGGCGGCGATGGCGGCGGCGACGCCCGCCGACGTCGCGCCGTACACGCAGACGTCGACGTCGGCGCGCCGGGGCGCGTCTTGCGGCGCCAGGGCCGCGGCGCACGCGGCGAATGGCAGGGCGAACAGGGCGGTGAAGAACATCGACAGCAGGGCGCGCAGCGTCATGAGCGTTTCCACACGTACACGTAGAGCGATTCGTCCTTCGGGCCGACCCAGCACGGCAGATGCAACGCCAGTTCGCACTCGGCGCGGATCGCGGCCAGCAAGGCGCCGTCGCGATCCTGTTCGGCCAGTTCCGGCAGCGTGAACACCAGCGCGAACTCGGCCCCGGCGGCGGCGGCGGCCTGCCGGTGCCATGCGAGGTGGCCGACCGGACCGCGCTCGGCGACGCGGCGCTTCTCCTGGTCGACGCCTTCCGCGACCATCCAATCGGTGATCGGCAGGACCTCGTTGCGCACGTCGGCGTCGGCGAGTTGCCCCCGCCACAGGCCGCGGCGCAGGTAGTAGGCCAGCGTCGGCAGGTGGATCGTGACGGCGCGGAGCGGCCGGCCGGCGGCCCGCTGCCGGAGGAAGTCCGCCGCCTCGCGCCAACGCGCCCGCTGGCCGTGCTGGATCGTCGCGTAGTCGCGCAGCGAGATCGCCTGCTCGCCGACGACGCACAGCGGCAGCGCCGCGGCGGCCAACCACGGCGCGACGCCGCCGACGGTCCACGCGCCGCGCAGGGCGGCGGCCAGGCGCACGCAGGCGAATGCGACGAGCCACAGCAGCACCGGCAAGGCGACGATGGCGTAGCGGGCCGTCGCCAGGACGCTGTGGCTGCCGACGACGCCCAGCACGGCGAACGGCGCCAGCAGGAAGGCCCCGAGCAGCAGCGCGCGCTCGCGTCCCGCGTGGCGATGCAACAGCGCGACCCCGAGCGCGCCGAGCACCAGGGCGATCGGCCGGAAGTAGTAGGCGACCGTCTGGGCGAAGTGCGCCAGCGAAGGCGCGTTCTTCGCCCGCAGGAACTCCTGGAACGGGGAGTTCTCCATCAGCCACGGCAGGGCAACGGCGACGGCGACCCCGACCACCGTCCACGTCAGCAGCCGGGAGCGGTCGAACCGCTGCCGCCGGAGCACGGCGAACGCCAACCACGCCACGGCGAGCAGCGCGCCGGTCGGATGGCACAGGGTGGCGAAGACGATGCCGAACCAGACGAGGAAGAAGTCGCGGGCGCGATCGCGGCGGGCGAACGCGAAGGCGCGCTCGACGACGAGCACGGCGGCGAAGGCGACGAAGGCGTAGCCGCGCGCGTTCTGGCTCCAGTAGACGTGCCACGGGTGCACGGCGAGCAGGCAGGCAGCGCACACCGCCGGCGTGGCCCCGACGAGGCGACGGCCGGCGACGGCGAGCAACGGCACGGTGAGCACGCCGACGACCACGAACGGCAGGCGGAGCGACGCCGGATCCTCGCCGATCGCGCCGACGTCGATCAGCGCCCGCAGCAGCAGGAAGGTCAGCGGGTAGATCATGCGGTCGGTGGTCGCGAAGCCCCCCTCGCCGGCGAACGGCATGGTGGCGTCGCGCCACGTGTGCGCTTCGTCGATCCACAGCGACCAGTCGCCGAGGCCGTAGGTCCGCACGGCCATGGCGAGCACGGTCGCCGCGGCGACGGCGAGCCAGTGGCCGCGGCGCAGCCGCGCGGCCGGGCCGTCGGCGACGACGACGCGGGTCTTCTCGCGGGACGACGACGGCGGTGCGGTCACGGCCCGCCATGATGGCGCCCATGGCAGGCGAAGGCACGCGTCTCGTCGCGCTGGCGCGGCCGACTCCCGTCGCCACCGGCCGCCGGACGGCGGCTCAACCGATCGCGCCGAACGTCTCGTCGGCGAAGCTGTAGTAGCGGACATCGCCGACCACGACGTGGTCGAGCAGTTCGATGCCCAGCAGTTGCCCGGCCGAGCCCAGGCGCTCGGTGACGGCGCGGTCCTGGGGGCTCGGTGTCGGATCGCCGCTCGGATGGTTGTGGGCGACGACGAGCGCCGCCGCGCCGTCGCGGATCGCCGGCGCGAAGACGTCGCGCGGATGCGCGCCGACGGAATCGACGCCGCCCGTGGCGACGATCCGCACCGACAGCACGCGATGGCGTCGGTCGAGCGGGATGGCGAAGAAGCTCTCCTGGCCGCTGCCGCGGACCGAGTCGCGCACCAACCGCGCGACGTCGCCGCCGCCGCGGACCGGCAAACCCGCGCGCAGCGCGGCCTCGGCCAACCGGCGGGCGAGACCGAAGGCTGCGCGCATGGCGGCGGCCCGCACCGGGCCGACGCCCGGCGCCTCGGCGAGTTCGCGCACCTCGGCCACGGCGAGCCCCGGCAGGCCGCCGAAGCGGCGCAGCAGGCGCTGGGCCATGGCCTCGGCCGGCTCGCCGCGGCGGCCGGTGCGCAGCAGCAGCGCCAGGCACTCGGCGTCGCCCAGGCGCGCCTCGCCGAGCTGGCACAGGCGCTCGCGCGGACCGTGCCGCGCGGACGTGGGACGCGTCGGATGCAGCGATGGTTCCATGCCGACTCAGTGCGCGCGCGGCGGCATCGGGCGCAAGATCGACGCGGGAATCAGTGGCAGCGCTGCGCCAGGGCGGCCTTCTCGGCGACGGCGAGCCAGCGGTCGCGCTCGCCGCCGGCGGCCATCATGCCGGCGGCGACGACGGCGTCCTCCGGCCGCCCGACGCGCAGCGCGCCGGCGACGGCGGCGACCCGCAG
>JBKDXM010000062.1:0-25814 GCA_046306335.1 Planctomycetota bacterium
CCCCGCCGCGCGGCCGCCCCCCCCCGGCGGGGGGGGGGGCTGGGCGCGCGGGCCCCCCCCCCCCCCCCCCGCGGCGCGAGTCGGGAATCCGCGCGGGATCAGAGGTTGCCGACCACGCCGCGGATGCCGTTGCTGGTGATCGCGCCCAGCGCGTTCACCGGAGGAGCCTGGAACACGGCCGTGGTCGTGTGCAGGTTCAGGTTGAGCAACGCCGGGTTGTTCGGGATCGGCAGGCTGTACGTGCGCGTCGGGCCGCTGGGGAGCCAGCCGTTGGTCACGTCCAGCGACGCGCGCAGGCCACAGCCCGGCGCGCCGAGGAAGAACAGGTCGTTGATGCCGGGGTCGCTCAGACCGAAGACATCGACGCCGAGCACGCCCGTCGTCGGGATGTTGCTGATCGACAGGTTCCACGTCGTGCCGGTGACCGGACGCGACGTCGCCGACAGCGTCAGCGGCGCCGACTCGGGCGAGCTGGTCGACAGTTCACCCGCCGAAGCCGTGGCCAAGGCGATCGAACCGGGGTTCAGCGAGGCGCCAGGCGCCGTCACGCCGATGAGGTGGCCCGAGCCGAAGCCGCTGGTCGTGTTGCCGTCGATGGTGAGGAACACGATGCGGACGATGCCGCTGCCCAACTCGAGCTGGAACTGCAGCGTGCTCGGGTTCGCGGCGAGCGGGGTGCTGTAGTTCTCGACGCCGTTCCACGTGATGTACAGGATGCCAGCCACCTCCTCGGCGAGGATCTGGCCGCTGCCGGCTTCGGCGACGTTGTAGTCGTGCCAGGCGTAGATGCCGCCGCGCACGCTGTTGAGGAAGCCGTTGACCGTCGGCGTGTACGGGTTGGTGCCGGGATAGTCGATCACCGGTCCGCCCCAAGCGATGATGGCGTTGCCGCTGACCAGCAGGCTGGTCTGCGGTCCCTGCGCCGTCGGGAACGAGCCCGAGGTCAGCGTGTACGTCACGACGCCATCGTCAGCCGTCGCCAGGGGCGTGCCCGCCACCGGCGCCACGAACAAGCCCGCGGCGGTGCCGGGCAGCCAGACACCCTGGTAGCCCGTTGCCGTCGGGATCAACTGCAGCGTGTTGCCCTGGAGGGCCGTCGACGCGGCAGCCGCATCCGCGAACTGCTGGTAGAAGGAGTTGAACACGCGGACGCAGCCCTGGCCGAGCGTGGCGTTCGTCGCCTGGACGAAGCCGCCGCCCGCCGGCGTGAAGCTCACGTCGTCGACGCCGATGTAGTCGGAGTTGGTGCCCTGCGGCCCGGCGGTCGTGGGGTTGTAGTGGAACGCGTAGCGGCCGGTGACGGTGCCGGCCACGCCCGCGACGGTCGCCGTGTATTGCGTCCACACGTTCGGATAGCCCGTCGTGCTCAGCGCCGGGTTCACGGTGACGAGGACGTTGGTGAAGTCCGCCGGCAGCGTGCTGCCAGTCGTGTTGAACACGAGCCGCAGGCGGTCGGGGAACGTCGGCGCCGCGACCGTGCGCGTCCAGAAGCTGATCGTCGCACCGTTGGCGATCTGGACCTGCGGCGAGATCAGGTACAGGCTGATGTCGTTGGCACCGGTCGACGCGTTGAAGTTGGCCCACGCGTACGACGCGCCGGTGTTGGCACCGAACACGGTGCCGTCGTTGCGGATCTGCCAGTTCGGGACGGTCCCGGGGCCGCCAGGGCTGTCGTTGACCGAGGTCCAACCGGCCGGGATCGGAGCGATGCCAGGGGTGGCAGGACCGGGCTCGAAGCCCTCGGACTGGGCCTTGACCATGCCGGCCAGGGCGACGGAAGCGAGCAGGGAAACGAGAACGCGCATGGAGAACTCCTGAACGATGGGACGGTGCACCGCGGCACCTGACTGAGATCGCGACCTGCTGGGTGACGAAGCGTCGGAGAAAGGCACGACGCGCAAGTCGCGAAGTGAGACTACCACCACGATGAGTACCAGCAACCCGGGGCGTGAGTCCCTCGCTGCGGGCCATGCGTCATCTTCCGTCCACCGCAAAGCGCGCACTGCGGCAATGGATGATCTCCGGGCAGGCTGGCGCACCGTCGCACCGCCACGGCCTGCGCAGCCAACCCACGGCTGCGGCGCAATTGCGGAAGAACGTGCAGATCCGGTGCCCGACGCGCCGCGCCGCGCACGGTCGCATGGCGGGCGCCCGATGCCACAGGCCCATGCCGCTCATCGCACGACGCGCACCAACACCTCGGCGAGCAACCGCAGGTGGCCGGCGATCGTGCGCAGCGTCCGCATCTTGCTGACGCCGACGAGCCGCGCCTCGAGCACGCACGGATGCTCGGCGACCGTGCCGCCGCGGCGCAACACGCGCACCAGCCATTCGGCGGTGCCGAGGAAGCGCGGGTTGGCCAACGGCAACGCAGCGACCGCCTCGCGGCGGTAGACGCGGCAGCAACTCGTCCAGGTGCGGATCGGCGAAGCCATCAGCACGCGGTAGCCGAGCGACAGGCCGCGCGAGAGCAGCAGCCGCCAGCCGGGCACATTGCGCACGCCGCCCGCCGGATGGTAGGGCGACGCGGTGACGAGGTCGGCGCCCTGTCGCAGCAGCGCCAGCATCGGCCGCAGTTCGCGCGGGTCGTACGACAGGTCGCCGTCGATCGACGCGACGAACGGGCTGTCGGTCGCCAGCACGCCGGTGCGGATCGCCGCAGCGACGCCGAGGTTGCGATCGTGGCGCACCGCCCTGCTGCGCGGTAGCGAGCCGACGCCCTGCTGCAGCAACTCCCACGTGCGATCGTCGCTGCCGTCGTCGACGAGCACGTACTCGACGCGTGCAGCGTCCGCGAGGTCGTCGGCGAGCGCGCGCAGTTCGAGCAGCAGGCCCGGCACCGCGCGCTCCTCGTCCTTCAGCGGCACGACGACGCACAGCCGCGGCGCGTCGCCGCGCGGCACGACGATCGGCTCGGGTGGCAGCGGCCGCGGCGGCGCCGTGAGGACGGGTGTGCCCAACGCAGCCAGCAACGTGCCGCGGGTGCGCGCGACCAGGGCCTGCAGCGCCGCCGCCGCCGCCCCTGCCGGCCCTTGCCACGCCGGCGCAGCGGGCAAGCCGGCGAGCTGCGGCGGCGCGGGATCGACCGCCATCGCCGGAAACGCGCGCAGCGCCACGGCGCCACCGCCGTCGAGGCGGTGCGCCGCCGTCGCTTCGGGATCCGGCGCGAGCTGCTCGCCGCGAGTACCCGGCGCGTCCGGCGTGGCGTCGTACGCGAGCCCGATGCTGCGCAGGAACGGTCGCCACCACGGCGCGTCGTTCGCCGTCGGCCACGGCGCGCGGAAGCCGCGCACGGCGACGCCGGTCGCGGCCTCGATGGCGGCGACGTCGCGCAGCCAGCGGTCCTGCAGCGCCGCCCGTTCGCCGGGCGGGACGTCGGCGAGCGGGCGCGGCGCCTCGGCGGCGAGCGCCACCTCGTGGCCGCCGGCGGCGAGTTCGCGCAGCAGGGTCGGCGCGCTGCGCGCCAGCGCGCCCGGCACGAACCACGTCGCGCGCGCGCCCGTCGCCGCCAGCAGCGCCAGCGTCGCGCGCACGCACGGCTCGGCCCGCCGCTCGAGCCGCCGCCAGTGGCGCGGGGCCAGGAACCGGCGCAAGCCGGCGGCGGTGAACCACTCCGACGCGTCGATCGCGAGCGCGGCGGTCGCGTGCGACGGCGTCACCGCGGCTCAGCCTTCGATCAGTTCGCGGAAGGTCGCCAGCGCCTCGCTCTCGGCCGGCGCGACGTGGCCGTCGGCTTGCGCGGCGAGTTCGGCCGCGCGCAGGAACATCTGGCGATGGGCCTTGGGCACCTGCGTCGGATCGACCGACTCGGGCGGCGGCGGCACGGCGAGCCATTGCTTGACCTGCGCGACCTCGCGGTCGTGCAGGGCGAGCCGCCCGCAGATGCGCATCACGAGGTCGCGCTCGGCCTGCGTGACCTTGAGGTCGGTCCAGACGAACGAACACACGAAGCGCAGCAGGTCCATGCGCTCGGCGACGGTCATTTCCATGCCGGCAGTGGACCCGGCGACGCGGTCGATTGCCACGGGGCGATGCGCGGGGCGCGCGGTCGGCCGGATTGGCGCGGCGTCGCTTGCGCCGCCGGGTCCGCCCCCGACAATCCGCCGCGTCATGAAGAAGCTCCTGAACCTCGTCGTCCCCGCCGTCCTCGTCCTCTTCGCCGCCTGCTCGTCCACGGTGACCGCCGCGCCGGCGCCGACGCTGCTGAAGAGCAGCTGCCTCGTCTCGGGCGAACCGCTGAAGGCCGACAGCCCGACCGCCGACTACGCCGGCGGCAAGGTCGGCTTCTGCTGCTCGAAGTGCCTGGGCAAGTGGAACGGCATGGACGACGCCGGCAAGAACGCGAAGTTCGACGCCGCGAAGTGAGCGAAATCCGGGCCGGAACGCAGCGGCTCGTTGCCCTCTGGGCATGAACCTCGACCTCTGCGTGCGGCGCCGTCGTGGCGCCGCGTTCGTCGCCGTCGCGTTGGCCTGCATGCTCTTGGTCCCGGCCCGGGCAGCGGCCCAGAACTGTCCCGGCCAGGGCTCGCTGCCGCGCGCCGCGCAGCGGGACGCCGCCCCGTTCGCGCTCGGCTGCGCACAGGCCCCCGGCTGGCCGAGCTGGCACCTGTGGACGCCGCCGCACCGCGAACCCGCCCCGCGGCCCGGCTTCGCGCCCGGCGACGCGGCGGCGCTGCCGCGGTGGTTCGTGACGTGGCGCTGCACCGGCTGGCTGCTGCTGCCGGTCGTGCCGCAATCGCTGGCGACGATGGGCTACGTGCTCGACCGCCCGGAGTGGCCGTGCGGCACTACGCCTTGAGCGCCACGCCTTCGCGGCGCGCGAGCCACAGGCTGCAGACGAGGTCGCTGGTGACGTTCGGCACCGTGCGCGTCATGTCGACCAGCCGATCGACGCCGAGGATCAGCGCCAGGAACTCCGGCGGCACGCCGACCTGGGTCAGCACGATCGCCAGCAGCGGGATCGAACCGCCGGGCACGCCGGCGGCGCCGATCGCGGTCAGCACCGCCATGCCGACGACGAGCGCCTGCTGGCCGAGCGACAGGTCGACACCGGCGACCTGCGCCAGGAACAGCACCGACACGCCCTCGAACAGCGCGGTGCCGTTCATGTTCATCGTCGCGCCGAGCGGCATGACGAAGCCGGCGATCTCCTTGGGCACGCCGAACTCGTCGGTGGCGGTGCGGATCGTCGTCGGCAGCGTCGCGTTGGACGACGACGTCGAGAACGCGGTGACGATCAGCGTGCGGCAGCCGCGGTAGAAGCGGCCGGGCGACAGGCCGGCGCAGGCCTTGGCGAGGAACGTGATCGCGACCAGCTGGTAGACGACGAGCCCGCCCATCGCGGTCGCGAAGTACAGGCTGACGAGCTTGAGCACGTCGAGGCCGAGCTTCGCCGTGGCGTGGAAGATCAGGCAGGCGACGCCGTACGGCGCCAGCTGCATCACCCACCCCAGCACGCGCACGCACAGGTCGTAGACCGCCTCGCACAGGTCGCACAGCGGCTTCGTCTTCTCGCGCGGCGCGCGGATCGCCGCGGCGCCGAGCACGAGCGCGAAGAAGATCAGCCCGAGCACCTTGCCGTTGTCGGCGGCGGCGGCGACGACGTTGCGCGGCACGATGTCGACGAGCATCTGCACCCAGCCCGTCGCCTGCTGGCTCTGGCCGATGCGCTTGCTGGCGTCGCCGGCGTACTGCGCCTTGATCTGCGCCGCGACCTCGGCGCTGACCGCGCGGCCGGGCTCGAACCAGTTGACCAGCAAGAGGCCGAGCAGCACCGCGGCCGTGGTCGTCACGAGGAACCACAGCAGCGTGCGGCCGCCGAGGCTGCCGAGCTTGCCGACGCTGCCGAGGCCCGCGACGCCGAGGAACAGCGAGCTGAACACCACCGGCACGACGACCATGAACAACAGGCTCAGGAACAGGTCGCCGAGCGGCTTCACCACGCCGTCGGCGAAGGCGACGACGCTGGCGTAGGTCCCGGTCGCCGGCTGG
Source organism: Planctomycetota bacterium (assembly GCA_046306335.1). GTDB lineage: Bacteria > Planctomycetota > UBA1135 > UBA1135 > UBA2386 > UBA2386. The sequence continues at coordinate 5,992 of JBKDXM010000062.1, forward strand.
CCGAGCGGCGGCGCGTACAGCACGTTGAGCGTGACGCCGGCGACCGCGCCGAGCACGAGCCCGAGCAGGATCTGCGTCGGCAGCGACAGGCCCTTGGACGGCGAGGCGAGTTCCATGTCGCTGCGCACCGTAGCGAGGCCATGCGCCGCGCGCCGCAGCGAACCGGCGGCCGGCGCAACGCGGCATCAAGGCGGATGCCGCCGCTTGCCCGTCGGCGGCGGTGTGCGATCCTGGAACGATGCGCGTCCGCCACTGCATCGCCTCGCTGCTGGCCACCGGTCTGGCCCTCGCCCTCGCGGGCTGCAGTGCAACGTCCGCTGCCGCGCCACTGGCGCCGCCGGCCGCACCGCTGCCGGCCGGGCTCGGCCAGCAGGTCGCCGACGTCGTCGCCGCACTCGGCCCGACGGCGCGCGCGGCGGTCTGGTTCGGGACCGCCGACGGCGATGCGCTGCTGACCTGGAACGCCGACACGCCGATGCCGGCGGCGAGCGCGATCAAGGCCGCCTTCTTGATCGAAGTGTTCGCCGCGCAGGCCAGCGCGCCGCCGTCGCCGCTGGCGATCCCGCCGGCGATGCCGACGCTGACCGACGTGCCGTTCGTGCCGAAGCCTGGGCTCGACGCGCCCCTGGCCGGCGCCGACGCCGTGCTCAGCGACGCCGCGCACCCGGCGATCGCGCACTTCCCGCCGGCCCAGCGCGCAACGGCCAGGCGGCTGCTCGGCGGCCAATCCACGCGCCGCATCGCCGAGGCGATGATCGCCAGCACGGGCGTCGACAACGCCACCTACAACGTCGCCGCCAACCTCGTGACGGCGCGGCTCGGCGGCCCGGCGGCGCTGACGCAGCGCCTGCACGCGCGCGACCCGCGCTGGACCGGACTGCAGGTCCGCCGCTACATGCTCGCCGACCGCCGCGCGCACGGCGACAACGCGGCGACGGCGGCATCGCTCGCGGCGGTGCACGCCGCGCTCGCCACCCGCCGCGTCGCCGGACTGGACGCGGCCACCGTGCAGGCCTGCCGGGCCGTGCTCGCCGACGGCGAGGACGCGAGCGGCCGCGCCGTGTTCCGCAAGGACGGCGCGCTCGACAGCGCACCGGCGACGCGCACGCGCGCCGGGTGGCGCGAGGGCCGCGACGGCGCGCGCGTGTTCGCCATCCTGCTGGCCGACGACGCAGCCGGCGCAGCGGTCGGCACGCGGCTCGAAACCGCCGCCGCGCGCATCGAGGACCTGCTGTTCGCGGCGCGCTGACGCGACGCCGACGGGCGCGGCGGCGACCGCCCCGCGCTCAGCGCCCGCCGAAGCGGTCGCGGCTGATGACGAGGTGCGGATCGCGGCGATCGGGCCGGCGGGCGCTGCGCTCGAAGGCGGCGGCGACCGGCGCGGCGATCTCGAACGTGGTGAAGGCGAACTGCACCCGGATCTGGCCGACGGCGTCGCTGTCGACGCCGCCGCGGCGGCAGACGTGCGCCATGACGCGGCGCGGGTCGGCGCCATCGCGGCTGCCCCAGTTGATGCGGAAACGCTGGAAGCCGCCGAAGGTGTCGCCGCCGGGGTCGTCGCCACCGCGCGCCGGGGCCGCGGGCCGCTGCCACGCCGGCGGCGCGCCCGCCTTGCCGCGCTGGCCCGGCGCCAGGCGGCGACCGGGAGGCGGTTCGGCAGCGGCCGGCGCGGCTGGCGCCGCGGACGCGGGCTGGTCTGGCGGCGCGGACGGCGCGTGCTGCGACGCGGCCGCAGCAGCTGCCGGTCGCTTCGCAGTGTGGGCGGGTGCGACTGCGGGCGCGGGCGCATCTGCTGTGGCCGCACGCGCCGCTGCCGCGGCAGGTCGCTCGGTCGGCGCCGGTGCCGCCGGCGCAGCAGCCGCGCCACCGGCCGCCGGCGCGTCGCGTTCGACGGCGACAGCCGACGGCTCGCACGGGCCGGTCGCCATCGGCCCGAGCAGCAGCGCGACGACGGCTGCCGGATCGCGGCCGGCCAGCAACTGGTCGGCGATCGCGCGCTCGGCAGCACCCGGGGGCGCTGCCGCGGCGAGCGTCTGCGCCGCGCGTTCGCCGGCCTGCGCCAGACGATGCGCGCGCACCTCGGCGGGGCCGGGGCAGCCCTCCCACCGTTCCTTGACGCGCGCCTCGTGGAACAGCCGCCGCGCGAAGTTGGCGCGCGACTTGACCACGAACAGGTAGCTGCGGCCCTTCTGCCCGGCGCGGCCGGTGCGGCCGCTGCGGTGCACGTACGTCTCGGCGTCGATCGGCGGATCGAAGTGCACGACCGACGTGACGTCGGTGATGTCGAGGCCGCGCGCGGCGACGTCGGTGGCGATCAGCGTGTGGATCGCGCCGCGGCGGAAGGCCTGCAGCGTGCGCGTGCGCTGCGCCTGCGCGAGGTCGCCGTGGATCGGCAGCGCGAGGAAGCCGTCGCCGGCCAGCTTGTCGGCGAGCGCCGACGTGCCTTCGCGCGTGCGCACGAACACCAGCGTGCGTTCGTCGCCGGCCAGCAGCAGCAGGTTGACGAGCGCGGCGTAGTGGTCGCGGGCGCCGACCTTCAGCGCGATGTGCTCGATGTCGCCGTGCGCGGCCCCGGCGGGCGTGCCGGCGACGAGGATCGGCGAGCTCTGGAAGCGGTCGGCGAGCGCCTGCACGTTGGGCGCGAACGTCGCCGACACGAGGTGCGTGCGCCGCTCCTTCGGCAGCGCCGCCAGAATGCCGTCGAGCTCGTCCTTGAAGCCGAGGTCGAGCATCTGGTCGGCTTCGTCGAGCACCAGCTGCCTGACCGAGCCGAGGTCGAGCGCGCCGCTGCCGACGTGGTCGAGCAGGCGGCCCGGCGTGCCGACGAGCATCGCCGGCCGGCGCTGCAGCAGCGTGCGCTCGCGGTCGACCGACGTGCCGCCGGTGACGACGCCGCAGCGCGCGCCCGGGACGTCGGCGAACAGCCACGACAGCTCTTCCTTGACCTGCGCGGCGAGTTCGCGCGTCGGCGCGACGACCAGCGCCAGCGGCCCGCGGCGTTCCTGCGCCAGCGCGTCGCCGGCGAACGAACGCGCCAGCGCGATGCCGAGCGCGACGGTCTTGCCCGAGCCGGTCTGCGAGCGGATGCGCAGGTCGCGCACGCCGTCGTCGGCGGCGAGGATCGCCTGCTGCACCGCCGTCAGCGCGGTGAACCCGCGGCGCACCAGCGCAGGCTGCAGCGCGTCGGGGACCGTCGCGAACGGCGCCGCGGCGCCGGTGTCGGCGCTCAAGCCTGCACCGGCTTCTTCAGCGTCAGCACGCGGACCGCGAGCACGCCGAGCGTCACGCCGGTCAACGGCATCACGAAGTGCAGCATCGCCTTGGCGTAGCCCTCGGTCGCCTCGTGCTTCGTCTCCGACAGCACGAGGTAGGTCGTGTAGGCGACGTAGTACAACAGGAACAGCGCGCCCTCCCAGCGCGGGATGACGAAGCCGCGGACGAACACCGGCAGGCACGCGACGGCGACGGCGGTCATCACCGGCAGGTCGTAGCCGACCATCGACTCGCGCACGGTCAGGCCGGCGGGCGAGACGATGCCGGACATGCCGAGCACGCCCATGATGTTGAAGATGTTGCTGCCGACGACGTTGCCGACGGCGATGTCGCGCTCGCCCTTGATGGCGGCGGTGATCGACGTGGCGACCTCGGGCAGCGACGTGCCGGCGGCGACGATGGTGAGGCCGACGACGACCTCGCTGAGCCCGGCCCAGGTCGCGAACGCCACGGCGCCGTCGACGAGCCACTTGGAGCCGAGCACCAGCATGGCGAGGCCGGCGACGACGAGGCCGATCGCGCCGCCGAGGCCGCCCTGCAGCTTGTCGCCGCCGAACTCGGCTTCGTACTCGGCCTCGACCGCCTTGGTCTCGCGCCGGCTGACGCGGATGATCCACGTCGTGTAGCCGACGAGGCCGAGGAACAGGAGGACGCCGTCGATGCGGGTCAACTGGCCGTCGCGCGCGATCAGCCAGAGCGCCGCCGACAGCGCGATCATGATCGGCACGTCGCGACGGACGAGTTGCTGCGCCACCAGCAGCGGCGTGATCAGCGCCGACGCGCCGAGGATGAACAGCACGTTGAAGATGTTGCTGCCGACGACGTTGGCGATCGCCATGTCGGACTGGCCCGACCACGCCGCCTGCACGCTGACGGCGAACTCCGGCGCGCTGGTGCCGAAGGCGACGACGGTGAGGCCGATGACGAGCGACGACACGCCGGCGGCGCCGGCGATGCGCGAGGCGCCCTTGACCAACCAATCGGCGCCGAAGACCAGCAGGACCAAGCCGAGCGCGAACAACACTCCAGTGAGCATGACGGCGAGCAGGGTAGCGGCGGCGCGCGCGCGCTCCCACCGCAACCCGTGGAATGCGCGCGCTGGGCGCAGATCGGGGATCGCGTCGGCGACGCATCGACGCGGCATCGCCCATCACGACGACGTCGTCGTCGCGCCGCGGCAACTCGCATTGGCATCGCGTCGATGCCGCAACTGGGCATCTGCTTCGCGGGACGCGCGCCGATCCGGTGCGTGGAGCCGCAGCGGGGGCGAAGCCGCTGGCCGCAGGCGGATCGGTGGATTCGCGGACGCTCGGCAGCAGGCGTCCGGACGCACAGGCGCGCTACGGCTCGCGGACTGCAACCAGCTGCCCCGCGACTGCTGGGTGCTGCTTGCTGCTGGGCTCTTGGCGTCTGGTCTCTGTGTCCTCTGTGTTCTCTGTGGTTCCTATCTGCTGCTGCAGAAGCAGAACAACCACAGCGAACACAGAGAGTACAGAGCAGAGCAGAGGAGGGCAGAGGAGGGCAGGGCAAACGGAGGGGCGGCAGCAGGGCTACCGGCAACTGCGGTGCGTGCCGGGCGGCGTGGCCTTCCGCGACGCCGACTCCTAGCGTGACGCCGTGCCTCCCGTCTGCTTCCTCACCGGCGCCAGCGGCTTCGTCGGTCGCCACCTCGCCCCGCTGCTGGCGCGCGAGTGCGGCCTGCGCGTGCTCGTGCGCCCCGGCCAGGAACTACCGTGGCTGCGCGGGTTCGACGTCGAACGCGTCGAGGGCCGGCTCGCCGACCGCGAGGCGCTGGCGCGCGGCTGCCGCGGCGCGGACACCGTCGTGCACCTCGCCGCGCTGGTGTCGTTTCGCCGCGAAGACCGCGCCGCGATGTTCGCCGCCAACGCCGACGCCACCGGCGACCTCGCCGACGCCGCGCTCGCCGCCGGCGTCCGCCGCCTGCTGCACGTCTCCACCATCTCGGCGGTCGCCTGCCGCGACCGGCCCGAAGCCGTCGACGAGACCGCGGCCTACAACTTCGGGCCGCTGCGCATCGGCTACTGCGACAGCAAGTTCGCCGCCGAGCAGCGCGTGTTCGCCGCATGCGCGCGCGGGCTCGATGCGGTCATCGTCAACCCGCCGTCGATGTACGGCGCGGGCGACCGCCGCAAGGGCGACGACTCGCTGCTGACCGCGGTGATGTCCGGCCGCGTGCGCTTCGCCCCGCCCGGCGGCCTCAACGTCGCCAACGTCGCCGACGTGTGCGACGGCATCGTGCGCGCGCTGCACAAGGGCCGCGCCGGCGAGCGCTACCTGCTGACCGGCGAGAACCTGACCGGCGCGCAACTGCTGGCGCGCATCGCCGCGGTCGTCGGCGGCGCGCCGCCGCGCCGCACCGCGCCGCGCGCGCTGGTGCGGACGGCCGCGACGGCGCTGCGCTGGTGGGAACGATGCCGCGGCAGCCGGCCGCCGCTGACGAGCGACGTGCTGACGCTGGCGACGAAGTTCCTGTGGTACGACGCCGGCAAGGCTGCGCGCGAACTCGGCTGGCGCGCCGGGCCCGTCGACGCCGGCATCGCCGCGGCGTGGCGCGAACTGCAAGGCGGCTGAGCGCCGCCGTGCCGGCCGATCGCGGCGGCGACGGCCCGCTGCAGAGGATTTCGGGCCCGCGCGTCACCAAACGGGGTCTCGCGGCCCCTATGCAGTTGGCGAAGCAACGCGCGCGGGCGCGCCTTCGCACCGGCCTTTCCCGCCTTGGGGCCGACCGGCCCCGTTCCCCCCGATGGAGACGACCATGCCTCTGCGTTGCTTCGTACTGCCCTGTCTCACCTTCGCGCTCGCCGCTGGCGCCGTGGCCCAGAAGCCGTGCCCCTACACCAAGGCGGATCGCATCCCCGCCAGCGAGCAGTACGGCCCGGCGGCCGCCTGCAGCGGCCTCAGCTTCAGCGGCCACGGCTTCAAGCTGACGACGGCGACCGGTTGCCCGCTGTTCGTGACGCTGACGCCCCAACACCACGACATCGTGCCGAACAGCCAGGCCACGCGCGCCGAGAAGATCGGGACGCGCGAAGGCCGCATCCTGTACTTCCGTTGCCAGACGGACTACGTGATCATCATCCCCTGGGGTTCGTCGTGCGTGTGCGACCGCGACGTGGCGTGGGGCACGTACCTGGTGGCGGCGACGCTGCCCTGCGAGGGCCAGTGACGATGGCCGCCCCACAGCCCATGGCGCCGGCGGCGACGCCGCCGCGCCGCTGTGGCGACGATCCCGGCGGGCGCACGCGCCTGCTGTTCGCCGCCCTGCTGCCACCCGCCGTCGTCGCGGTGGCGCTCGCGTTGCTCCTGGTCGCCACGTCGCCATCTTCGCCGCTGGATGCCGGCGCTGTCGCGCCGCCGACGGTTCCCGCCGTCGCGACGGCGACGGCGACCGCGCCGCCCGTGCCGCAGCTACCGCGGCAAGCGGTGGTGCCTGCCGCTGCGGACGGCGAGAGCCTGTCCTTCGACGACGCGATCGACGAGCTGGTCGCCATCGGTCGGCGCACCGCCGAGTTCGCGCAGGACGACGACCATGCGGCGGCGAGCGCCAGCGACCAGTTGGCGCGCGCCCGCCTCGCCGCGCTCATGGCCAGCTTCGCCGACGCCGGCGAACAGGCGCTGCGCCGGCTCACAGCGACGACGGCGCCGCTGGCGCACGGCTTCGTGCAAGGCCGCGACTTCGTGCTGCAGCTCGTCGTCGTCACCGAGTGCGCGCGCTGCGCGAGTGCGGCCGAGGCCGGCGGCGGCCGCCAGCGCGTCGACGCCTTCGTGCACGACGTGCTGGCGGCGAGGCCGGCGAGCCCGGCGATGGCGGCCGTCGGTGCCCAGGCGCTCGTGCGCCAACCGCACTTGCGCCTCGCGCACGAGGCGGCCGTGCTCGGCTTGGTGGAACTCGCGGGCGGTGGCTTGTTTCCGCGCGAGATCGCCACCGGCCTACTGCTGACGCTGTGGGACAACCTGCAGCAGCACGGCGAGCGCAGCAGCGAGGCGCTCGCCACGTTGGCGCTGCTGTTGCTCGACGGCAAGGACGACAGCCAGCGCGCGGCAGCGTGCCGGCACCTGCTGCGCGAGCCGCGGTACCGCGGCATCGTCGTCGACGCGCTGCGGCGCAGCGCCGACCGCGCCTTCGTGCGCGAGGTCGCCGGCCTCGTCGCCAACGACCTGCCGGTCGAGGACGCGCTCGCCGTGCTGGGCGACCTAGGTCCAGCACTCGGCCGCGCGCCGCACGCCTACCTCGTCTGCGGCCATCGCGCGCCGGAGACGGTCGCCGACGCCTACCGCCGCCTGCTCGCCGACGACGTGCAGTCCGACCGCCGGGTCGACCTCGTCGCCGGCGTCGGCATGGTGCGGTCCGCGCTCGGCCTCGACGTGGCGCGCACTGCGCTCGCGCACGACCGTTCCCCCGACGTGCGACTGCAGGCCGTGTTCGCACTGACCGCCAACGCCGACCCGGAGACGGGGCTGGCGGCGGTGCTGCAGGCGGCGGACGACGCCGAGTTGACGGGCGATCGCAACCGCTGCGATGGCTTGGTCTTCGCGCTCGGCAACCTGGAGCGCCTGGGCGATGCCGCCGCCATGGATCGGGCGACGCGCCGGCTGGACAGCCTGTCGCTGACACCGGATGGACGCGCCCGGCTGGCGGCACTGCGGGCGCGCACCGTGCCGGGCGGCAGCGCCGGAGCCAGCACGGCGAGTCGGTGACCTGGGGTCCCTCGTGGCCGTGACCTGAGGTCCCTCGTGGCCACTGCGGGCAATCGTGCCGACACCAGCGCCAAGGTCACGGCAGCGGCATGCATCGGGCCAGCGCGGTAGCCAGCACGGCCACCCGCGCCGGCGCGTTCCGCCGCGACTACTTCTTCTTCTCGACGTGCTTGGTGTGCTTGCGCAAGCGCGGCGAGTACTTCTTCAGCTCCAGCTTGTTGGTGCCGGGCTTCTTCATGATCGTGTAGTTGCGATCGCCGGTCTCTTCGCAGACCAGGAACACGATCTCTTTCTTCTTCTTCTGCTTCGCCATGGCTGCTCGTGGCGGCCGGGCACGGCCGCGCGGTTGGGAGGGCGAGGCAGAGTAGCGACCGCCTGCGCCAGCGCAAGGGCCCGCGTCGCCCCGGCTGCGCCTCCCTGCGGCCGCCGCTCACCAGTGCAGGCGCAGCACCGGCATCTGGCCGACGAACGACGGCCACGGCGACGTCGTTGCGGCCCCGGGAAAGAACACGGAACTGCACCGATTGGTGACGCCGGCCGATCCCACCACGAGCACGAGGCCGTTGGCGAGCGACAGCGGCAGCCCCGGCCGGCTGGGCTCGACCCAGGCGCCCTGCAGGGCGAGGCGCAGGCCGACGGTGGCAGCGCCGGGAATCGCCAGCGCGGTCGCGAACGTGCCCGCGCCATCGGCTACTCCACCCCACAGCAGGTCGAGCGGCGCCCACTGGCGGCAGCCGACGAGGCCGGGGTCGACGAGGCCGAGGTCGAAACCGAAACCGAGGAACCCCGGGCCCGGGTTGCGCACCTGGGCGTCGATGCCTGCCCACATGCAGGCGAGCCCGCCGGGCGCACCGCCGACCAGTTGGCACGCCGCGGCGGTCCCCGGCAGCGGTCCGGTCGCCGCCGTCCAGCGCAGGCGGTTGGGCGCGCTGCGCACGGTGCACGAACCGTCGCCGACGCCGGCGACGAGCCCCTGGTCGACGCCGTCCGTCTGCCAGATCGCATCGACCCAGTGCTCGCCGCTGATCTGCAGCGGCGGATTGCCGACCTCGAACTCCAGGAACAGCGTGCCCGTCGTCACCGGCAGCGGGGTCGCGAAGGGGATCGCCAGCACGTCGCTGCCGACGACCGTCGCCGGCCCTGGCGCCGGCGCGGCGAGCGAGGTGACCAGCGCCGGACCGAACAACGTCAGCGTATTGGCCGGCCGGTTGGCCGCGAGACCGGCGCCCTGGTTCGCCGCCAACGTCGTGGCGATGCCGCCGCGCACGGTCAGCGTGCGCGCGATCGGCGCGTACGCGCCGTCGCCCGACAGCGTCGGCCGCCGCAGCGTCACCCCGGTCAAGGACTGGCCGACGAGTCCGGTCGGCAGCAGGTTGGCGTCGACGAACACCTGCAGCGTGCCGTGGCTCCAGCGCAGTGGCATCGCCATCGCGGCGTTGCCGGGCAAGTCCGTGGCCACTGCCGGCACGACGGCGGCCGACTGCGCCGGCAGGGCAGCAGTGCCAGCGAACGACGCGGCAACGGCGGCGGCAGCGGCAGCGACGGTGGCAGCGCCGGCGCGACGGCGCTGCGGCGGACGGGTCCAGGGGGTTGCCATGATGCCGTTGGCATCGGCAGTTCGCCGCCCGCGCCCGACGCGGGCTGGCGGGCGGCGCGCACCGCCCGGGCGCGCCGACCTCCCGCCGGCGGCAGTGCCGCCGGAAAAGCGGAAGGGCCCGGTTCCCGCCGGGCCCTTCCAGGGGTCGTCCGCAACTCGACTCCCTTCCTCCACTCCCGACCCGTCATCGGCGCGGCGGGCACGCCAACCTGAGCGGGTTTTTCCATTCCGCCGTTGGCATGGCGGATTCCCTGCGGCCACCCTGCTGGCTCCCGCGCATGTCCGTCACCCCGCACGCCTCCCCCGCGACCATCGTCACCGGCAGCAGCCGCGGCATCGGCAAGGCCATCGCCGAGGCGCTCGCCGCCGCGGGCCACCGCCTGCTGCTCGTCGCCCGCGACGCCAGCGCCTTGGCGGCGGTGGCCGCCGGACTGCGCGCCCGCGGCGCCCACGCCGAGTCGTTCGCCGCCGACCTGCGCGACGAGCACGCCGCCGCCGCCGCCGTCGCCGCCGCGCGCGCGGCCTTCGGCGGCCTCGACCACGTCGTCAACAACGCCGGCACCGCCCCTTCGGACAAGGTCGAGAACACCACGCCGGCGATGCTGCGCGAAGCGTTCGACCTGCACGTCGCCGCACCGCTGGCCTTCGCGCGCGCGGCGGCGGCGGGCTTCAAGCAGCAGGGCTCCGGCTGCCTGCTGCACCTCGCGTCGACCGCCGGCCTGCGCGGGTACCCGTTCACCAGCGCCTACACCGCCGCCAAGCACGGCATGGTCGGCCTCGCGCGCGCGCTCAGCGCCGAGCTGGGCCCGGCCGGCGTGCGCGTCTACGCGGTGTGCCCTGGCTTCGTCGACACCGACATCACGCGCGGCGCGGCGGCCGCCATCGCGGCGCGCGGCAAGACCACCGCCGACGCGGCGTTCGCGCGCATGGCGGCGCAGAACCGCATCGGCCGCATGCACTCGCCCGCCGAGGTCGCCGCGGCGGTCGCGCGCCTGCTGCGCGACCGGCCCGCCGGCTGCGTCTACGATCTCGACCGCGACCCGCCGGCGTTCGTCGACTGACGGCCGCCGCCAACCCAGCCACCGACGATGAGCCAATACGACTTCCGCTTCGAGAGGGGCAGCGACGGCGTCGCCGTGCTGACGCTCGACCGGCCCGAGACGCTGAACTCGCTGACGTTCGACGTCTACGGGCAGCTCGAACGCCTGTTCGTCGACCTCGCCGACGACGACGCCGTGCGCGCGATCGTGCTGACCGGGCACGGCCGCGGCTTCTGCAGCGGCGGCAGCGTCGAGGAGATCATCGGACCGCTGCTGGAGACCAACCTCGATGGCACGCTGCGCTTCACGCGCATGACCGGCGCGGTGGTGCGCAACATGCTGCGCCTGCCGAAGCCGATCGTCGCCGCCATCAACGGCGTCGCCGCCGGCGCGGGCGCCGTGCTGGCGCTGGCGAGCGACCTGCGGGTGATGAGCGAGCAGGCGAAGTTCGCCTTCCTGTTCACCAAGGTCGGCCTCACCGGCGCCGACATGGGCGCGGCGTGGCTGCTGCCCAAGGTCGTCGGCACGGGCCGCGCGATGGAACTGCTGATGCTCGGCGACAAGGTGACGGCCGACGACGCGCTGCGCATGGGCCTCGCCAACCGCGTCGTGCCGGCCGACGCCGTGCTCGCCGCGGCGCTGGCGCTGGCGCGGCGGCTCGCCGCCGGCCCGGGCCTCGCGCTCGGCATGACCAAGAAGATGGTCTGGAACGAGTGGCCGATGGACCTCGAGGCCGCGATCGAACAGGAGGCGCAGGCGCAGGCGCTGCTGCTGCGCGCGCACGACCACCGCGAGTTCTACAACGCCTGGATGGAGAAGCGCGAACCGCGCTTCCTCGGCCGATGAATCCCGACCTCTGGCTGCCCGACAGCGACCTCGATCCCGCGCACCGCGCCTTCGCGCAGCGCATCCGCGCGTTCGCGCACGACAAGCTGGCGCCGCACGCGCGCGCGATCGACGAACAGCGCACGTTCCGCCGCGAGATGGTGCGCGACCTCGGCGCCGCCGGCGTGCTCGGCGGCCCGCTGCCGGCGTCCGTCGGCGGCGGCGGCTGGAGCCCGCTGCAGCTGGCGATCGCGCACGAGGAACTCGGCGCCGCCTGCGGCAACGCCCGCGGCTTCTGCGCCGTGCAGACCGGCCTCGTCGCCGACACCATCGCGCGACACGGCAACGACGCCCAGCGCGCGCGCTGGCTGCCCGGCCTGATCGCCGGCGAGGCGATCGGCTGCTTCGGCCTGACCGAGCCCGACGCCGGCAGCGACGTCGCGTCGATGCGCACGCATGCCGCGCCGCAGGCGGACGGCGGCTACCTCGTGCGCGGCCAGAAGCACTGGATCACCAACGGCGGCGTCGCCGACGCGCTGGTGCTGTTCGCCACCGTCGATCCGGCGGCCGGGCGCCACGGCATCACCGGCTTCCTCGTCGACACGACGCGCGCGGGCCTGAAGCGCGAGCCGATGCCCGGCGTCGAGCTCGGCCACCGCGGCAGCGACCACGCCGTGCTGACGTTCGCGGACTTCCGCATCGAGCCGCACGAGGTCCTCGGCCCGGTCGGCAAGGGCTTCGGCATCGCCATGAGCGGCCTCGCCGCCGGCCGCGTGTCGGTGGCGGCCGGCGCCTGCGGCCTGCACCGCGCAGCGCTCGCCGAGGCGGTCGCGTTCACCACCGGCCGGCAACAGTTCGGCCAGCCGCTGGCGCAGTTCCAGATGGTGCAGGAGCGCCTCGCCGACATGCTGACCTCGCTGCACATGACGCGCGGGCTGGTGCACCGCTGCGCGCGCCGCCGCGCCGAGGGCACCGAGACGCACGCCGACGTCGCCATGGCCAAGCTCGCCGCGACCGAGGCGGCGGCGCGCGCCTGCGAAGAGGCGGTCATGCTGCACGGCGCGCGCGGCTACAGCAGCGCGCACCCGGTCGAGCGCCTGTGGCGTGACGTGCAGGCCCTGCGCATCTACGAGGGCACGTCGCTGATCCAGAAGACGATCCTCGGCCGCATGCTGGCGACGCCGCCGAGATGAGGAGGCGGCGGGCCGCCGTCCGTCAGCGGTGGTCGGTGCGCGTGTTGGAGAACGACAGCGTCACCGTGGCGGCGTGCTCCCAGTCCGCAGCGGCGGCGCTCGACTGCTTCTGGCGGCGGAACTCGATGCCGACCATGCCGTCGCGGATCTGCGGGTTGGCGCGGATCGCGGCCTCCAGGGTGCGCAGCCGTTGCCAGCACAGGTCGACCGAGGTCACCGGCGCGCCCGTCGCGGAGCGGCCGACGACCGTCTCCACGGCGTCGATGCGCACGTGCAGGTCGGACGCGAACTCCATCGAGCCCTCGATCGCGCTGCCCAGCCACTGCATGACCTCCTCGCGCAGCGGGAAGGCCTGCCCAGGCGCGAAGAAGTCGAGCAGCGGTGCCTTGGCCGTCACGGCGTCGTTGGTCATGTCGAGCTCCAGCGACTTGCCCACGACCTGCTCGAAGTCGACCAGGGCCTCGTCGAGGAACTCCTGCATCGGACCGATCTGCGCGTTGAGCAGCGGCGCCGGCATCGGCGCGTCGCCGGCGCCGGTCAGCTGGTGGAACGTGCCGATGTCGTCGGTCTTGCCGTCGCCCTCTAAGGCGAACGCGAACTGGATCGACTGCTTGAGCTGGCGCAGCTTCTCCAGGTCCTGCACGCCCATCGCGTAGAGCACGACGAAGAGCGCGAACAGCAGCGTCATCATGTCCGCGAAGCTGATGACCCAGCGTTCGTGGTTGACGTGCTCTTCGTGCTTGTGCTTCTTGGCCACGGGCTAGCCAGGGTCAGTGCTTCTTGTCGCCGGCGCCGCCGCCGCCGTGCGAGCCCAGGTACACCTTGAGCTTGCTGCGCAGCGCGCCCGGCGCGATGCCCGACTGGATGCCGACCACGCCCTCCAGGATCATGCTCTTCAGCAGCTGGTCGTGCTCGATGTGGCGCTTGAGCTTGAAGGACATCGGCAGGCAGACGACGTTGGCGTAGCCGACGCCGTAGACCGTCGCGACGAACGCGACGGCGATGCCCGGGCCGATGAGCTTCGGCTGGTCGAGCACGTTCATGACGTGCATCAGGCCGAGCACGGCGCCGAGCACGCCGACGGTCGGCGCCAGCGCGCCCCACGTCTCCCAGAACTTCATGCCCGCCTTGTCGTCCTCCTCGGCGATGTGCATGTCGACCTCGACGGTCTCGCGGATCGCCTCGGCGGAGCTGCCGTCGATGGCGAGCGTCAGGCACTTCACCAGGAACGGATGGCCCTGGCCGCTGCTGGCGTAGGTCTCCAGCGCCAGCAGGCCTTCGCGGCGGGCGAGGTTGGCCAGTTCCAGCAGCTTCTCCATCAAGCCGTGGAAGTCGTACTTCGCCGGCATGAAGACGCGCTTGAGCGCCTGGATGGCGAACGGCAGGTCGGACGGCAAGGTCGCGACCATCGTCGCGCCGAGCGAGCCGATGATCACGATCATGAAGGCCGTGACCTGCAGCAACTGCTCGGGATGGCCGCCTTCGAGGATCTGGCCGCCGATGACGCCGACGAAGGCGATGACGAGGCCGAGGATGCTGAAGAGGTCCATGCCGGGATGCGTGCGCCGCGCCGTGTTCCGGCCCGACGGGCTTGGATCGGCCGGGGACGGGCCGACGGCGAAGGCGGACACGCTGGCCGCCATGCGAAGGGCGCTGCCGACCCGGCCTGCGGCGCCCTTGCGGCTGGCCCGCTACGGCGCTCGGCGCGCAGCCAGCCACGACCGCAGGACTGCGGCGATGCGCGCGCCCGCCCGGCCGTCGCCGTAGGGGTTGGCGCCGGTCGCCATGGCGGCGTGAGCCGCCGGGTCGTCGAGCAGGCGATGGGCCTCGGCGACGATGCGGTCGGCGTCGCAGCCGACGAGCCGCGCCACGCCGCAGGCGACGCCTTCGGGCCGTTCGGTGACCTCGCGCAGCACGAGCAGCGGCTTGCCGAGGCCAGGGGCCTCTTCTTGCATGCCGCCCGAGTCGGTCAGCACGATCGCCGCCTGCTGCATGGCCGCGACCAGTTGCGCATGGTCGAGCGGCGGGCACAGCGTCACGTTCGCGACCCCGGCGAGGGCGGCGCGCACCGGACCGTGCACGGCCGGGTTGGGATGCACCGGCCACACGACCTCGACGTCGCCGCGAGCGGCGAGCCGGCGGACCGCCGCGCAGATGGCCAGCAGCGGCGCGCCGAAGCTCTCGCGGCGATGGGCGGTGACCAACACCATGCGCCTGCCATCGGGTCGCGGCGATGGCAGCCCCAGGCGCGCGACGACGGCGTGCAGCGCGTCGATCGACGTGTTGCCGGTGACGTGGATCGCCGCCGGGTCGACGCCTTCGCGCAGCAGGTTGGCCCGCGCCAGCGTCGTCGGCGCGAAGTGCAGGGTCGCGACCGTCGCGACGTAGACGCGGTTCTGCTCTTCGGGAAACGGCCGCAGCAGGTCGCCGCTGCGCAGCCCGGCTTCGACGTGCGCGACGGCGATCCCGAGGCCGTGGGCAGCCTCGGCGGCGGCGGCGACGCTGGTCGTATCCCCTTGCAGCACAACGACGTCCGGCGCCTCGTCGGCGACCGCCGGCCGCAGTGCAGCGACCAGCGCAGCGCGGTCCACCGCGGCCGCGTCCGGCGGCGCGCCCGGCAACTCGACGTCCGGCCGCAGGCCGACGCCGGCGAACGCCGTGCGCAGCAGCTCCTGGTGTTGGCCGGTCGCGAGCAACCGCACGTCGACCGCGTCGTCGACGCGCAACGCCGCGACCACGGGCGCGAGCTTGATGGCTTCGGGTCGCGTGCCGACGACGACGAGGATGCGCGGACGTTGCTGCATGCCGACGCGCGCAACGATGCGCGACGACGACGACGACCACAACGACGAAGCGGTGGTCGCGACGTCGGAGCAGCCATCGAAGCGCTCCGATGCGTGCATGCCGACGCGCATGTCGGCCGCCTCGAAGCGAAGCGCGCTCGCATGGCATGCGCCTTGCAGTGCATGCGTCGAAGCGACTGCGCGGCTGCGCATGACGATGCGTTGCGATGCGCTCGACGCCGCGCTGCAGGAATCGCAGCGATGCATCGAGCATGCGATCGATGCACGCATCGATCGCAGCGCGACACGCGATGCTCGCATCGATGCATCGATGCATCGATGCATGCATGCGCGAAAGATCGCATCGATGCATGCATGAATGCTTGCACACGTCGTCCGCTCTTCGGTTACGCTGCGCAACGCCTCTCCTATGGATCCAACCAGATCCCCTCTCCCATCGTTTCATGCCATGGTCGCGAGTAGGGGCGACCAGTTCGCGGTGATGGCAAGGCGAAACGTTCCGGCCGGCGGCTTGGTGATGCGGCTCGACGGGCCGCTCGTCGACAAGCCGGGTCGCTACACGGTGCAGGTCGACGTCGACATGCACGTCGACGCCGAACCCGATCCGGAGCAAGAAGGCCGCTACCCGCTGTGGCGCTTCCTCAACCATGCGTGCGCGCCCAATTGCCGCGTCGTCGGCCGCGCGCTGCGCGCCATCGCTCCGATCAAGAAGGGTGACGAGATCACCTTCGACTACGACGCCACGGAGTACGACATGGCGTCGCCGTTCCGCTGCCTCTGCGGCGCGCCCGCCTGCCGCGGCACGATCCGCGGCTACCGCCACCTCAAGCCGGCGATGCGCGCGGCGATGACGTGGGCGGCGCCGCACGTGCTCGAAGCCGCCGCTCCGCGCCGCCTCGCCGCCATCGCGCGGCGCTGAGCGCCGGCGAGACGATCGTCCGTAGCGCGCTCGGCTTGCCCATGGTGGCGCGCTCGCCGCCACGCCGCACCAGGGCAACCGATCGTTGCCCGGGCGCGGCGTCCATCGCGCACCCGGCAGCCGGCCCGTCGCGCCCTTGAACTTGCCCGCCGCCGCCAGTGTGCTGGCCGGGTGACGGCCCCGATCGCAACCTTCGTGATTCCGTGCTGCAACGGCGCGGCGCACGTCGGCGCGACCATCGGCTCGATCCTGGCGCAGGATCGCCAGGACTTCGACCTCGTACTCGTCGACGACGCGTCGACCGACGACTCCGTCGCGGTCGCCACCGCCGCCGCCGGCAGCCGCCTGCGGATCGAACGGCACACGCAGCGGCTTGGCCTCGCCGCCAACTTCGCGCACGCGGCATCGCTCGTGCGCACGCCGTACTTCTGCATCGCGCACCAGGACGACGTCTACGAACCAGGCTACCTCGCGCGCATGGTCGCCGCGCTGACCGCCGATCCGGCCCTGGCGCTGGCGCACTGCTCGGCGACCGCGATCGACGCCAAGGGCAACCCGATCGCCGCCGCGGCGGAGCGCTTCAAGCGCCGGCTGGCGCGGCGCGCCGCGGACGCCAGCGCGCCCGAGCTCTTCCGGCTGCTGCTGCGCGGAAACTTCATCTGCTGCCCGAGCGTGCTGTTCCGCCGCGACGCCTTCGCAGCCGTCGGCGGCTTCGACACGCGCCTGTCGTTCGCGCTCGACTGGGACCTCTGGCTGCGCTGCACGCGCGCCGGCCGGCGCATCGGCACCGTGCTCGAGCCGCTGGTGCGCTACCGACGCCACCTCGGCAACGCCACCCGCGAGGCGACGCACTCGCTGCGGCGGTTCGAGGAGGAACTCGCCGTGCTGCAGCGCGCCCGCGACGAGGGCTGCGCCACCGGCCTGCTCGCGGCCGCGACGCCGATCGGCAAGGCGCTGCGCAACAACCTCGTGAACGAAGCCTTCGAGGACCTGCTCGCCGGCAGCAAGGCGGGCTTCGCCGCGAAGATGGCGTTCCTCGACGCACAGACGCCGGACCTGCGCCGCGATCCGTTCGTCGTCGCCCTGCGCGTGCTCGCCAAGGGCGGTCGCGCCGGCGTCGCCGCGCTGGCTGCCTGCCGCTGGCTCGCGCTCAAGTCCGGCCTCGGCTGAGCGCCTGCGAACCGAAGCGGGTTCGCCGCGTGCGCAGCCGCGCCGCGCGGCGTGGCCTTCCGTGGCGCCGACTCCTAGTCTGCGCGGCCTCTCGTCCCCACGACCGTAGCAGGAGCCCCCGCGTGCCCGCCCCCACCTCGCCGTACTGGAACCCGAAGACCGAGACCCTGCCGAAGGACCAGCTGCGCGCGCTGCAACTGGCCAAGCTGCAGCGGCTCGTCGACCGCGCGTGGCACACGTCGCCGTTCCACCGCCGCCTGTACGAGAAGGCCGGCGTGCGCCCCGAGCAGATCAAGACGCTCGACGACATCCGCCGCCTGCCGTTCATGACGCGCGAGGAGTGGATGGACAACCAGGCCGGCAAGCCGCTGTTCGGCGACCTGATCACGCGGCCGGAGTCCGACGCGATCCGCTACCACCTGACGTCCGGCACGTCGGGCCGCCAACCGCTGCGCGTGCTCGACTCGCGCAAGGACTGGTCGTGGATCGCCGACATGTGGTGCTACGGCTTCTGGGGCTTCGGCATCCGCCCAGACGACAAGGTGTTCTTCGCCTTCTCGTACGGCTCGTTCATCGGCTTCTGGGGCGCCCACTACTGCTGCGAGAAGATGGGCTGCCTGACGCTCGCCTCGGGCAACATGACGACCGAGCAGCGCGTGAAGCAGATCGTCGAGCTGGGCGTGACCGTCGTCTGCGCCACGCCGACCTACGCGCTGCGCATGGGCCAGACCGCCGAGAAGATGGGCATCGACCTGAAGAAGGACGGCAAGGTGCGCCGCGTCGTCGTCAGCGGCGAGCCCGCCGGCTCGATCCCCGCGGTCAAGAAGATGATCGAGGACATGTGGGGCGGCAAGTGCGGCGACACCGCCGGCATGACCGAGATCGGCACGATCATGATCTTCGAGTGCGACCACCAGCCCGGCGGCCCGCACATCATCGAGGACCACTTCATCGAGGAGGTCCTCGACCCGGACAGCGGCGAGCCGGTCCACTACGGCGAACGCGGCGAACGCGTGGTGACGTCGTTCGGCCGCGGCTTCATCCCGCTGGTCCGCTACCGCACCAAGGACCTCGTCTGCAAGGTGCCGCACACGCGCTGCACGTGCGGCCGCACCGGCGACGTCTACGAGGGCGGCATCCTCGGCCGCGTCGACGACATGAAGCTGATCCGCGGCACCAACGTCTACCCGCGCGCGGTCGAGGCGGTCGTGCGCGAGCACGCCGAAGTGGAGGAGTTCCAGATCGTGATCCAGCGCGTCGACAACGTGCAGGACGAGATCACCGTCAAGGTCGAGCTCAAGCCCGACCAGCAGGACTGCTGGCCGCGGCTGCAGGCGCAGCTCGGCAAGGACCTCGCCGACGCGCACGAGGGCCTGCGCTTCAACGTCGAGCAGGCGAAGACCGGCGAGCTGCCGCGCTTCGAGCTCAAGGCCAAGCGCCTGCAGGACCTGCGTCCGAAGTACTGAGACCGACCGCACCGGGGCACCGAGGAGACCACGCCATGGACACCAAGACCGACCTGCTGGGCAACGCGCTCACCGCGGACGACGTCGAACTGCTCGACCTCTACCGCCGGCTGAAGGCGCTGAGCGCGCGCGCCGACCTGCCGCCCGTCACCACCGCCAACGTCAAGCAGGCGATGGTGATGCTGTGGAACGCCTGCAACGACCTCGCGCTGCTGCACGAGGAGCCGGGCTGCGACTGACGGCGCGATGCTCGCTGCCGCCGTCGTCGTCGCCTGCGCGCTGCTGACCGGGTTCGCCATCCAGCGCGGCAACACCTGCACGGTCGTCGCCGTGCGCGAGCTGCTGCACAAGCGCGACCCGCGGCGCCTGCTGGCGATCCTGCACGCGATGGCGTGGGTCGCCGGCCTCGCCGCCTGCAGCGGCCTGCTGTTCGACCAGCCGTTGCCGGCCGCCGCCGTCGCCGCCAGCGGCGCCGTCGTCGCCGGCGGCGTGTTGCTCGGGCTCGGCGCGATCGTGAACGGCGCGTGCGCGATCGGCGCGATCGCGCGCATCGGCAACGGCGAATGGGCGTGGCTGGCGACGCTGCCGGGACTGCTGGTCGGCGCGCTGGCCTGGCGGCTCGTGCCCGCCGCGCTGGCGCCGCGCGCGATCGCGGCCCAGCCGCCGATCTACGACCACGCCTGGGTCGCCGCGCTCGGGGTCGTCGCGTACCTGCGGTGGCTGGCGCCGGGCGCGCTGCGCGCCGGCTCCGGCGTCCGCGCCGCCGGGCGCGCGCCGTGGCAGCCGGTCGCGGCGGCCACCGCCCGCGCCCTCGCGG
>JBKDXM010000063.1:0-18573 GCA_046306335.1 Planctomycetota bacterium
GGCGTGGCGGCCGCGCGTCGCCGAAGGCGGGTTGGTGCGCCGGTTCGTGATCGACGGCGCGGTGCAGCGCGCCGACGCGCTCGACGGCGAGCCGCAGGACGCGGCCTTCGGCATCGAGCAGCTCGGCTTCGAGACGCACGAAGGCGACCAGTTCGGCTTCTTCGGCGAGCGCGCGTTCGAGCGCGTGCAGTCGGACTTCACGTTGTTCCGCGACTCGACGCCGGTGTTCGCCGGCGACTACTGGACGAGCCGGCACGGCGTCTTCTTCGAGGCGAGCGAAGGCCGCGCCATCGGCGGCTCGGCGTCGTTCTCGACCGGCGACTTCTTCGGCGGCACGAGCGACCGCGTCGAGACCAACCTCGACTGGCGCACGTCGGCGCTGCTGCACCTCGGCGTCGGCTACGACACCGCGGCCGTCGACCTCGGGCCTGGGCGCGCGTTCACCACGCACATCGGCTCGTGCCGCGTCGACGTGTTCCTGTCGCCGCGGCTCAGCGTGCGCAACCTGGTGCAGTACGACAACGAGTCCGAGGTGCTCGGCTGGCAGAGCCGCCTGCGCTGGATCTACGACCCCGGTTGCGACTTCTTCGCCGTGCTCGGCACGCGCTGGAACCGCGCTGACGACGGCTCGCTGCTTCCCGGCGAGCAGGGTTTGGAGCTGAAGATCGTGCACGCGGTGCGGTTCTGACCGCGGCATGGGCGGTTCCGCCCGACCGCCGGGGCGGTTGCGGGGTCGCGCGCGCGGACTAGATGCGGGCGGGCTGCCGGTCGCGCGCCGCCAGCCAGCTACACTTCCCGCCCCGTCGCCGCGTCACGCCCATGATCCGAATCCTCCTGCCGCTGTTCGTCCTCGCCGCCGCTGCGGTTTCCCAACAGGTCCAGGTCACGGCGCCCAACGTGTTCATCGCCAACGTCGACCGGCCGTTCGCCGGTGGCGTCGGCCGTTACCAGCAGTGGTACGCGCCGAGCAGCCTGCAGGGCGCGGTGCCGCTGCCGATGCGCCTGGAGCAGCTGGAGTTCTTCGCGGGCACGGCGCCGGCGTCGCAGGCGGCGCAGATCGACTGCGAGATCCTGGTCGCGCACGGCCGGCCGTTCGGCCTGACCGGCCAGTTCGACTCCAACTACGACAGCGCGCCGGTGATGGTGCGACCCCGCGCGTTCGTGTCGCTCGTCGCCGGCGCGTCCGGACAGGTCGTGATGACCATCCCGTTCACGACGCGCTTCAACTGGGATCGCACGCGGCCGCTGCTGCTGGAGGTCCGCGTGCACGGCAACAACCTGGGCAGCCAGCCGTTCCCCTACAACTTCCGCGGCACGACCACCGCCACCGGCGTGACCTCGCGCGTGTACGCCACGGGTTCGGTCGGGGCGTCCACGGGGACGGTCCAGGCCGGCGTCGGCATGTCGACGCGCTTCACCTTCCGGCCCGGGGCGATCGTCGAGTTCGGCGACGGCTGCCCCGGCGAGGCCAACTTCGTGCCGACCGGCACCGTGCAGCAGGTCCCCGCCGTCGCCGGGCTGTGGACGCACCAGCTCGGTGGCGCGGCGTCCCAGCGCCTCGCCATCCTGGTGCTCGGCGACGTGCGCACGGCGCCGTTCCCGCTCGATCTCGTCGCCTTGCTCGGGCTCGGCACGTCGACGTGCCTGCTGCGCACCAATCCGCTGCTGACGTTCGCGACGACCACGGTCGGCGGCGTTCCCGGCTCCGGCGCGGCCCTGCTGTCGATCCAGTTTCCGCCGAACCCCGCCTTGCAGGGCGGCTCGCTGTACTCGCAGTGGGTCGTGTTCGATCCGCTGGGGCCGAGCGCTGCGCTGTCGACGACCGGCGGCCTGTGGTCGGTGGTGGCGCCGGTCGGCGGCTGACGTCGCGGCGGGTCAGCGCGGCGGCGGCAGCAGCAGTTCGACCGGGTGCAGCACCGCCATCGCGCTGCCGGCGCGGCGCAGGTGGCTGCGGATCTGCATCATGCAACCGGGATTGCCGGTCGCGACCGCGTCGACGCCGGCGCGCAGAAGCCGCTCGGCCTTGCGCTGGCCGATCGCCTCGGCCGTCTCCGGCTGCAGCAGGTTGTAGATGCCCGCCGAGCCGCAGCAGTCCTCGGGCGCTTCGTGCGCGACCAGCTGCAGGCCGGGCACCTGCGCCAGCAGCGCGCGCGGCTGCTGCCGCACGCCCTGGCCGTGGCAGAGGTGGCAGGGGTCGTCGTAGGCGACCTTCTGCTCGCGCCGCGCCGGCGTCGCGGTGAGGCCGTGCTCGGCCAGCAGTTCGCTGACGTCGCGGCACTTGGCCGCGAACGCCGCGCCGCCGGCGTCGCCGAGCAGGTGGCCGTACTCCTTCATGGCGCAGCCGCAGCCGGCCGAGTTGTTGACCACGACGTCGGCGGCGGCGAACGCGGCGACGTTGGCGCGCGCGAGTTCCTTGGCGCGCTCGGGCTGGCCGGCGTGCACCAGCAGCGCGCCGCAGCAGCGCTGTGCTCGCGGCACGTCGACCTCGAAGCCGTTCGCGAGCAGCAGGTCGAGCGTGGCGCGGTTCACGCGGCCGAACATCGGCTCCATGATGCAGCCGGTGAACAGTGCCACGCGCACGCCGCGAGGCGCCACGCCGGCGGGTGGCCGGTGCAGTCCGGTCGGCAGCGGCCGGCGTTCGCGCGCCGGCGGCACCGGCGGCGCGATCGCGGCCATCGCCGCCGGCAGCAGGCCGACCTTGGCCGCCAGCCAGCGCAGTCCGAGCAGTTCGGCGGCGCGCAGCAGCGCGAACACGGCGCGCAGGCGGCCCTGGCGCGCGACGACGTGCCACAGCAGGAACGGCACGAGCCGGTCGGCGAGGCCGCGCTTCTTGCCGGTCCGCGCGAGTCCGGCGCGCGTCGCCTCGAGGATCTCGCCGTAGCGCACGCCGCTCGGGCACGCGGTCTCGCACGCGCGGCAATCGAGGCACCGGTCGAGGTACGGGCGGATCGCTTCGGGATCCTGCACGCGGCCTTCGGCCAGCGCGCGCATCAGGTAGATGCGGCCGCGCGGCGAGTCGGCTTCGACGCCGAGCACCTGGTGCGTCGGGCACGCCGGCAGGCACAGGCCGCAATGCACGCAGTCGAGCGTGCGCGCATACGGCGTCGCGGCGGTCGCGCCGCGCTTGGAGGGCTCACACGAGGATGCCATGGGGATCGAGGGCGGAGCGCAGGGCGGCGGCGAGGCGGGCCGCGCCTGGGTCGATGGGCGTGCCGCGGTCGCGGCGCGCCGGATGGGTGGTCGCGACGACGCGCGCATGCACTGCGAGGGCCGCGGCGGCGGCGAGCACGGCGTCGGTCGTCGGCGCATCGGGCAGCGCCGCCTCGAAGCGGCCGCCGCCGTGCCAGAGCAGCGTTGCGCCGGCGGGCAAGGCCGCGCACAGGCCGGCGAGCGCGGTGAAGCGCGCGAGACCGGCGACGACTTCGCCGGGCGCTGGCGCTTCGAGGTGATCGATCCACGCGCAGGCCGTCTCGCCGAGGCCGTGCGCCTGCAGCCCGGCGCGCACGAAGCCCGGCCGGCCGGCGATGCGGCCGACGAGCGCGCAGCCATGGCGGTCGCGTCGCAGCTGCACCGCTGCCGGCCCGACCGGCTCGGCGCGCAGGCGCGCGAGCGCCGCCAGCGCGTCGGCGTCCGACAGGCCGTCGCGGCGGAACCACGCCTCGGCGCGCGGCCGCGGCTTCAACCGCAGGTGCAGCCGCGTCGCCGCGTACAGCCGGCCCTCGCTGCCGACGAGCAGCTTGTGCACGTCGAAGCCGGCGACGCTCTTCACCACGCGCGCGCCGGAGCGGAACGCGGTGCCGTCGGCGAGCAGGCCCTCGACGCCGAGCAGCAGCGAGCGCGGGCTCTGGCCGCCGTGCGCCGCCGCGCCGAGCGGGTCGGCGGCGAACAGGCCGCCGATCGTGCCGCCCCCGGGGCACGGCAATTCGAGGCCGTGCGGCGCCAGCGCCGCGTCGAGTTCCTCGCGCCGCACGCCGCAGTCGACCGAGCAGGTCTGGTCGGGCGCATCGAGCCGTTCGATCGCCGCGATGCCGGCAAGGCGCGCGGTGTGCGCGCCGTCGGCGGCCGTGGCGGCGCGGTGCGCCCGCGAACCGCCGCCCTGCAGCCGCACGCGACCGGGCCGGCTGGCGAGCCAGTCGGCGAGTTCGGCGGCGCTGCGCGGCGCGAAGGCGCTCACTGCGGTCGCTCCGCGTCGAGCACGCGCGCGACCATCTGCGGCCACTTCGCCGGTTCGGCGCAAGCCCCGCGGCTCGGCAGCGCCTTGCCCGGGTTGCAGCGGCCGTGCGGATCGAAGGCGGCGCGGACGCGCGCCATCACGTCGCGATCGGCGGCGCCGTACATCATGCCGAAGTGGTCGAGCTTCTCGGCGCCGACGCCGTGCTCGCCCGAGATGCTGCCGCCGAGGTCGACGCACAACTGCAGGATCTCGCGGCCGGCGGCGACGACGCGAGCGGTCTCGGCGGCGTCGCGGCCGTCGAACGGGATGTTCGGGTGCAGGTTGCCGTCGCCGGCGTGGAAGACGTTGGTGATCGTCACGCCGTGGCGGACGCCGATCGCGGCGATGCCGTCGAGCGCGCGCTCGAGCGCCGAGCGCGGCACCACGCCGTCGAGCACGTAGAGGTCGGTACTGAGCCGGCCCATCGCGCCGAACGCGCCCTTGCGACCCTTCCACAGCCGTTTGCGCTCGGCGGCGTCGGTCGCCTCCTCGCTGCGCAGCGCGCCGTGCGCCGCGAACGCCGCGCGCACTTCGTCGGCCTCCTCGGCGATCACGTCGGTCGGGCCGTCGAGTTCGACCAGCAGCACCGCCGCCGCGTCGGACGGATAACCGGCGCGGTAGACCGAGGCCTCGACCGCCTGGATGGTGGCGCGGTCGAGGATCTCCAGCGCCGCCGGCACGAGGCCGTGGCGCACGATCGCGCTGACCGCGCGGCAGGCGTCGGCCATCGACGCGAAGCTCGCCAGCAGCGTGCGCACGCCCTGCTGGTCGCGGCACAGCCGCACGGTGATCTCGGTGGCTACGCCGAACGTGCCTTCGCTGCCGCAGAAGACGCCGAGCAGGTCGGCGAGCCCCGGCGGCCGCGGCCCGCCGGCGTCGCCCAGGCGCGCGATCTCGCCGTCGGGCAGCACGACGACGGCGCCGAGCACGTGGTCCTGCGTCATGCCGTACTTGAAGCAGTGCGGCCCGCCGCTGTTCTCGGCGAGGTTGCCGCCGATCGTGCACACCGTCTGGCTGCTCGGATCGGGCGCGTAGTGCAGGCCGAGTTGGCGCACCGCCGCCGTCAGTTCGACGTTGACGACCCCGGGCTGCACGACGGCGAACAGGTCGTCGGCGTCGACGCGCAGCACCTGCTTCATGCGCGACAGGTCGAGCACGACTGCGTCCGGGCCGGCGGTCGGGCCGCCGGACAGGCAGGTTCCCGCTCCGCGCGGCACGAACGGCACGCGCTCGCCGTGCAGCAGCCGGACGACGGCCTGCACTTCGGCGGTCGAACCGGGCAGGACGACCGCCCGCGGCCGGGCCTTGTGGACGGTGAATCCGTCGCACTCCCAAGCCAGCAAGGCGTCCGGCGAGACCAGCACGCGGCGGTCGCCGAGCAAGTCGCGGAGGTGGCGTTCGACGGAGTCCATGCGGGCCCGAAGCAGCATAGCCAACGTGGTTTGCGCGCCGCCACGCCCGCCGGCGGCGGGCCGGAAGCGACTTGTCGTCAAGTCATCCGGCCCGACCGGCCGATGCCGTCACTAAGGAATGTCCCGACAACGACTGCTCAAGACCGTCGCGCTTTGCTTCGTCGAAGCCGTCAGGGTCACGCTCGAGCACCTCGGCGCCCGCCGACTCGAGCTGAACGAAGACTCGTCGCGGCTGGTCGCCGACATGTCGCGGATCTACGCCGACGTGCGGCGACTGCGGGATCATCTGCAGAACAACGTCAACGGCTTCGGCGAGACGATCGAGGTCGACCTCACGCCGGAGGACACGGCGGTGCTCGTGGCCTGTTGCCGGCGCGCCTTCGACCACATCGAGTCGCGGCTCGCGGACGAATCGCTGCGGCAGGAGGAGCGCCGGACGCTCAAGGAGAAGCAGCAGGTCGTCGGCCGGTGGGCGATCGAACTCGCGGCCGCGCCGCTGCTCGAACTGCCGCTGCGGCGCCTGACCATCGCCGCCACGGAGACCAGCCGCGCGTTCCACGCGAAGCTGCATGCGAAGGTCAAGGCACCGATGCTGCCGCGCAAAGCGCAGCCGCTCGCGGGTCCTGCCGCCGGGGCAGGGTCGGCCCCCTCCCTGGGGCAGGGGCCGGTGGCCGTCGCGCCGGTGGATCCGGACGCAGTCCACTTGCAGAGCCTCGGCGGCAATCCGGTCGCGATGCGGCCGGCGTCCGTCGACGTCGCACCGCCACCGCCATCGCCGCCACCGCCGTCGCCGCGCGAGCAGCCGCCGCCGGCGAGCCGGCCGGCCGTCGCGCCGCCGTCGCGCGCCGTCGCGCCGCTGCTCGACGTCAGCCGGTTGCTCGACCCGCGGCTGCGCGCGCTGGTGACCTTCGACGCGCAGAGCTACAGCAATGCCGTCGCCGCCAACGACCTGCGCGTCGCGACCATCATGCTCGCGTCGATCCTCGAAGCGGCGCTGGTCGACTACGTGATGCCGCGCCGCAACGAGTTCGAGATCAACGGCGATCCGCTCGGTTGGGACATGCATGTCCTCGTGCTGACGATCCTCGGTGAGCAAGCCCAAGCGGTCGATCGGGCGCTCGTGCGGCATCTCTTCGCGTCGCGCAACATGCTGCGGCCCTCGATGCAGTACCTGTCGCCGACCATCGTCACGCCCAACAGCTTCCAGACGCTGCGCAAGTTCACGCAGCGCTGCCTGTACATGCTGGGTTACGGCGCGCCCGCCGAGTGACGGCCGGGCGGCCCGGCGATCGTCACCGCGGCAGGCGGTCGAAGTCGTCCGCGCCGTTGCGTTGCGGTTGCTCGCCGCGCCGGTTCGCCGCGTGCGTCTCGACCGCGCGCAGCACGCGCAGCAGGTTGCCGCCGAGCACCTTGCGCACCGCCGCCTCGGACTGGCCGGCGGCGAGCAGTTCGTAGGTGAGCCGCGGCAGGTGCGCGGCGTCGTCCATGCCGCGCGGCACGCAAGGCACGCCGTCGAAGTCGCTGCCGAGGCCGACGTGGTCGGGGCCGGCGACCTCGATGGCGCGCAGCACGTGCGCGACCAGCGTCGCGAGCGGCGGCGCCTCGACCGGCGGGAAGCGCGCGTCGAGCGCGGCGAGCGCGTCGCGCAGCTCGGCGCTGCCGGCGGCGAACTTGTCGCGCGCGGCCTTCTCCTGGATGCGCCGCGTCGCCTGCCGCGCCGAACGGTTCTTCGCGTAGTCGGCGTCGAGGAAGCCGCAGTTGTAGTTGATCATCACCGCGCCGCCGTTCGCGGCGATCGCGCGCAGCATGTCGTCGGTGACGTTGCGCGGGTGCGGGCAGAGCGCGCGCAGCGAGCTGTGCGAGCAGATCACCGGCACCTTGGTGGCGACGAGCGCGTCGAAGAACGTCGCGTCGCTGACGTGGCTGACGACGCCGCCCCTGCCCAGCCGGGTCATCTCGGTGACGACCTTGACGCCGAGCCGGTTGAGCCCGCCCCAGCGCGGCTCCGCCGGCGCGCACGAGTCGGCGTACTCGTTGTGGTTGGTGTGCGTCAGCGTCATGTAGCGCACGCCGAGCTGGTAGAAGAGCCGCAGCAGGCCGAGGTCGCCCTCGATGGCGTGGCCGCCTTCGATGCCCATCAGCGCGGCGTGCTTGCCGGCCTGCACGGTGGCGACCAGCTCGTCGGCCGTGGCGCACATCGTCATGCGCGCCGGGTGCCGTTGCGCCTGCTGCACGATGCCGTCGATCATCATCAGCGCCCGCCGCGCGCTGCCGTTGGCGGCCCCGGGGTCGCCCGGCCGCGGCCAGTCGGCGTTGATGTCCTGCGGCGCCGTGGCGAACAGCGCCCGTTCGTCGCCGGCGAAGCGCGCGTCGACGTAGATCGAGTGGAACACCGCGTCGAGGCCGCCCTCCTGCGCCCGTACGAGGTCGAAGTGGCCGTCGTTGGCGCGCGGGCCGACGTCGAAGCCGCGGTCGAGGATGCGCGACGTCGTGTCGACGTGCGTGTCGATCACGATCGCGTCGTGGTGCAGCGCCCACGCCCTGGTCCACAGCGCGCCGTCGTAGCCGGCGGGCGGCGGCGGGCAGGCGGGCGGCGACTGGGCCGCTGCGGACGCGGCGAGGGCCAGGACGGCGGCGACGGCAGCGGCGGAGGCAGCGACGGCGCGGCGAGTGGCGGTGGGCATCGGCGCATCGTCGCATGCGCCACCGCGCGCGCAACGACGCGCGGCCCGCGCGGCGCGCGTTCGGCCCACGATCGCCCCGTTCGCTGCTTGCGCGGCGTCGCCCATGCCGTATGCAGTCCCCTTCCTCCTGCCCCGAGCCGACTTGCGCCTCTTTGCGATCAGCGACCTGCACCTGAGCCTCGGCGTCGACAAGCCGATGGACATCTTCGGCCCGCAATGGGTCGGCCACGCCGAACGCATGCAGAAGGCCTGGGACGCGATGGTCGCGCCCGACGACTGGGTGCTGGTCGGCGGCGACACCTCGTGGGGGCTCGACTTCGCGGAGGCGAAGCCCGACCTCGAATGGCTCGGCCAGCGCACCGGCCGCAAGGTGCTGATCCGCGGCAACCACTGCACGTGGTGGCCGCGCGGCGCGTCGGTGCGGGACAAGCTGCAGGCGCAGGTGCACCCGTCGATCCACCTGCTGCAGGCCAACTCCTACCGGCTCGACGACGGCACCGTGGTCGTCGGCAGCCGGTTGTGGGACCCGCCGGACGCGCCGTGGGCGGAGCCCGACGCCGGCAAGATCTTCCAGCGCGAGCTCAACTTCCTGCAGCAGTCGATCGACGCCGGTCGCAAGCTCGGCGGCTGCGTGCCGGGTTCGCGCACCGTCGCGCTCGTGCACTACCCGCCGCGGTACGCCGACGGCCGCGAGACCGGCGCGGTGCCGGTGCTCAAGTCGGCGTGCGTGCAGGCCTGCGTGTACGGCCACCTGCACGGCAAGGACCTCAAGTACGGCTTCCAGGGCGAGGCCGACGGCATCCGCTACCACCTCGCGTCGGTCGACGGCATCGACTTCCAGCCGATCCCGATCGAACTCGCCGGCGGGTAGCGCGGCGGCAGTCCGCCGGCGTCGTCAGTCGCGCGTCACGCGCGTCCAGCCGCCGTGTTCCGACGCGACGCTGCGCGTGCGGCCGTCGGTCCACTGGATCTTCTGGTGCTCGTAGCCGGTGCCCTTGCCGTCCCAGGCGTCCTCGCCCCAGAACGCGATCGGGTTGGTGACGAGGAAGTCGCCGACGAACGCGCCGACGTAGGCGACCGGCATCACCGGCACGAGCCACAGCGTGGCGCTCCACCACGGGCTGTTGACGTAGACCTTCTGGTCCCAGTCGTCGACGGAGCGACGCAATTGCTGGGGGCCGGCGGCGCAGGCGGCGAGGCACGAGACGGCGAGGAGGGCGATGCAGCGCATGTCCCTAGCCTAGCCCGGTCCGCCTGTCCGTGCGCCCACCCGAGCGTCCGCGCCGCGCCGGGTCGCAAGGACCCGCGCTCCGTCCTTGATCCCCCGGCTTGCCCGCCGAGACTGGCGGCCTCCGATGATCCAGCAACCCTTCGATCGCATCGTCGCCGCGCTCGCCGCCAAGACGCCGACGCCGGGCGGCGGTGCTGCCGCGGCGATGGCCGGCTGCATGGGCGCCGCCCTGTTCCTGATGGTCGTGCGCTACTCGCGCGGCAAGAAGGCCAACCTCGACCGCGACGCCGACCTCGCCGCCGCCGAGCAGAAGCTCGACGCGCAGCTGCAGGCGCTGCTGCCGATGGCCGAGCGCGACTGCCGGTCGTTCGACGGCGTGTCGGCGGCCTTCGGCATGAAGAAGGACACCGACGCCGAGAAGGCGGCGCGCAACGCCGCGATCCAGCAGGCCACCGTCGGCGCGATGGTGGTGCCGGAGGAGACGCTGGCGATGTGCCGCGACGTGTTCACGACGATCCACCCGGTGATCGGCTGCATCGGCAAGACCATCGCCAGCGACCTCGCCGCCGGCGCGCAGCTGCTGCTGGCCGGCGCCGAGGGCGCCTACCTCAACGTCCGCATCAACGCCGGGTCGCTCGACGACAAGGCGTTCGCGGCCACGGCCATGGCCCGCGCCGACGCCGTGCTCGCCGAGGCGCGCAAGGCCCAGGCCGCGATCGCCGCGACCGTCGACGCGCTGCTGCGATGAGCCCGCGCCCGCCGCTGCTGCTGTGCGTGCTCGACGGCTTCGGCGAGGCCGCGCCGGGGCCGGGGAACGCCATCCACCTGGCGCAGCCGCGCTTCTGGTTCGGCCTGCGCGACAAGTGGCCGACGACGCAGCTCGAGGCCAGCGGCGAGGCCGTCGGCCTGCCGTGCGGGCTGATGGGCAACTCCGAGGTCGGCCACCTCAACATCGGCGCCGGCCGCGTCGTCTACCAGGAGATCACGCGCATCGACCGCGAGATCCGCGAGGGCCGCTTCCAGCAGAACGCGGCGCTGCGCTCGGCGATCGACCACGCGGTGACGAAGCGCGCGACGCTGCACCTGTTCGGCCTGCTCAGCGACGGCGGCGTGCACAGCAGCGACCAGCACCTGCGCGCGCTGCTGCAGATGGCGGCGGCGGCCGGCCTGCGCGGCGAGTCCGTCGTGTTGCACGCGTTCCTCGACGGCCGCGACACGCCGCCGCGCTCGGCGCAGCCGTACCTCGCCAAGGCCGAGCAGTGGATGGCCGAACTCGGCTGCGGCCGCGTCGGCAGCGTCATCGGCCGCTACTACGCGATGGACCGCGACAAGCGCTGGGAGCGCGTGCAGAAGGCCTACGACGCGCTGACCGTCGGCGCCGGCCTGCGCGCCGAGACGGCGCAGGCGGCGGTGGCGGCGGCGTACGCGCGCAACGAGGGCGACGAGTTCGTGCTGCCGACGATCGTCGGCGCGCCGGACCGCGGCCGCGTGCGCGACGGCGACGCGGTGGTCTTCTTCAACTTCCGCACCGACCGCGCGCGCCAGCTCAGCGACGCGTTCCTGCCGGGCTTCACGGCCTTCCCGCGCGCCGCCGCGCCGGTCACGCACTACGTGACGATGACGCGCTACCGCGAGGAGTTCCCGTTCCCGGTCGCGTACATGCCGCAGAACCTCGACGGCATCTTCCCGCAGGTCGTCAGCGAGGCCGGCATGAAGCAGCTGCGCATCGCCGAGACCGAGAAGTACGCGCACGTGACGTTCTTCTTCTCCGGCGGCAACGAGAAGGAGTACGCCGGCGAGAAGCGCGTGCTGATCCCGAGCCCGAAGGTCGCGACCTACGACCTGCAGCCGGAGATGTCGGCGATCCCGGTCACCGACGCGCTGCTGCGCGAGCTCGACGGCGGGCAGCGGCCGGACCTCGTCGTGC
This sequence comes from Planctomycetota bacterium, assembly GCA_046306335.1. Lineage (GTDB taxonomy): Bacteria > Planctomycetota > UBA1135 > UBA1135 > UBA2386 > UBA2386. Next base: position 11,468 of record JBKDXM010000063.1, read on the forward strand.
TCAACCTCGCCAACGCCGACATGGTCGGCCACAGCGGCATCGTCCCGGCGGCGATCAAGGCCGTGCAGACGATCGACCAGTGCCTCGCGCGCATCGTGCCGGCGTTCCTCGATCGCGGCGGCACCGTCGCGATCACCGCCGACCACGGCAACATCGAGATGATGATCGACCCCGTGACCGGCGAGCCGCACACCGCGCACACGACCAACCCCGTGCCGCTGCTGATCGCCGGCGAGGCGGCGCGCGGCCGTTCGCTGCGCCCCGGCGGCCGCCTGTGCGACATCGCCACGACCCTGATGCCGATCCTCGGCCTGCGGCGCACCGCCGGCATGGACGGCGTGGACCTCTTCGCATGAACCGCCCGACGCTGCGTCCGTCGTCCGCTCCGGCAACCGCACCGCTCGCCCCGTTCGCGCTGCTCGCCGCGCTCGCGGCCCAGGACGCGCCGCCCGCGGCCGCGGCCCCGGTCGAGCCGGTCGCCGACGTCGTCGCCGCCGCCGTGCGCGCGATCGCTCCGGCGCGCATCGCGCGCACGGTGCGCGCGCTGGTCGGCTTCGGCACGCGCCACGTGCTGTCGCGCACCGACAGCGACACCGAAGGCACCGGCGCGGCGCGCAAGTGGCTGCGCGACGAGTTCGACGCCATCGCCGCGACCAGCGGCGGCCGGCTCGTCGTCACGCTGCAGAGCGAGACCGTGCCGTGTGCGCGCCCCGGCATGCCGACGCAGGTGCCGATCGTCAACGTGATCGCGACGCTGCGCGGCACGTCCGACCCGGAGCGCGTGTACGTGGTCGGCGGCCACTACGACTCGCGCAACAGCCAGGGCGAGGACGGCCGCAAGGCCGCGCCGGGCGCGGTCGACGACGCCTCGGGCACGGCGGTGGCGCTGGAGGCCTGCCGGGCGCTCGCCGGCCGGCGTTTCCCGGCGACGCTCGTCTTCGTCGCCTACGACGGCGAGGAACAGGGCCTGATCGGCAGCAAGGCGCACGCCAAGGCGCTGGCCGCCGCCGGCGTGCGCGTCGACGGCATGATCGCGTGCGACATCGTCGGCAACACGCTCGGCATGGACGGGGCGCGCCATGACCGCCATCTGCGCTGCTTCAGCTACGCGCCGAGCGGCAACGACAGCTTCGGCCGCAGCCTCGCGCGCGCGGCGGCGTTCGCGGCGCGCACGCACGTGCCGGGCTTCGGCGTCGAACTGATCTTCCGCGGCGACCGCTATGGCCGCGGCGGCGACCACCGCTCGTTCTTCGACGAGGGCTTCCCGGCCGTGCGCTTCAGCGAGCCGCGCGAGGACTTCTCGCGCCAGCACCAGGACGTCGTCGCGCGCGACGGCAAGCCGTACGGCGACCTGCCGGAATGGGTCGACTTCGCCTACTCGGCCAACGTCTGCCGCGTCGTCGTCGCGACGCTGGCCGAGCTCGCTTCGGCGCCGCCGCCGCCGCGCGTGTTCGCCGCGCAGTTGCGCCGCGACCGCTACGACACCGAGGTCGTCTACGAACTGCCCGCCGGCGCCCTGCGCGCAGAGTTCGTCTGGCGGCCGACCACCGCGCCCGACTGGACGCACGTCGTCGGCCAGGACGAAGCTGCGCCCAAGCCGACGCGCAGCGACCGGCTGCTGGCGACGCTCGCCGGCGTCTGCCTCGACGACGTGGTCGTCGGCGTGCGCAGCGTCGGCGCCGATGGCAGCCGCAGCCGCGTCGCCACGCCGCCCGAACCGGACCGCTTCGACGCGCGCCCGCGCGCGGGCGCGAGCGGGGAGGCCGGCCGATGACGTCGCTCCGGTCGCGTTCCTGCTGCGCCGCCGGCGCGTTCGCCGCCGCCGCCGCGGTCGCGCTCGTCGTCGCCGGCTGCGACGTCGGCACCGGCACCGAACTCGGGCCGCAGCTGCCGCTGGCGCCGGCGTTCTCCAGCAAGGCCGTGGTGCTCGACGACGACGGCCGCGGCGTCAGCGCCGCAGTGGTCGAAGTCGGCGACCGCCGCGTGGTCACCGGCGCCAACGGCCGCGGCGACCTGCAGGCTGATCTGCGCGGTCGCCGCCTCGTCCGCGTCGGTGGCGCGGCGGCGGCGGCCAGCGACGGCGACCGGCTCGGCAGCTACGCGGTCGCGCTCACCGTCGGCGACGCCGACCTGCCCGAGGCGCTGCACCTGCCCGATCTGCGCGTCGGCGCGACCGTCGCCATCGGGGCGCAGCCGGCGACGACGGCGGTCGAGACGGCCGCCGGCGATCGCCTGACGATCGGCGCGGGCACGTCCGTCGCTGCTGGCGCGGCGACCGCAACGGTCGACGTCCGGCTCGGCGTGCTGCAGCCCGTGCACCTGCCCGGCGAGCTGCCGCAGCCGGCGGCGGCCGGCACGGCGTACGCGTGGAGCCGCGGCGTGCTGGTCGCGCCGGCCGACGTGGCGTTCGCCCCGGCGGCCGACCTGTCGGCGCCCGACGAACTCGGCGTCGGCGGTACGTCGGCTGCGGCGGCGCTGTTTCGCCTCGATGCGGCGACCGGCGAATGGACCGCAGTCGCCACGGCGGTCGTCGCCGCCGGCGGCCGCCTCAGCGCGACGGGCGCCATCGCGCAGGGCGGCTTGTACGCGTTCGCGGTCGCGGGTCCGGCCGGCGCCGTCAGCGGCACGGTCGTCGATGCCGGCGCGCCGACGGCGGCGCCGATCCCCGCCGCGCTCGTGCGCGTCGACCAGCGCAAGACCACGACCGACGCGCAGGGGCGCTTCCGCGTCGACGGCATCGCGGTCGCCACGCCTGGCGGCGGCGCGCGCACGGTGGCGATCGAAGCCTTCGTCAGCGGCGACTTCACGCCGGCGCGTGCGGCCGCGAGCACGCCGCTGGTCGCCAGCGAAACGACGGTCCCGGCGCTCGTGCTGGACACGCGGAGGGCCGCGGACTTCGTCGTGCAGCAGCTGCGCCGCGGCCGCGCGACGGCCTTCACCGGGCTGCGTCTCAGCACGCTGCGCGGCGACTTCGCGACGGCGACGACCTTCGACGGCGACGGCGTCGCCGTGATCGAGGACGTGCCGACCGGCTACCTCGGCTTCCTCGACAGCGTGTCGCTCGACGCCGCGCGCGTGCAGACGACGCAGGTCACGCGCTTCGTGCGGCTGTCGCGCTGGGACGCCGCGTACTCGTTCCTCAACGACCGCAACTGGGACGCCGGCGGCCGCAACACGTCGGTCTTCGCCTGCGACGAACTCGGCGGCGGACCGCTGGAGCGCGCCTTCGTGGTCGACGGCGACACGCCGGCGCAGGGGCTGCTGGGCGAGACGCGCGAGAGCGGCGCGATCGTCAGCGACCGCAACTTCGGCGGCCGCGTCACGGTGTCGCGGACGAACCAGGTCGGCGGCGACCTCGTCGTGCACGCGCGCTCGATCGTCGACCCGTACAGCGATCGCGTCGAAGCGCCGCTGCAGGTCGTGCGCCGGCCGCGCCTCGGCGCGTTCGAACGCCACGGGCTCGTCGGCGGCGCGCTGGTCGGCGCCGACCCGACGCGCGGCCACGCGCTGCGGGCGACGCGGCGCATCGCCGCGCAGGAGTGGTGGGACGAGGTCGTCGAAGGGCTCGCCGTCGCCTCGCCGCTGCCGGTCGACGTCGACCCGGCCGTGGCCGGCGATCGCTTCCTCGCCGGCGTGCCGGCCATCGGCTTTAACCTCGCAGTCGCGCTGTTCGCTGAAGCCGCGTGGGTGGCGGGCTCGCCCATCAGACTCGCCCGCTTCGGCTTCGCCGCCGACGTGACGCCGACGCAGGGCGCGCGCCTCGACCGCGACCTGCCGCTGGCGCACGTCGCCGACGCGACGTTCCCCGTGCCGGCGGCGTTCGCCGGCGCGCCGGCCGAACTCGACCTTGCGGCGCTGCGCCTCGCGCTCGCTCTGCAGCGTCCGTCGGGCGCGGTGGTCGACGTCGCGCGCGGCCTGACCGGCAACCACGCGCGGGTCGGCGACGACCTCGTGTTCACGCTGCCGCCGCTCGCCGGCGAACTCGCGGGCAGTTCGTGGCTGGCGTTGCTCGACGGCCGCTTCCCCGGTCCCGCGGGCACGACGCTGCGCACGACGTCGCTCGTGTCGCTGCCGCGCGGCAGCGGGCCGGCGACCTATCCGCGCGGGGACTTCCGCTTCCGGCCGTTCCCGACCGTGTCGTTCCCGACGACCGGCGCCGTCGTGCCGGCCAGCGGCTTCACCGCGTTCTTCGCGTTGCCCGCCGGCGCGCTGCACGCCGTCGTCGAGCTGCGCAACGTCGCGCCGGATCCCGATCCGGACCCGACCACGAGCGAGACACTGCGCTGGTCGGTGTTCGCGCCGCCGAGCGCGGGCGGCTTCGCGTTCGTGGCGCTGCCGAACGGCGTCGCCACGCCGCTGCGCGCCGGGCGCGACTACGAACTGACCGTCGCGGCCTGCTACGGCGACGGCTCGGCCGTCGGACCCGCGCCGGACTACTACGCGGTCTCCGCCTTCCTGCAGTCGATCGGCGCGCTGGAACGCGGCGTCAGCCACGTGTCGGCGGTGAGCGTGCGCTTCCGCGCCGAGTGACGACCGTGGTGGCGCGCGCGCGGCGCGGCGCTACAACGTGGCCATGCCGCCGGCTTCCGCCGAACTGCTCGCAGCCCTCGACGAAGGCGTGGGACTGCTCGCAGCCGATGGCGGCATCGTCGCCAGCAACGCGACGATGCGCGGCGTGCTCGCCGCGTGGGGCGGGACGGACGCGCCCGCCGCGGACCTTCGCGGACTCGCCGTCGCGGCTGACGACGAAGCTCGATTGCGCGCCGGCGAGGCGATCGAAGTCGCGCGCGGCGGCCAGCAGTGGCGCTTGCGTTGCCGCGCCGCCGATGGCGCGAACTGGCTGATCGTCGACGAGACGACGGCCGCGCACCGCGCTGCCTCGGCGGTTGCCGAACTCGCGCGGCTGCGCCTGCTCGGCCGGTCGGCCGGCGCGCTCGTCCACGACTTCAACAACATGCTGAACGCGGCGATCGGCCTCGCCACCACGCTGCGCCCGTTGGTCGTCGACCCCGCCGACGCGCAACTGCTGCAGGACATGACCGTAGGCACCCAGCGCGGCGCACAGCTGCTGCGCAGCGTCGCCCGCATGCTGGCGCGGTCGCCGCGCGAACGCCGCCGCACGAAGCTGGCGTCGGTCGTCGCCGATGCGGTGGCGCTGGCCGGCAAGGCGCTGCTGCAGCGCGGCGTCGAGCCGACGCTGATGGAAGTGCCCGAGGTCGAGATCCACGTCGACCCGACCGAGTGCGTCCAGGCCATCTGGCACGGCCTCGCCGCCGTCGCCGACGCGTCGCCGAGGTCGCTGCGCGTCGACGCCGAAGTCGCCATGATCGCTCGCGGCGACGGCCGTCCGCGCCGCTGCGCGCGGGTGCGCCTCGTCGCGCCCGTCGCGGAGCCGGCGGTCGCGGTCGGGATCGCGCGCCTGCTCGACGGCGGTGGCGGCCTGCTCGGCGCGATCGGTTCGCCGGGCATGTCGGCCGGTCTCGCGGTGACGTGCTTCGCCCAGCGGCGCCTCGGCGGCGACCTGATCGGCGACGTCGTCGGCGACGACTTCACGCTGACCTACCTCTGGCCGGCGCTGGCCTGACCCGGGCGCGGCAGCCGCGGACGATCGGACGTTCCGGTTCCCCATGCCGGCGGCTACCTTCGCCGGCGTGAGCAAGTACGTCGCCAACTTCCAGGCCAAGGGCCACCTGATCGACTCCGGCCTGCTGTCCGACGCGCTGGAGGCCGTGCAGGCTGCCGGCGCGACCTACCGCATCCTGCAACTGGACGTCGGCAAGCAGCGCAACGACGAGTCGTTCCTCGTGCTCGAGGTCGCCGCGCCGAACAAGAAGTCGTTCGACCGCGTGCGCGCCGACCTGATGTCGCTCGGCCTGTCGGAGACCGAGACGCAGGACGCCGTGTTCGCCGCGATCGACATCGCCGGCACCGCACCCGACGGGTTCTACTCGACGACCAACCTCGCGACCGAGGTGCGCGTCGCCGGCCAATGGCTGCCGGTGCAGGATCAGCGCATGGACGCGGCCGTCGTCGACGACAACGGGGCGCTGCGCTGCGTCAAGCTGCGCGACCTCCAGGTCGGCCAGAAGGTCGTCGTCGGCTTCGCCGGCATCCGCATCACGCCGTTCACCACCCGCAAGCTGCAGGACGGCAAGTTCGGCTTCATGCAGGGCGGCGTCAGTTCCGAGCGCCGGCTCGCGGCGCAGGTCGAGGAGGTCGTCGCCGAGTGGAAGCGCGTCCGCGCCGAAGGCCGCAAGGTCATCCTCGTGGCGGGCCCGGTCGTCGTGCACGTCGGCGCCGGCCCGACGCTCGCGGCGATCCTGCGCGCCGGCCTCGTCGACGGCCTGCTGAGCGGCAATGCGCTCGCAGTGCACGACATCGAAGTCGCGCTCTACGGCACCAGCCTCGGCGTCGAACTGCAAAAGGGCCGCCCGGCGGTGCACGGGCACATGCACCACATGCGCGCGATCAACACCATCCGGCGCGCCGGCAGCATCCAGGCCGCCGTGCAGAAGAAGATCCTCAAGAGCGGCGTCATGCACGCCTGCGTGCAGGCCAAGGTGCCTTACTGCCTCGCCGGCTCGATCCGCGACGACGGCCCGCTGCCCGACACGCAGATGGACCTCATCCAGGCGCAGGCGGAGTACGCCAAGATCGTGCAGAACGCGGGATTGGTCGTGATCCTGAGCTCCATGCTGCACGGCATCGGCACCGGCAACATGATCCCAGCCGACGTGCTGACCGTCTGCGTCGACATCCATCCGGCGGTCGTCAGCAAGCTCAGCGATCGCGGCTCGGCGCAGAGCCAGGGCATCGTCACCGACGTCGGCGCGTTCTTGACGGTGTTGGCCGAGCAACTCGGAGTCGCCGTCGGCGGGTGAGGGGAGTAAGGGCGGACCTGATCGCTCGATTGTTGTTCCCCCGGCCGCAGCCGCAGGCAGCGGCACCCCCGCGTGCCGCCGGCGCCTACGCGCCGACCGCCGCCGGCGCGCCCGGTGCCGCCGGTGCCGCCGCCGCCGGCTCGCCGACGCGGCGGCTGCCGTCGCTGCTGAGTGGATGGATGCTGTGCAGGCCGAAGTCCTGCCGCCACCGCTGCAGTTCGACCG
>JBKDXM010000064.1:0-27073 GCA_046306335.1 Planctomycetota bacterium
ATCTTGAGCTGGTACTCGCGGTGGTCGCCGTGCAGCCGCGCGGCGATCGCCCGCTGGGCCGGCGCGCCGGCGGCCGCTAGCAGCGCCGCCTGCGTGTAACGCGCCACCAATGCGTCCCGGGCAAAGCCGCCACTGGCAGCGACGAGCTGCTCGTCGGTCCAGTCCTGGGCGCGGCCGATGGTGTGCAGGGCGGCGGCGGCGCAGACGGCGAGCAGGGCGCGGCGGGATCGCATCGGCACCGAGTGTACGGATCGCCGTGAACGGATGGCGATCGCCGAACGTTCACGATTTTGCCGCCCATGCGGCACGGTGCGGAATGGTTCGGCCCCCCTCGCCGTCGATCCTCGCCCGCCGTACCGTTTGCGCGTCGCCTCATCCTGCGCGGCGTGGTTCGTCCAAGCTGCGTGCGGCCCACGACCCCGGGCCGTCTGCTCACCGCCGATCCCCGTGTTGCGTCCCATCGTCGCCCCCCTGTTGGCTGCCGCTGCGTGCACGGCGGCCGCTGCCGCCCAGCAGCAGGGCGTCGAGGTGCGGGGCGTCAGGGTCCAGGGCGCCAAGGTGCAGATGCAGGTCCAGCTCGGCGCCGTCGCACCGGCCGGCGGCGGCCAGGCGCCGGCGAGCGAAGACGGCGGCGTCGCCGTCGACCTGCAGGAGAACCCCAACCTCGACCGCTTCCTGCGCCGCGCCAACCAATGCGTCGAGCGCGGCGACTTCGCGACGGCGATCCAGCTGCTGCAGGACGTCGTCGAGGGCCGCAGCGAAGAGGCGGTGACCGACATCGCACCGCCGGCCGGTGCGGGCGTGCCGCCAAAGGGCGACGGCAGCAACGCCGGCAAAGACGCCGGCAAGGACACCAGCAAGAACACCGGCAATGCGACCGGCAATGCCACCGGCAACGACGCCGGCGGCGACGACGCGGGCACCGCGGCCAAGAACGCTGCGCGCATGCGCCAACTGCTGCCCGGCGGCGCTGGCGAGCCGCCGCCGCCGCCGCCCGCGGACCCGCGCCACGCGGTGTTCAGCCAGGATGGCCGGCTGTACCGCCCGGTCCGGCGGCTGTGCCACGAACTGCTCGCCCGCCTGCCGGCCGATGGCCGTGCGCTCTACCGCGCCACCTACGAAGTCGCCGCCGCCGAACTGCTGCAGCAGGCGCTCGACGACGGCGGCCTGTCGGCGCTGGAGCAGGTGCAGAATCGCTTCTTCGCGACCCTGCCCGGCGGCCGCGCGCTGCTGCTGCTCGGCGATCGCCTGATGCACGACGGCCGCCACCGCGCCGCCCTGCTCGCGTACCGCGACCTGCTGTCGATCTACCCCGCCGAGCTGCGCGCCGAACTCGGCGTCAAGCCGGAGTGGCTGCGCTTCAAGATCGCGGTCTGCATGCAGCGCGCCGGCGAGCCGGCGGCGGCGCGCCGCGAGGTCGCCGCGCTCGCCGACGAACAGCCCGACGCCATGCTGCGCGTCGAAGGCGAACTGCAGGCCGCGAAGGACCTCGCGCTCGACGCGCGCTTCGCCGGCGACGGCGCGCCGGCGGCCGGCCGGGTCGCGGGGCCGACGCCGGCGCTGTTCGCGGGCGGACTCGACCAGGGGCTGCTCCCGCTGTGGCAGTTCCGCTTCCGCAATCCCGAGCCGTACAAGGACCCGAAGTCCGAGCGCGAGCAGCCGATGTTCCTGGGCGACGGCTCGACGACGGCGGCGATGCCTTACGCGTCGCGCTACGGCCCGGCGACGCACGTCGTGTTCGCGGCCGGCGGCGACGGCGACGGCGCGCCGCGCGCGCTCTTCCCCGAGCACTTCCGGCTGCGCGCCGCCGACGCGACCAGCGGCCTGCTGACGGCGTCGACCGAAGCGCTCGACGAGCCGCCGCCGGCGCGCGAGAACCGGCCGCGCGTGCGCATCGCCGCCAGCGACTTCGCCCTGCTGCGGCCCGTCGACGACGGCCAGCGCTGTTACCTCGTGCTCGGCAGCAAGCGCAACCTCTCCGCCAGCACCGAGGTGCTGCGCGCCAGCGAGCTGGTCGCCTACCGCCGCGGCGACCTCGCCGTCGCGTGGTCGTCCGAGCAGTGGCGCGACGGGGCCGACGGCTACCGCGACGTGATCTTCCTCGCCGCGCCGACGGTGTTCGGCGAGCGCCTGCTGCTGCCGTCGCTGCGCCGCGGCCGCTACGCGCTGGAGTGCCTCGACGCCGCCACCGGCAAGCCGATGTGGCACGTCCTGCTGCACGGCGGCGGCACGCCGTTCTTCAAGGCGCCGGGCTGTCCGGTCGTCGTGCAGGGCGGCGCTGCGCTCGTCGCCACCAACGCCGGCTGCGTCGCCAACGTCGACGCCCTGACCGGCGAACTGCGCTGGCTGCGCCGCTACGAGCGCGTCGACCCGCGGCGCGGCAACGCCAAGGCGCGCAAGCCCGAGGCCGACGGCGGGCCGTTCGGCGGCAACTGGGCCGGCAGCTTCCGCCAGGACGAACTGACGGGCTTCCACCCCAACGACCTGCTCGTGCACGGCGGCGTCGGCATCCTGGCGCCGGTCGATGGCGACGTGCTGCTCGGCCTCGACCTCGCCAGCGGCGACGTCGCCTGGATGTTCGACGCCACCAGCCGCTTCGCGCGCTTCGGCCGGTTGCGCACGCTCGTCGGCATCGCCGGCGATGACCTGTTCGCGCTGTCGGACACGCACCTCGTCGCCTTCGGCGCGAGCGGCGGCCTGCTGAAGTGGGCCGTCGAGCTGCCGAAGACCACCGTGCCAAAGGCCCAAGGCCGCGGCCGCGGCGCCATCGCCGGCGACTGCGTGCTCGTGCCCGCCGGCCGCGAACTGCTGGCCTACGGGGGCGATGGCGAGCTGCGCGCCCGGCTCGAGCTGCCGCCGTTCGGGGCCAGCCGCGAGCCGCTCGGCGGCTCGGTCCAGCTCACCGTCGACGGTCCGTGGCTGGCGGTCGGCTACCAGGGCGGGGTGGAAGTGTTCAGCACGGTGTCGGCCCTGCGCGCGCTCGCGACGGCGGCCACCGCGCCGCGCGCGCGCGCCGACCTGCTCGCGCGCATCGGCGACGCCGACGCGGCGGTCGCGACGCTGGCGCAGGCGCTCGCCGCCGCGACCGACCCGCAGCAGCGGCGCGGCCTCGGCGACGACCTGCTCGAACTGCTCGTCGAACAAGCCGCCGCGCGCGCCGCCGCCGGCGACCTGCCGGGCGCGCTGGCGCTGTTCGACGCCCGCGCCGACGCGCTGCGCGACCGGCCGCTGCGCCTGCGCTGGCACCTCGCGCGCCTCGAACTCTGCCGCGCCCGCGGCGACCTCGCCGCGCAGGAGCGCGAGCAGGGCCGGCTGTACGCCTGCATGGAGGGCAACGAATGAACGCCGCCGCCGTCCGCTTCGCCACACTCGTCGCCAGCGCGATCGCCACCGCCGGCTTCGGCAGCACCGGTGCCCTCACCGCGCAGGAGCCGATCTACCCGCCGGGCATCACGCAGCCGACGCAGGAGGCCATCGAGCGCGGCCTCGAATGGCTCGCGCGCACGCAGGCGAGCGACGGCTCGTGGCGCAATGCCGGCGGCTACGGCAGCTACCCCGCGGCGATGACCGGGCTCGCCGGCATGGCGCTGATCGCCTCGGGCAGCACGCCGACGCGTGGCAAGCACTACGACAACGTCCGCCGCGCCGTCGCCTACCTGCGCAAGCACGCCGACGGCACGACCGGCGTCATCTCGGTCGCGGCCGAGGAAGGCCGCAGCATGTACGGCCACGGCTTCGCCACGCTGTTCCTTGCCTCGGTCTACGGCATGGAGGAGGACGTGCGCGAACAGGAGCGGCTCAAGCGCGTGCTCGACAAGGCCGTGCAGTTGATCGCGCAGGCGCAGTCGGCGGCCGGCGGCTGGATCTACCAGCCGGACAGCGGCGGCGACGAGGGCAGCGTGACGGTCACGCAGATCCAGGCGCTGCGCGCCTGCCGCATGGCCGGCATCGTCGTCGACCGCCGCACCGTCGATCGCGCCGTCGACTACGTCAAACGCTGCCAGAACGCCGACGGCAGCATCCGCTACAGCCTCGGCTCGGGCGGCGAGGGCCGGCCGGCCATCACCGCCGCCGGCGTCGCCGTGCTCTACAACGCCGGCGTCTACGACGACCAGCCGTTCGTCGACAAGGCGGTGCAGTACTGCAAGAAGCAGATCCAGATCACGGTCGACAACACCGGGCACCACTTCTACACGCACCTCTACTGGAGCCAGGCGCTCTACCAGCGCGGCGGCGACGACTGGAGCGCGTACTTCGCGAAGGCGACCGACTACCTGCGCAAGCAGCAGCAGAAGGACGGCCGTTGGGAAGGCGACGGCGTCGGCGCGGTGTACGGCACCGCGATCGCGCTGACGATCCTGCAGCTGCCGTGGGCGTACGTGCCCATCTACCAACGGTGACGGATGCTCGCGCTCGGCTTCCTGCATCCGCTGTTGCTCTGGGGCCTGCCGCTGTGCGCGGTCCCGATCGTCATCCACCTGCTCAACCGCCGGCGGCACCAGACGCGCCCGTGGGCGGCGATGACGTTCTTGCTGGCGGCGATGCAGCGCAACAAGAAGCGCCTGCAGATGGAGCAGTGGCTGGTGCTGCTGCTGCGCACGCTCGCCGTGCTGCTGCTTGTGTTGCTGGTCAGCCGCCCGCTGCTCGACGGCGGCCTCGGCGGCGGCCGCACGCACCACGTCGCGCTGCTCGACGACAGCGCCTCGATGCAGCAGCGCAGCGGCAGCGCCACGCTGCACGCCAAGGCCAAGGACCGGCTGCGCGCGTTCGCCGAGCGGCTGGCGACGAACGCCGCCGGCGACGCGTTCTCGCTCGTGCGGACGAGCCGCCCGCAGCAGCCTGACGTCTGGAACCTGCGCGTCGGCCCCGACCTCGGCCAGCGCGTCGCGGCGCTGCTGCAGGAACTGCCCGCCGGCGACGGCGCGCCCGACCTCGGCGCCGCGCTCGCGGCCGACGTGCAGCGCGCGGCCGGCGTCGACGGCATCGCGCGCACCGAGCACCACGTCTTCGGCGACGCGCGCGCGCGCGACTGGACGACCGACGACGACAAACCCGCGCCGGCGCTGCTCGCCGCGCTGGTGGCGACCAAGGCCGCCGGCGAGCGCGTGTTCGTGCACGGGGCCGCCGGCCCGCCGCAGGACGTCGCCATCGTCGACGTGCGCCTCGCCGACCGCTTCGCCGTCGCCGGCGCGCCCGCCGCGCTCGCCGCCGACGTGCAGAACCTCGGCCTCGATCCGGCGCCGGCCGGCAGCCTCGCGGTCGAGGTCGACGGCCAGAGCCGCGTCGTGCTGGCCGTGCCGCCGCTCGCGCCCGGCGAACGCATCGCCGTGCCGTTCGTGCACACGTTCGCGGCGGGCGGCCCGCACCGCGTCGACGCCCAGCTCGAAGCCGCCGACACCTATCCGCTCGACGACCGCCGCACGCTCGCGCTCGACGTGCGCGACAAGAGCCGCGTGCTGCTGGTCGACGGCCAGCCCGACGAGGACGACGGCGAGACGTTCTTCCTGCAGGCCGCGCTCGACGCGCCCGAGTCCGGCGTCGAGCCGCAGGTCGTCACCGACGGCGGCCTCGACGACGTCGACCTCGCCGCCTTCGACGCGGTGTGGCTGTGCAACGTGCAGGCGCCGTCGCCGGCGCTGGCCGAGCGGCTCGCGGCCTTCGTCGCCGGCGGTGGCGGCCTCGTGGTGTGGTGCGGCGCGCAGGTCGACGCGGCGGCGTGGAACGAGCGGCTGTGGCGCGGTGGCGCGGGCCCGCTGCCGCTGCCGATCGGCGACATCGCCGGCGACCCCGATCGGCCGGAGAAGGCGGCGTTCACCGCGCCCGAGCACCCGGTCGCCGACGGCGTCGGCGAGGTGCTCGATCTGCTGTTCGGCAGCGTGGTGCTGGCCAAACGCTGGCTGCAACTGGTCGACGACGGCACGTCGGGCGCGACGATCGTGGCGCGCATCCGCGACGCCGAGGGCCCGCCGCTGCTCGCCGTGCGCAGCATCGGCCAGGGCGGGCAGGCGGCGCTGTGCGCGCTCAGCGCCGACAAGGCGTGGAGCAACCTGCCGAGCACCGACCTGTTCGTCGTGCTCTGCCACCAACTGCACCGCGCCACCGCGCGCCGCAGCGACGTCGCCGGCCAGAACCTGCTGCCCGACGGCAGCTGGCGCACCGCGCTCGACGCGGCGTCGCTGCGCCTGGACGCGACCGTGCGGGCGCTGCGCGGCGACGACGAGCGCACGTTCACCGCGCCCGAAGCGCAGCCGCCGGCGCCGGCCCAGCTGGTCGTGCCGATGGCCGAACTGCGCCAGCTCGGCGCGTACGAGGTCGAACTCGCCCGCCACGACGGCGCGCCGGACAAGCGGCTGTTCGCGCGCAACCCGCCGCTCGCCGAGAGCCGGTTGGTGGGCTTCGCCGCGACGGACTTCGCGCGCGTGTACCCGGCCGAGCTGCGCGACCGCGTCACCTTCGTGCGCGACGACGATCGCGCCGAGGCCGCCGCCGCCGGCGGCGAACCGTGGCCGCTGCTCGCCGCCCTGCTGCTCGCCTGCATGCTGCTGGAGACGCTGCTCGCGTGGAGGTTCGGCCGCCGCTGACGCGGCGCGCTCCGCCATGGACGATCTGCTGCAACTGCTGGCGCGCTGGCGCGGCATCCCGGTCGCGGACGGCCAGGAGCTGCGCTTGCAGTTCACGCGCTTTCCCACCGGCGGCCTCGGCCTGCTGGTGCTGCTCGGCCTCGCGCTCGCAGTCGGCTTCGTCGTCTTCGTCTATCGCCGCGACGCGCACAGCCGGCCGCGCGCCGTGCAACTGCTGCTCGCCGGCCTGCGCGCGCTCGCCGTCGCGGTGGTCGCTGCGATCCTGCTGGAGCCGTCGCTGGTCGCGATCCAGCGGCAGACGCGGCCGGGCCACGTGCTGCTGCTGGTCGACAGCTCGCAGTCGATGGCGCAGAAGGACGGCTGGCGCAAACCCGAAGCGCAGGCCGCGGCCGACGGCTGGCGCGGGCTCGGCGTCGCCGACCTGCGCGCCGCGTCGCGCCTCGACCTCGTGCGCGCGTTGCTCGGCCACGGCGACGGCGAACTGGTGCGCACGCTCGCGGCGCGCAACGACGTCCAGCTCTACGCCTTCGCCGGCGCGCTCGACCAGCTGCCGCTGCTGCCGCCGCCGCCGGCGCCGACGCCGCCGACCAACGGCGCACCCGCGCCGGCCGCCGCTGCGCCCGCGCCGCGCGTCGACCTCGCGCGCCTCGCCGCCGACGGCCGCGCCAGCAACCTCGGCGGCGCCCTGCGCACCGCGCTCGACAAGAGCCGCAACGCCGAGATCGCCGCCGTGGTGTTCGTGACCGACGGCCGCCGCAACGCCGGGCCGCAGGCCGCCGAGGTCGCGCGCCTGCTCGGCCAGCGCAAGATCCCGCACGTGTTCGCGCTCGGCGTCGGCGATCCGTCGGCGACGCAGTCCGTGCAGCTCGCGCGCTTCGAAGCGCCGGCGAAGGTCTTCCAGCGCGATCCCTTCGAGGCCAAGGCGGCGGTGTTCGCGCAAGGCTACGACGCCGCGGTCGCGACGGTGCGCCTGCTGCGCGTCGACGACAAGGGCCAGGAGCAGGTCGTGCGCACGCAGCAGGTCGCGCTCGCCGGGGACGGCGAGACCGCGGTCGAGTGGAAGGACCTCGTCGCCGACGCGCCCGGTCGCTTCACCTACCGCGCCGAGGTGGCGCCGCCCGACGGCGAACCGCTCGTGCCCGAGCGCCACGCGCGCACCGCGCCGGTCGAGGTGCTCGGCGAGCGGCTGCGCCTGCTGCTCGTCGCCGGCGGCGCGTCGCACGAGTTCCAGATCCTGCGCAACCTGCTGCTGCGCGACAAGACGATCGACGTCTCGTGCTGGCTGCAGAGCGCCGACCCCAAGTTCCCGCAGGATGGCGACGACGGCGCGCGCATCGAGCGCTTGCCCGAGGAACGCGCCGAGTTCGATCCGTACGACGTCGTGGTGCTGCTCGATCCCGACGCCAGCAAGCTGACGCCGCGGTTCTGCCAGCACCTGCAGCAGCACGTCGTCGAAGGCGGCTGCGGCCTGTGGTGGGTGGCCGGCGAGAAGTTCACGCTCGACGCCGTGCGCCCGGCGGCCGTCACCGCGCCGCTCACCGAACTGCTGCCGGTCGCGCCCGACCTCGACGCCGCCGACCGCGGCGCCGTCGGCCTCGGCAAGGCCTTCCGCCTGCCGTGGCCGCTGCAGCTCGCGCCCGAAGGCGAGGACGGCCTCGGCGCCAAGCTGACGCGCCTGCTCGACGACCGCGACGGCAGCCGCGCGCTGTGGCAGCGGCTGCCGGGCCAGCGCTTCGTCTTCCCCGTCGCCGCCAGCAAGCCGGTCGCCACCGTGCTCGCCGAGCACGCCGGTCCCGAGCAGCGCCGCAACGGCCGCGGCATGCCGGTCTTCGCCGTGCAGAACGTCGGCGCCGGGCGCGTCGTGTGGAGCGGCTTCGACGAGACCTACCGTTGGCGGTCGCTGTACGAAGCGGCCTACAACCGCTTCTGGGTCGGCGGCGTCCGCTACCTGTTCGAGGGCCGCGCCCAGGCCGGCAACGCGCGGCTGCGGCTGTTCGTCAGCGACGACAAGGTCGACCTCGGCGACGCCGTCGAACTCGCGGCCGAAGCCAAGGACGAGGCGCTGCAGCCGCTCGTCGCCGACGCCTTCGCGGTCGTCGTCGAGCGCGACGGCGAGGCGCCCGAGACGCTGCAACTGCCGCCGGTCGAGGCCGCGCCCGGCCGCTTCGCGCTGCGCCTGCGGCCGCAGCGCCTGGGCGCCTACCGCGTGCGCGCCGCCGACAAGCAGGGCCGCGCCGCCGAGGCGGCCTTCCAGGTGGTCGCGGCGCAGTACGAACGCGAGGGCCCGATGGACCGCGCCGAACTCGCCGCCATCACCGCCGGCCCCGGCGGCGTGCTGTGCGAGACGCCGCAGCAGCTGCTGGCCGCGCTCGCGACCATTCCGTCGCGCGCGGCGACGGACACGTGGCGCACGCCGCACCCGCTGTGGGACGGCTGGCCGACGCTGGCGTTCGTGCTCGCCGTGCTCGCCGTCGAGTGGCTGCTGCGCAAACGGAGCAACCTGCTGTGAACGCCACGTTGCCACCGCCGGGTCTCGCCCGCGCCGAACTGGCGCGCGTCCGCCGCGGCGCCCGCGTCGGCACCTGGATCGAGGCCGCCGGCATCGCGCTGGCGCTGCTCGCCGCCTACGCGTTGCCGAGCTTCGCGACCGACCGGCTGCTGCGGCTGGAGATGCCGTACCGCGCGCTGTTGCTGGCGAGCTTCGTCGCCGTGCTGGCGCGCCAACTGCAGCGCCGGCTCGTGCGCCCGCTGCGCACGCCGCTCGGCGACGTCGAACTCGCGCTCGCCGTCGAACGCGGCGCGCCGGAGATCCGCCAGTCGCTGGTCAGTTCGCTGCAGTTCGCGCGCGAACTGCACGGCGGCGCGCCCGCGCGCGGCGACGGCTCGCCCGCGCTCAAGGCCGCCGTCGTCGCCGACGTGCAGGGGCGGCTCGCCGGCATCCCGTTCGCGCAGGCGCTCGACGTCGGCCGCGTGCGGCGCTTTGGCGGGCTCGGCGCGCTCGCGCTGCTGGCGTTCGCCGGCTGGGCGTTGGCCGACGCGTCGGCGCTGCGCATCTGGGCGGCGCGCAACCTGCTGCTCGGGTCCGTCGAGTGGCCGCGCTACACGCTCCTCGCGCTCGCCGCGGGCGACGCGGCGGCCGTGCGCCTGCCGCAGGGCGACGCGCTGACCGTGCGCGTCGTCGTCGCCGGTCCGGTGCCCGACCAGTTGGTCGTCGACTACCGCTTCGCCGGCGGCGAGACCGGCAGCGAGACGATGGGCCGCACCGGCGAACGCGAGTTCGCGTGGACCATCGAGTCGGTGCTCGCCGACGTGCAGCTCGCGATCACCGGCGGCGACGCGCTGCCGCTGCTGGTCACCGCCGCCGTCGTCGAACGGCCGCGCGTCGACGGCCTCGCGGTGCGCGTCGACTTCCCGGCCTACATGGAGCGCGAGCCGTGGACGCCGCCGCCGACCGAAGGCGAGCTGCGCGTGCCGCGCGGGGCGGTGCTGACGCTGACCGGCGGCAGCCAGAAGCCGCTGCGCGAGGCGTTCGCGCTGCTCGGCCAGGACGGCAAGGTCGCGCTCGCGCTCGCCGCCGACGGCCGGACGTTCGTCGGCGAAGTGCGGCCGGAGACGTCGGGCCCGCTGGTCGTCGACGTCGTCGACGCCGACGCGCTCGGCGCCGGCGCGCCGCCCAAGCTGGCGCTGCGCGTCGGCGACGACAAGCCGCCGAGCGTCGAGTTCCGGCTGCGCGGCATCGGCGCGGCGATCACCGCGCACGCGCGCATCCCGGGCGAGTTGCGGCTGCGCGACGACTTCGGCCTGCGCGCCGTCGGCGCCAGTTGGCGCGCCGTCGCCGACCAGCCGCTGGACAAGGGCCAGGCGCCGCCGCCGGAGGTCCCGTTCGCGGCCGCCGGGCTGACGCTGCGCGCGCCGCTGCCGAAGAGCGCGCTGCGCCACGAGACCGAGGCGCAGGTCGACCTCGCGCAGTGGAACACCGCGCCGGACGAAGCCGCGCCCGGCAACCCGATCCGGCCGGGCATGCTGTTCTCGCTGCGCCTGTCGGCCACCGACAACTTCGGCCCCGGCGCGCCGCACGAGGCCTTCGCCGAGGCGATGACCTTCCGCGTGGTGACGCGCGAGCGCCTCGCCGAGGAACTGCGCCGGCGGCAGCTGGAGCAGCGCCAGGAGCTGCAGCGCATCCTCGACGAGGAGCAGAAGTCGCTGACCGAGCTGACCGAGATCGTGGCGCTGGCGCAGGCCGGCGAGCGGCGGGCGCAGGTCGAGGCGCGCTGCAAGACGTTGGCGCGGCAGCAGCAGACGCTCGGCCGCCGGGTCGCCTTCGTCGGCGAGAGCTACCAGCGCATCCTGTGGGAGTACGAGAACAACCGGCTGTGGGAGGCCAATCAGGTCCGGCAGGTCGAAGGCCTCGTCCCGGCCCCGCTGGCGGCGCTCGCCAAGGATGACTTCCCCGCCACGGCGCGCCAGGTCGACGCCTACGCCAAGTCGGGCGACGAAGCCGTACGCGCCGCTGCCGCCGAGGGTTACCGCGCCATCGTTCGGCGCATCGCCGCCGTCCTCAAGCAGATGGAGGAGGCCGAGAGCCTCGCCGCCCTGATCGAGGATCTGCGCAGCGTGATTAAGCTGGAGAACGAGGCCATCCGCGACGTCGAGGGCCGCGTCCGCCAGAACGAGAGCGAGTTCTTCCAGCCGAAGAAACCCGCCGACCGCAAGGAACCGCCGAAGTAGACGTCGCACCGAACCCGCCGCGAGGCCGACATGATCCACAAGACCTTCCTCCTGCTGCTGCTGGCGCTGTGCCTTGGCGTGCTGCCGGGCGCGTCGCTGCGGGCGCAGGATCCGCCGCAGTCCCCGGCGCAGAAGCAGGAACTCGCCCGCGGCAAGTTCCGCGACCTGACCGCGCGCATGCAGAAGCTCATGGTCGCGCTGCAGAAGACCGAGCCCGAGGACAGCAAGCTGCTCGGCGTCGGCCTGCAGTACGCGCAGGAGAAGAAGCTGCAGCAACGGCTCGACCAGGCCGGCGTGCTGCTGCAGGGCGAGCGCTGGGACGAGGCGCTGGTGGCGATGGGCACGCTGAAGGCGGACCTCGCGACGCTGCTCGACCTGCTGCAGGCGCGCGACGACGACCTGCGCAAGCTGCTGGAGCAGATCAAGCGCCTGAGCGGCTTCCGCGACCGCGTCGACCAGCTCGCCAAGGAGCAGCAGAACGAGAAGCAGGACTCGGCCAAGACCGAGGCCCTGCAGCGGCAGCTCGCCGAGCTGGCGCAGAAGCGCGAGCAGGCGCAGGCGCTGCTGGCGCAGCAGCAGGAGCTGCGCGCGGCGACCAACCAGCTCGGCGTGCAGGCCGCCGCCGAGGCGACGAAGCCGCTCGCCGACAAGGAAGCCGAGCTGCAGAAGCAGGCCGAGCGGCTGCAGGGCGAGCTCGAAGCGCTCGAGAAGAAGCAGGCCGAACTCGCGCCGACGCCCGCGCCCGCCGACGGCCAGCCCGCGCCGCCGAGCCCGCCGCAGCCGAGCGCCCGCGCTGGCAAGGCGGCGAAGAGCATGGCCCAGGCGCAGCAGCAGCTCGGCGAGCAGAAGCCGGAGCCGTCGCTGCCGCCGCAGGACGAGGCGATCGCGAAGCTGCAGGAGGCCGTGCGCGAACTCGACGAGATGGCCGACGCGACGAAGCGCGAGCTCGCCAAGTTGCCGTTCGACCAGCAGCAGAAGCGCCAGGAGGCGACGCAGGCCGCGACCGACAAGCTGGCGCAGGACATGGAGCAGCCGGCCGAGGGCGAGCAGCCGACCGACGAGGCCAAGCCCGGCCAGAAGCGCGTGCAGCAGGCGGTGCCCAAGCAACGCGCGGCCGCCGGCCAGCTCAAGGAACAGAAGCCCGCCAAGCAGAAGCAGCAGGACGCCAAGGACGACCTCGACGCCGCCAAGCAGGAACTCGACGAAGCCCTCGCACAGCTGCGCCAGCAGCTGCAGGACGAAGTGCTGCGCGCGCTGGAGGACCGCTTCGGCGCCATGCTCAAGCGCCAGAAGGAGCTGTCCGCGCGCACGGTCGCGCTCGACGGCGCGCGCAAGAACGTGCTGACCGCCGACGGCCAGCT
The DNA here is from genome assembly GCA_046306335.1 of Planctomycetota bacterium. Classification (GTDB taxonomy): domain Bacteria; phylum Planctomycetota; class UBA1135; order UBA1135; family UBA2386; genus UBA2386. Next base: position 12,671 of record JBKDXM010000064.1, read on the forward strand.
GCCGGCGTCGATGGTCGAGCAGCTGCAAGGCCTCGCCAAGGGCGAGGACGAGCTGGCGGCCGAGGCCGGCGACGCGCTCAAGCTGCTCGGCGAGGATGGCACGACGGCGGTGTTCCCGCCGCTGGTCGAGCAGCTGCGCGACGACCTCGCCGCGGTGGGCAAGCGCCTCGCCGCGAGCCAGAGCGGGCCCGACGTGCAGCAGGCCCAGCGCGACGTCGAGGACCTGCTCGACCTGCTGATCAACGCCCTGCGCAAGACCATCGAACGCAAGGAGTGCGGGCATTGAACGGGCAATGGCGGTGGCGGTCAGCCACCTCTCGTCCCGGTGTCCGCGGAGCTGAAGATGCTGCGCTTCCTGCAGGAACGCGTGAACAAGTCGACGAAGGACTTCGACGCCCGGCCCGCGGCCGAGCGCACGGCGGCGCGCCCGGAGTCCGACGCGCTCGCCGGCAAGCAGGCGCGCGTCCAGGACCTGATGCGGCGCCTCGCGGCGAAGCTCGGCAACGAGTCGGTGCCGGAGGACGGCCGGTGAACGCGCTCGCCGCTTCGCTGCGCGCCGTCTGCGGCGCCCTGGCGCTCGCCGCCGGCGCGCTGGCGCAGCCGCCGCAGGAGCCCACGCCGCCCGCGCCCAAGGCGACGGCGACACCGACACCGACACCGCAAGGCCAGGAGCCCAAGCCGGCCGGCCCCGCGACGCCGCTGCCGCCGGTGCCGCCGATGGCGGTGCAGAACCCCTTCCTGCCGTTCGATCGCGCCAAGTTCGAGGCCGCGTGCCGCGCGCTCGGCGCGACCGAGGCGCAGCTCGGGCGCTTTGGCGCCGAGGCGGCCGACGTCGGCCTCGCGCGCGCGGCCGACGACCTGATGCGCGCTGTGTCGCCCGCGCTCGCCGCCGCCTGCAAGCGCCGCGACGACGGCGACCCCGAGGCCGCCGTCGCGTTGGCGCAGGTCCTCGCCGACGCCAAGGAGCCGGCGCTGCGCGCGCACGCGCGCTACCACCTCGCGCGGCTGTTCGTCGACGGCGACGAGCCGGAACTGGCGATCCGCGCGCTCAACGACTACTTCGCGCAGGACCTCAACGTCTCGCCGCTCGACGGCGAGGCGGCGTTCTTCTACGCGCAGGCGCTCGCCGACGTGCCGATGCCCGAGCACGCGCTGCCGCGCTTCCAGGCGTTCCTGCAGTGGTTCCCCGACGCCAGCGAACGCTTCCGCGCCGCCGCGCAGCAGCGCATCGGCGAGCTGCAGCGGCAGCAGGAGAGCCGCCTGCACGAGCTCGCCGACGGCATGCAGCGCACGACCCGCGACCTGCGCAAGCAGCGCACCGGCAAGCCCGTCCAGGTCGACCAGGAGGGGTACCTGGAGCAGCTCAACCAGCTGATCGAGGAATTCGAGCAGCGCGAGAGCCAGAGCAGCGGCGCGCCGAGCGGCAACCAGCCGAGCGCGAACCCCGCCAACCAGAGCCAGGCGCCCGAAGGCGAGAGCAACGTCGGCGAGCTCAACAAGCGGCCGACGCTGGCCGACCGGTGGGGCGACATGAAGGACGCCGACCGCGAGAAGATCGCCGCCAAGCTGCAGAAGGGCCTGCCGCCGCAGTACCAGAAGATGCTGGAGGAGTACTACAAGAAGCTCGGCAAGGGGGGCGGTCGCAAGTGAGCGCGTTGCCGCTGCGCGCCGCCGCCGCGTTCGCGTTGCCGTGGGCCGTCCTGGCGGCAGCGCTCGGCGCGCAAGCGGGCCTGCCCGGGCGCGTGCGCACGATCGCCGGCGCCACGTTCGACGGCGCGCTCGCCGTCGCCGACGGCGCGGCGCGCGTGCAGACGGCCGACGGTGAGCGTCGCTTCGACCTCGCCGAGTTGGCGGCCTTCGCGCCGACGGGCGCTGCCAGCAAGCCGGTCGCAGCGCCGCACCGCGTGTGGCTGCGCTCGGGCCTCGACCTGCCGGCGACCGCGCTCGCCGGCTTGCCCGCAGCCAATGGCGTGCCCGCGCGCCTCGTCGTCACGCTGCCGGCGGGCGTCGACGTCGCCGTGCCGTTGGCGATGGTGCGCGCGCTGCGCCACGGCGGCGCCGAGCGGCCCGAGCCTGCCCTGTTCGCCGCCGACCGCAAGCAGCCGCTCGCCGACGCCGACCTGCTGTACGTCGTCCGCGACGGCAAGGCGCAGCGCTCGGCGGTGACGCTGCGCGGCTTCGGCGCCAGCACGGTCGACTTCACGCTGCGCGGCGACGAGTACGAGTTCGCCACCGCCGGCGTCGCCGCGGTCGTCTTCGGCGACGCGACCGGCGCTGCGCCCGATCGCCAGCCCAAGCCGCGCGCCCGCCTGCAGCTCGCCAGCGGCGAAGCGCTCGACGGCAAGCTGCTGGCGCTCAGCGCCGACGGCGCGCGCCTGCGGCTCGACGAAGGCGTGGAAGTGGCCGTGCCCGCCGCCGCCGTGTTCGACCTGCAGATGCAGAGCGACCGGATGGTATGGCTGTCGGACCTGCAGCCCAAGGTCGAACAGACGCCGGCGTTCGACCGCGTCTGGCCGATCGGCGTCGACCGCACGCCGGCGGGCAAGGGCCTGCAGCTCGGCGGCGTCGCGCACGCGCGCGGGCTCTGCCTCGTGCCGCGCGCGCGCCGGACCTACGACCTCGGCGGGCGCTTCGACGTGTTCGAGGCCGTGGTCGGCATCGACGACCGCGCCGGGCCCGATGCGCACGCGCTGCTGCGCGTGCTGGTCGACGGCGTGGTGGTGTGGGACGGCGGCGCGCGCGTGCGCGGCCAGCAGCCCGAAACCCTGCGGCTCGAACTGAAGAAGGCGAAGTCGCTGGCGCTCGAAGCCGACTTCGGCCGCAACTACGACCTCGGCGACTTCTGCGTCTTCGCCGACGCGCGGTTCGTGCAGCAGTGAGCGCGCGCCGGCACGCCGCAGTCGTGGCGCGCACCGCCCTCGCCCTCGCCGTCGCGTTCGTGGCCACCGCGCCCGTCGTGCGCGCGCAGGACCCGCTCGCCGCCGTGCGCGCCGACGAAGCGCGGCGCGTCGCGTTGGTCGCGCGCTGCGCGCCGGCGGTGTGCGCGGTGATGGCGATGGACGAGCCGGGCGGCGGCAGCGGCGTGGTGTTCGATCCGCGCGGCTACGTGCTGACCAACTACCACGTCGTCGGCGAGCCGGATCCGAAGTGGCAGCCGCCGCGGCAGCCGGCGGTGCCCGATGCCGAGCTGCAGGCGTTCCGCGCGCAGCATCCGGCGGCCGACGACGCGGCGGTCGCGGCGTTCACGGCGCGCTGGCAGGAGGCGTGGCGGCGCGAGCACGCGCCGCGCGGCAGCCGCCACTACCGCGCCAAGAAGGTCGGCCTGCCCGACGGCGAGCTGTACGAAGCGGTGGTGCTCGGCATCGACCCGGGCAGCGACCTCGCGGTGCTGCGCCTGCTGCCCAAGCGCGCCGGCCAGACGTGGCCGCATCGGCCGCTCGGCGACAGCGACGCGGTGCGGGTCGGGCAGCCGGCGCTGGCGATGGGCAATCCGTTCCTGCTGGCGACGGACTTCGCGCCGACGGTGACGTTCGGCGTCGTCTCGGGTGTGCATCGCTACCAGGAAGGCCAGGGCAACCGCATGCTCGTCTACCCGGACTGCCTCCAGGTCGACGCGCCGGTGAACCCAGGCAACAGCGGCGGGCCGCTGTTCGACGAACGCGGCGACGTGATCGGCGTCAACGGCCGCATCGCCGTCGGCGACCGCGGCCGCGTCAACGTCGGCGTCGGCTTCGCGATCGCGAGCAACCAGATCCGCAACTTCCTCGGCGACCTGATGGCGGGCCGCCACGCCGAGCACGGCACGCTCGACCTCAGCGCGTGGCGCGCCGGCCAGGACCGCCAGCAGGCGGACCCGACGCTGCGCGGCGTCTACGTGCAGCAGATCTTCAAGGACGCCGTCGCGGCAGCAGCCGGCATCGGCCTCGGCGACGAGCTCGTGCGCTGCGACGGCCTCGCGCTGCGGTCGCCCAACGAACTGGCGCGGCAGATCGGCGTGCTGCCCGCCGGCGCGTGGGTCGAACTGGCGTGGCGGCCGCGCGCCGGCGAGGGCTTCGGCGCGCTGCGCGAGGCGGCGGTGCGGCTCGCGGCGCTCGACACCGGCTCCAGCCGCGACGGCGGCGGCGACGACGCGCGGCTGGCGAGCGCCGACGAACGGCGGCGCGCGCGCGACGCGTGGCTGGCGCAGTGGCCGGCCGGCGACGAGCCCGCGGACGCGCTGGTGACGTGGCGCGTCGTCGCGCCCGAGGGCTTTGTCGTGCGCGCGCTGGGCCATGGCGAGCGGCTGCGTCGCGACCGCGGCGGCTTCGAATGGACCGATATCGGCGACGCGCGTGTCGACGCCGGCGACGGCAGCGGCTTCGCCAGCGACGGCAACAGCTCAGCGGCGCGCGCACTGACCGCCGACGAGCGCGAGTCGCTGCGCCGCGAGCGCGCCTGCAATCCGCTGCTGTGGCCGTCGACGACGGTGCGCGCGCGGCTGGCCGACGCGACGCTGCTCGGCGGCGTGCACGTGCTGGGTGCGCCGGCGCTGCGCTTCGCGCTGCCCGGCGACGGCGGCTGCGAAGCGTGGGTCTTCCTCGACGGCACGCCGGCGGGCTGCGCCTTCCGCGACCCGGTGCGCAAGGCGCGCGTCGAATGGCACGTGCGCGGCAGCGCGGTGCGCGCGGTGTTCGACGGGCAGGCGCAGGCCGGTTGGCGCGACAGCCGGCGTGACGTTGCGGCAGCGGAGCCGGCGCTGTTCGGGAGGCCGCAGTGAGCGGCAGCGAACGCACGCGCGTGGCGCTGCTGGTGGTTGCGCTCGCCGCGGTCGCCAACGCCGCCGTGGCGCCGCAGCAGCCGAAAGCGCCGGCCGCCGCCGCAACCGCCGCGCCCGCGACGCAGCTCGAGCGCGCGATCGCGCTGCGCCAGCCGAGCGTGGTCAAGGTGTTCGGCGCGAGCGGCCTGCAGACCATCCGGCCCTACGCCGCCGGCGTCGTCGTCAGCGCGCAGGGCCACATCCTCACGCTCGACCAGATCCTGCTGCAGCCCGAGCGCACGCGCGTCGTGCTGCACGACGGCAGCGTGCACCAGGCGACGCTGCTGCCGCCGGAGCCGCAGCTCGGCGTGCGGCTGATCCAGATCGACGCGGCGAAGGTCGACGGCGGCCTGCAGCCGCTGTGGCCGGAGCGCGAGCGCCTCGACCGCACCGGCCAGTTCGTCGTCGCGCTGGGCAACTGCTTCCGCCTCGCGGAGTTCGAGGAAGCGAACAGCGCGACCTTCGGCGTCGTCGTCGGCCGCGCCAACACGGCGCTGCGCCATCGCCTCGCCGACGTCGCGTACGACGGCGACCTGATCCTGACCGACGCGGCGATCAACCCCGGCCAGGAGGGCGGCGGACTGTTCGCGCTCGATGGCCGCTGGCTCGGGCTCAACATGAAGTCGCTCGCGGCGAAGGAGACCAACACGCTGCTGTCGGCCGCGATCCCCGTCGCCGACCTGCTGCCGTACCTCGAACGCGTCGTGCGCGGCCAGCAGGCGCCGGAACCGGTCGCCGTCGCCAAGGAGCCGGCGTGGCTCGGCGTCGTGCTGTTCGACAAGGCGGGGCGCCAATCGCCGCCGGCGTACGTCGAACGCGTCGTCGCCGGCTCGCCGGCGGCCGCGCTCGGCCTGCGCGCCGACGACCTGATCGTGCGCATCGACGACTTCTCGATCCGCACCTGCCGCGAGTACCGCGACGTGCTCGCGCGCTTTGGCGCCGGCGCCAAGGTGCAGCTGGTGTGGAAGCGCGGTCAGCAGGTCCAGCAGGCCGAGGTCACGCTCGGCAAGGAGCCGACCAAGTGAGCGCGCAGGCGAGCGATCGCCGTGTCGGAGCGCGCGCGCTGCGCTCAGCGCCCACCGCGGCCGTGGCCGTGGCGGTGGCGGTGGCGCTGTGCGCCGCGTCGCTGACGGCGCAGGCGCCACCGGCCGACGAGTTCGTGCGCCTCGAACCGGTCGTGCAGCAGGCGCTCGCCGCGTCCGCGCCGTTCACCGTCACGATCGAGACGTTCGGCGGCACGCGACAGGTCGAGCGCGCCGAAGGCCCGATGGACGGCGAAGCGCCGCCGAAGGCACGGCGACGGCCGACGCCCAAGCCGAAGCCGAAGCCCAAGCCCGACGACGCGCCGGAGAAGGACCACGACGGCGACCAGGACGGCGACAAGCAGCCGAAGAAGCCGCTCGTCACGCCGTCGACCGGCTTCCAGCAGGCGCAGGGCCGCGCGACCGGCGTCGTGTTGACCGCCGACGGCTGGATCCTGGTCGCGCGCTTCGCGCTCGCGCTCGAACCAACGACGATCCTCGTCACCGTGCCGGGCGTGGGCACGTTCCCGGCGACGCGCGCCGGCGAGGACACCAGCCGGGGCCTCGCGCTGGTGAAGATCGAGGCCAGCGGCCTGCCGGTGCCGACGTTCGTCGATCCGGCCGAGGTGCGCGTCGGCCAGTGGGCGCTCGCGCTCGGGCGCACGTTCGCCGCCGAGCTGCCGACCGTGCACTTCGGCATCGTCAGCGCCAAGGGCCGCCAGTTCGGTCGCGCGCTCCAGATCGACGCCGGCACCTCGCCGGCCAACTACGGTGGCCCGGTCGTCGACGTGCAGGGCCGCGTGCTCGGCCTCGCCGTGCCGCTGTCGCCGAGCGGCCGCAACGCCGGCGTCGAGTGGTACGACTCGGGCGTCGGCTTCGCGGCGACGATCGCCGACATCGCGCCGCTGCTCGCGCGCATGCAGCAGGGCGAAGCGCTGCAGCGCGGGTGGCTCGGCGTGCAGTTCGATCCGGCGTGGCTCGGCCCCGGCGCCAAGGTCGTCGCCGCCGACCCGCGCGGCCCGGCGCACGCCGCCGGCGTGCAGAAGGGCGACGTGCTGCTGCAGGTCGGCGGCGTGCCGGTGCGCAATGCGCCGCACGCGCTGGCGCGGATCAGCGCGTGCCTGGGCGGCGACGCGCTCGCGCTCGTGGTGCGCCGCGCCGACGGCAGCGAGGCCGCGATCGGCCCGGTCGTGCTCGCCGACGCGCCGTGGTCCGAGCAGCAGGTGAAGAAGGACGCCGAGACGCCGGCCAGCTTCTCGTTGCCGGAGCCGCAGCAAGGGCGATGATGCGCCGGTGCTGCGTCCAGTCCTTCTCGCCCTCGCCGTCGTCGCGCTCGGCTGCCTGATCGGCTGCCGGCGGGCAGCGCCGTGGCAGGCGACGGACTGGCGGCCGGCGAGCCCGCCGCAGCGCATCGTCGCCGCTTCGGTGCTGGCGACCGAGACGCTGCTGGCGATCGCGCCGCGCGAACGGCTCGCCGGCGTGCACGTGCTCGCCGCCGACGCGCGCTACTCGCTGGTCGCTGACGAGGCCAAGGCCCTGCCGCTGGTCGGCGCCGACCCCGAGCAGTTGCTGGCGGCGCGGCCCGACCTCGTCGTCTGCGATGCGTTCACGCGGCCGGAGACGCTGGCGCTGCTCGCCGCGGCCGACGTGCCGGTGGTGCAGACGGCGACGCCGACGTCGTTCGCCGACATCGCCGCCAACCTGCGCCGCATCGGCGCGGTGTGCTGGCTGCAAGCGCCGGCCGAAGCGCTGGTCGCGCAGATGGAGCAGCGGCTCGCAGCGCTCGCCGCGCACGCCGGCGAATGCGCGAGCTGGCGCGTCGCCAGCCTGGACGGCGCGCTGCACACCTACGGCCGCGGCTCGCTGTTCGACGCCATGGTCGGCGCCGCCGGCGCGCGCAACCTCGCCGGTGAACGCGGCGTCGGCCCGTTCCGCAAGCTCGACGTCGAGACCGTGCTCGGCTGGCAGCCCGACGCGCTCGTGCTCGGCGGCGCCGATGCGGCCGACGGCGAACAGCCAGCGTGGCTGGCGCAGCAACCGGGCCTCGCGCTGCTGCCGTGCGCGCAGCGGGCCCGCTACGTGCGCATCCCGTCGCCGCTGCTGGCGACGACGTCGCACCGGCTGGTCGACGCGGCAGCGCGGTTGCAGGACGCGCTGCGGCAGTGGGGGCGGCCGTGACCCGCGCGCTCGCCGCCGTCCTGGCCCAGCTGGCGCTCGCCGCGCGGCACCTCGGCCGCGCGCGCGAAGGCCCGGGGCTCGGTGACCTCGCCGCGTGGCTCGCCGGCTGCGTGGGGATCGGCGACGGCGTGCCGGCCGTCGACGCGTTCGTGCTCGGCGACATCCGGCTGCCGCGCCTGCTCGTCGCGCTGTGCGGCGGCGCGTCGCTGGCGCGCGCCGGCGCGGTCATGCAGGCGACCTTCCGCAACCCGCTCGCGTCGCCGGACCTCGTCGGCACCAGTGCTGGCGCGGCGTTCGGCGGCGCGTTGACGATCGTCACCGGCGCGGCGGCATGGTCGGTGGTCGCCACGCCGGCGGGCTCGCTGCTCGGCGCGCTCGCGGTCACCGCGCTGGTGTTCACGCTGGCGCGCGCGCACGACCGCTTCGCCGTCACCTCGCTGCTGCTCGCCGGCATCGCGCTCAACACGCTGGTCGGCGCGCTGACGTCGTTCGCGGTGACGTTCACGTTCGACAACTACACGGCGAGCTCGCGCGTGCTGTTCTGGCTGATGGGCGGGCTCGACGCCCGCACGTGGGAACACGCCGCGATCACCGCAGTCGGCCTGCTGCTGTTCGGCGCGCTGCTGCGGCCGGCGGTGCGCGAACTCGACCTGCTGACGCTGTCGGACGACGCCGCGTACAGCCTCGGGCTCGCAGCGCCGCGCGCGCGCCGGCGGCTGGTTTGGATCGCGTGCGGGCTGACCGCCGCCACCGTGTCGAACACCGGCGGCATCGCCTTCGTCGGGCTCGTGGTGCCGCACCTCGCGCGCCTGCTCGTCGGCCCGGCGCATGACCGGCTGCTGCCGGCGTCGGCGTGGCTCGGCGCGATGCTGCTCGTCGCCGCCGACCTCGGCTGCCGGCTGGCGCCGCCCGACGCGAACCTGCGCCTTGGCGTCGTCACGGCGTTCTTGGGCGCGCCGTACTTCTTGTGGCTGCTGGCCCGCCATCGGCGCGGGGAGGCGCTGTGACCGACCTCGTCGGCAGCGACCTGTCGGTGCAGCTCGGCGCGCGGCGCGTGCTGGCCGGCGCGTCGTGCGCGCTGCGCGCGGGCGAACTCGTGCTGCTCGCCGGCCGCAACGGTGCTGGCAAGAGCACGCTGCTGCGCACGCTGCTCGGCGCGCAGTGTCCGAGTGGTGGCGCCGTGCGGCTCGGCGGCCGGCCGATCCACGCATGGCCCGGCCCGGAGCGCGCGCGCCAGCTCGCGTTCGTGCCGCAGGCGATCGAGACGCCGTTCGAGTTCACCGGCCGCGAACTGGTGGCGATGGGCCGGCACCCGCACCGCGGGCGCGGTGCGCCGCTGTCGGCCGACGACCGCGCCGCCATCGCGCAGGCGCTGCGCGACGTCGACGCCGAGGCGTTCGCCGATCGGCCGGTGACGACGCTGTCGGGCGGCGAGCAGCGCCGCATCGCCGTCGCGCGCGCGCTCGCGACCCGGGCGCCGCTGCTGCTGCTCGACGAACCGACCAACTGCCTCGACCTGGAGCACGCGCTGCAACTCGTCGCGCTGCTGCGCCGGCTGTGCGCGCAGGGCCGCGGGTGCCTCGTCGCCTCGCACGACCTCAACCTGTTCGCGCCGGCCGCCCACCGCGTCGTCGTGCTGCACGACGGCCGCGTCGCCGCCGACGCGCCGCCCGAGCAGGCGTTGGCCCCGGCGCTGCTGCGGTCGGTGTTCGGCGTCGACTGCGGGCCGACGGGTGGCGGGTTCCCGCGGGCGTTCCGCCTGCCGGGGTAGGCAGGGCCCGCACCGCCGGCCCACGACCGACGACGCGCCGCGGCGGCGCCGTGGCGCCGGTGGCCGCGCGCAGCGGGTGCGTCGGCGAGGCTGCGATGGCGCGGTCGGTTGGCGCTGGCGGCCGCATCGCCGGCAGGCCGCGGCGATCCCGCCCGGGGACGGCGCCCGCCGCCTTGCCTTGACCGACCCCCTGGGCGAGTTAGGCTCGCCCACCCCGCCGCTGCGGGGCCCGACCGCCCGTGACCTCCGCCGACCCCAAGGACGCGCTGCTGCAGAAGGAGGCGACGTTCTGGGATCTGCAGGAAGAGCAGATCGACCGCCTGTACGCGCGCCCGCACGACTGGCGCTTCGTGCCCAAGCTGGCCGAGATCATCATCCGGCCGCGCGTCCGCACGCTGCTGCGCCTGATCGACGCGCATCGCGACCGCATCGGCAGCCTGATCGACATCGGCTGCGGCAACGGCTGGTTGTGCCACGCGATGGCCAAGCGCGGCATCCGCTCGATCGGCATCGACCTGTCGCCGAAGAAGATCGTCACCGCGCAGCGCATGGCGGCAGAGCAAGGCGTCGCGCACCTGTGCGAGTTCGTCGCCGCCGACGTGATGAAGTGGCAGCCAGCCGAGAAGGTCGACCTGCTGACGTCGCACGGCAGCCTGCACCACTTCCCCGACTTCCACGGCGCGCTGACCCACATGGTCGCGCACCACCTGAAGCCCGACGGCTACATGCTGTTCGTCGAGCCCAACCACGAGGGCATGCCGCCCGACGTCGCCGCGTTCCTGATGCGCTGCGCGAAGTCGTGGTGGGGCAAGCGCGTCTTCGACTTCGCGTTCTACTACGAGGTCACCGGCAAGACTTCGCTCGACGGCCCCGCCCGCGACGTCGACGAGATGAACGTCCGCCACGAGAGCCCGGCCGGCAAGGAGTTCTTCGGCGAGCACATCCACCTCGACGACTACTTCCGCGGGCACTTCGAGGTGCTGGAGCGCGAGTTCTACCACTACTTCAGCAGCCACGGGACCAACGCGTTCTACGTGTTCATGAAGTCGCGGCTGCTGCGCGGTCTCTGGCGCGCGCTGTTGCCGTGGTTGGTGCGGCGCGACACGCGGTTGCTGCGCGACCCGCGCTGCCAGCAGTACGCCGAGGACGGCCTGTGGTTCCTGCGGCGCAAGGGGACGTGACGGCGGCGAGGCGAGGCCACGCAGAGCCCGCGCCCCGGTCGTGCACCGTGGCGCTGCGGCGCGCGGCGGCTTCCTGCGGGCATTCCGCCTGCCGGGGTAAGCTCGTGTCATGTCGCTCCGTCCGCTGACCGCCGCGGCGATCACGCGCACGCTGGTCCTCGCCGGCGTCGCCGGCATGGTGGCCGTGCCGGCGGCGTGGCTGGTGGCGTTGTGGGCGCGGACGCGGTGGTTCGGTGACGCGTCGTCGTCGCCGTTCGAAGTGCTGCAAGCATGGGCGGCGTCGCTCGTCGGCCCGTTCGTCGGTCTGTTGACCGGCCTCGTCGTCGGCGCGCTCGTGGTGGTCGTGCGCCACGGGCGCGAACGGCGCCGCGGCGAGTTCGCAGGCGACGACGCGCCCGCCACGGACGGCGCGCCGGCGGTCGTCTGGCTGGCGTGGGGCCTCGCGGCCACGGCGGCGTTCCTCGCCTTCACCACGGTGTTCGGCGGGGCGGTCGCCATCGCGCTCGCGTTCTAGGAGGTTGCGCCACGACGGGTGCCGCCGCCCGGCGCGCACCGCAGGTGTCGTTCCCGCTGCTGCCGCACCTCCGTTCGCCCCGCCCCGCCCTCTTCTGCTCTGCTCTGTGCTCTCTGTGTTCTCTGTGGTTGTTCTGCTCCTGCTTCTGCAGCAGCAGGAAGAAGGAACCACAGAGAACACAGAGGACACAGAGGCCAACCACCAAGAGCCCAGCAACAAGCACCACCCAGCAGTCGCCGGGCAGCTGGTTGCAGTCCGCGAGCCGGAGCGCGCCTGTGCGTCCAGACACTTGCTGCCGAGCGGCTGCCAACCCACCGTCCGCCTGCGGTCGAAGGCCTCGCCTCGATCGCGAATCCACGCACCGAAACGGGCGCGTTCCGTGGCCCAGACGCCTCGGCAGCGGTGAGCCACCGCGGGCCGCGAGAGCCGGTGCCTGCCCCCGCCGTTCCGTCCGCCCCGCCCTACCCCCCGCGCGGGCAGCTCGGCTTCGGCCCGCACGAACGGCGGGAAGCGTTGCCGCGGCTGGCACGGTGGGCTTGGTCGTCGCGATGCGTGCGGTGCCGGCGATAGTTCCTGGTTGCTCGGGATCTTCACCGCGAACAGCGGGTTTCGCGTGTGGTGCTGTCGCGCCTGCCGCTAGGCCCGCGGACGGCCTCGGCCGTCAGCCAAAATGAAACTCCCGCTTGCTACCGCGTCCCTCATCGCAGTTTCGCACCTCGTCCTCGGCCACGCCGACGCCCAGTGCACTCCCCAGTGGCAGCCAGCGGCCGGCGTCCCCGGCATCTTCGGTGGCGTGTCGGCGATGGCGTGGTGGGACCCGGACGGGGTCGGCCCGCTCGCGCCGCGTGTGGTCGTCGCCGGCTCGTTTTCGGTCGCCGGCAACGTCGTGGCCAACCGTATCGCCACCTGGGATCCGGCGACGGGCGTCTGGTCGGCGCTCGGTGCCGGCATGGACGAATCGGTGCTCGCCCTCGCCGTGATGCCCAATGGCGACCTGATCGCCGGTGGCTCCTTCACGACCGCGGGTGGCGTCGCCGCGAACCGTCTCGCCCGCTGGACCGGCACGACGTGGGCGCAGTTCGCTGGTGGCGTCACCTTCAGCGGCGGCTACGCGACCATCCAGTCGATGGCCGTGCTGCCGAACGGCAACCTCGTCGTCGGCGGCAACTTCACGGCTGCCGGCGGTGTTGCTGCGCTCAGCGTCGCGCGCTGGAACGGCAGCGCGTGGTCGGCGCTGGGCATCGGTCCGAACGGTCCGGTCCGCTCGATCGCCGGCCTGCCGAACGGGGATGTCGTCGTCGGTGGCCAGTTCGGCACGATCGGCGGGCTTGGCACCGGGGGCATCGCGCGCTGGGACGGCGCCGCATGGTCGGCGATGGGTGGTGGCGCGGACTCCTCGGTCGAGGCGCTGACCGTGCTGTCCAACGGCGACCTCGTGGCGGGTGGACTGTTCACGACGATCGGCGGCCTCGCCGCCAACCGCATCGCGCGCTGGGACGGGACGGCGTGGTCGACGTTCGGCAGCGGCGTGCCGACCAACCCCTTCACGTCCAACCTCGTCGCCGACCTGGCCAAGCTGCCGAACGGCGAGATCGTCGCGGCCGGTTCGTTCCAGACCATCAGTGGGATCACGGCCAACGGCGTGGCGCGGTGGAATGGCAGCGGCTGGACGCCCTGCGGCACCGGCCTCGTAGGCTCGGCCGTGAGAGCCCTCGCGCTGCCGAACGGCGACCTGATCGTCTGCGGCGGGTTCTCGACCGCCGGTGGCGTCGTCGCCACCAACATCGCGCGGTGGAACGGCAGCGCGTGGTCGGCCCTCGCTCCGGGCCTCAACGGCGCCGTCTTAGCCGCCGCCGCGCTGCCCAACGGCGACGTGGTCCTCGGCGGGCTCTTCACGACGGCGGGCGGCGTCGTCGCCAACCGGGTGGCGCGCTGGAACGGCGCATCGTTCGCTCCGCTCGGCAGTGGCATGAACATGGAATACGAGAACGTCCAGGCGCTCGTCGCCCTGCCGAACGGTGACGTCGTCGCGGGTGGCACCTTCACGACCGCGGGCGGTGTCGCCGCCAGCAACGTCGCGCGTTGGGACGGTGTCGCGTGGACCCCGCTCGGCTCCGGCTGCAACTTCTCGGTCTATTGCTTCGCCCTGTTGCCGAACGGCGATCTCGTCGCAGGTGGCGTCTTCACTACCGCGGGTGGCGCTGCCGCCAACCGGATCGCCCGATGGAACGGCAGCGCATGGGCTCCGCTCGGCTCCGGCCTGAATGGCACGGTCTACGCCCTGGCCGTGCTGCCGAACGGCGACCTCGTCGTCGGTGGCAGCTTCTCCAGCGCCGGCGGCGCTGCCGCCGACGGCATCGCCCGTTGGAATGGCGCCACGTGGTCGAGCCTCGGCTCCGTGGGCCCGGTGACCGCGTTGGCCGTGCTGCCGGACGGCAACCTCGTCGCCGCCGGCGGCTTCTTCTCGGCGGGCGGCGTCAGCGCCAACAACATCGCGCGGTGGAACGGCTCTTCGTGGTCGGCGCTGGGCAATGGCATCGGTGGCTTCGTGCGCGTGCTCACCGTGCTGCCGAACGGCGACCTCGTCGTTGGCGGCGGGTTCTCGGTCGTGGGCAGCCAGCTTCCCGCCAACAAAGTGGCGCGCTGGAACGGCAGTGCGTGGTCGACGCTGGGCGCTGGCGTCGAAGGCTTCTCCTCCAGCACGCAAGTGCGGGCGCTCGTCGTCACCGCGGCCGGCGAACTGGCGGTGGGCGGGGACTTCCTCACCGCCGGTGGGCAGGTCTCGGCGCGCTTCGCCCGCTACGTGAGCCCATGCCCGGCGACGGCGGTTCCCGCCGGCGCGGCGTGCGCGAGTTCGGGTGGATCCAACACGCTGGCGGCGCGGTCGCTGCCGTGGACCGGATCGACGTATCGCACGCGCGGCACGGGGCTGCCGAACGTGG
>JBKDXM010000065.1:0-6401 GCA_046306335.1 Planctomycetota bacterium
GTGTTCAACTTCGCCCTCGGCGTCTTCTGGGTGTATCTCGACGAAGTCACGCAGGCGATCGAGATCCTCGGCCGGACCTTCAGCACCTACGACATGATCGCGGGCTGGCTCGGCTGCGCGGTCGCGGGCCTCATCTGGATAGGGCTGCGCCAGCGCGCGCCGCACGGCACCGACGACCGTCTCGACGATCTGACCGCGGAACGGCTTGTCTACGGCGGTTGGGGCGGCTGGCGCGCCGTGGGGCTCCGGGCCGCGCCGGCGTCGGCGGTGGGGTCGCCGTCGGCCGCCGCAGCGCCGTGCCCGCCGCCGGCGCGGTCGGGCCAGCGCCCGCCGCGGTGGCTGGCTTCACGAAGATCGACGGCTTGACGTACGTGAACGGGTGCGTCGTGCCCATCAGGCTCTCCGACTCGCCGACGAGGATCGGCGCGCCCGGCTGCATCACCTGGGCGCAGTTGGCGAGCACGCGTTCGCGGCTCGCGCCGTCGAAGTAGATCAGCACGTTGCGCACGAACACGAAGTCGAACAGGCCCTTGCCGAGCAGCGGCTCCATCAGGTTGTGGCGCGCGAACGTCGCGTGCTTCGCCAGTTCGCGGTCGAACAGCCAGTCCTCCTTGTCGACCTTGGTGAAGTGCTTCTTCACCACGTCGGGCGGCGTCTGCGACAGCGCGTAGGGGCTGAACACGCCCTTCTGCGCCTCGGCCAGCACCGCCTGCGACAGGTCGGTGCCGAACACCTCGACCGGCGTGCCGCCGAAGCCGGGCCCGTAGACCTGCTGCAGCACGATCAACGCCGTGAATGCCTCGGCCCCGGTCGAACTCGCCGCCGACCAGACGCGCACCGGCTGCTTCTGCGCCTTCGGGTCGGCATGGCGCTGCTGCGCCCAGGACTTGAAGAAGTCCCAGTGGCGCTGGCAGCGGAAGAAGTACGTCTCGTTGGTCGTGATCGAGTCGAAGAACGCCTGCTGCTCGACCGCCTCGCCGCGCTGCTGGATGCGCGTCAGGTAGGCGTCGTAGCCGGCGCAGCTGGTCGCGCGCAGGCGCTTGCGGATGCGGTTGCTGAGCAGCTCGATCTTCTCGTCGGGGTAGTGGATGCCCGTCTTGGCGTAGAGGTAGTCGTGGTAGCGCCGGAACTCGTCCTTGGTCAGATCCCGCTCCATGCGCGCTCGATCGACGCAATCCCGCCCGAACTCATGGCCGGGAAGGTGCGTAGTCGCAGAACCGCCGATGCCGTCGGCGACGCGGGCCCGCGCGGTCGTCGGATCGTGCTTTGCCGTCGGCGGGGGAAGCGCCACGATGCCGGCCGTCATGTCGTCCACGCTGCCCTTCTGGATCGGCCTCGCCGCGACGGTCGCGCTGCTGCTCGCCACGCTCGTGTCCGGGCTGCGGCGCCAGCGCCGCGTGCACCTCGTGACCGGGCCGCTGACCGTCGGCGCGCTGGCCTGGACGATCGTGCTGACCGAGCGCCTGCTGGCCAACTACACGTTCCCGGAGTCCGCCAAGGCGATCCACCTGCCGTGCGCCAAGGCCGGCGGCCTGCTGGTGCTGCCGGTCGTCGCCACCGGCGTGTGGCTGCTGTTCGCGCCGGCGGCGCGGCGGTGGCACCGGGCGGCGGTGTGGCTGTGGCTGGCGTCGGTGCTGGTGGCGACGGCCACCGGCATCTGGATGTTCCTGCAGGGGACGCCGCGCGGCTGAGGTTGGCCGCGGCTGGCTGCCCCGACGTCGTCGCGGGCCGCCGTCGCGCCGGGCGGGACGCTACAACCCGGCGCATGCCGATCGCCGTCGCGCCGTTCCTGCCGCCGTTGCTCGCCGTCCTCGCCTGCGCGCCGCTGCGGGCGCAGGCGACCGCGACCGTGGTCGGCGAACCCGCTGCCGGCGAACTGCCCGCCGCAGTCGCCGCGGCGTGCGCGCGCGGCGGCGACAACGCCGCGCAGCTGGCCGCCGCGTGGCGGCAGGCGCCGGCGGACCAGCGGCCGAGCGTCGCGTTCCTGCTGCAGCACATGCCCGACGCCGATGCGCGCGCGCTCGACGCGGCGTTCCTGCTGCGCGAGGTCCGGCAGGCACATGCGGCCCGCGCCGCCGTGCCGTGGGGCGCGGAACTCGACGACGCGCTGTTCGCCAACTTCGTGCTGCCCTACACGCAGGCCAACGAAGCCCGCGAGGACTGGCGCAGCGACTTCACGGCGCGCTTCCTCCCGCTCGTCCGCGACTGCCGCACGCCGGGCGAGGCGGCGCAGCGGCTCAACGCGACGATCTTCCAGGCGCTGAACGTGCACTACTCGACCGATCGCAAGCGCGCCGACCAGCCGCCGAGCGCGTCGATCGCGCAGGGCAAGGCGAGTTGCACCGGCCTGTCGATCCTGCTCGCCGACGCCTGCCGCGCCTGCTGCGTGCCGGCGCGGCTGGTATCGGTGCGCTGGCCGCACCAGCCGGGCAACCACACGTGGGTCGAGGTCTGGGACGGCGCCGCGTGGCGCTTCTGCGGCGCCGACGAGCCGGACCCGGCCGGCCTCGACCGCGGCTGGTTCGCGGGCGCGGCGGCGCAGGCGGCGGCCGCCGCCGATCCGGCGTTCCATCCGTGGGCCGTGTCGTTCGCGGCGACCGGCCAGCGCTTCGCCGCCGGTTGGACGCGTCGGGCGGAACTGTGGGGCACCGACGAGGCCGCGCGCTACGCCGCGAGGCCGGCGTCGGCGAACGCGGCGGCCGACGTCGGCGCCGCCGCTCCCGACGACGCGGCGCTGCAGGCGCAGTTCGCGCGCTACTTCGCCGCCGACGCCGCCCGGCAGGCGACGTTCGAGTTCGACCGCAACCTCGACGGCCTGCTGGCCACGCCGGCGGGCGACGCGCGGTTGCGCCGGCTGGCGTTCGCGGCGCTGTGCGCGCACGAGCGCGCGGCGCTGCAGCCCGACTTCGACGAGAAGCGCGTGCGCGCCGGCGACAAGGAGAGCCCGTACACGTGGAAGGTCGTCGGCGAACGGCCGGCCGGCGGCTACGGCCTCGTGATCGCGATGCACGGCGGCGGCGGCGCGCCCAAGCGGGTCAACGACTCGCAGTGGCAGCACATGCAGATCTACTACCGCGACCACCCGGAGGCCGGCGGCTACGTCTACTGCGCGCTGCGGGCGCCGACCGACGAGTGGAACGGCTTCTACACCGACTACTTCTATCCGCTGCTGGAGAAGCTGATCCGCCAATTCGTCGTGTGCGGCGACGTCGATCCCGAGCGCGTCGTCGCGCTCGGCTACAGCCACGGCGGCTACGGCGCGTTCGCGATCGGGCCGAAGCTGCCGCACCGCTTCGCCGCGGTGCACGGCAGCGCCGCCGCGCCGACCGACGGCCAGACCGTCGCGACCGGCCTGCACACGCTGCCGTTCACGTTCATGGTCGGCGGCCGCGACTCCGCCTTCGGCCGCCGCGAGCGCTGCGAGGCGTTCGCGCGCCAGCTCGCGGACCTGCGGCAGCAGCACCCCGGCCGCTATCCGGGCCGCTTCGACCTGATCGAGGACAACGGCCACACCGGCCTGCCCGACCGCGACCTGCTGGCGCAGCTCGTGCCGCTCGTCCGCGTCGCCCTGCCGAAGTGGCTGCAGTGGCAGCAGACCGACGGCGTCGTGCGCGACCACTACTGGCTGCGCGACGAGGCGCCGCAGCCGGGCCGGCGCCTCGCTGCCGCGCTCGACGGCAACCGCCTCGTCGTCAGCGGCCTCGGCGACGCCGTGGTCGAAGCCTGGCTCGACGCGCGGCTGTGCGACGTCGGCAAGCCGCTGGTGGTCGCGGTCGACGGCGGCGAGCGCACGGTCGCGCCGGCGCCGTCGGCGCGCACGCTGTGCCGGACGCTGCGCGAACGCGGCGATCCGGCGCTGGCGGCTACCTGGGTCCTGCCGCTGCGGTAGCCGCGGCGCTGGCGATCAGTTCGCCAGCCACCACTCGGTCGCGTTCGACAGCGCGAACTCGCCGGTCGGCAGCACGATGCACGCCGCCTGCCAGTTCAGCGGGCCGAAGCCGTTGAGCGCCGGGTTGTTCGGGATCGCGAACGAGTACGTGTAGTTGCCCGGCGTCAGCAGCGCCCCGCCGCTCACCACGTCGGTCGTCGCGATGCCGTTGACCAGCAGCGTGCCGAGCGGCGTCGGCAACGCCGCGCGCCCGAAGCCGGCGGCGAGGATGCCGATGGCGAGGCTGTCGTTGGTCGTCAGCGTGATCTGCGCCGTCTGGCCGAGGATCGGCAGGGCCGTCGTCTTGATCGTCGGCGCCGCCGCGTAGGGCGACGGCGTGCCCGTGCCGTACTGCAGGCCGACTGCGCCGGTGACGCCGAGGAACACGCGCGAGAGCGCGCCGGTCGGCTCCTGGAAGTAGCCGTTGACGCCGTTGGTCGCGACGAGGTTGAACTGCGTGCCCATGCGCGTCAGCGTCGTCGGCTGGCCGAGCACCGAGGACGCGAACGGGCCGGCAGGCGTGCCGTACGAGTTGCGGGCCGTGGTCGCGTCGCCGCACGCGCCGAGCACGCCGACGAACTCGCCGGCGTCGAAGCTGACCGCGCACGGCACCGGCGTGGCGCTCGGCTGCAGCGTGGAGACGAACTCCAGGCCGCCGGTCGCCGTCGCCGAGAACAGCGGCGGCGCGCCGGCGAGGCGGTACAGCGCGACGTTCTGCCGGCCGAAGTTGGTCTCGTCCGGCACCTGCATCGACACGACCGAGAAGCGCGTCGGCGTCTGGAACCAGTAGCCGCGCGTCGCCGTCGAGGTGAAGGTGCTGCCGAAGGGCGGCAGCGGCACGATGCCGATGCCCAGGGTCGCGATGCGGGTGTTCGTGCTGTAGGCGTTGGTCACCGTCAGCTTGCAGTCGTAGGCGCCCTGCGCCGGGTAGGTGAACGACGGGTTCGGCGACGTGCTGTCGACCACGCCGTCGTTCTGGAAGTCCCACGCCCACGAGGTCGCGTTCAGCGACGCGTCGGTGAACTGCACGGCGAGGCCGGCGACGTTCGCGGTGAAGTTCGCGCTCGCGAGGTCCACGCCGATGAACGCCGGCTTGGTCAGCGTCTGCGGCTGATTCTGGCCGTCGATGACCGTCAGCGAGACGTTGTAGTACCCGCCGACCGCGTACTGGAACGTCGGGTTCGCCGCGGTGCTGTCGGAGACGCCGTCGCCGTCGAGGTCCCAGATGCGGGCGAGGACGCCGCCCGGGGCCGACGAGTAGCTCTGGTCGGTGAACTGCACCGGCGCGCCGGCCGCCACGCTGGGCGGGCTGGCGGTGAACGCGGGGAACAGGCCGGCCGCCGGCGTGTAGGTGAACTCGGTCACGATGCCGTAGTTCAGGCCGACGGTGCCCGTCGGCGCGGTCAGCGCCGTGGTCGACGTGTTGTAGACGCGGCTGCCCAGCGGCGGCGGGTTGCCCGTCGAGGTCACGTGGTCGGCGGCGCGGCTCGTGCCGGTCCAGCCCGTGCCGTCCTGGTAGATGTCGACGGTCAGGTCGACGCCCGTCGTCGGGTCGTAGAAGAACGGCGTCGTCAGCGGGATCGTGATGTACCACGGGCCGGGGATGCCCGTGCCGTTGCCGGCGCCGCCGACGACCGTGACCGGGCCGTTGTGCACGGTGGCGAGGTCGGGGCCGAGTTTGCTCGCGAACGTCGTGCTGACGTTCAGGTAGTTGACCGGGCACGAGGCCATGTCGATGCGGACGTTCGGCCACGTGCCGCCGGCCCACGTGGTCGTCGCCGTGGCGGCGTCGGCGCGGTAGCGCAGTTGCGAGATGTGGATCGGCGACACCACGCCCTGCGACGTGAAGTGCGCGCTGTCGACGACGAACTGGATGCGCGTGCTGGAAGTGCCGCGGTTCCAGGGGAAGGCGTTGTTCGTGCCGCCTTCGGCCGCGGCGTAGCCGGCGGGCGTGACGAGCGTGGTCTGGGCGATGGCCGGCGCGAGCAGCGCGCAGCCGACGACGAGGCAAGCAGGGATTCGCATGGCGATGCCTTGGAACGAGAGAGGAGCGCGCCGACGGACCGGCGCAGACGAGGCCCGCAAGGCCAGCCGGTCGCGGCGGCGCGCCAAGGTCCCCGGGGCGCTGGCTCAGGCCGGCGCGCGCAGGAAGTCGACGACCTGCTCGAAGGCCGCCGCGCTCTCCAGCAGCAGGCTGTGGCCGGCCTGCGGCAGGCAGGCGTGCTGCGCGCCTGGAATGCGCGCTGCCGTCGCGGCGACCTCGCCCGGCAAGGTCAGCGTGTCCTCGGCGCCGGCGAGGCACAGCGTCGGCACGGCGATCTTGGCGCACAGAGGTTCGCCGTCGAACGCCTGCAGCGCCTGCGCCTGGGCGTGCATGAACGCGCGCGACGCCGGGCTCGGCTTCGTGCTGCGCACGATGTCGTCGACGACGCCGGGGCGCTGGCGCAGGAACGTCTCGCCGAACAGGAACGGC
>JBKDXM010000066.1:0-63884 GCA_046306335.1 Planctomycetota bacterium
GCTGTCCGCCGCCTGCTTCTTCGCGCTCTGGTGGGGCCTCGACGCCGTGGTCGTCGGTTGGCTCGGCTACGACGCCGCCAACGCGCCGTGGTGGCTCGCGTGGCTCGGCGGTTCGGCGGTGCTGCTGCTGGCGTGGTTCACGTTCCCGCTGGTCGCGTGCGCGTTCGTCGCGCTGTTCCTGGAGCGCATCGCGCGCCTCGTCGAAGCGCGCCACTACCCCGGCCTGCACCCGGCGCGCGGGCTGCCGCTGTTCGCCGCACTCGCGGCCAGCGCACGCTTCCTGGCGCTCGCGCTCGCGGTCAACGTCGCGCTGCTCGTGTTCGGCCTGCTGCCGGCGCTCTACCCGTTCGCGTGGGTGCTCGGCAACGGCTGGCTGCTCGGGCGCGAGCACTTCGAACTCGTCGCGCTGCGCCGGCTCGACGTCGCCGCCGCGCGCGACCTGCGGCAGCGCCATCGCCTCGCGCTGCTGGTCGGCGGCTGCGCGCTCGCCGGCCTGTCGCTGGTGCCGCTGCTCAACTTCGTCGCGCCGGTGCTCGGCGTCGCGTTCTTCGTGCACCGCGCGCAGGCGTGGGCGCCGGCGGGCAGGAGCTGACGGCGGGCGCGGCTGCGTGCCGTGCGATCGCGGCGGCGGCCGGAGCGCCTCAGCCCGCGCTCGGCGGGTAGAGCAGCACCGGCACCGTCGCGTGCCGCACGACGGCCTCGGCGACCGATCCGAGCAGCAGGCGGCGCAGGCCCGAGCGGCCGTGCGTCGCCATCGCGATGTACGACATGCCGTTGGCCGCCGCCGCCGTGCAGATCGCGCGCGCGACGTCGGCGCCTTCGCCGACCAGGGTCTGCTTGCAGACGTCGCGGCCGAGGTCGCCGGCGGCACGGTCGAGGCCGCGCTGCCAATCGGCGCGCAGCCGCTCGCGGTCGGGAAACTGCGCGAACACGCCGCCGGGCGCGGCGCCGAGCAGCGGCTCCTCCATCACGGCGAGCAGCGTCACGTCGAGCTGCAGCCGCTTGGCCAGTTCGCGCACGGGCGCGAAGGCACGCTTCGATTCGTCGGACAGGTCGGTGGTGAGCAGGATGCCGGGCATGGGTTCCTCCGCGCGGCGGGTCGGCCGCGACGAAGCGTCACCATCGCCTGGAGGGTCCATCGCCGCCACGGGCCATCCGGCCACCTCTCGCAGGCGCGCGGCGCGGGCTCGGCCGCGTGACGAAGGTCGAGGCGACCGGTGGCCACGTCAACGGCCGCCGCGTTCGCCGTCTGGCGTTCGAGTGGCCGGCGAGCGAGACCCGCCACGTCGGCACCGCGTACACCGACGCGACGCCACCCGCACCCGACGCCGAGATCGCGATCGAGTGGCTGCCGGGCGACCCGCCGCGCGCGCGCGCCGTCGGCATGCGCAGCGCGCCGATGCCGGGCTTCGTGCGCTTCGTGTTCGCCTTCCCCGTCCTGGGCGCCGGCCTCGTCGCCGCCGGCGCCAGGGCGGGATGGTGCCGCGCCCGCGCCTTGCGCGACGGCGCGTTCGTGCACGGCACGCTGGTCGCCGCCGAGCCGACGCTCACGC
The DNA here is from genome assembly GCA_046306335.1 of Planctomycetota bacterium. Taxonomy (GTDB): domain Bacteria; phylum Planctomycetota; class UBA1135; order UBA1135; family UBA2386; genus UBA2386. Next base: position 1,554 of record JBKDXM010000066.1, read on the forward strand.
AGATCAGCAACAAGCGCGTGCACAAGCTGACCTACCGCTACGTCGACGCCCACGGCGCCGAACAGGAACTGCGCGTGCGCAGAACGCGGTTCCGCCCGCTCGGCGCGACGACGGCGCTGGCGCACGTTCCGTGCACGACGTCCGTCGTCACGCTCGACGACCTGCCGGTTGTGCCGCGACTGGGTGAGGACGGCGCATTCGAGCCGCCGTCGACAGGCCCGCTCGCCGTGGCCCTGCTGCTACCGACCGCCGCCGCCGTGGCCTGGAGCCTCGCGCAGGCGCTGGTCGCGGCGATCGGTTGAGGCGCGGGGCCGTCAGCGCGCCAACCACGCGAAGTCGGTGTTGCCGCCGGTCAGCACCACGCCGATGCGCTTGCCGCGCACGGCGTCGCCGAGTTTGCGCAGCGCGGCCAGCACGGTGGCCGAGCCGGGTTCGACGACGAGCTTCATGCGCTCCAGGAACCAGCGCGCGCCGTCGACCATCGCGTCCTCGCCGACGGTGACGATGCAGACGCGGTGCTGCTGCAGCAGCGCGAAGTTGGGCGCGCCGAGGCCGGCCATCAGGCAGTCGGCCCAGGTCTTGGGGTCGGGCACGCGCGGCTGGCGCACGCCGGTCGCGAGCGAACGCGCGGCGTCGTCGACGGCCGCGGGCTCGGCCCCCAGCATCCACGCGTCGGGCCGCAGCGCGCGCACGGCCACCGCGGTGCCCGCGCACAACCCGCCGCCGCCGACCGGCACAACGACAACGTCGAGGTCGGGCACGTCGGCCAGCAGTTCGAGCGCGGCGGTGCCCTGGCCGGCGATGACGAACGGATCCTCGAACGGATGCACCATCGTCATGCCGCGCTCCTGCACGAGGCGCGCGCTCACCACGTCGCGGTCGGCGGCCTTGCACAGCACGACCTCCGCGCCGTAGCCGCGCACGGCGGCGATCTTCACCTTCGGCGCGGTCTCGGGCATCACCACGACGCAGGCGACGCCGCGCGCGGCCGCCGCCCACGCCAGCGCCGCGCCGTGGTTGCCGCTGCTGTGCGTCAGCACACCGCGCCGCGCGCTCGCCGCGTCCATCGCCATCACCGCGTTGCAGGCGCCGCGCGCCTTGAAGGCGCCGACCTTCTGCAGGTTCTCGGCCTTGCAGAACACGTGCGCACCGAGCTCGTGGTCGAGCGTGCGGTTGGTGAAGACCGGCGTGCGGTGCACGTGGCCTGCGATGCGCTCGGCGGCGGCTTGGACGTCGGCGAAGGTCGTCACGCCGGCGACGATAGCGCGCGCCGCGGTCAGCGGAACGTGATCGTGTGCGGGCCGTGGTCGGCGACGCCGGCCGGGGCCTGCGTGAACGGCCGGCCGTCGAACCGCACGTCGACGCCGCGCGCGCGCCATAGTTCGACCGCGAGCAGCAGCGCCGCGAGCCCGGCCGCAATCCACGGCAGCCAGCGTGCGCGGCCGGTGCGCACGGCGAGCGCGTGCGCGGCGGCGGCGACGCCGAGTGCCACCACCGGCAGCGCCAGCGCGCCGTGGCGGGCGTGGCCGAAGAACGCCGCGACCAGCAGCAGGCGCACCGCGGCGAACGCGAACAGCGGCCACAGGCCGCGGACCGCGCGCAGCCGCCACAGGCCGGCGAGCGCGACGGCGAGCACGAGCGCGCGCCACGCCGTCGCCCACCCACCCGTCGCGAGCACCATGTCGACCGCCGGCCGTTCGCCCGACAGGCCGATCGGCAGCGCCGCGCCGCCGAGCCCGCCGGTCAGGCCGGCGGCGGCGTAGCAGGCCTTCTGCCACAGCCGCCGCAGCGCGCCGGCCGGATCGGCGGCGAGTTCGGCGAAGCCGCGCGCGTAGCCGTGCACGAACACGTCGAGGTGCGGCGGGTAGTCGAGGCGGAAGGCGCCGCCGCGCGGCCGGTCGTCGCGCGCGCCGGGCGGGTAGCGCTCGGGCCCGCCGAGCAGCGGCGGCGGCCGGTCGAGGCAGAGGCGCGAGTGGCCGCCCTGCGACTCGGGCGTGCACGCGAGCCAGAACGAGAACGCGCCCTGCAGCGCCACGAACGACGGACGCAGCGGCTCCGGGGTGCAGCCGAAGGCCTCGCGCACGATCGCGAGGTCGGCTGCGGTGACGCGGTCGCGGCCGCGGACCTCCTGCGTGGCGGTGACGAAGCGGTGCACGCGCAACTGCGCGAAGCCGGGCAGCGCGCGCAGCGCGGCGAGCGCATCGTCCTGCCAGACGACGGCAGTCGGCGGCAGCGGCGGCGCGCCGCCGTTGGCGAGGGCGACCTGCCGATGGACGTGCCACTGCCACGGCGCGATCGGCGCCGCCATCGCCAGCGCCGCGAGCAGCAGCGCGCGCCAGCGCACGCCGGTCGCCAGCGCGACGGCGGCGAGCGCCACGGCGACGACGAGGTGCTCGGCGCGCAGCAGGCACAGCAGGCCGTGCAGCAGGCCGCAGCCGATCGCCGCGAGCGCCGGCCGTTCGCCCGCCAGCCCGCGCTGCGCGAGCAGCGCCAGCAGCGTGCCCGCGAGGTACGGCGTCTCGACGTGCAGGCCGCTCGACAGCAGCAGCAGGTTGGTCGACGCGGCGCACAGCAGGGCCGCGAGCCACGCGACCGGCGCTGGCGCGAGCGGGCACAGCAACAGCCACAGCAGCGGCGCGACCGCCGCGCCGAGCACGACGAACAGCAGCCGCACCGGGCCGACGGTCGCGCCTTCGCCGTCCCACAGCCACGCGAGGCCCTGGATCATGCCCGGCGGCCGCAGCGGCAGCGTCAGTTCGACGTCGGGCACGCCCTGCGCGAGGCGCGCCGCGAGGTCCTGCCACGCCGGCGCGTCGCCTTGGAAGCCGACGTGCCAGCCGACCCCGCCATCCGGCGTCGCCGCCTGGAACAGCAGGCGCAGCAACAGGCCGAAGGCGAACAGGGCGAGCGGGCCGAGCAGGCGCACGCGGCGATCCTATCCGCGGCGGCGGCGCGCGGTGGCAGCGTGCGTCGATGGCGCGGCATCGCCGCCGCGCGACGCGACCCACACGCAACGATCCGCCCCAGCCGTCGTCACCACAGCTTCGTCGCGCCGACGTGGGCGAGCGGCAGCGCCGTGACGTCGGCGGCGAGCCGGATGACCTCCTTGCCGGCGTGCACCACCCACAGGTGCTCGAGGTCGAGGTCCTCGCGCGCGATGCGCATCGACGGCGTCAACTCCGGCGCCGACGCGAGCTTGAACTCGACGCCGATGCGCCGATCCCCGCGCTGCACGAGCAGGTCCAACTCCGCGCCGCTGTAGGTCGCCCAGAAGAAGCACTCGTGCGGGCGCGCCGCCATGGCCTCGACGACCGCCGCCAGCGCGAAGCCTTCGAAGGACGCGCCGGCGCGCGCATGGCCGCGCAGCGCGTCCGCGGTCGCCAGGCCGAGCAGCGTGTGCAGCAGCCCCGAGTCGGCGAGGTAGACCTTGGGCGACTTGACCTGCCGCTTCTTCAGGTTGGCGTGGTAGGGCTGCAGGACGCGCACCACCAGGGTGCTGGCGAGCACGTCGAGGTACGTGCGCGCCGACTGGTCGCTCTGGCCCAGCGACCGCGCCAGGTCGGACGCATTCCAGATCTGGCCGTGGTAGTGCGCCAGCATCGTCCAGAAGCGGCGCATGGTGGCGGCCGGCGTCGCGACCCGGAACTGCGGCAGGTCGCGCTCGAGGAACGTGCGGACGAACTCCTCCCGCCACGCGAAGCTGGCGGCGTCGCTCCGCGCCAGGAAGGAGCGCGGAAACCCGCCGCGCAGCCACAACCGGTCGACGAGCTTGGCGCCGACCTCGGCGGGCTGGAAGCCGGTCAGTTCGAGGTAGGCGATGCGGCCGGCGAGCGACTCGCTGCTCTGCGCGAGCAGTTCCGGCGCGGCGCTGCCGAGCACCAGGAAGCGCGCCTTGCGTCGCGGCCGGTCGGCGAGCACGCGCAGCACGGGGAAGACCTCGGGCAGGCGCTGGATCTCGTCGAGCACGACCGTGCCGGTCAGGTCTTCGAGCGCCAACATGGGGTCGGCGAGCCTGCGCAGGTCGGCGGGCCGCTCGAGGTCGAACGTGTGCACCGGCCCTGCCGTCGCGTCGGCGAACTGGCGCGCCAACGTGGTCTTGCCGACCTGGCGCGGCCCGACGATCGCCACGACGGGGAAGTCGCGGCACAGGGCCACGAGGCGGGCCAGGGGCTTGGCACGGGCCGTCATCGACCTTGAATATTCGAGGTCAGACCTCGAATATTCAAGGCGGCTGCCGACCCAACCTCGGGCGCGCGGCAGGCGCCCGCAGCGCCTGCGGACGCAGGCGCCTAGTGCGGCTGCACGCGCAGGCGGCCGTTCTTGCGGTCGACGTCGAACAGCTTGTTGCCGAGCGGCATGCCCGTCAGCTTGAAGTCGATCGCCTCGCCGATCGGGTCGTCCTGCACCTCGCCGTAGCGGATCGCGAAGCCGCAGGCGATGCGGAAGATGTTGTCGAGCACGAACGCGTTGAGGTGCAGGTTGACGCCGCGGTAGCGCGAGCCGATGCCCGTCTCCGGGCTGTAGTGCTCGAAGCTGCTCGCCGTCTCGATGCCTTCGCACGCGCCGCTGAGCATCGACACGGTCTTCTTCAGCAGCTCGTTGGCGAGCTTCTGCGCGCGCTTGTTGCCGCGCTCGGCCCAGTAGGTCAGGCCTTCGAGGATGTGCGTGTTGATGACCGGCCAGACGCGGCCGTTCCACGGGCAGTTCTTGCGCGTGCCCTTCCAGCGGCCGGCGCCGTCGAACGTCGAGTCGCTGACCGAGATGCTCGGGACCGGGTACTTGGTCCAGAAGTCCTCGCGGCTCGACAGCGTGTCGAGCATGCGGTCGACCTGCTTCTGGTTCGGGATGTCGGTCGCCAGCGGGTAGAAGCCGACGGCCGCCTTGACGTTGGTCTTGCGGCGGTTGTCGGGGTCGAGGTCCATGAAGAGCCCCGCCTTCTCGTCCCACATCTTCTTGCGGATGGTGTCCAGGATGACCTCGGCCTCCGCCTGGAAGCGGTTGGCCATCGCCTTCTCCTGGATCTCCTCGGCGACCTTGTACAGCCACTTCACCATCCGGTAGCGGAACACCGACGCGTCGATGCCCTTGAGCCGGAACTGCTCGGTGAACTCGATGGCGCGGTCGGCCTTGTCGTCGATCACCGTGTAGCGGCGCGAGAACTCCTGGCCGGCCTCGAAGTGGTTGACGATGTCGGTGAGGCCGCTGCCCTCCGGGTCGCGGTTGTTGGCGAGCCACTTCACGTAGCGCTGCATCGCCATCAGCACCGCCTTCTTCGTCGCCTTGTCCGGGTGGATGGCGTCGAGGGCCTCGAAGCCGCCGCCCCAGTCGGCGTGGAAGAAGTCGTTGGCGTCGAGGCCGGTCATGTAGACGCGGCCCGGCACCTGCCCGTTGTGGTGGATGTTCTCGAAGAACGCCTTCAGGCAGCCGCGGGCGAGCGCTGGATCCTGCAGCCAGCGCGCCTCGCGCATGATCGCCGGCGTGCTGAACGCCGACGGCTGGTGGAACGGGCCGTTGCCCTCGCACACCGCCGGCGCGCTGAACAGGCCAGCGCCGTGCGGCTGGCGCAGGTAGTACAGCAGCTCGAAGCGGTGCTTGACGACGCGCTCCAGTTCCTTGTTGTCGCAGTGGAACTTCGGCACCTTGTCCCAGAACGACGCCCAGCCGATCTCGTCCTTGGCCTCGGGGCGGCGCGACCGGAAGTTGAGGCCCTTGCCCTTGAAGATGACGTGCGCCTCGAAGCGGTGCGCGGCCTTGCCGCCGGCCTTGAGGACCACCGGCCGGAACAGGCCGGCGTAGACGCGCGAGCCGGCGACGATCGGGCTCGGCTTCTCCATCGGCCGCTTGGCGCGCGGCGTCGGCATCAGCTCGTACTCGAACCACGGCGTCTCCTCGTAGTCCGGCCGATCGCTGCCGCCCTCGGCGAAGAACGCCTGCAGGCAGCGCGCGCCCTTGCTGTCGGGGCTGTTGTAGTGGATGTCCGCCGGCACCTCGCTCTTGTTGCCGTCCTTGAGCAGGCGGCGGATGCGGAAGCTGTCGCCTTCGAGCGACACCGGCTCGCCCTCGGGGTCCGTCGTCGTCCACTGCACGACGGTGATCTCGCGGTCGACCTTGCCGGTGTTGGTCAGTTCGAGCTCGCTGACGAAGCGGTCGTCCTGCGCGAGGAAGCGCTTCTCGACGACCTTGAGGCCGCCCGGCTCGTCGAACGTTGCGAGCACGCGGCCGTCCTCGGCGACCTGGCCGCGGAACTGCATCGCCAGCGGCTTGCCCTTCTCGACGAACGCCAGGAAGAAGACGGACGGCAGGTTGGCGTTGCTGATGCACGCCTCGTCCGGGAACCCGGGGCTCTCCGCGAAGCGGGGGAAGCGGGGGGCGTAGAGGCAATAGCCGCCGGCCAGCGCGTACTTTTTCTTCTGATTCATTACGGAGTCCCTGGTCGAGGGAGGACCTCCCTCTGGGGCTGGGTGCACCTGTTGCGCTCGACAGCAACCGGGGACGCCGCGGCGGGCATGATCTAAGTTGTTATTCCTCAGATGCTTGCGTTTGCACGCGCGACGCGCCTCGGCAGCACTTGTACGGCCGGGCCGTACAAATACCGAGCGCCGTGAGCCATAATCACGACCGCGGGGGTCCAGTCAAGGCCTTTCCCTCCCGCCTGGACCCACGCGGAGCGAACCGGCCGACTCGTCGTCCAGCTAGCCGGCCGCTGAACCCGGGTCATCCGCCTGCGGGGGCGGGACCTGCCGCAGCCGGTCGAGCACCGCGGTGAGCGCGGCGGGCAGCGGGTCGACGAGTTCGAGCGGTTCGCCGGTGCGCGGGTGGCGCAGCACGACGCGCTGCAGGTGCAGGAACAGGCGGTCGAGGCCGAAGCGCTCGCGGAAGAACGCGTTGATGCGGCCCTTGCCGTGCGTCGTGTCGCCGAGCACGTGGCGGCCACAGTGGTTGGCGTGCCGGCGGATCTGGTGGTAGCGGCCGCTGTGCAGCAGGCACTGCGCCAGCGCGCAGCGGTCGAACTCCTCCACCACCGCGAAGTCGGTGCGGCACGCGCGCGCCACGTCCTTGTCGTCGTGCAGCGGCCGATCGCACGTCCACTGCGCGCCGAGCGTCGCGTCGCTGCCCGGATAGCGCAGCAGCGCGGCGTACTCCTTGCGCGCGTCCGGCGCGGCGAGCGACTCCTGCAGCGCGGCGGCGGCGCGGCGCGAGAAGCCGAACAGCAGGATGCCCGACGTCGCGCGGTCGAGGCGATGGAACGGGTAGAGGTGCTTCTGCAGCTGGTCGCGCACCGTCTGCAGCGCCGCCGGCGCGTGCGGATGGTGCTCGTCGCGATGCACGAGCAGGCCGCTCGGCTTGCTAACCGCGACGAAGTCCTCGTCGAGGAAGAGCACGGGCAGCGGCGGATGCGTCTCGCCGGTCGGCGCGGTGGCGGCGGCGGCGCCATCGCCGTTCGGGGGCGCGGCGTCAGCCGGCGCCGCCGGGCGCGGCAGACCGTTGCCGTCCGGCTCTTGCGGCACGGGCGCTGGCGGCAGGTCGGACATCAGGGGGGACGATTGGAGCCGCGCCGGCGATGTCGCACAACCACCGCGCGCCAAGGCCAGGCCGCGGCGACGACGACGCCGCGCGCACGGGAAGCACGCCGCACGACGGCAACCGGCGACAACGACGCCAACGCGCGCTACACCGTCGCCGTGAACGTCTTCGACTTCCTCGCCGACGCCGGCCGCCGCCACGGCGCGGTCGCCGGACTGCGCCAGGACGCGCGCGTCGTCGACTACGCCACCGCCGAGCGCCTCGCGCGCCAGCTCGGCGGCGCGCTGCACGCGCACGGCGTGCGCCCCGGCGACCGCGTCGGCGTGCTGATGCACAACGAACTCGACCACCTGCTCGCCTACTTCGGCGTCGCCGCCGCCGGCGCGATCCTGGTCTCGCTCAACACCCGCCTGTCCGCCGGCGAACAGGCCAGCATCCTTCGCCACGCCGGCGCGGTGTCGCTGCTGCACGACGCCGCCCACGACGACCGCGCCGCCGAACTCGCCGCAGCACTCGGCGGCGGGCTGCCGTACGGCGCGATGCGCACCGCCGACGCGCTCGCCGCCGGCGCGCCGCTGCCCGACCCGTTGCCGCTCGCCACCGCCGACGACCCGGCGCACCTCTACTACACCAGCGGCACGACCGGCGCGCCGAAGGGCGTCGTGCTCACCCACCGCAACGTCGGCACGCACGCGCGCGCGGCCGTGCAGGAACTCGGCCTGTCGGCGACCGACACCTGGGCGCACATCGCGCCGATGTTCCACCTCGCCGACGCGTGGGCGACGTTCGCGATCACCGCCGTCGGCGGCCAGCACGTCTTCCTGCCGCACTTCACGCCCGCAGCGGCGCTCGACCTGCTCGTCCGCGAACGCGTCACCATCACCAACCTCGTGCCGACCATGCTCAACCTCATGGTCAAGGCGCCGGGCGCGGGCGAGCGCCGCTACGCGCTGCGCGCGATGCTCAGCGGCGGCGCGCCGATCGCGCCCGACGTCGTGCGCCGGATCCTGGCGACGTTCCGCTGCGACTACGTGCAGACGTACGGCATGACCGAGACCAGCCCGTACCTGACGCTCAGCCTGCTGACGCCGGCGGCGCAGGCGCTGCCGCCCGACGAGCAGCTGCGCATGAAGTGCAAGACCGGCCGCCCGTTCCTCGGCGTCACGCTCGAAGTCGTCGACGACGCCGGCATGCCGGTGAAGAACGACGGCGTCGCCGTCGGCGAGATCCGCGTCCGCGGCGCGACCGTCACGCCCGGTTACTGGCAGAACCCCGAGGCCACCGCCGCCGCATTCGACCGCGACGGCTTCCTGCGCACCGGCGACCTCGCCACCCTCGACGCCTTCGGCTACGTCGACATCGTCGATCGCAAGAAGGACGTCATCAAGACCGGCGGCGAGGCCGTCTACTCGGTCGAGGTCGAGAACGTCCTCTACGCGCACCCCGCGACGCTCGAATGCGCGGTGTTCGGCCTGCCCGACCCGCATTGGGGCGAGCGCGTGGTCGCCGCCGTCGTGCTGCGCCCGGGCACGGCCGCGACCGCCGACGAACTGATCGCCTTCTGCAAGGCGCGCATCGCCCACTACAAGGCACCGAAGGAGGTGCGCTTCCTCGACGCGCTGCCGCGCACGGGGTCGGGCAAGATCACCAAGAAGGCGCTGCGCGACGCGGCGCGCTGAGCGGCGCGCCGCCGGCGCGGCGTGTTCGCCTCACCGGTGGTCGCGCTCCAGGTGCGCGCGCAGCGGGTCGCGGCCGAAGTCGCGCTCCGCGTCGCGCCAGACGACGTGCACGTGGTTGGCGTCGTTCTGCGTGTTGTCGTACTCGATCGAGAACGTCACGCCCTGCACGCGCCAGTAGTGGCCTTCGCCGCGCCGCTCGCCGCCCATCCACGCGAAGTGCAGCGTCGGCCGCTGGCCCGCGTAGCGCGCCAGCTCCGCCTCGGCGAACTCGGGCCGCAGGTTGCGCACGACGGCTTCGACGAGCCGCCACAGCAGCGCCTGCTGGCGTTCGTCCATGACGGTGGCGTTCAGGCCCTTCTGCAGGCCGAGCGCGTCGGCGGCGGCCGCCGGGCCGAGCAGCACGTCGGGCGGGGCCTTCGGCGCGAGGATCGCCGAGACGCGCTGGTCGGCGGTCAGCGTCGCCAGCAATTCGCGTGCGAGGTCCTCCTCGGCGGCGAGCACGCGCTCGCCGGCGTGGACGCCAGCGCGCCGTTCGTGTGGGTTGCTGCCGAGGAAGTGCGGCGTCGCGCCGACGAGCCGGCCGTCGAGGAAGGTGAAGTGCAGCGAGACGTGGTGGCCCTGCACACGCACGGCGAACAGGCCGCGCGGCGCCACGTCGCCGCAGACGAGCACGGCGTAGCGGCGCGGGTCGCGGTGGCTGGCGTCGCGGCCGCCCTGCGACTCCAGCGCGCGCAGCAGATCCTCGAGCTGCACGATCGCGAACGTCTTGCGCAGGCCTTCGGTCCCGAGCAGCGCGCGCAGCAGCGCCCGCATCGCCGCGTCGGCCGCCGGCGACAGGTCGCCGAACTCGACGCCGGCGTAGCGGCCGGGCACGAACGCCCACTGCGTGCGCTCGCGGTCGTCGAACGGCCGCGCGGCGGCCGTGCGCTGCGCCGGCGTCAGCGCCGCGACGAACGCCTGCGTGCGCGCCGCGACGTCGGCGACCGCAGGGTCGACCGGCGGGACCGAGGGCGCGCTGGCACAGGCGGCGACGAGCGACAGGCACGCGACGGGGGCGGCGACGCGCAGCATGCGGGCGACGATACGCGCTCAGCGCCCGTCGCGCCGCATCAGCAGTTCGTCGCCTTCGCGCACGACCGCGCGCACCTGCCGCAGCGCGCCGATGTCGACGAGCGGATCGGCACCGAGCACGACGAGGCCGCAGCGGGCCCCCGCGCGCACGACGCCGAGGTCCTTGGCGCCGAGCACGTCGGCGGCGACGGTCGTAGCGCTCGCCAGCGCCTGCGCCGGGGTCATGCCGTAGGCGACCATCAGTTCGAGTTCGCGGGCGTTGTCGCCATGGCGGAACACGCCGGCGTCGCTGCCGCAGCCGACGGTCACGCCGGCGGCGAGCGCGCGCTGGAAGCCGGCCTTGCCGGCGTTGAGCCGCTCGACGATCGGGCCCTTGCGCCCGGCCTGGAGCACGATCGCCTCGTTGGCGGCGAGGCACGGCACCAGCACGACGGCGCGCTCGCGCATCGCGCGCAGCGTCGCCGCCGACGCGCCGCCGCCGTGTTCGATCGTGCGCGCGCCGGCGAGGACCGCGCGGCGGATGCCTTCGTCGGTCGTCGCGTGCGCGGCGACCGGCAGCCCGGCCTTGGTCGCTTCGTCGACCAGCGCCGCCAGCTCGGCGAGCGCGAACGTCGGCTCGGCGACGCCGCCCTTCTGCTTGCGGTAGTCGGCGTAGACCTTGATCCACTGCGCGCCGCCGGCGGCCTGCGCGCGCACCGCGTCGCGGATCTCGGCTTCGCCCTCGACCGTCTGCGCGCCCTTCGGCACGGCGGGGTCGTCGGGCGACGGCCCGTACCAGCCGCGACGCACGATCGCGCGCGTGCTCGTCCAGATGCGCGGGCCGGTCGCGAGGCCCTCGGCGATCGCGCGCTGCAGCGCCACATCGGCGAAGCCAGCACCCTCGGTGCCGAGGTCGCGCACGGCGACGAAGCCCGCCTGGAGCGTGTCGATCCCGTGCACGCGCGCGCGCAGCGTGCGCAGCTCGGTCGTCTCGCGCAGGACCTGGTCGTCCCACGCCATCTGGTCGTAGGGCTTGAGCAGCAGGTGCGTGTGCAGGTCGATCAACCCCGGGATCACCCACGCGTCGCCGAAGTCGCGGTCGACGGCTTCGTGCCTGCTCGCCGGCTCGATGGCGACGATGTCGCTCAGCAGCGTCACGACGACGACGTCCTCGCGCCACGAGCGGCCGTCCTCGGCGAGCAGGCGCTTGCAGCGCCACGTGCCGGGGCGCTGCGCATTCGCCGGCCCCGTCAGCGCAGCCAACGCGCCGCACGCGAGCAGCGCCAGCGTGCGCGCGCCGCTCACTGCAACGCTTCCTGCAGCGTCGGCAGCAACCCTGCGGCGACCGCGGCGTGCCCCGTCGCCGTCAGGTGGATGTCGATCGCGAAGTACGCCGTGTCCGCGCCGGCGGCGGCGAGTCCCGGCAGCAGCGAACGGAACGGCGCCTGCACGTCCTGGCACTGCGCCGCCAGCCAGTCGTGCAGTTCGCACGTCCCCGCCTTGGCCTGCTCGCGCGTCGGGATCGCCGCGACGACCAGCTTCGCGCCCTGCGCGCGCACCGCCGCGGCGAGCTGCCGCAGCAGCTGCGCCATCGCCGTGCGCTGGTCGGCGAGCGGCAACGCGGCGCGCTCGGTGCCTTCGAGCGCATGCAGCGCATTCGCCCGGCTCGGCAACCACAGATGCTTGTGCAGCGTGCGGTACAGCGCGCTGTGTTCGTACAGCCAGAGTGCGCCGGGGGCTGGCATCAGGAACCGCTCGAACGTGCCCGCCGGCGGCTGCGGCACGACGCGCACCACGCCCCCATCGAGCTGCGCGCACGGCCGCGGACCGAGGCCGGCGAAGTACGGCATCAGGTTGTCCTGCAGGTCGTTGTCGTAGACCGTCAGCACGACGACGTCCGGCTGCCACGCCGCGAGCTGGTCCGGCAACGCGAGCAGCACCTGCACGGTCGAGTAGCCGCCGACACCGGCGTTCCAGCACTCGACGCCGGGCAGCTCGCGTTCGATCCGGCGCGAGAACAGCTCGTCGTCCGCGACCTGCGAGCCCTCGGTGAACGAGTCGCCGACGAACAGCACGCGGCGGCGGCCGGCGGGGCGCGCGTCCGCGTGCGGCGTCGCCCGCAGGCCGCGCGCATCGGTGCAGAAGCGCGCCGTGCCGCCACCCTCCACGGCGACGAGGCGGTCGACGCGCGGCGCATGCGTCCAGCCGAGCCGGTCGTCGAGCCGGTAGAGCGCTGGCGTCGCGCGGCTGGTCCACACGGCGAGGGCGGCTTCGGCCAGGCCGAGCGCGACGAGCAACGTGACGGCTGCCACGGCGAGGCGTGCGCCGACGGCGCGGCGGCGGGGCGGCGACGGTTGCGGCGGCGCTGGCGACTGCGTTGGCGTTGGCGATGCCACGGGACGGCGGCGCATGGTAGCCAGGACGCACGCCACGCGCCCCTGCGGCGCGAACGTCCCGGCGCACGCGGGGCGACCGCGCATGCGCCGCGCGCGCCGGCCGCAACAACGACGAGGGCCGCGCACCCGGCGCGGCCCTCGTCGGCGATCAGGCGAACGACCCGGCGATCAGCTGTTGCCGACCGTGATCAGCGCGCCACCCGAGCTGCCGAGCGGCAGTGCGAACGGCAGCGTGAAGTCGAGGTCGAAGTACTGCGTCGCGAGCTGCGTGCCGATCAGCGCGTTGGCGGGCGGCAGCGGGAAGGCGAGGCTCGCCGTGCCGGTCGGGCTGTTGAGCTGCGCCGACGTGAACGCCGGGTTGGCGTACAGCAGCAGCGACGGCTGCGCGCCCGGCAGCGGCACGCCGGGCAGCAGCACGCCCAGGTCGAGCGCGACGATGCTGATGCCGAACGGGAACAGGTTGCTGCCGTTGATCGCCAGGGCGGCGTTGCCGACCGACGGCGTGCCCACGACGGTGATGGCCGGGGTGCCAGCGCTCGTCGGCGAGCCCGTGCCGCTGTAGGTCACGCTCGACGCCGCGGCGCCGTAGATCTCCAGGCGGTCGATGTACAGGCCGGCGAGGTTCGGGTTCGAGGACACGCACTCGCGGTACTGGACGTACACCGCGCCGGTGCGCACCGCGCACGTGCCGGTGAAGCGCTGGCCGTCGTCGACGCCGTAGTTGCCGCCGAAGTTGGCGACGTAGTTGCCGTTGTCGACGCGCAGGCGCAGGCGCTGCCAGCCGTCGTTGACGCCCGGCGTCGCCGTGATCGGGCCGGCGAGCACCGTGAACGGATTCGCCGTGCCGCCGCCGTTGGCGTCGACGAGGTAGATCTTGGTGTCGGCTTGGCCGACGTAGGCCATCCAGACGAGGCCGGTGGCCGAAGCGGCCGTGTTGAGCGTCGTCGCACAGAGGCTCGTCTGGGCGTAGAAGTTGCCCGGGACGTCGGTCGCCGTGGCGTACGGGTTGGTGGTGCCGGCGACGCCGAACGCCCACGCCTCACCCTGGCCGGCGGCGGTCAGCGCCGGGTTGCTGCCCGTGACGTAGACGTACACCTCGGCGAGGAAGCTGCTGCCCAGCACGACGCGCGGCTGGACGACGTTGCCGCCGCCGGTCGGATCCTGGATGCGCGCGACGTTGCCGCCCTGCGGCGACGGCGGATACGCGCGGGTCGTCTGCACCGGCGGCACCGCGGTGGTCTGCGCGATGACGACCGCCGCCGGGTCGAAGATCGTCGCGCCGAGGAACGAGTGGCTGGCGTTGGGGATGAGCGAGCCGACGGCGCCGTCGCAGTTCTCGACGAACGACAGCGGCAGATTCTGCGTGCTGCCGTTGGCCGCGCCGGGCGTCCACCCCATCAGCACGAAGTCGGCGCTGTTGACGTTGCTGTCCCAACCGTCGACGCGGCGCTGCGCCGTCATCAGGCCCTGCGGCAGGAAGCCGGCGGCGTCGAACAGGATGTACTGGCCCCAGAGGCCATGGCCTTCGAGCCACGCCGGCGTCGCGGCCGTCCAGGTCTTGTAGCTCCAGACGACGCCGTCGATGACCGCGCCGGTGTTGTCGCGCAACGTCACGCCGTCCGACTCCGTGTTCTCGAGCACGAGGCCCGGCGAGGCGCCGGTGATGACGAAGTTGACGTTCGGCACGGCCGACTGGCCGACGACCAGGACCTGGCCGGCAGCCATGACCGTGCCGGCCGGGAACGTGAACACGCCGTTGGCGGCCGATGCAGCCGTGCCTTCCTCGCCGTTGAGCGTCCAGCCGGAGATGTCGATCGACGCGCCGCTGCGGTTGTAGATCTCGACGAACTCGAGGTTGTCGGTGCCCGAGTCGTCGTAGCTGAATTCGTTGATGACGACGGGCGCCGTCGAGGGGCCTTGCGGGGCGAACGCGAGCAGGGAGGCGAGGGTGAGCAGCATGGGGAGTGGACTCCGGGGGTGTGGCAGGCGCTGCGACGCGGTTGTCGCAGCGGCGCAGCACGGTAGCGGCCCGGCGCGATCCGCCAAGCGCCGTCGCCGGCCCGCGCCTGCGCTTGCGGCGCAGCGCACCAGCGGGCGCTCGACCGCAGCAACGCCGGCCGCGCGGCCGTCAGCGCAGCACGAAGCGGCGCGGCGGCGGCAACTGCAGCGCCGGCGCGGCGATGCCGGCCGGCAGCACGGCGAGATGGGCGACGAGGTCGGTGCCGACCAAGGCCGCGTTGTTCGGCGCCTGCCACGCGAAGCCCTGCTGGCCGAAGTACGCGCCCGGCAGCGTCACGTACGCCGCGAGGTCGAAGTACACGCGCAGCGTCGGCGCCAGCACCGCGGGCGCTGGCGCGGTGAAGCCCAGCGCGAAGACGCCGACGAGCCCGGTCGGCAGATCGGCCTGGAAGACGACGGTCGCGCCGACCTGCGGGGCCGCGGGCGCGATCGCCATGCTGCCGAGCTGCGCGGCCGGCAGCGGGTTGGCCTGCGCCACGTGCGCGCCGGCGTTCGCGGCGAAGCTGTCGACGAGCTGCAGCGGGGCGGCGGCGCTGCCCTGCAGCGAACCGCCGACGAAGCACGACTGCGCGATCGCGATCGGGCCGCCGCCGAGCGACGACACCGCGCAGCCGTCGAAGCGCGACTCGGTCACGGTCAGCGCTTGCGTCGCCGACGTCGCCAGCGTGACGGGGCCGTTCCTGCAGCGCGCGTTGCGCAGCGCGAGCGGCTGCGGGCCGGCGCCGCAGCCGAGCTGCACGACGCCTTCCGCGGTGAGTTCGGCGACCTCGCCGAACACCGCGTGCCCGGGATCGCCCAACGCGAGCGCGATGCCGCCCCCGGTGGCGCGCAGGTCCCACCCGCGCAGGATCGCCCACGTCGCGCCGGTCGGGTGGCCGACGATCTGGGCGCAGTCGGCGCTGCGCACACGCACGTGGTCGCCTTCGACGTAGACCTGCCGGCCCGAGGGCACGGCGAGGCGCGTGATCAGGATGCCGCGCGTCGACGCGTCGATGTCCACGCGGTCGAACGTGAAGCGCGAGAAGCCGCCGGCGCCGAGCGTGGCCCAGAAGCCCCATGTGGCGCCCGCGATCTCGACGTCGTGGAGCTCGTAGATGCCGCTGCGGCCCGCCGCCATCTCGAACGTCTGGAAGGCGAGCGGCACGTTGACGAAGCGACAGCGGTCGAGGACGGCGCGGCCGGGGGCGTTCTGGACCGCGCCGGTGACGTTGACGCCGAACGTCGCCTGGCCCTCGAAGCGCACGTTCTGCAGCGACAGCCCCGCCTGCCCGGTGACGTCGGTCTGCGTCACGTCGAGGCCGTACGGCCCGCCGACCAGCGCGATGTCCTGCAGGCTGAACGAGTTGGACGGCACGCGCAGGCCGTGCGTGATCCCCGGGCCGCTGAAGTCGAAGACCACCTGGTCGCCGAAGCCCTTGATCAACAGGCCGAACGGCGTGTCGAGGATCGGCGCGAGGTCCTGCTGGATCGTGATGAGCGGCGTGTTCGCCGCGTCGATGTCGATCCACGTGACGTCCGACGTGTTGCCGGTGCCCGGGATCAGGCTCAGCTGCGCCGCCTCGGCGGCGGACAGCTGCGACGGCAGCAGCGTGCCGTTGTGCAGCAGGATCGCCTCGTGGAGCGACAACAGGCCGTCGCCCAACGTGCCGTGCGACAGCGGATCGTTGACGAACGCGATGGCGTGGAAGGCCGCCGCCGGGGCCGCGACGCCCCCGCCGCCGGCGGGGTCGCCGGCGGGAACCGCGACCGCGGCAGCAGTCGAAAACAGGCTGGCGAGCAGGGTCGTCATGGGCGCGTCATGTCGTGTCACGGCGCCGACACGCACAGCCGCACCCGCAGGCCAGCGCTCGCCGACAGCAGGCCGCCGGGCGCACCGCCGTCGAGGCCGAAGGCCTGCGCGTACAGGACCACGTTGTCGAGCGCCGGCGTGCCCGGCACGGCGAAGGGCCACGCCGCCGCGCCGCCGGCGGAGATCGGCGCCGTCAACAGCGCCAGCCCGGCGGGGTCGACCAGCAGCTGCAGGCCGAGGACCGGCGTGTTCGCCGGCTGCACGCCGAGGCCCAGCAGGCCGGCGCTGTTGGCGAGCAGGCCCTGGGCCTGGAACTGCACCGTCGTGCCGAGCACCGGCGGCGCGCTGACGGCCAGCGTCGGCACGATCGCGCCGGTGCCCGGCGTGCCGGTCCCGTACGTCGTCGCCGGGGCGGCGTCGTGCAGCGTGACCAGCGCCACGTCGTCGATCTGCCAGCCGCCGGCGGCGTTCGACGCGTTGGTCGTCAGTTCGAAGCGGACGACCGCGTTGGAGGCCGTGTTCAGGATCGACGACACGTCGTAGTCGATCCACTGCCACTCGGTGTCGTAGACGCTGCCCGTCGACGACCAGACCGACGTGCCGTTGACGAGCACGCGGGCAACGTCGCCGGTGACGACGGAGAGGAAGCGGCGGAAGCGCAGTCGCAGGCCCTGGCGGCCGTTGGTCGGGATCGACGGCGACTGCAGGAAGCTGTTCTGGTTGTTGGCGTACGCGCCGTTGAAGGTCGTGCCGCCGAGGTCGGTGCCGCGCACCGTCGTGCCCGACGTCGCCACCAGCGGATCCTGCCAGCCGAAGCTGTTGGAGAAGCCCGCGCGGCCGCGCGGCTGGCCGATCTGCCAGTCGCTCGCCGTGCCGCCCGACGTCCAACCGACCGAAGCCTCGAAGTCGTCGCTCCAGCGCGTGACCGCCGTGCCGACGAGGAAGCGGTGCTCGCCCAGCCGCGGGCTGCGGCGCGCCGCCTTGGCGTCGACCGCGTCGATGTGGTACTCGACCTGGGTGACGGCGTCCTGCGCGGGGATCTGGCCCGACCATTGGCCGGGGACCAGCGTCGGCTGCATGGCGACCGACTGCTCGGCGCCGCCGTTCAGCTTGTAGCGCAGCGTCACGGTCTGCACCGCGTTGCTGCTCGTCAGGTTGGCGACGACGACGTACGGCGCGGCCTCCTGCGTGGTGTCGGTCAGCGGCGCGTGCGCGATGGCGAGGTCGGTGAAGCTCGGCTTCAGCACGTACAGGCCGGTGGCGCGGTCGCTGATGTAGACGTTGCCCGACGGCAGGAACGGGAAGCACCCCCACGCGCCGTTGAAGCCGCCGGCTGCGCCCGGCCACGTGTCGTACGAGGCGACCACGACCGGCGTCGTCGGGTCGCTGAAGTCGACGGCCTGGTACCCCTCCGTGTACCACGCGACGTGCGCGATGTTGCCGATGATGTAGGCGTTGTGCGGGATCGTGCGCGGATCCATCGTCATCTGGCTGATCGGCACCGGCGCGGCCTTGTTGGTCGTGTCGTAGAACCGCAGCAGGGAGCCGTCGCGCTCGTCGGTGGTGACCGTGATGTTGCTGTTGGCGGTCGGCCACGCGTTGTGGCAGAAGGCCGACGGCGTCAGCGAGTCGCTGATCGTGGTCGGCGGCCACGTGTTCATGTTCCACAGCCGGAAGATCCCGGTGTAGATCATCGCGCCGTAGCCGACGCCGTTCTCGATCGTCAGGTCGTGGAAGTAGTTGTTGTTGCCGCTCGGCGCGGCGAAGCCGATGAAGGGCGGATTGGCGGGGTTGGCCGCGCCGTCGTACACCGCGACGCCGTTGTTGGTGCCGACGATGTAGATGCGGCCCGTGCCCATGTCGACGCCGAGGTTGTGGGCGTTGCCGTGGTTGGCGGCGCCGACGATGCCGAGGCTGGTCGGCGCGTCGGGGTTGGTCAGGTCGAGCACCAGGAAGCCGGCGGCGGCCTCCGTCGTGACGTAGGCGTAGGTGCCGTACGTGCGCACCTCGCGCCACTGCGACGACGCCCACGGGAAGTAGCCGCGCTCGACCGGCGCGCTGCCGTTGGTGCAGTCGATGACGGCGATGCCGGTCGTGGTGCCGAGCAGGGCGTATTCCTTGCCGTTGGGCGCGACGTAGCCCCACATGCCGCTGTACGGCGCGTGCTGGTCGACGTTGGCGAGCAGTTGGCACTGGAAGCCCTGGGCAGCCAGCGGCGAGGCGGCGACGGCGGCAGCCGTGGCGAGGGAGGAGATGGTGCGGCGCATGGTGGTGTGTGAGACGGGCCGGCCCGGTGGCGGCGAAGCGGGCGGGGGCAGGGAGCGAAGGAACGCGAGCGTGCGCAGGAACGCGACAGCGTAGACGGGATCGGCGCAGCGACAACCCGCACCCGGCCCTGGCGGAACACCGCATGCGCGATCCGCCGCCGGCGCGGCACGGCCCGCCGCCCTGCGGGTACACTTCCGCCCCACCACCCCGCCAGGATCCACCCATGCACCCGCTGCTGCTCACGCTCCTCCTCGCCCACGGCGCCGGCCCCGGCATGACCGCCGCCGTCAACGATCCCCTGTCGCACGGCGTCGTCGGCGACAACCTGCTGTCGCTCGACGAAGCCATCCGCGTCGCCAACGGCGCGCTGATGCCCAACATGCTGTCGGCCGCCGAACAGGCGCGCATCACCGGCACGGGCATGGCGGTCGGCACGATCGTCGTCAGCCGCATGGTGACGCCGACGATCACGCTGCAGGCGCCGCTCAGCGACCTCACCGGCATGGGCATGGGCCACCACGTCGAGGTCATGGGCATGCCGATGTCGATGCCGATGCCCGGCATGTCGATGCTGCCGGTGATCCAGGGCGGCGCGCACGCGCGCGTGTTCACGCTGCGCACGCACGACTGCGCCATCCACGGCCTCCGCATCGTCGGCGGCCAGGTCGCCGTCGACGCCAGGATGGCGATGGCCACCGCGATGGGCATGCCGATGGCCGAGGTCATGCACTGCGAGCTGGTCGGCCAGACGGTCGCCGGCGTCAAGGTGCACGGCGTCGGCATGGACGAGTCGATGCTGATGCTGATGCACGTCGACTTCCGCAACATGCCGCTCGGCATCCTGATGGACGATCAGGTCGTCGGCGGCGAGTCGATGGTCGAGGCCGAGGACTGCTCGATGGACGGCGTGCAGCTCGGCTGCCGCGTGCTCGAAGGCGGCGTCGGCGCGCGCATGTCGATGCTGAACTGGTTCCGCAGCACGTTCGCCAACGGGGTCACCTTCAGCGAGAAGCGGCGCGCAGCGGCGAGCACGCAGCAGTTCATGTACCGCATCGTGCACTCCGACCTGACGTGCACCGGCGACGTGCTCGACGTCCAGGGCGGCGCCAACGGCCTGACGATGGTGCACCACCACCACGGCGACTTCGTCGCCGGCGCCGGCCGGAAGGCGTTCTGGGTGTGGCCGCGCACCGCCGAGTTCGACATCCACGGCAGCGAGATGACGTTCGTCGGCGACGTGCTGGTGGCGGCGAACCTCGCGTCGATGCGCGTCTGGCAGCAGAACAACGTCTTCCGCAACGGCACCGTCACCTACGACGTCGACGGCGCGCTGCCGAACCTGCGCTGGAACCGCTACGAGAACTGCGCGCTCGTCGTGCCGGCGGCGGCGCGCTCGCCGGTCGCGGTGCGCGAGTGCGAGCTGGCCAACACGTCCTGCAGCAGCGCCTCGTTCCTGGCGCCGATCACGCTGCAGGGCGGCTGGCGCAGCGGCGGCGGCATGACCGGCTTCGCCAGCGAGTCGAACCCGGCGCCGGGCCGATTCCTCGGCGCCGCCACGATCGCGCCCGCCGCACCGCAGCTCGGCGGCAACCTGACGTTCGCGACCGACCTGCCGCCGGGCGTCGCGGCGATGTGGGACATCGGCCTCGCGTTCGCGCGCCCGACGACGACCATGGAGCCGGTGCGCTTCTACGGCGACCCGAACAACTGCGTGGTGCTGCCGATGGTCTTGACGCTGCAGACGACGACGGTCGTCGCCATCCCGATGACGATGGCGCTCGTCGGCATGGAGTTCTACGGCCAGGCGGTCGCGTTCCCGCTGTCGGGGCAGACGTGGATGCCGCCCTACCACCTGCCGCGCGGCCAGCGGATCACGCCGCGCATGTGAGCGCCGCGGCGCGTCAGCGCAGGCGGTAGAGGCGCCGGCCGGCCACCTCGCGCACGGCGTCGCTGGTGGCCTCCAGCCACGCCGTCGTCGTCGCCGGCGCGTCGCCGGGCGACTGGTCGACGACGACGCGGGCGCCGCGCGCGCGCAGCGCCGCGAGCGCCGCCGGCTCGAAGCCGTCCTTGGGCAGCGCGAAGGCCTGGCGGCGGGCGTGGTAGACGACGATCGGGTCCTCGAAGTTCGTGCGCCGCCGCCAGTAGGCGTCGAAGCCGTCGCGGAAGCTGCGCACGACGATGCGCTCGCCGCCCGGCGTCCACTCGCGGATCGCCGCGCCGAGTCCGGCGAGGTCGGCGCCGAGGCATTCCTGCCGGTGGCCCCGCTCGTGCGCGAGCCAGAACGCATTCGACGCCAGCAGCGCCGCCGCCGCGCCGATCGCGAGCGCCGCACGCCAGCCGGTCGACCCCGGCGTCGACGTCGGCCACGCGCGGCCGACGAACCACGCGCCCGCGACCGCCGCGAAGGCGTGGTACTGCGGACCGATGCCCCAGTGCACGCTGTAGCGCAGCGTGCCGACGAGGCCGCAGCCGACGGTCAGCAGCAGCGCGAGGTCGGCGCGGTCGAACCGCCGGCGGACGGCGAGCACGACCAGCGCGAGCGCGCCGGTCCAGGCGAAGCCGTAGCGCAACGTCGTCGCGGCCAGCGACCACCAGTGGTCCAGGTTGCGCAGGCTGCGCAGCGTCGGGAACTTCGTCTCGCCGCCGGAGGCGACGCCGAAGGTCAGGCCGGTCTCGGCGTGCAGCGAGGCGGCGTGCGCGATCCACAGCGCGACGACCGCGAGCACCGCGAACCAGCCGAACCACAGCCGCAGGTCGCGCAAACGCCGCGGCGCCAGCAGCGCCGCCCACAGGAACTGCAGCATGCCGACCTGCAGCGCCGTCGGCTTCGTCAGGCACGCCAGCGCCGTGCACAACGTCGCCGCCGCGAGCGCGCCGAGTCGACCGTCGCGGAGATGGCGCGCGAACGCGAGCAGGCCGAGCATGGCGAGCGCGAGGCTCAGCGCGTCCGGCATGACGCGCGCGCCGAGCAGGAAGGCATGGCCGCCCGACAGGAAGGCGCAGCCGCCGACGAACGCGCCGGCCGGCCCGGCGCGCGCCTCGATCAGGCGATGCAGCGCCCACGCCGCGACGAGGATCGACGCCAGCGACAGCAACCGGACCGGAACCTCCGACGCGCCGGACGCGCGCAGCGCCAGCGCGATGGCGGCCTGGTAGAGCGGGAACTCGCACTCGACGGCGCCGTCGCTGTCGCCGCGCCAGTCGACGCGCGGCCGCAGCAGGTCGAAGTCCTCGAACGCGAGGTTGCGCGCGATCGCCTGCGTGTCGCACTCGCGCCAACCGCCGCCTATGCCCATCGGCACGCCGGCCAGCACGGCGACGGCCCAGAGCGCGAGCACGACGAGCATGGCCCGCCGGCCGCGCGCGACGGCGGCGGCCGCGGCGACCGGCGCGTCCGGCCACAGGTCGGCGATGGCGCGCGGCGCGACCGGCGCGCCACCGGCGGCGACGGCGGCATCGACGGCGACGGCGGAATCGGCGACGGGCGGCATGGACGAAGTCGGCAGCACGGTAGCGGCCCGACCGCGCGCCACCGACCCCCGGCGCACCGGCGGCGTGCGAGCGTCCGATGGCATCGGCCCCGCGCCCGGCGACCACCCGGCGCGGACCGCGCGCGCTCGGCGAGGCGCTACCGTGTCGCCGCCATGCCCTCCGCGCCCGCCACGCCCGGCGCCGCCGTCCGCTGGCCCGCGCTCGACGGGCTGCGCGCGGTGGCCGTGTTGCTGGTGCTCTACCACCACGCGCCGATGCTGTTCGGCCGCGGCCCCGGCGCGGCCGGCGGCGTGTTCCACGGCAGCCGCGGCGCGTGGATCGGCGTCGACCTGTTCTTCGTGCTCAGCGGCTTCCTGATCACCAGCATCCTGCTGGCCGGCCGCGACCGGCCCGGCGCGCTGCGGCGCTTCTGGGTGCGCCGGGCGCTGCGCATCTTCCCGCTCGCCTACGCCTACCTCGGCGCGCTCGCGCTGCTGGCGTGGGCCACGAATGCGTTCCCGGAGTTGCGCGACCCGGCGGCCTTCGGCTGGGCGTCCGCCTACCTGCTGAACGTCCACGTCGCCGCGGCCGGCTGGGGCGCGCCGGCGCTGGCCTTGCTGTGGAGCCTCGCGGTCGAAGAGCAGTTCTATCTGTTGTGGCCGCTGCTGGCGCTGCGGCTGCGCGACCGCGCGCTCGCCGCCGTGCTGGCGCTCGCCACGGTCGCCGCGCCGGCGCTGCGGTCGTGGCACCTGGCCGACGGCGACGACGTCGCGGCGTACGTGCTGCCGTGGTGCCGCATGGACGCGCTGGCGCTGGGAGAGCTGCTGGCGCTCGGTTGGCGGTCGCCGCGCCGGCCGCAGCTCGCGGCCGCCGCGCGCTGGCTCGCGCTGCCCGCGCTCGCCGTCGTCGGCGGCACGCTCGCGGCGCGGCTGACGCCGGCCGGCGCCGACGCGCACCCGGCCTTCGTCGTCGTCGGCTACAGCGCCGTCGCGCTCGCCTTCACCGTGCTCGTGGCGCTCGCGCTCGACCCGCCGCGCGCGCTCGCCGCCGCGCTCGCCGCCGCGCCGCTGCGCGCCATCGGCAAGGTGTCCTACGGCCTCTACGTGTGGCACGTGATCACGGCGCAGGTCGCCGCGCGCGCGCTGACCGCGGCGTGGCCGGCGCTGCCGTTCGCCGTGTACCTCGGCGCGTGGCTACTGCTGCTCGCGGCCGTGACGGCGGCCAGTTGGCGCTGGCTCGAAGCGCCGCTGCTGGCGCGCAAGGAACGCTGGGCGGCGTGAAGCCGGGTCGCGCGTCGCCGCCGTCAACCGGCGCCCGCCACCGTGCCGCCGAAGCCGCGCGCGCGCAACTTGACCAGCAAGCGCGCCTGCGCCGCGTGGCAGGCCTGCCGCGCCGTCTCCTCGGAGGCGTAACCGAGCGCTTCGGCGATGACCGGGAACGTCGCTTCCTCCAGCAGCCGCATCTCCAGCAACCGGCGCTGGCGCTCGGGCAGTTCGGCGAGCGCGTCGCGCACCAGCCCCGCACGCTCGCCGAGCGAGGCCGCCAGCGTCGGCGTCGCTTCGCGGCGGTCGGCGGCGACGGCCGCGAGACCCTGCGTCGGTTCGACCACCTGCTTGCGGCCGTCGCGACGGGCGGCCTCGTGGAAGCGCACGGCGTCGAGCAACCGGTGCCGGACCAGCGTGCCGAGGTAGGCGTAGAACGGCTCGGGCCCGACGAAGCTGGTGTCGGCGAGGTCGCGGATCACCGCGGCCAGCACTTCGTGCACGACGTCGTGCGTGCTGAACAGCGGCATCATCCAGCGGTGCTTCTGCCGGAAGTCGCGTTCGAGGTCGCGGTGCACGAGCCGTTGCACGGGTTCGTAGCAATGCGCGACGAGCCGGTCCCTGGCGCCACCGTCGCCGGCCGCCGCCGCGACGATCACCGCATGCAGCTCGGGCCAGGCGGCGCTCACAGCGACACCTGCACCGGCCAGGCCTCGGCGATCGCGGTGAAGCCGGCGTCGATCGCCACCCACCGGAACGTGACGGTCTGGCCCGACAGCGCGAACGCCGGCGGCACGGCGAAGCTGAACGACAGCGGATCGCCGGGCACGAGCGGGTTGGTGTTGCGCAACTGCACGGGGCCGACCGGGAACAGCGTCAGGTCGTTGCCGACGGTCATGAACAGCACCGCGACGCCCGGCGTGACGCCGGTCAGCGGCGGCCAGCCGACCAGCCACGAGTCGAACCACGTCTGGCCGGCGACGTGGCGGCGGAAGGCGCTGGCGTGGATCGACGGCACGCCGAGCAGGCCCGCGCGCGGCAGGCCGCACGAACTGCCGAAGTCGTCGCCACCCGGCGGCACGCCGCCCGGCGGCACGGTGGCCTGGCCCGGCCCGATCGGGTCGAGCGTGCAGATCGCGTCGACGTCGTCGTTCTGGCCCTTGCCGATCGAGTTGCCGACCGGCGTGCCGTCCTGCTTCTTCAGCGGCACGGCCGCGCCGCCATCGGCGCCGTAGTCGACGAACAGGAACTGGTCGCGCGCCGTGCCGACGCACGAGAACAGCAGCTTCTGCGCCGCGGCGTCGACGGCGAGCCCGTCGATGTCCTCGTTCTGCGCGAGGCCTAGGTCGAACCAGGCACGGAACACCGTCGGCGCGGACCACACGCCCGAGGTGGCGCCGCGCGAGACGCGCAGGATGGTGGCGCCGCTCGCCGGGCTGACCGTCGCATTGCCCCACCAGAACGCCGGCACGAGGCCCGCGGTCGCCGACGAGACGGTGAAGTAGATCGTCTGCGTGCCGCCGACGAGCGGCAGGAAGCCCGGTTCCAGCGCCGTCAGCCCGCCCTGCTCGCGGCCGAACATCAGCGGGAAGTCGACGGCGTCGACCTCGCCGCCGGCCGGCACGCCGCGTTCGGCGGCCGCATGGCTGCGCTCGGTGACGCCGAGCAGCTGCGGCGGGTACGTGCTGCCGGGCAGCACCCACGAGAACAGGGCGCCGCCGACGTTGCCGAGCCCGGCCTCGCGGGCGATGCGCGTTCCCGGCGCGCCGCTGGCGCCCTGCTTGAGCGAGAACGAGATCAGGCCCCACGCGTTGGGCGGCACGCTGAGCACGCCGCTGCTGTCGGCGAGGATCTCGTCGCGGCCGAGGCTGATGTCGTCGATGTCGAGCCCGGGCGGCGCGTTCCACTGCTGCAGGATCGCGCGCAGGTCGGGCTGCGACTGCGCGGCCGGCAACGCCACCGTCGGCGCCAGCGTGAAGCCGTTGCGGTGCACGCGCGTCTCGGCGTCCGCGCTGCCGGGCAGGCCGCCGTCGACCAGCACGGCCGTCGGCGCGCCGGCGAGCGCGCCGCGCGACTCGTCGTTCGCGGCCGCCGGCACGTAGGTCACCTCGACGACGACGGCGTGGTTGGTGGTGACGGAACCGGCGCCCGAGCCGGGATAGCCCGCGCTCAGGAAGACGCGGCTCGCGAGCGCCTGTCCGGCGACGGCGTGCACGTCGAGCGACGAACCCGTGCCGCTGAAGGCCTGCACCGGCAGGTCGCACTCGATGTTGAGGTCGCCGTTGGCCGGGTCGTAGAGGAAGCTCGTCTGGAACGGCACGCGGATGCCGAACGGCGCCGGACCTGGCTGTGCGGCTTGCGCGTCCCACGCCACCACGCCGCTGTAGCAGGTGGTCAGGTCGACGCCGCGGTTGTTCGCGAACGTCGTCGACACCGCGGCGTGGTCGAGCGGGCTCGTCGACAGCTTGACCGTGCAGCCGGCCGGGTAGCTCGACGCCGCCAATGCGACGTTGCCGTTGGGGCGCCACTTCAGACCGGTGATGACGATCGGCCCGGTGATGCCCTGCGACGTGAAGTGCGAGCTGTCGTAGACGCACTGGTGCAGCAGGCCAGCGCCGCCGCGCCCCCACGGGAACAGGTTGGTCGAGCTGCCTTCGGTCGTGGCCAATCCGGCTGGAATGACGACCTGGAACTGCGCCGCGGCGGGAACGGCCGCGACCGCAGCGACGGCGACGACAGCGAAGGGACGCGTGGCCATGGAATCGCGCCAGCGTACCCGCGACCCGCGATCCCAGGCCCATTCCGGGATTCCGGCGCGCCGCCCGGATCCGAACGGCGGTGGGGCTCAGCGGAACGGCTTCAGCCCGGTCTCGATCTCGTCTTGCAGCCGCTGCTGGAAGCGCTCGTCGCCATCGGCCTTCTGGCGCGCCAGCTGCCGCACGATCGCCGCCAGCCACGCCGCCTGCTCGGCGTCGAGGCCGCCCGGCGGCATCAGGAACGCGAGGTTGGCGAGCTGGTAGGCGTTGTCGGGATCGGCGAGCAGCGTGCGGGCGAACGGCACGAACGCCGCCTGCGGCCGGTCCTCCAGCAGCGCGACCGCGACCTCGCGCCGCTGCCGCGCCTCGACGGTCGGCCGCACCGCCAGCGCTTCGTCGTACGCGGCGACCGCGCGCGCCGCGGCCGCGCGCGAGGCGGCGACGTCGCTGCCGCGCAGCGCCAGCGCCTCGGCCTGCGCGATCGAGCCGAGCAGGTCCGGCTGCTTCCACGCCTCGCCGCGCAGCCCGGTCTTCTCCAGGCCCTCGGCGAACGCGTACGCGCCGGCGAAGTCGCCGCGCGTGCGCCGCAGCTGCGCCAGCGTGAAGCGCGTGTTCCACGCGAACGGCCGCACGCGCAGCGCCTCCTGCAGGTGGTGTTCGGCGCGCGCGAGGTCGCCCAGGCGCAGGTGCGCGATGCCGAGGTTCTGGTGCGGGCCGTGGCGGTCGGCGCGCAGCGCCAGCGACGCCTCGAACTCGGGGATCGCGGCGCGGTAGTCGCGCCGCAGCATCAGCGCGACGCCGCGCATGGCGCAGGTGCGCGCCGTCCTGCCGCCGTAGAGCGCTTCGAGCGCGACCGTCTCGTCGTACAGCTGCTTGATCGTGTCGGCCTGCGCCTGCCCGCTGCGCCGTTCGCACAGCGCCGCCAGCGCGAACAGGCGGCCGTCGCGCGCCGGCGCGGATGCGTCGGCGGCGCGCGCGAACAACGCGTCGGCGCGTTCGGCGCAGCCGGCGACGTCGCTCGAGCGCAGTTCGTGGTAACCGGCGACGAAGCACTCCGGCGGCGACTGCGGCTGGGGCAACCCGACCGTGTCGATCGCCTTGGCGCCGGCGCGCGCCGGGTCGGCGGCGGCGTAGCGGGCGGCGAGCGCCTGCAGGTACGGGCTGTCGCCGCGCGCCGCGAGCACGGCGAAGTCGGCGGCGGCGCCGTCGCGATCGCCGAGGTCCTGGCGCAGGCAGGCGCGGAACAAGCGCGCCGGCAGGTCGTCGGCGTCGAGCGCGAGCAGGCGATCGAGCAGCGCGATGCCGCCGCGGTGCTCGCCCTGCAGCGCGCCGAGGATGCGCTCGTCGGGCCAGCCTTCGATCGCCAGCAGCGACGGCAGCGTCGCGTACAGGCCGCGCTGCTCGCTGGCGCGCGCCTCGGCGCGCTGGGTCGCGACCACCGGCACGACGAAGACCGCGCCGGCGAGCAGCAGCGCGGCGGCGAGCGCGGCGATCGGCTTCGCCGGCGCGCGCCGCCACGCCCGCCAGCGCCGGCCGAACGCGCTGATCGGCCGCGCCGTCACCGGCAGGTGCTGCAGGAAGGCGTCCAGGTCGGCGGCGAGCGCCTGCGCGGTGGCGTAACGGCGCTCGGGCCGGCGTTCGAGGCAGCGCTCGACGATGGCGACGAGGTCGCGCGGCAGCCCCGGCCGCACGGCGGCCAGCGGCGCCGGATCGCGCGTCTGCAGCGCGGCGAGCACTTCGGCGATCTCGCCGTCGTACGGCGGCCGGCCGGCGAGCAGGTGGTAGAGCGTGGCGCCGAGGCCGTAGACGTCGAGCGACGGCTTGGCTTCGCCGATGCCGCCGGCGTAGAGCTGCTCGGGAGCCATGTACCACGGCGTGCCGAGCGTCGTCTGCGTCGCGGTGAGCTTCTCGGCCGAATGCTGCGCGGCGATGCCGAAGTCGAGCATCACGGGTCGACCGGCGCGATCGACGAGGACGTTGGACGGCTTGACGTCGCGGTGCACGAGCCCGCGCGCGTGCGCGACGGCGAGACCGAGCGCGAGTTCGCGCACCCAGCGCGCGCACAGGCGCGGCCACGTCAGGTCGGGCGGCTGCGGCCCGCAGACCGCGGTGACGGCCGCCATCGGCGACTCGCCGTCGGCGATGCGCTGCAGCAGCGCTGCGAGCGTCGCGCCTTCGAGCAGCTCCATCACCAGGAAGTGGATGCCTTCGGGCGTGCGCCCGCGGTCGAACACCGCGACGACGCTCGGGTGCTGCAGCATCGCCAGCGCCTCGGCCTCGCGCTGGAAGCGCCGCTCGGCGTCGGCGTCGCGGAACAGCCGCACGTCGAGGATCTTCACCGCGACGCTGCGCCGCAGTTCCTGGTCCTCGCCGCGGTAGACGACGCCCATCGCGCCGCGGCCGAGGCACGACGCCAGGCGGTAGCGGCCGGCCAGCGTCGCGCCGGCGAGCGGATCCTCGCGCAGCGCCGCCTGCTGCAGCAGCGGCAACTGGCGCTGCATGCCGAGCAGCTCGGCGACCGGCGCGGCGAGGTGCGGGTGCGCCGCGCACAGCGCCGCCGGGTCGACCGCTTCGCCGGCGTCGATGCGGGCGAGGCCGCGGGCGACGAGGTCGACGAGTACCTCGGTGTCCTTGGGATCGCGCGCGAGGGTCACGGCGCGGAAGTGTACGAGCGTAGGCCGCGGCACGGCGGTCCGGCCCGGGCGTTTTCGTCGCCGCCACACCCTGCCGCTGCCCGGATCGTCGCGCCGCCCGCATCGCCGCGTGCCGCCAGCGCGAAGCGGCGGCTGGCAAGCTGCCGACACGCGCTTGACGTCCGGGGTCCGATCCTGTATGTTGGAGTCCAACACATGAAGCCGGACGACCGCCAAGACCTGCACCACCGGATCGCCGACGCGATCGAGCGGCTGGCGACGTTGGCCCGGGCGGGCGAGCAGCAGGCGGCATCCGACCAGAGCCTCTCGCCGTTGCAGGGCCGCATCCTGGCCCTGCTCGCCCGCCGCGGGGCGCTGCGCGTCGGGGACATCGGCAAGCACCTGATGCTGACACAGGGCACCGTCAGCGCCGCGATATCCACCCTTGCGAGCAAGGCGCTGGTCCAGAAGCGCCGCGATCCGAGCGAGCAGCGGGCCGTGCTGGTCGAACTGACGCGCCCGGGGCAGCGGGCGGCCACGGCGCCCGAGCACGGCCGGACCGAGCCGATCGCGGCCGCGGTGGCGATGCTGTCGGGCGTCGAGTCCGGACTGCTGCTGGCCAGCCTGCTGAAGCTGATCGGCACGCTGGAGCAGGAGGGCCGTATCGCCGCCACCCGGATGTGCCTCGGCTGTCGCCACTTCGTGCCGGGCGGCGGCCGGGGCCAGAAGCCCCACTTCTGCCGCTTGCTCGACCGTGCGATCGGCAACGCCGAGCTGCGCGTCGATTGCCCCGAGCACGCGCCGGCCGACGCGATGCAGCGCGGCGCGGCGCTGGCGGCGTTCCACGCCAGCCGTTGACCCCCCCACGACCTTCCGTTCCGTTCGTTTGCCTTGCCTTCTTATATTGGAGTCCAAACCATGAAGCCTGAGACGATTGCCTTGTCCACCCTGTTCGCCGTGCTGGCCGGCTGCCACGCGGTCGACGTCTCCCAGCCGGATCCGATGGCACACGCGGCAACGCGGGCGCCGCGCACCGTCGACGAACCGGCCAGGTCGCCGCGGCCCCAGCAGGATCCGACGGCGCGCGCGGCGACCCGCTCGCCGCTCACCGTCGACGACCTGGCCAAGCTGAAGCAGGTGGTGCTGCTCGGTGACGACGACATCGCCGCGCTGCAGATGTCCTTGCCGGTGCTCGAAGGCCAGGTCGAGGCGATCCTCGACGTCTGGTACGGCTTCGTCGGCAAGACGCCGCAACTGTTGCACTACTTCACCGACACCGGCACCGGCAAGCCGGACGCCGCCTACTTGGCCGCGGTGCGCAAACGCTTCGGCGCCTGGATCCTCGCGACGGCGCGGGGCCGCTACGACCAGGCATGGCTCGACCATCAGCACGAGATCGCGCTGCGTCATCACAGCAGCAGGAAGAACGCGACCGACGGGGCCAAGACGCCGCCGATCGTGCACTTCCGCTACCTGCCGGCGCTGGTGTACCCGGTGACCGCGACGCTGAAGCCGTTCCTGGAGAAGGGCGGGCACTCGGCCGCCGACGTCGAACGCATGCACCAGGCCTGGATCAAGGCCGTCCTGCTGCAGACGATCCTCTGGAGCCATCCGTACGTTCGCAGCGGCGAGTTCTGACGTGCCACTGCCCGAACCGAGCGTCTCGAAGTGGCTGAACGCAGACCCCGACTTCGCGCTGGCGAAGCTGCGGGGTCGGCCGGTGCTGCTGCACGCATTCCAGATGTTGTGCCCCGGCTGCGTGCAGCACGCGCTGCCGCAATTGCAACGGCTGGCCCGGCTGGACACCGGCTGCGCGATCGTGGGCCTGCACACGGTGTTCGAGCACCACGACGCCATGACGGAACCGGTGCTGCGGGCGTTCCTGCACGAGAACCGCATCACCTATCCGGTCGGCATCGACGAGGCGATCGCCGGCCAGCGGCTCCCCACGACGATGGCTCGACTGCGCCTGCCGGGCACGCCGACGCTGCTGCTCTTCGACGGCGACGGCGACGAGCGCTGTCGCCACTTCGGCCCGATCGACGACTTGGCGCTGGGGTTGGCGCTGGGCCGGCTGCTGCCGATGCGATGACGACGGACCCCGGCTTCGACCGACGTGCCCGAGGCCCGGAGCCTTCACCACGGGACGCGGCCGATCCGCGGCGTGCATGCGCGGTCGGGGCGAAGCCTGCGACCGCAGGCGAATCGGTCGCTTCGCCAACGCTCGTCGGCGTGCGCCCGGACGCGCAGCCGCGTGCCAGGCGGCGTGGCCGGCCGTGACGCAGACCGTGCGCTGCCAGGAGCGCACTGCCAGCAGCACCCTGCCACGGCACACGTACCCGGCCGGCACCGCCGCGAGGTGGGCGGCAGCGCCGGCCGGGCGGGAACGACGGAGGCTACCGCCGGCGCGCCGGCGCGGACGGCGCTGCGTACCAAGGTGGGATCAGCGCCTGCGCGGCTGCACATGATCGACCGCAAGTCCTTTGCATAAAACGGCTAACGTCGTCGCCGAAAGATCTTGGACCAACAACCTTGGGATCGCGGCCGCCGGGCCGCTGGAAGGGTCAGGCCGGGACGCCCCCGCGCCCTGACCACTTCCCTCCGCATGTCCATGAACCACTCCATCTTCGCCCTCGGCATCGCCGCGGGCCTTTCCCTGGTCGCCCGCACCGTCGCGCAGAGCGATGGCAGCGGCCCGATCGTCCCCGGCAATCCGCAGGTCGCCCTGCAGTACGGCACGTTCGACCCCAAGGTCGGCACGCTGCCGATCCCGGCCGTGCTCAAGGCCGGCGCCGACACCCGCCTCTGGATCGTGCAGTTCCACGGCGTCCCCACCGACGACGACCGCGCGGCGCTGCAGGCGCTCGGCGTCGTCGTGCACGGCTACCTGCCGCACACCTGCCACCTCGTGCGCATGGACGGCAGCGCGCTCGCGGCCGTCGGGCAGCTGCCGGCGGTGCGCTGGATCGGCGCCTATGAACCCGCCTACCGGCTCGAACCCGCGCTGCTCGAAGCGCTCGCCAACGGTGCTGCGCCCGCGAAGGGCCGCTACAACCTCGTCGTCGCCGACAAGCGCAAGCAGAAGGACGCGCTCGCCGCGAAGATCCAGGCGCTCGGCGGCACGGTCGTCGACCGCCACGAGAAGGGCCTGCTGATGACCGTCGACCTCGCCGGCGACCAGCTCGCCGCGGCCGCGCGCCTCGACGAGGTGCTGTGGCTCGACCGCTGGTCGGCCCCGGGCGAGGACATGGACAACGTGCGCGTGCAGGGCGGCGGCGCGGCGGTCGAGACCGCCGGCGGCTACACCGGCACGGGCGTCCGCGGCCACGTCTACGAGGGCGTCGAGGCCGCCCACCCGGACTTCAACACCGCGCTGACCAACGTGCGCAGCGGCGGCGCGGCCGAGGCGCACGGCCACTGCACGGCCGGCATCGTGTTCGGCAACGGCGCGAGCACGCCGCAGGCGACCGGCATGGCGCGCAACGCCGTCGGCTTCTACACCAACTACAACTCGGTGACCGCGGGCTTCTCGCGCAACATGGTCATCGACGACGTCGTCAACGTGCACAACTGCATGTTCACGACCGCGTCGTGGGGCGGCACGCAGACGACGCTCTACACGTCGACGTCGGCCGACGCCGACGACATCGTGTTCGACCACCGCATCCCGTGGACGAACAGCATGTCCAACCTCGGCAACCAGAACGCGCGGCCGGAGGCGTGGGCCAAGAACGTCATCTCCGTCGGCGCGGTCGACCACTTCGACAACGCCAACCCCGCCGACGACTCGTGGGCGGCCGGCAACGCCTCGATCGGCCCGGCGCAGGATGGCCGCATGAAGCCGGACCTCGCCGCCTACTACGACAGCGTCTGGACGTCGGACCTGAGCGGCGCTGCGGGTTACGCGGCGGGCAACTCGCACACCGGCTTCGGCGGCACGTCGGCGGCGACGCCGATCGTCGCGGGGCACAACGCCATCGCGATCCAGATGTACACCGACAGCCTGTTCAACAACCCGCCGCGCGTGGTCGGCGGCAGCCGCTTCGCGAACCGCCCGTACGCGCAGACGCTGAAGGCGCTGATGATCACGGGCGCCGACCAGTACACGATGACGGCGACGGACAACCGCCGCGAGCACGTCGGCTGGGGCTTCCCCAACCTGAACAACCTGTTCACCCGCAAGGACCGCTTCGCGATCGTGCCCGAGGACCGGCCGATCACGCCGGGCGGCACGCACACCTACGAGGTCAACGTGCTGCCGGGCGAGACGACGCTGAAGGTCTGCATGACGTACCTCGATCCGGCCGGCAATCCCGCCGCCGCGCTCGACCGCGTCAACGACCTGACGCTGCGCGTCGTCGCGCCGAACGGCACGTCGTACTGGGGCAACTTCGGCCTCAAGGGCGCCGGCCAGAGCCGCTTCAGCGCCAGCGGCGGCCTCGCCGACACGATCGACACGGTCGAGTGCGTGATGCTGCAGAACCCGCAGTCCGGCACGTGGACCGTCGAGGTCACCGCGCCGACGCTGACGCAGGACGCCAACCTCGCCACGGCGGCGACCGACGCGACCTACGCGCTCGTGGTCAACGGCGGCACGCGCCTCTTCGGCTCGGGCTGCGCGCGCTACATCCCGGACACCAGCACGACGGCCGCGACCGGCAACTACTGGCCCTTCGGCGGCAACACCCAGACGGCGCTGACCACGGTGTTCGCGAGCAACAACTCCGGCTCGACCGGCGGCGCCGTGTACTTCAACGTCACGGCGGCCGCGGACGTGTGGATCGGCGGCCTGGAGGTCAACACCAGCGCGACGGCCGGCCAGGAACTGCGCCTCGACGTCTACCGCACCAACGCCGGCGTCTCGCACGTCGGCAACGAAGCCAACCCCGGCGCGTGGACCGCGCTGACCGCCGGCAAGGGCGTCTCCGCCGGCCTCGACGCGCCAAGCCGCATCGACTTCACGCAGCCGTTCCTGCTGCCCGCGGGCACCTACGGGCTCGCGATCGACGCGGCGAACTTCGAGCACCGCTACACCAACGGCACCGGCAGCAACCAGAACCACAGCCTCGGCGCGCTGTCGCTGGCGGCCGGTTCGGCGGGCAACGTGGCCTTCGCCGGCAGCGTCTTCTCGCCGCGCGTCGCCAACGTCACGCTGCTGCACCGCTACGACAGCGGCCTCGGCACCAACGTGCGCTGGCAGACGATCGTCCGGCGCGCCGAACTCGGCACGGCCGGCGCGATCCGCAGCCTCGCGTTCTCGCCGCAGGACGGCGGTCGCCACTGGAACCGCAACCTGACGGTCCGCATGAGCCACGTCGCCAGCGGCTACGCGCTCGGCAGCATCTTCGCGGTCAACCTGCCGGCGCCGGTCACGGTGCTGAGCAGCGACAACTACGGCTTCGACCTGACCGCCGACCAGTGGACGGAGATCGGCCTGCAGACGCCGTTCGTCTACAACGGCGTCAACGACGTCGTCGTCGAAGTCACGGCCATCGGCAACTGGCAGACCACGGTGGCGACCTTCCACCGCTCGAACGAACCGCGCGCCTTCGCGACGAGCTGGACCGGCGCGGCCCCCGCGACGGCGCCCGGCATCGACAACCAGGCGATCCGCCTGCGCCTGGGCTTCGGCTGCAGCGCCGTGAACGAGCACGGCGGCAGCTGCGGCACGCTGGAGGCGACGCACTTCGGCAACGGCAACCGCGGCGGGACGTTCTTCTTCCAGACGACCGGCGCGCCGGCGAGCAGCATCGCGATCCTCGCGCTCGGCCTGACCAACGGCCCGCCGCTGCCGCTGTCGCTGACGCCGATCGGCTGGACGAACTGCATCGCCTACCAGGACGCGAGCACGACGTCGACCGTCGCGACGAACGCGGCCGGCGTCGGCACCTTCGCGCTGGCGATCCCCAACAACCCGGCGCTCGACGGCACGGCGATCTACGGCCAGTGGCTGACGCTCGACGCCACCGAACCGGGACTGCTGACCTTCTCGGGCCAGACCCGCGTGCTGGTCGGCACCGCGCCCTGAGCGGCGCAGTGCGCGCCGCCGCCGCTCGAACGCGGCGACGGCGGCGGCCGGCAGCTTCAGGCTGCCGGCCGCCGTCGTCGTCACGGGCAGGGGCCCCAGCCGCTGAGCAGGACGCCGAGGTCCGACGAGCCGACCTGCTGGTCGCCGTCGAGGTCGGCGAAGCGCCGCTGGCAGATGTTCGTCGGCAGCGTGCCCCAGTCGGTCAGCAGGATCGCGAGGTCGCGCGAGTCGACGAAGCCGTCGAAGTCGAGGTCGGCCTGGCAGTAGCTCTGCGGGCAAAGCACCGGCGCGAACGAATCGTGCTGGGCGAAGGTGCAGGGCACGCCGAAGAACGCCTGTTGATTGAGCGGCAGGAAGCCCAAGCCGCAGCCGGACGCGCCCGACGCGCAGCCCGACGTGATCGCGCCGCCAATGCCGAAGTTCACCACCGGGATGGTGTCGAGCGCGACGTTGTCGACGTCGACCGTCGCGGGATACGCAAACGGCCCGCCCGGCCCAGGGCTGGACGAGCACGTCGATGCATTGAGCCGGAACGCCACGCTCAGCAGGGAACCGGGCGCCTGCATCGGAAAGTGGAAGGTCAACCGCTTCCAGTTGTCGAGGCCGAGCGAGGTGAACATCGCGCGATCGACGACGAACTCGTGGCCGAAGATGCTGATGCCCGACTGCGGATCGTGCTCGATGACCGCCGCCGTCATGTAGGTGCGGCCGGCACAGACGATGGCGTCGTCGCCGTTGGGGACGATGCGCACGTCGAAGGCGATCGAGCCGTACGCGCAGGTGCCGGCGTCGATCAGGCCCTGGCGCAACTCGACGGGCTCGAGCGCGAGGCCCGGATTGCAGTTCAACGACTGCGAGCAGAAGCCGGTCGTCGGGTCGCGGTAGAGCGGCGACAGCCGCGCGTGGCGGCGATCCGTGGTCACGACCTGGACGGGCTCCTGCGCGCACGCGCCCCATGCCGGCGGCGCGAAGCGCCGCGACTTCCACGGCGACGTCGCCGCCGCCTCGCTCTTGTCGAAGCCGGGGATCTGCACCTTGATGTACGGATTGGCGACCGAGCCGTCGCCTTGCAGCGACGAGCTGGTGAAGAACGTGCCGCCGCCGGCGGGCACGCGCGGCGCCGCGATGCCGAGCAGCGCCGGCGACTGCGGGATCTTCGGCGCGGCAGCAGCCCGCTGGGCGAAGGCCGGCGCAGCGAGCAGCGCCGCGAACAGGAACGCCGCGCAGGGCGGCACGAGGAAGGGTCGAGGAGTCATGGTCGGTACGGAGTCGTGGTCAGGACAGAGTGGTTGCGTGAGCGGGCCAGCGCCCGCAGTTCGGCAGGATCGAGGCGCCGCGCGCAGGCGCGCGCGGGACCGATCGGCGACGTCCGGCGCGCTCGCTTGCCGCGACGCGCCGCATCGACACCGCTACTAGATTCGAGCGGCGCGAGCCGTGACACGCGCGCGACGATTTTTCGCGCAGCACCGCGTGGGCCGCGGCCGATTGGCCGGCGGCGCGCGGGCCCGGCATGATCGCGCCATGCTGCGCGGCGAAGAGCCCCGTTCGCGACGCCTGCTCGGCGTCGCCCTCCTCGCCCTGACCGGCGCCGCCGCGGCAGCGCTCGTGCTCGCCGGCAACCCCGGCAACATGGGCCTGTGCGGCGCGTGCTTCCTGCGCGACCTCGGCGGCGCGCTGCGGTTGCACCAGGGACCGGCGATCTTCCGGCCGGAGACGCTCGGGCTCGTGCTCGGCGCGCTGCTGTGGTCGTTCGCGTCCGGCCGCCACGT
The DNA here is from genome assembly GCA_046306335.1 of Planctomycetota bacterium. GTDB lineage: Bacteria > Planctomycetota > UBA1135 > UBA1135 > UBA2386 > UBA2386. Next base: position 38,198 of record JBKDXM010000066.1, read on the forward strand.
CGGCCGCTCGGGCAGCCACGCGGTCAGCCGCTTCCTGCTGTGCGTGGCGATGGCGTTCGGCGCGCTGGTGTTCCTCGGCTGCCCGTTCCGCCTGCTGCAGCGGCTCGGCGGCGGCGACCTGCACGCGTGGGCGGCCGCGCCCGGCTTCGTGCTCGGCGTCGCCGTGGCGCGCTGGTTCGAGGGCGCGGGCTACTCGCTCGGCAAGACGCACGCGACGCCGCGCGCCGTCGGGCTGCTCGGGCCGCTCGTGTTCGTCGCGCTCGGCGTGCTGTTCGTCGCCACCGACGCGCTCGCCGGCCCGGGGCCCGGCAGCGAGGGCAAGCCGCCGCACGCGCCGTGGCTGCTGGCGCTCGGCCTCGCGCTCGCGGCCGGCGCGGCGCTGTCGGCGACCGGCTTCTGCGCCATCTCCGCCGCGCGGCAGGCGTTCGCCGGCCCGCGCTGGATGCTCGCCGCCGCCGCCGCGATGGTCGCCGGCTACGGCCTCGTGCTCGCCGCCGGCGGCGCGGCGGACTGGTCGTCGGCCGTGCCACCGGTCGCGCACGGCGACTGGCTGTGGAACACGCTCGCGCTGGCGCTGGTCGGTCTGTGCGGCGCGTTCGCCGGCGGCTGCCCGGTGCGGCAGCTGGTGATGGCGGGCGAAGGCAACGGCGATGCGTTCGTCGGCGTCGCCGGCCTCGTCGTCGGCGGCGCGCTCGCGCACGGCATGGGCCTCGCCGCCGTGCCGGCGACGGCCGACGCGGCCGGCGGCCCGACCGTGGCGGGCCAGCGCGCGGTCGCGCTCGCGATCGCGCTGGTGCTGGCCTACGCGACGGCGCTGCGCGGCAGCAAGCCGGCGGTCGGGTGACGATGCGCAGCCTCGCCATCGCCGCATTCGTGACCCTGGCCTGCTGGCTCGGCCGGGCGCAGTGGCCGGGGGAGATCGACGCCGGCAACCTCGGCCTCGCGCTCGGCGGCTTCGCGCCGGTGGCGCACCACCCGCAGCCGCCGGGGTACCTGTTCCACGTCGCGCTCGGCAAGGTCTTCGCCGCGCTCGCCGGCGACCCGTACCGCGGCCTCGTGCTGCAGGCCGCCGTGACCGCCGGCCTCGGCATGCTGGCGCTCGTCGCGCTGCTGCGCCGCTGCCTTGGCGAAGCCGCAGCCCCGTGGCTCGCGCTCGCCGTCGGCTGCGCGCCGGTCGTGCTGCACATGGGCGGCGACGCGCTGACCGGCATCGACGCGCTCGCGCTCGGCGCGCTGGCCACGCTGCTGCTGGCGCGCGCCGCCGGCGGCGAAGGGCGGGCGTTCGCCGCGGCGTCGCTGTTGCTGGGCCTGGCCGGCGGCTTCCGGCCCGACGTGACGGCGCACCTCGGCGTCGCGTGGCTCGTCGCGGCGCGCCCGTGGTCGTGGGCCGGTCGCGCCGGGGGCGCGGCACTGCTGCTCTGCGGCGCGCTGGCGTGGCTGCTGCCGACCGTGATCGCGTGCGGCGGCGTCGGGCCGTTCGTGCGCGCCTGCGGCTACGTGCAGCCGATCCTCGAACGCGAGGCGCTCTGGCGCGGCGGCGACCTCGAACGGCAGGCTGCGACCCTCTGGCGCATCGGCTGGGGCGTGCTGCTCGGCGGCGGCCCGGCGCTCGCGCTCGGCCTTTGCCTGTGGCCGTGGCGGCGCGCGGCGGTCGCGCGCACGCGGCCGGCGCCGACGCGCGCCGTGCTGCACGCCGCCGCGTGGTGCCCGCTGCTGCTGCTGGCGCTGACCTTCTGCCACAAGAAGGCGTACGTGTTCGCCGCGCTGCCAGCGCTCGCGGTCCTCGCCGGCGCGACGTGGCAGTCGCTGCTGCGCGCGCGCGCTGCCGCCGCGCTGCACGCCGCCGGGGCCGCGGCGGGATTGTCGGCGTGGCTGCTGCTGCCGGCCGCCGCCTCGCGACAGGCCGACGCCGACGGCTTCGGCCGCGCGCACGAGTCGCTGCCGTGGGCCGACCGGCTGGCGTGGCAGCCGCTGGAGTACACGCTGGCCTCGCGCCGCGCGATGGACGCGCGCTACGACGAACTCGCGCGCCACGTCCTCGGCGCGCACCAACGCGGCCAGCGCGTCGCCGTCGTCAGCCACCCGCCCGATCCGATCGATCTGCGCCCCCTCGGGCTCATGGCCCCCGCCGTGACGGTCGTCGAACTCGACGGCGCGCCAGGCGCATGGCGGCGCATCCGCGTCGGCAAGGGCGCCAGCGAACGGCTCGCCGCGACCGACGCCGACGGCCGCTTCCCGGTCGACGCCGACGTCGTCATCGCGTGCGTCGGCTGGGACAAGGCCTGGGCGGAGCAGCTCAACGAGGCCGGCGCGCGGATCGTGATGGCGGCGCCCACGGTCGTGTTCGCGATCGCCGACGGACCCGTGCGTTGGTGAGCGCCGGCGCGCTCACGACATCTGCCACACGCTCCAGAACGACAGCACGCGGTTGCGCATCCAGCCGCCGAGCAGCTGCAGACGGGCGTCGAAGCGCACCTTGGCGGTCAGGCCGGCGCCGCGGCTGTCGACCGGCGCGTCGTCGACCTCGATCACGACGTGCAGGTAGGCCGACTCCGCCGTGGTCAGCGCGTCGCCGATCGGCCGCACGTACAGGTCGCCGCCGCCGAGCATCGTCAGCGGCAATGGCAGGCCGAGCCGCGACGCCGAGCCGCGGATCTCGCGGACGACGCCGCGCGTCGTCCGCGTCGGGTCGCAGGTCCACCGCACCTCGGCGGTCGAACCGATCTCCAGGCGCGCGCGGGCGACCTCCTCCTCGCTCAGCACGACGCGCAGGCGATGGTGGTCGCTCTGCACCTGGAACAGCTCCTTGCCCTGCGCGAGGAAGCGGCCTTCGAGCGCCTCGTCGCCCGCGATCGCGACGGTGCCCGGCGCCGTCGCGGTCAGCGTCATGGACGCGATGCGCCGGTCGATCTCCTGCACGCTCGCGCGCAGGTACGAGATGCGCGCCCGGTGGATCGCCGCCTGGGTCGGATCGTCGAGCTCGATCGCGTCGAACCCTTCCTCCTCGGCGCGCAGTTCGCCGGCGAGCCGGAGCCGCCGCAGCGACAACTCGGGGTTGGCGAGCAGGCACAGCGGCTCGCCGGCTACGACCATCGCGCCATTGCGGACGTCGAGCCGCTCGACGAAGCCGCCGACGGGCGCGCGCACGGACTGGCGCACGCGCGGGTCGAGCACGCCCGGCGACGTCACGCTCGCCGAGATCGGCACGAGGCCGCCGGCCAGCGGCGTCACCGTCACGAGCAGCAGCGCGACGAGCCGCGCGCGCGCGCGGCACGACGCGGTGGCTTCGTCGCGCCAGAGGTACGACAGCAGGCCTACCGTCGGCTTGACCATCAGGGCCCAGGCGAACACGGCGCCGAGGAACAGGCCGGCGCCGGGCCACTGCGTCATCATCAGCGCCGTCATGCCGAACGCCAACAGCAGCCGGTAGACGAACGTCGCCGGCCCGTAGACGGCGTACAGCAGCCGCTCGGACGGCGCGTAGCGGTCGGCGGGGCGCGGCTTGCCGAGCGCGATGCGTCCGGCCCAGCCGGCGAGGTAGGCCTGCGCCCGCCGCTGCAGGTTGAAGACGCCGACGAGGTCGCTGAACAGGTAGTACCCGTCGAACTTCATCAACGGGTTCAGGTTGAACAGCACGGTCACGACGCTCGCGAGCGCGACGACGTTGAGCGCGATGGCGTGCCACAGCCCGTCGCCCGTGCCCGCCCAGACGAGCGCGGCGATGCCGGCGACGAACGACTCGACGTACATGCCGCCGAGCGCGACGACGATCCGGTGCCGGGCCCGCGGCAACCGCCACGACGCGCCGGCGTCGACGTAGGCGCACGGCGTCAGCATCATCATCTGCACGCCCATCTCGGGCACCGGCGCGCCGAACCGCTTGCAGGCGTAGGCGTGGCCGAACTCGTGCAACGCCTTGAGCGCGATCAGCGCGATCCAGAGGATCGGCAGGTTGGCCAGCGCCAGCAGCTGCGTCGACTCGGCGAACAGCTCGTCGAAGCGGCCGACGCACTTCCAGGCGACGATGGCCAGCAGGGCGACCCACAGCAGCGCGCCGACCGGGGAGAACAGCCAACCGGTCCAGCGCAGCGTGCGGCCGAGGAACGCGTCCGGGTTCCACAGCGGCACGCGGTGGCTCATCAGCAGGCCATACCAGGGGCCGGCCGCCGCCTTCTGCTTCTGCTGCATGCGCTCGAACGCGGCGCTGCCGCCGGTGATCGGCAGGCGGACGAGGCCGATGCCGTGCAGCCACATGACGAACCGGTAGAAGCCTTCGCGCTGCTCCTCGCCGTCCTGCAGCAGGCCGTCGGCGACCAGCTCCCGCTGCGTCTCGCCGAGGGTCCGCTGGCGGACGATCGACGTCAGGATGCGGTAGTCGGTCGGGGTGAAGGCGTGGTTGTGGAAGTTGACCGGATCGTGGACCAGGTAGCGCGGCCCGCTCCGCGTCATCTGCCGCGTCACGTGCAGGTCGGTGCGCAGCCCGACCCGCAGCGGGCTCAGCACACGTTCGATCCTGCGCTTGTCTGCGGCCACGGTGTCGCCGTCACAGCCAGAAGTTGAGGTGGAGCCAGTCGGTCAGGCGGTGCGTCAGCACCCACCACGCCGACCGCGGGCCCGCGTCGACGTGCGCAGCGCCCTCCATGCCCGGCGGCAGCAGCGCGAGGTCGACCCCGACCTCCGCCTCGCCGAGGAACACGTTGCGCTGGTCGACGACCGTGCTGGCGGGCGCGACGCGCAGCGAACCCAGCGGGTAGCTGCGGTCGGGCTCGGCCGCCGGCGAGAACTCGGCGACGACGGCGCCGCGGGTGGCGAGCACCAGCTGCTCGGGGATGCGCAGCTCGATCGAGGCGCGATCGTCGCGCGCGATCTGGAACAGCGGCACGCCGAGCTCCAGGCGGCTGCCGAGCCGCTCGCGCAGGTCGCCGTCGAGCACGATGCCGTCGTGCGTGGCGCGGATCTGGGCCTGGGCGATGCTGGCGTCGACGATCGCCAGCTGGGCCTCGAGGCTGCGCTTCCGCGCCTCGTTGACGCGGACCTGGCCGGCCTCGCGCCGCGCGATCGACTGGTCGATCAGCGCCGCCAGGGACTCGATCTCCGCGTTCAGCTCGGCGCGCTGCAGGAAGTCGTCGCTGGCGTCGATCGCCGCCAGCAGCTGCCCCTGCTGCACGCGATCGCCCGGCTGCACGAACAGCTCGGCGAGCACGCCGGCGCGCGGGCACGAGACCGTGCGGCGATCGCTGGCCTTGACCACGCACGGCACCGTGAACGTGTGCCGCATGGAGCCGAAGGCGAGCCAGCCGGCGAGCGCGACCGCGCCGGCGGCGAGCATCGCGGACCTGACCTTGCCGCGGCCCCAAAACCGTCGCCACGACCGCCGCGCCGCGTCGCCGGCGTGCTGGACGAGCGTGCGGTTGGCGGCGAGCGAGAGCGGCACCAGCGCCGCGTAGCCCGACAGTTCCTCCGCGATGATCAACGCCTGCTCCATCGTCAGCCGCGTGCCGCCGCCCTGGCTGACGGCGACGATGGCGACCGTCTCGCCCATGCAGACCAGCGGCAGCGACGCGACCGGGTTGCCGTGGGCGGCGTGGCTCCACTGCGCGTGCAGGCGGAAGTCCCCGGCGCCGTCGCCGGCGCCGCCGAGGTGCACGATCGGCGCGCCGCGGTCGAGGCACTCCTCCATGGCGCTGCGCACGGCCACGACCCCGGGGTTGGCCTCGCGCAGGTCGTCGACGCCGCTCATCGCGACCACGCGGACGCGCGTGCCGGTGACGAACCCGACCGCGGCGAGCTCGAAGCCGTGCCGGACCTCGAGTTCGGCCAGGATCGCGTAGGCGAGCCGCACGGGGTGCTCGGCGTCGGCGCCGGCCTTGAGCTGGCGCCGCTCGGCGTTGCGCTGCGGGCCGCGATCGCCGCCGTCGAGCAGCAGCGACAGGTAACCGAGCACGCCTTCGAGCTGCGCCGTGACCTGCAGCACGCGGCTGCGGTCGCACGGCGGCAGCACGATCGCGGCGCCGCCCGACGGCTCGGCGCTCTGGTCGTAGACGATGACCGTCGCCAGCAGCATCGTGTCCTTGCCGACGGCCATGCGGACGCAGCGCGTCTCCTCCTTGGCGACCGACTCCCACAGCGCGTCGTTGATGCGGCTGCGTTCGGCGACGTCGATCCGGTCGGCGTCGTCGGCCCATTCCTCCGACAGCACGTGCACGCCCAGTCGCGTGTGCACGACGGCGTAGACGGCGCCGAACTGCCGGCCGATGCGCGGCAGCGCCTCGGCGAGCGCGCGGTTCGTCGGCCGGCTGGCGAACATCGCGCGGAGTTCGCACAGCAGCGCCGTCAGGCTGGTCGCCGGCCGGGCCTTGCCGGTGGCCGTCGCCCCGGTGTCGCTCATCGCCGGCTCACTTGCCCGCCGGCGCCGGCTGGGCGCCGTCGGCCTCGACGGTCATCTTCTGGCCGGTCTTCCAGCGCAGTTCGGGGTTGGGCACCGCCGCGCGCACCATGAAGCTGTGGCTCGACGCGTTCGACTTGACCGAGGTCAGCAGGATCGTCGCCGTGCGCTTGTCGTCGGGGGCCTCGGTCGGCGCGACGACGGCCGTCCCGCCCTTGCGGAACAGGTGCTGCTGCGTCAGCGGACACTCGAACTCGATCCAGAGCGGATCCAGGCTCATCACCTCGACGACCGGCACGAACTTCTCGACCGCCTCGCCCGCGCTCTTCAGCCGCTGCGTCACGACGCCGCGGAACGGACTGCGCACCGAGCGCTGGGCGCGCCGCTCCTCGGCCTGCCGCAGCGCGTTCACCGCCTGCGCCCGTTCGAGTTGCGCCTGGTCGACGCGCAGGCGCGCGAGTTCGAGCTCCTGCTGCTGCGCCTGCAGGTCGCTCTGGCTGACGATGTCCTGCTCGGCCATCTCGACGATGCGCTTGGTGTCGCGCTCGACCTGCGCCAGCATGACCGCGGCCCGCCGCCCGGCGACGTCCGAGTCGGCGAGCGCGCGCAGCCGTTCGACCTCCAGCTGCTCCAGTGTCGCGTTCAGCTCGAACAGCAGCTCGCCTTCCTCGACGCGCTGCATCTCCTGCGCCGGCATCGCCGTGATCTTGCCGTCCTGCTCCGCGGCGACGGCCGCCACCTGGCTCGGCACCGTGATGCCGACGAGGTCGGCCGTCGGCGCCGCCCCGGGCACTGCGCCGCGCGGCAGCCACAGCGCCGCGAGGGCGAACGCGGAGAGCCACGGGCTGGTCTTCATCCGTGCGCGTATCGTCTTCGGCGGCAGCGCGTTTGAGGCGAACGGCGACCGAGGCCGACGACGCGATGGCATCGCCGGATGCCGGCGGGTGGCGGCCGCCGGGCGCGCGGTCGCGCCCGGTCCGGCCGTCAGGCGTCGCGGCCGCGGCGTCCGGTCTGCGCGCCGAGGAACGCCAGCATGGCGCCCCACACCTTGCCGATGCCGCGGCCCGCGCCGTCGTCGGTCGCGCCGCCATCGGCCCGCGCCAGGGCGACGCCCTGGTCGTCGATCGACAGCGCGCGGTTGGTCATGCCGACCGGCTGCACCTGCACGGCGACTTCCTGCAGCAGGCGCCGATCGCCCTGGACGACTTCGACCTGGAAGACCAGTTCTTCCTCGACGAAGACCTCCGGCAACCGCACGTGCAGCACGCCGCCTTCGGGTTCGGCGAGTTCGAGCGGCATGCCGCTCGTCTGGGTCCAGCGCACGTTCTGGAGTTCGCCCGCGCCGCCGGGCAGACGCGGCTTGAGCGCGACCGCGTTGCCGGACTCGGCCACGACGAGGTCCGGCGCGAGCACCCTGGTCTTGCCGTCCGACGACGAACCAGCGCTGGCCGTGTCGGCCAGCAGGTTGGCGTCCGGGCGGTCGTCGTCCGCGAAGGCGTCGGCGCGCACGGTCTGGTCGGCGCTCATCAGCCGGAATTGGCGGCGCTCGACCGCCGCGGCGTCGTTCACCGCCTCGGTCTGCGCCGCCATGGCCGCCGACGGCGCCAACACGCCGGTGGGCCCGGCCGGCGCGGCCATCGCCGAGCTGCCCGCCGCACCGCGTTCGGCGTCGAAGCCGGACGCACCGGCCAGCAAGTCGTCCGCGGCGGCCGTCGCCGCCGTCGCCGCCGTCGGCGCAGCGGCCGGGGTGCCCGTGCCGCTCGCGGCGGCGGCAGCGCCGCCCGCGGACCCGGTCGCTGCTGGCGTCGCCGGAGCCGCCGCAGCGCTCGTCGCCGGGGCCGCGAACGCGGTCGGCACGGCGACGGGCGCAGCGGCAGCGCGACCGATCGGCTGCGCGGCGCGCGGATCCGGATCGACGAACACCGACACCACCTGCGTCGTCGACTGCGAACCGCTGGTCACCGTCAGGCGGAACAGCATCTCGCCGCCGCGCGCCAACGACGGCGCCAGGAACATCAGCTGCGGCTGATCGGTCGCGACGAGCTGCACCTGCGGTCCGGAGACCTGCGTCCAGGTGTACGTCACCGGCTCCGCCGACTCGGTCGCGCCCTTCACTTCCGCCTGCACCACGACGAAGTCCCCGACCCCGGCGTTCGGCGCCGGCCGGATCACGACCTCCGGGGCGACGGCCGGCGTCACCACCACCGCGACGGTGTCGTAGGTCGTGGTCGTGCCGTCGCTCGCGGCGACGACGAACTGCAGCGTCGCCCTGGCCGCCACGTCGGGAGCGCGGAACGTCGGGTTGGCCGACGTGGCGTCGCCCAACTCGACCTCCGGACCGCCGATCTGCTGCCAGGTGTACGTCAGTGCGCGACCCTCCGGGTCCTGGCCGACGGCGTGCAGCTTCACCTCGGCGCCGTTGCGGACCTGCAAGTCGGGCCCGGCGTCGACCATCGGGGCATCGTCGTCGCCATCGACGCGGATCGTCACCACGTCGGTCGACCGGTGCTCGCCGTCGCTGACCGTCAGCTGGAACTCGATCGTCTCGGCGCCGACCACGTCCGGGACCTTGAACTCCGGCGTCGCCGAGTTCGGATCCGACAGCTCGACGCGCGGCCCGCGGATCTGCGTCCACTGGTACGTCAGGTCGCGGCCCTCCGGGTCGACGCTCGCTGTGCCGTCCAGGCGCACGACGTCGCCCTCGACGACCGACTGGTCGTCGCCGGCCGACGCCACCGGCGCGTCGTCGTCGGCGTCGACGTGGATCGTCACGACGTCCGTCGTCCGGCTGACGCCGTCGCTGACCTGCAGCTCGAACCGGATCTCCGCCGCCTCACCGAGCTCCGGCGCGCGGAACTCCGGCCGCGCCGCCGTCGGATCCGACAACGTCACGGTCAGGCCGCTGATCTGCGTCCACTCGTACGTCAGGTCGCGACCCTCCGGGTCGACGCTCGCCGTGCCGTCCAGGCGCACGACGTTGCCCTCGACGACCGACTGGTCCGGACCGGCGGACGCCACCGGCGGAGCATCGACGTCGCCGAGGATGCGGACCGCCACCGATTCGACGCTGCAGGCGAGGCCGTCGGAAACGACGAGGTCGAACGTGCAGTTGATGTCGACGGGAACGCGCGGTGCTGTGAACGTCGGCCGCGCCGACGTGGCATCGTCGAGCGCAACGATCGGCCCGCTAGTCTGGATCCACCGGTACGTCAGCGGCCGACCATCGGGATCGTAACTGCCGGTCGCATCGAGGGTGACCAGCTGGTCCGCGCCGGCGCTTTGGTCGGCGCCCGCCGACGCGAACGGCGCCACGTCCCCTGCCATGCGCGCCGCATCGGCGGCGCTGACGGCGTGGCCGAAGACGCGGACGTCGTCGATTCGGCCTTTCCATTCGCGCGACATTTCGCTGACGTCGTCGCGCGCGCCGATCGTGGCGGCTTTGGCGATCGGAGCGTGCGGCGAACCGGCGACGCTGGTCGCCACTTCGACGCCGTCGATGAAGATGCGGCCGACGATTCCATCCCAGGTGGCGGTGACGTGCTGCCACTGGCCGCCGACGACGACGCCGTTGCCGGTCTTGATGTAGTCGTTGACGCCGCCGACGCTCATCTCGACCCGGCCCGAACCCGCGTGGACGCCGAGCCAGATCTCGCGGCCGTTGTCCGTCGAGTAGATCGTCTGCTGGCCGGTTCCCGAGTCGTAGCGGAACCAGGCGGCGACCGCGAAGTCGCCGCTCGGGCCGTTGCCGAGCGCGCCGACCAGTTGCCCGCCGCTGAACTCCAAGGCGCGTCCTTGCAGGGGATCGACGACGCGGACGGCGTCTACGCCGCCCGCAGTCACTTGGCGACCCAAGAACCCGTTGCGGTTGTTGCCGCTGCTGTCGTTGACGTTCTGCACGCTCTGCGTCGTGCCTTCGTCGAACGTCCAGTGGCCGAAGGTCGGCGTCGGCGCGATGGTCACCGTCACCAGATCGGCGGACACCGACGTGCCGTCGCTGACCTGCACCGTGAACTGCACGCTGCTCGGGTCGATGCCGCTCGGCGCGACGAACGTCGGCCGCGCGGCGTGCGGGTCACTGAGCGTCACGGGCGGGCCGCCGACCTGCGTCCAGGTGTACGTGACCGGCTGCCCCTCCGGATCCGCGCTGAAGCCGGCGTCGAGTCGGACGATCAGCCAGGCGGTGGCGGTCTGGTCGGCTCCGGCGTCCGCCAACGGCGCGTCGTCGTCGCCGCGCACGCTGACTTGGACGCTGTCCACCGTGACGCTGTCGCCATCGCTGACGACGAGCTTGAACTCGACGACCGCGTCGTCGACGACGTTCGGCGCGGTGAACTTCGGCTTCTCGGCGTGCTCGTCGTCTAGGGTCACGACCGGGCCGGAGACCTGGATCCACGTGTAGCGCGATGCGCCGCCGCCGCCGGCGGTCGTCTGGCTGGCGTCGAGCGTCACGACCGAACCCTCGGTGACGGTCTGGTCGGGCCCGGCCTCGGCGACCGGCTGGATGCCGACGCCGCCGAAGGGCATCGAGAGGTCGGCGAACTGGACCAACTCGACGTTGGTGAAGTCGATGCGGAACGAACGGCCGGATCCGAGATCGACCACGACGCTGTTGGCGTCGAACAGCGCGGACGTCGACGACCAGCCCGTGAGGTCGATGTGGTCCTCGCCGGAATCGCCGTCGATGACGAAGCTACTGCCCGACGCGGGCGCGCTGAAGCGGAACACGTCGTTCGACCACGAGCCGACGAAGCCCTCGATGTCGCGGAACGTCTTGCGGCCGAGGGCGCCAACGCTCTGCTCGGTCGTGAGTGTCGCATCGAATTCGACCGCCACATCGGTCGTGAAGTGGACGACGTCGTGGCCGGCGCCGCCGTCGATGACATCGTTGCCACCGTAGGTCCAGATCTGGTCGTCGCCGGCGCCGGTCTGGATCAGGCTGTCGCCATCGTCATCGGTGACACGGTCGGCGAACGCCCCTGTGATCACGTTCTCGATGCCGCTCAGCACGTCGTTGCCGAACGCGCCGGTGGCGCTGTCCGAGCCCAGGTTGATGGCCACCGACCTGCTCGCTGCCGAGAAGTCGAGGGTGTCGATGCCGTCGCCGCCGCGCAGCTCGTCGTCGCCTGCGCTGCCGCGCAACACGTCGTTGCCGGCGCCGCCGAGCAGCAGGCCGTCGCCGGCCGCTCCGTTCATCGTGTCGTCGCCGTTCGTGCCCTGGTGGACGTAGTCCCAGGTCGCCGACAGCAGGATGCGCGGCTCGACGGTCTCGCCGCTGAGGGTGGCCTTGCCCCCGTTCGGGTCCGGAAAGCCGCTGCGCACGTCGCCGCTGATGCGTTTCGATTCGCTCATGACGTCGCTCCCGTGCCCTTCCGGCTGGTCGCCGGCCTGCGTTTGAGTTGCTGCGTGATCGCGTCGAGCACCTGCTGCGGCTTCACCGGCTTGGTCAGGTAGTCGTCCATGCCGGCGTCGAGGCACTTCTCGCGGTCGCCTTCCATGGCGTTCGCGGTCACCGCGAGGATCGGCAACGGACTGCGGGTGGCCGCCGGCAGCTGGCCGAGCCGCTCCAGTTCGCGGACGACGCCCGTCGCCTCCCAGCCGTCGAGGACCGGCATCTGGCAGTCCATCAGCACGAGATCGCACGGGTGCTCGCGCAGGTGGTCGACCGCCTGCTGGCCGTCGCCGACCAGCGACACCGCGTAGCCGGCCTTGCGCACGATCGCCGCCAGCACGCGCTGGTTCATCGGGTTGTCGTCGACGACCAGCACGCGGGTCGCCGCGGTCGCGGCCACCGGCTCCGGCTCGGCCGCGCTCCGGGTCGCCAGGGCGCGCGCCACCGCGGCGATCAGGTCCTTGGCGGCGAACGGCTTGGCGAGCACCTCGTCCATGCCGGCAGCGGCGCACGCGCTCCGGTCCTCGGCCGCGTTCGCCGCCGTCAGCGCCAGGATCGGCAGCGGACGCGGCGCGCCGGCGGCGAGCGCGTCTTCCGCCGCGAGCCGGCGGATGCGCCGCGCGGCCTCGAGACCGTCGAGCCGCGGCATCTGGCAGTCCATGAGCACGACGTCGAACGGCTGCGCCAGCACGAGGTCGATCGCCTCCTGGCCGTCCTGCGCCAGCGTCACCGTGCAGCCGGCGCGTTCGAGGAACATGCGCGCCGCGTGGCGGTTGATCGGGTTGTCGTCGGCGACCAGCACGCGGCCGACGAGGCGTTCGGGCACCGTCGCCGGGGCCGGCGCTGCCGCGGCCGGTTGCACGTGCGCCGCCGCCAGCCACGCGCGGAGCTCGTCGATGCCGGCGGCGATGCGCAGCCGGTCGAAGTCCGCCTCGCCGCTGCGCCTGGCCGACGACGCGAGCCGCGCCTCCAGCACGGCGACGCGGCCGTTGTCGACGAGCGTCGTGCGCAGCGCGGACTGCAGCGCCGCCAGCACGTCGTCGTCGTCGACCGGATCGAAGACGACCCAGTCGCCCGCGGCGACGGCGCCGGCGAGCGCGTCGGTCGCGACGACCGCGATGCGCTCGGGCGGCACGCCCGCCGCGCGCGCGCGCTCGACCACGCTGCGGACGACGACGTCGGTGTCCGACGCGACCAGCAGGCGCTGGCACCGCGGTTCGGCGACGGGGACGGGCGCCCGCTTGGCCGGACCGGCCGCGTCGGCTTCGGCGCTGGGCGTCGCCAGCCGCACGGTGAACCAGAACTGCGAGCCGACGCCGACCTCGCTCGCGACGCCGATCTCGCCGCCCATGAGCGTGGCCAGCTCGCGGCAGATCGCGAGACCGAGGCCGGTGCCGCCGAAGCGGCGCGTCGTCGACGAGTCGCCCTGCTGGAAGGCGTGGAACAGCGTCGCCTGGACCTCGGGGGCGATGCCGACGCCGGTGTCGACGACGGCGAAGCGCACGAGGTTGGCGGCGCCGTCGACCGGCTCGGCCAGCACGTCGATGCGGCCCGCCGCCGTGAACTTGACCGCGTTGTTGAGCAGGTTGACGAGCACCTGGCGCAGGCGGGTCGGGTCGCCGTGCGCCGCCTCCGGCAGGCGGTGGTCGACGACGACCCCGACGCGCAGCCCCTTGCCGGCGGCCGACGACGCCACGATGTCGATCGCCGCGTCGACCAGTTCGCGCAACTGGAACGGCGCGCTCTCGATCGTCAGCTTCTTGGCCTGGATCTTCGAGAAGTCCAGGATGTCGTTGATGATCGACAGCAGCGCCTCGCCGGCGACCTTCGCCGAGCGCGCGAGGTCGCGCTGCTCCTCGTCGAGGTCGGTGCCGAGCATCAACTCGTTCATGTTGATGATGCCGTTGAGCGGCGTGCGCAGCTCGTGCGACATCGTGGCGAGGAAGTCGGCGCGGGTGCGGACGAACGCCGAGATGTTGCGCGTCAGCCGGCGGACCTCGTCGGGGCCGTTCTCCTCGACGAGGAAGGCCGCGTGGTCGAGCTTGGCGCGCTCGGCGGCGTCGCTGAGCCGCTCGATCGGTCGCACGATCGTCTGCACCGACCAGAACCACGACATCGAGACGATGACGAGGTAGACGGCCGCCGCGATCCACGTCAGCACCGCCAGCAGGAAGCGCTGCTCGGCGACGTCGCGCTGGTGGTACTCGGCGCGCCGCAGCAGCTGCTCGGCCAGCAGTTCGCTGCGCTCGACCAGCTCCACCTCGACGTCGAGCGCCGCGTTCGCCAGCTTGTCGAGCCGCTGGCGCCGGTCCGGGCCGTGGTCGGTGGCGCCTTCGTCGATGCACGCCTGGATCTGCCGGACGCCGTCGACGATCGCCTCGATGTCGGCGCGCTGGTCGGCGGCGAGCTGCGTCCGGGCCAGAAGCTCGCCGATCGCGCGGATCTCCTCGGACCACTTGACCGTGCTGTCGAGCAGGCCGGTCTGGTCGTGGAGCAGCACCTTGTCGGCCATGTGGACGTAGGTCCGCAGGTGCGTGTCCAGGTTGTCGACTTCGCGCAGGCCGACCGAGTGCGCGCCGAGTTCGTGCGCGGCGAGGTCGACCTGGCGGTAGCCGGCGACGAGGGCCGCGCCGATGAGGAAGCCGGAGATCGTGCAGATCGCCAGCAGGCGGCCGGTGTGGACCTTGAGGTTCACTGCGTCCTCCCGCGGCGCTCCAGCCGGCTCGCCAGCGTCCCCAGGCCCTGCGCGAGGCCGGCGAGCGTCGGTTCGACGTCGCCCGGGGCCGCCAGCGGGCGGCCGCTCAAGCGGCTCCAGTCCTCGATGTGCGCCGACTCCCGCACCGGCCCGGCGGGCCGCACGACGATGACGCGGCGTTCGCGGTCGACGACCCAGCGCAGGGCGCAGCCGCCCTCGTCGCCGCGCGGCTGCGACCAGATGACGTGCCCGAGCAGCGTGTTGCCGAAGTCGTAGGCGTAGAGCACCTTGACTTCGAACGCGTGCCCGCCCGCCGTCGCGTCGAGCTCGAAGCGGGTCGTGCGGCGGACGAAGCGCGCCGCCGCGGGGAACAGGTCGAAGCCCTCGGCCTGGTCGTGCAGCTTCTCGATCTCGCGGTCCCACACCGCCGTCGTCACCGCCAGCGCCTTCGCCGCCGAGCGCAGCACCGTGCGCGTGAACGACTGCCGCGGGGTCGCCGGGGCGAGGCGCGTCCACTCGTCCAGCGCGGCGAGCTGCGCAACGACCTCGTCGAAGGACGCGCCGGCGAGCTGGTCGGCGAACGGCGACTCCGGCAGGTCCTTGGCGTCGCGGCCGAGGCCGCGCACGATCTCGAAGCCGGCGATGCGCAGGTCGAGCGTGACGTGCCACGCGATCTCGACGAGCCCCCAGTCGCTCTCCTCGCTGCGTTCGTACAGCAGCCCGACGGGCCGCCGGCTGCGGAACGCGACCAGCAGGCCGTGCTTGCCGAGTTCGTTGAAGTGCACCTTGAACGGCAGGCGGCGCTCGATGAGCCGGCGGTGCGACGGCCCGACGTCGCGTTCGATGCGGCTGTAGCCGTCGGACTCCGGATAGGCGCGGAACACCATCGCCTCCACGCCCGCGGCGGGGGCCAACGCCGCGGCCGCCGGCGCGGCAAGCGCCTCGTCCGCTTGCGGCGCGGCCCGGAGCGCTGGCGCCAATGCGATCGCCAGCGCGATCGAACCGACGCGAAGCAGCGCCGAGCAGTGCATGAGCAGGTGGAGCGACACGGAAACCCGTCGTGCTTTCGACCGTCGTCCCCGCGGCGTTGAGGGCGCCAGCGCCCGGTGTCGCGCCTCCGCACAGCCGTCCCATGCCATCGACGCCGCCACGGCGGCCGGGTCCCGAAGCGGGACGATTGGCCTGCGGGCGCCGGGCGGGCGGCGAGCGGATCGGGCCTCGGCACGAGCCGGCTGCGCCGGCTTGCCGCGTCACGGCAGGCGACGCCGCGAGGCCGCGCGCACGCGCCTGGGCGACCAACTCGGCGCGCGCTGCCGCGACGCCATGGTCGCAGGCCGCTTGCGTCGCTGCCTGACGATCGCGCCCGGGCCGTCCCCGGTGGCCCCGGTGCCCGGCGCGGCGGCGCGGCGGACGCGGGCGCATCGAGGCGGGATTGCGCGCCATGGCGGCCGGCAGCGCGCAGCCGACGTTCGGCGCAGCGCGAATCGGTGCGGGCCGCGCGCGTACCATGGCGACGCATGGTCGCCCCGGTCCCGCGTTGCCTCGTCCATCGTCTGCTGCTGTGCGCCATCGCCGCGCCGGCTCTGGCGCTGGCCCAGACGCCACCAGTCGCCATCGCGGCGACCGTGCACGAGCCGCTCGAACTGCTGTGCGTCGCGGCGCGCTTCGCCGGCTATCCGGAGTACCAGCCGCACCGCCGCGAACCGGCGTACGGCCGCGACGTCGCGGCGCACTTCGCCGGCGGCAAGGCGCACGCGCTGGTCGAACGGCTGCGCGCGCTGCGCCAGCGCCACGACATCGGCTACGACGCGGTCGCCGGTCTCGCCGTGCACCTCGGCCCGCTGCCGGACCTCGCGCCGCGCACGCCGCTGGCGCCGCGGCCGGCGATGCTCGATGCGCGCTGGGACGGCGCCGACCCCGTCGGCGTGCGAGCGCTGCTGGTCGACTTCGCGCAGTCGACCGACGCGGCGACGTTCTTCGCCGGCAAACGCGCGTTCTACGCCGAGGCCGAGCGCCGGCTCGCCCAGCGCCTCGCCGGCAGCAAGGCGCTGCCGTGGTTCGACGCGTTCTTCGGCGCGCGCGCCGGGGCCTCGTGCGTCGCCGTCGTCGGCCTGCAGTGCGGCGGCCACAACTACGGCGTCAGCGTGCAGCACGCCGACGGCGCGCCCGACGCGCTGCGGCCGGTGTTCGGCTGCTGGCGCTTCGACGGCGACGGCGTGCCCGAGTTCGGCCCCGAACTGCTGCCGCTGTTCGTGCACGAACTCTGCCACGGCTACACCAACCCCGTCGTCGAACGGCACTTCGCGCGCCTGCAGGACGCGGGCGATCGGCTGTTCGCCGCCAAGGCGACCGCCATGCGGCGGCAGGCGTACGCCAACGGCCGCACGGTGCTGTGCGAGACCTTCGTGCGCGCGTGCGTGATCCGCTGCGTGTACGACACCGATGGCGAGCCGGCGGCGCGCAAGCAGGCGGCGCAGGAAGCGCGCGAGCACTTCCCGTGGGCGGCCGAACTCGCCGCGCAGCTCGGCGACTACCAACGGGACCGCGCGAAGTACCCGACGTTCGACGACTTCGTGCCGCAGATCGCCGCCGCGCTCGACGCGATCGCCGCGAAGCTCACCGCCGCCGCCGAGCACGCGCCGCGCCTCGTCACCATGACGCCCGCGAATGGCGCGACCGACGTCGATCCGGCGACGACGACGCTGACGTTCACCTTCGACCGGCCGATGCGCGACCAATCGTGGTCCATCGTCGGCGCCCCCGCCGACACGCCCAAGATCACCGGCAAACCCGCCTACGACGCTGCGCGCACCGTGCTGACCCTGCCGGTGCAACTGACGCCGGGGCGGACGTATCGCTTCCGCCTGAACAGCCCCGACAAGCAGGGCTTCCAGGGGGCGGATGGCACGCCGCTGGCGCCGGTGGAGGTGACGTTGGGGACGCGGGGGGCGTGAGGTGCCGGGCGCAGGTCCGCCCCCTACCCGCCCGCGAACAACCCCATCGCCTTCGTCGCCGTCATCCACACGCCCCAGCCGAGCGGCGCGAGCACGAGGCCCCACGTGGCGGCGAGCAGGTGCCAGGGTGGCGGGGTCTGCGTGGGCGATGCGGCGGCCGATGAGCGTGCGTTCGCTGACGCTGCAGGCGCTGCGGCCGCACTCCCTGACGCGGGACCGCGATGCGGCACCAGCGCATTGGCGACGAAGCCCACGGCCAACAGCGCGACGAGCGCGTACAGCACGAGCGAGTAGGCGGCGGCGGGTGCCACGCCGGCGGCGAGTTGGCGTTCGCGCACGTACGTCACCGCGCTCGGCCCGGCGATCGCTGCGAGCGACCACGCCGTCAGCAGACGGCCGTGGATCGCGCCCACCTGCACGGTGCCGAACAGGTCGCGCAGGTACGCGGGCACGGTGGCGAAGGCGCCGCCGTACATGCTGAGGATGACGCAGCACGCGAGCACGAAGACGCCGCGCGCGCCCCATGCCGCCGTCGCCGGCAGCAGCGCGTACAGCGCCATGCCGAGGCCGAGGTACAGCGCGTACGTCGTCTTGCGGCCGACGCGATCCGACGCCGACGACCACGCGAAGCGCCCGACGAGGTTGAACAGGCTGATGAGTCCGACGAAGCCGGCGGCGGCGTGCGGACTGGCCGCGAACACTTCCTGCATCATCGGCGACGCCTGCCCGAGCAGGCCGATGCCGGCGGTGACGTTGACGAACAGCACGACCCAGACGAGCCAGAACGCCTTGGTGCGGATCGCCTCGGCGGCGGTCAGGCCGGCGGGCGGCGCGGAGGCGGTGGCAGGCGTGATGGCTGGCGGCGCTGCGCCCGCGGGCGCGCCATGGGGCAGATGGCCGGCCGGCGGCACGCGCACGAGCACGGCGCCGAACGCCATCAGCGCGCCGTAGATCGCCCCCATCGCGACGAACGTCTGCCACACGCCGGGGTCACCCGGTGCGCGGAACGCGTCCATCAGTTCCAGCGCGAGCGGCGATCCCACCATCGCGCCACCGCCAAAGCCCATGATCGCCAGCCCCGTCGCCATGCCGGGACGGTCGGGAAACCACTTGAGCAGCGTCGAGACCGGCGCGATGTAGCCGAGCCCGAGGCCGACGCCGCCGAGCGCGCCGTAGCCGAGCAGCAGCAGCGGCAGCGAGTGCCACGCGACGCCGAGCGCAGCGACCAGGAAGCCGCCGGCGAAGCAGCACGCCGCGGCGGCCATCGTCTTGCGCGGGCCGCTGCGCTCGACCCACGGGCCGAACACCGCCGCCGACAGCCCGAGGCAGAAGAACGCGAGGTTGAACGTCCAGATCGTCGCCGTCATCGGCCAGTCGCCGGGCGCTGGCGCGTCGCCGCCGAGCAGCAGCGTCAACGGCTTGTTGAACACGCTGAAGGCGTACGCCTGTCCGATCGAGAGGTGCACGGCGAGCGCGGCGGGCGGCACGAGCCAGCGCGACCAACCGGGCCCGGCGACGGTGCGCGTTCGATCGAGGCAGGCGAGCACGGGCGCAGTGTAGGCGGCGGCCGGCCCCGGCGCGCGCGGCCGTCCCCGGCACAGCGGCGCGCGCCTTGTCGCGCGGCGGCGCGCACGATTGCATTGCGCCCATGCTCGCCGACCTGTCGCCGCCCGAGGCCGCCGCCATCGTCGCCGGCGTCGGCGCGCTGATCGGCTGGGGCTTCGCGACGGCGATGCGGCGGCGCGACACGACGACCTTCGTGCTGGCGCGCGCGCCGCAGCTGCCGATCCGCGCGCTCGCCGCGCACGACGACGCGTGGCTGCGCGGCAAGGTGCGCGCGGCCGAGCCGCTGCATTGCCCGTGGTTCGACGTCGCCTGCGTGGCGTACACCTACACGATCGAGAAGGAGGTCACGCGCACGGTCACCGACAGCAAGGGCAAGACGCGCACCGAGTCGAGCTGGGAAGTGGAGCACAGCGAGTCGGACACCGTCGACTTCGACCTGCACGACGGCGCGACGGTGCGCGTGGCGCTGCGGGAGGGCCGCAACGAGGCGATGCAGTCGATCGGCGACGACTACGAAGGCATGCGCCGCCGCCACTCCGCCACCGTGCTGCCGGTCGGGGCGACGGTCAGCGCGCTCGGCGTGCTGCGCGACGACGGCACGTTCGGACCGCTGGCCGAGGTGCCGCTGCTGGTCACCGCGGCGACGCGCGAGCAGCGCGTGCGGTCGTCGGCGAACAGCGAGAACTGGTTCTTCGTCTTCGCGCTGTTCACGCCGTGGGCCGGCGTCACCGTCGCCGGCGCGCTGCTGGCGCAGGCGCAGGTCTGGCAGCAGTGGCTCGCGCCGGCGGCGGTCGGGTTCGCCGCCGTGCTGCCGGTGTGGTGGCTGCTGACGCACAACCGGCTGGTGCGGCTGCGCCAGCAGGTGAAGGCGGCGCAGAAGCAGACTGCCGTCGAGCTGGCCATGCGGGCCGACCTCGTGCCCAACCTCGTCGCCGTCGTGCAAGGCCACGCCGCGCACGAGCGCGAGCTGCTGGAGCGTCTCGCCGGCATCCGCGTCGGCCGCGACCTCGACCGCGAGGTGCGCGAGGAGCGCGCCGTCGCCGGGACGATGCGCGGCGTGCTGCTGCTGCACGAGCGCTACCCGCAGCTGCGCAGCGACGCGCTGTACCGCGACCTGCACGAGCGCCTGTGGGCGATCGAGGAGAAGCTCGCCCACGCGCGCGGCTTCTACAACGAGGTCGTCACCGAGTGGAACGACCGCATCGCGCAGTTCCCGTCGTCGCTCGTCGCCGGCGCGTGCGGCTACCGCGAAGCCGCGCTGTTCGCCGCCGAGATCGAGGCGCAACTGCCGCCGCGCCTCGCGTGACCGGCCGGCGTGGCGGCGGCGGCGGCGGACGCTACATTGCGCACCCTCGTCGCCCACGCACCGCATGCGCCACCCGTACCTCTGCGCCTTCCTCGCCTTCGCCACCCTCGTCGCCGCCTGCTCGTCGGTCGAGGAGCAACCGGCGGTCGCCGCCCAACCCGCGGCGCCGATCGCGCCCGTCGCCACCGTGCCGGCCGCCACGCCCACGCCCGCGACCGCGACCACGACCACGACCGCCGCGCCGAAGTCGCTGAAGTCGGCGATGCAGGGCATCGAGGACGACTGGAAACAGATCGAGCAGGGCCTCGCCGCCGCCACCGCCGACCTGCCGGCGATGGCCAAGGCCGCCGAACGCGTCGCCGCCGTGATGAAGCTGGGTTACGACCCGTTCGAGGACAAGGAAGTGCCGAACTTCGCGCAGCTGGCGCGCGAATCGGAGGCGGCGTTCCTCGACCTCGCCAAGAAGGCGGCCGCCGGCGACGCCGCGGGCGTCAAGGCGATGGCGAAGACGCTGCAGCCGCAGCACTGCGCCCGCTGCCACGACGCGTACGAGGAAGTGCACGGCTGACCGCGGCGGCGGTCGCGCGCGCCGGCGCGCGCCCTCACGCCAGCGCCGACGCCAGCGCCTTGGTCAGCGCCTCCATGCCGAACGGCTTGTCGAGCTGGGCGACGAAACCGAGCGTGTCGATCGCCGCGGGATCGGCCTTGTCGGCGAAGCCGCTGGCGAGCACCACCGGCAGGTCCGGCTGCAGGCGGCGGATCTCCTGGATGAGCTGCATGCCGTCCATGCCCGGCATGTGCAGGTCGGTGATGACGAGGTCGACGGACTTGCCGGGGTCGCGCAGGATGGCGAGCGCGGCCGCGCCGTCGGCCGCGACCTCGGCGTCGTAGCCGATGGCGGCGAGCAGGCGCACGAACACGTCGCGCACGATCGATTCGTCGTCGACCAGCAGGATCGTCTGGCCGTGCCCGCGCGGCGGCAGCGCGCCGGGGGTCTCGGCCGCCGCCGGCGGCGCGGCGGCCGCGGCCGCGGGCAGGTAGACGGCGAACTCCGAACCCGCGCCCGGCTGCGACCGCACGCGCATGAAGCCGCCATGGCTGCGCACGATGCCGAGCGTCGTCGACAGGCCGAGACCCGTGCCCTTCTCGGGGCTCTTGGTGCTGAAGAACGGCTCGAAGATGCGATCGAGCAGTTCGGGGGCGATGCCGGAGCCGGTGTCGTGGATGGCGAAGCGCGCGTGCGGGCCGGGCCGTCCTTCCCCGAAGGCGCGCACGTCGAGCTCGGCGACGTCGACCGCGGCGACCTCGACCGCGAGGCTGCCGCCGGCGGGCATGGCGTCGCGGGCGTTGACGCACAGGTTGAGCAGCACTTGATGCAGCTGCGTCGAGTCGCCGACGACGGCCGCGGTGGCCGGGTCGCAGAGGAACTGCAGCTCGATGTTCTTGGGGAAGGTGTTGCGGACGATGCGCTCGAGCTCGGCGAGCAGGATCTGCGGCGGCACCGGCACGCGGTTGCCGTCGACGCCCTTGGCGAAGGTCAGCAGCTGGCGCACCATCGACGCGCCGCGGCGCGCGCTCGACTCCATCAGGTCGAGCAGTTCGCCCGACTCCGGGTGCCGCTCCCGCAGCATCCCGGTCGCCAGCAGGATCGGCGCCAGCGAGTTGTTGACGTCGTGCGCGACGCCGCCGGCGAGCGTGCCGATGCTCTCCAGCCGCTGCGCCCGCAGGCTGCGCTTCTGCGCTTCGCGGTGCTCGGTGATGTCCTGGCCGACGGCGACGACGCCGACGATCGCGCCGCTGGCGTCGCGCCGCGGGCTCGCGCTCAGCAGCAGGTAGACGGCGTGGCCGTCCTTGGCGCGCAGCGGCAGGTCGAAGACGAAGGCGTCGCGGCCGGCGAGCGCGCCGTCGAACGCCGCGATCACCGCGTCGCGGTGGTCGGCGACGACGAGGTCGCCGAGGCGCCGGCCGATCGCCTCGGCGCGCGGATAGCCGGTCAGCCGCTCGGCGCAGGCGTTCCAGACGTTGATGCGGCCGTGCACGTCTTCGCCGAGGATCGGCGCGTTGGCGTTCTCCAGGATGCGCCGCAGTTCGCCCGCCACGGCTTCGGCCGCCTGCTCGGCCGTGCGCCGGTCGTGGATGTCGATGCACGAGCCGATGATCTCGACGGGCGCGCCCTTGGTGTCGCGCATCAGCGTGTACTCGTCGCGGAACCAGCGGTAGGAGCCGTTGGGCAGCCGGAAACGGTACTCGTGCGCCGCCGAGCCGTTGGCGAGCGTCTTGCGCAACGCGCGCAGGCTGCCGTCGGCGTCGTCGGGATGCACGCGACTGCGCCAGAAGCCCGCGTCGGCCAGCAGCGCCTTGGCGGAGTAGCCGAACTGCGTCTCGGCGTTGGGGCTGACGAAGGTGGTCTGGAAGTCGCCGCCGGCCGCGCAGGCGAAGACGACCGCGGACACCGACGTCAGCATGTACGCCAGCCGCTTCTCGACGGCCGCCATCTGCCGCGTGCGCTCGTCGACGCGCCGTTCGAGCTCGGCGTTGAGCCGCTGCAACTCGCGCTCGGCGGCGACGCGGCGCTCGTTCTCGAGGCAGATCAGCACGATGGCCGCGACGGTCATGCCGAACTCGCGCTCGTCGACGGTCCACGAGCGCGCCGGCCCGACGTGCTCGCAGCAGAGCACGCCGACGACCTCGGCGCCGATCTGCAGCGGCAGGTCGAGCATCGCGCGGATGCCGAGCGGTCGCAGGTAGCTGTCGGTGAAGCTGCGGGTCGCCGGATGCGCGCCGGCCTCGTCGACGAGGACCGGCGTCCGGCTCTCCAGCGCGGCGAAGTAGGCCGGGTGCTCGCTGCGCAGCAGCGTCGTGCCGACGTTGCCCTGCGGCGCGCCGTCGGCCCAGAGGTCTGCGCAGACGAGGCGCGCGCGCTCGGCTTCGAACAGCCAGATGCTCGCGCGCGCGACGCCGAGCGCCAGCGCCACCTGCTCGGTGACCAGCGCGAGGAAGTCGCGCCGGTCGCGGCCCATGTTGCCGCGCAGGATCGCAAGGACCGGATGGAACATGCGCCGCGGCTCGGGCAGCGGACCGGCGCCGGGGTCGTTGGCTTCGTGGTGCATGCGGGAGTGGTGACCCGACATGGGTGGTGGTATCGGCGTTGGGGTGCCGCCGGCAGGAAGGTGGCGGAGGATAGTCGGGCCCACGGCCGGCCGATCTGCGCACATCGACCCGTAGCCGGGCTCGGACGGGCTGCCGGCGGCGCCGGCAACCGGCGTGCGGACCGCGCCTTGCATCCGCGCGCGGCGGGGCGGCGAAGACCGCGGCCATGAGACTCCACGCCCTTTGCGCCGCCGCCGTGGCGCTCGCCGCCGCCTGCGGCAGTCCCCCGGCCGCCGGTGCGGGCGCCGCGCCGGCCGCCGCGCCGGCCGCCCCCACCGCCACCCCTCCGACCACCCCCGCAGCGCCCGCGATGAACGACGTCTACGCCCTCAAGTCCAACTCCCTCGCCGGCCAGCCGGCCGACCTCGCCAGCTACCGCGGCAAGGTGACCCTGGTGGTCAACGTCGCCAGCGAGTGCGGCTACACGCCGCAGTACAAGGGCCTGCAGAAGCTGCACGAGGAGTTCGCCGGCAAGGGCTTCGCCGTGCTGGGCTTCCCGAGCAACGAGTTCGGCGGCCAGGAGCCCGGCTCGCCCGACCAGATCGCGCAGTTCTGCAGCAAGAACTACGGCGTGACCTTCCCGCTGTTCGCCAAGTGCGCGACCAAGCCGGGCGCGGGCCAGAGCCCGGTGTACGCCGCGCTGCAGCAGGCGACCGGCAAGTCGCCGAACTGGAACTTCTGCAAGTACCTCGTCGGCAAGGACGGCGTGCCGATCGCGTTCTATGCGTCGCGGACCGCCCCGGACGACGCCGAGCTGCGCGCCGCGATCGCCAAGGCGCTCGGCGGCTGAGCGCCTGCGACCGAATCGTCCGACGGGCTCGCAGGTTGCCCCTGGTGGCCGCCCGGAGCCTGCGTCACGGCGCGCGCCGGGTCACTGGAACAGCAGCAGGCAGCCTTCGGTCGTCGTGAACGCCGGGTTGCCGGTGGCGCTGCTCGGCGCGAACGCCACGCCCTGCACCAACGCCGCTGCGCCCGGCAGCGTGAACGGCAACGGCACCGTCAGGCCGAGCGGCGGTTGCAGGTTCGGCGCCTGCAGCAGCACCAGCATGCTGCCGGCGTCGACGCGCAACTCCGGCCAGGTCGGCGACGGCGGCGGCGGCGCGCCAAGCGGAAAGAGGTTGACGAGCAACAGCGCCGGCGCGGCGTCGAACACGCCGTTGCGGCTCTGCACCTGCAGCGTCAGCAGCGAGCCGAGGCCGACGGTGCGCGCGCCGCACGCGCCGACGAAGCCGGGCGCGACGCCGGATTCGAGCGTCAGGTAGTCGCCCGAACCGGGAAACGGCCGCACGCTGCGGGCGGCGCACAGGTCGGCGAGACCGGCCATGCGGTCCCAATCGGCCGGGCCGACGCCGATCGCCGCGAGCCAGGCGACCAGCGCGCCGTTGGCGGCGAAGTTCGGATTCAGCGGGCAGACGCGCACGTTGTAGATCGCGGTGAACAGGCACATGCCCGCCAGCAGCGTCATCGCTGGCGCCGGGTGGAACAGATCCGGGTCGTAGAACGAAGGCTGCCAGCCGAGCAGCGCGACGCCATCGCCGACGGCGGCATGGGTCGCCGCGCCGGCGCCGTAGGCGGCGTTCAGGTCGTTGCGGGCGAGCAGGTAGTTGCCGCGGATCTCGTCGTGCATCGCGCGCGGCGTGGCGAACGTGCCCGGATAGAGGAAGTGGCCGGCCGCGCGCGCCCACGTCTGGTACAGCACCGCCTTGGCCTGCGGACTGTGGTTGCGGACGTTGCCGAGGATCTGCAGCGCCGACGCACGGAACAGCGCCGGATCGCCGAGCGCAGCCGTCGCTTCGAGCGACTGGCCCTGCATGACGACGGCGTCCCAGCGTTGGCCCGCCGGCAGCGAGTTCGCGATGGCGGCGACCTGCGCGCCGTTGGTCGCGTGGTACTGCAGGCTGGCGCCGGGGACGTAGCGGGTGACCACGGTCGGCGCGGGCAGCCCGGTCTCGATCGCCAGCAGTCGCACCAGCTCGCCGACGCCGCCGTGGTAGAATGAGTAGCTGTTGCCGTAGAAGAGCAGGTTCTTGCCGGGGCCCTGCGCAGCGGCCGCGACGGCGAGCAGCGCGGTGCAGACGGCGAAGAAGGCGAAGCGGGCGGCGCGCATTGGTAGATCCTTACTCCTCCCGCACCGGTTGGCGCGAGAGGCAATCAAGACCCCCTTTCAAACCGTGCGTGCGGATTTCCCGCACACGGCTTACCGGTGGTCTCTCGGGTTCACGGCTTTGTGCGATCTCCGGGT
>JBKDXM010000067.1:0-22505 GCA_046306335.1 Planctomycetota bacterium
GGTTTGCTCGGGTCGAGTGCGATCGTGCGCTCTTCGCCGTCGCGGGCCGGATCCGGCACGCGCATCGACGCGGCGCCGCGCGCGACCGTGTGCGCATAGGCCAGCATCAGGTCCGCCTGTTCGCGCAGCGCCGCCGCGCGGCCGGCGTCGGCGAGCTGTGCACCGATGCCGTCGACCTTCGCCTGCGCCTTCTGCCGCGCGCGCGCGGCGGCGCGGCGCAGGCCGTCGAGTTCGGCGGTCGCGGCCGCAGCTTCGTCGAGCGGCCGGTAGTGCGCGTCGATGGCGGCGAGCACCGGCGGCGCGAAGCGCACGGCGGTGGCCTCGCGCGGTTCGGCGGCGGCCGGCGGCGGCGCGTAGCGGTCGCCGGGCTCTAGCGTGCGCACGGCGGTGGCGACGGCGCGCGACAGCGCGACGGCGCGCCCCTCGGCGTCGAGCAGCGCCCACAGCCCGCGCGCGCCGAACAGTTCGATCACGAGCCGCCGGTCGCCGGTCGCCGTGCGGAAGCGCAGTTCGCAGCGCCGTTCGCCCGGCGCTGCGACCACGTCCCACAGCGTCGCGCCGACGAGGTCCTTCTGCAGCAGGTCGCGCGCCGCGCCGCGGCGGTGGGCGTCGGCGCCGAAGCGCCGGTTGGTGGGGCACAACCGCGCCCGCGGGCCGCCGGGCGCGATGTGCAGCAGCGTCTTGCGGGCCGCGTCACCCGGCGGTTGCAGCACGAGCAGCAGGTCGTCGGCGTCGGCGGGCTGCTGCAGCGGCGCGGCGTCGACGACGCGCGCGCCGGCGAGCGCCTGCAGCTCGCCGCAGGCGGCGGCGAGCTCGGCGGCGCTCAGGCCGCGCGCCGGTCGGTCCGGGGCGGCCATGGCGGGGTCACTTCTTCAGTTCCTCGACCGGATCGTAGATCCAGTTGACGGCGGCGTAGTCGAACGACACGACGCCCTCGGGGAAGAACAGGCCGATCTCGCGCGCCGCGGCCTCGGGGCCGTCGCTGCCGTGCACGAGGTTGTAGCTGCGGCTCATGCCGAAGTCGCCGCGGATGGTGCCCGGCGCCGACTCGCGCGCGTTGGTCTTGCCCATCAGGTTGCGGCAGACGGCGATCGCGTCGATGCCCTCGAGCACGAGCGCCACGACCGGCGAGCTGGTCATGAACTTGACGAGGCCCGGGTAGAACGGGCGCTCCTTGTGCGCCTCGTAGTGTTTGGCGGCGAGGTCGGGCGCGATCTTCATCAGCTTCATCGCCACGAGCTTCAGGCCCTTCTGTTCGAAGCGGGCGAGGATCTGGCCGGAGAGGCCGCGCTGGACGGCGTCCGGCTTGAGCAGGATCAGGGTGCGTTCCATGGGGTCGGTGCGGGAAAAAGGGGCGAGCAGTCTAGCAGCGACGGGGCCGGGGCCCGCAGGCCTTTTTCCGCCCGCGGCCCGCAGCGGCCCGCAGCGGCCGCGGCGGGCTCGGTCACGGGTCGCTCACGGCCTGCCGGTCACGGCCACTCGTGGTGGAACATCTCGCCGGCCGGCTTGTCGGTGCGCTCGAACGTGTGGGCGCCGAACAGGTCGCGCTGCGCCTGGGTCAGGTTCTGCGGCAGGCGGGCGCGGCGGAACGAGTCGAAGTACGACAGGCTGCTGCCCATCGCCAGCGTCGGCACGCCGCGCTCGGCCGCGAGCGCCACGACCTTGCGCCAGTTGCCCTGGTGCTCGACCAGGAAGCCGCCGAGTTCCGGGTCTAGCAGCAGGTTCGGCAACCGCTTCTGCTTGCCGTACGCCGCCTGGATGCGGCCGAGGAAGCGCGCGCGGATGATGCAGCCGCCCTTCCAGATGCGCGCGATCTCACCGAGGTCGAGGCCCCACTTCTTGTCGGCGTCGGCGGTGGCGAGCAGGTCGAGGCCCTGCGCGTAGCTGCAGACCTTGCTGCAGTACAGCGCGTCGCGCACGGCGTCGAGCAGGCCGGCCGACGTCGCGGCGGCGACGGCCGGGCCGCGCAGTTGCGTGCTGGCGGCGACGCGCTGCTCCTTCATCGCCGACAGGCAGCGCGCCTCGACGGCGGCGTGCATCGTCGGCGCCGGCACGCCGTAGCGCAGCGCCATCTCGGTCGTCCACTTGCCGGTGCCCTTCTGGCCGGCGCGGTCGACGATCACGTCGACCATCGGTTGCTTCGTCGCCGGATCGGTGGTGCGCAGGATGCGCGCGGTGATCTCGATCAGGAACGACTCCAGGAACGTCTTGTTCCACGCCGCGAACGCGTCGGCCATCTGCTGCGTCGACATGCCGAGCACGTGCTGCATCAGGTCGTAGCACTCGGCGATCAGCTGCATGTCGCCGTACTCGATGCCGTTGTGGACCATCTTGACGAAGTGGCCCGCGGCGCCGGCACCGACGTGCGTCACGCACGGGCCGTCGTCGACCTGCGCGGCGATCTTCTTCAGGATCGGCGCCAGCTCGCCGTAGCTGCTCGCCTCGCCGCCGGGCATCAGGCTCGGGCCGTTCAGCGCGCCCTCTTCGCCGCCGGACACGCCCATGCCGGTGAAGCGCAGGCCCTTCGCCGTGAGCTCGCGCTCGCGCCGCTCGGTGTCGTCGGGGTGGCTGTTGCCGGTGTCGACGATCAGGTCGCCCGGCTGCAGGTGCGGCAGGAACGCCGCGATCGTGTCGTCCACCGGCTGGCCGGCCTTGACCAGCAGGATCAGCTTGCGCGGCCGGACCAGCGAGGCGCAGACCTCGGCCGGCGTGCGTGCGCCGACCATGCGCTGGCCCTGGCCGAGGCGCGCGAGCGTGGCCTCGGTCTTGTCCCACGAGCGGTTGTAGACGGTGACCTGGAAGCCGTTGCGCGCGATGTTGAGGGCGAGGTTCTGGCCCATCACGGCGAGGCCGACGACGGCGATCTGGGAGTTGGCGTGCATGCGATTGCTGGCCGCCGACCATAGCCGAACGCGCCGTCGGTCCCGATGCCTTTGTGCCGGGCGCGCGCCGCGCGGACGTCCCGCAGCCTGGGCGGCAATCGTGTCGCGGGCGCTCAGCGCAGCGGCGCCGTCGCGCCGGCGGGCGGCGCGCCGCGCGGGCGCTCGGCCACGAACGAACTCCACGCCGTCGGGTCGTCGCCGGGGTCGGCGCCGGCCAGCCGGCGGATCGACTCCCGGTACGCCCGCACGATCGTGCGCACCTCGAACACGCCGGCGACCGCGACGTCGAGCACGACGCCGGACTGCACGACGCCGACCTTGGGGTCGGCGATGGCGGCGGCCTGCGCCACTTCGGCGTCGAAGTCGCGCACGTACGCCTGCTGCGTGACGACCGCCATGTGCGCGCGCGGCACGTCGCCGCCCGCGGCCGCGAGTCCGACGCCGGCGCGCGGCCCGGCGGCGGCAAGCAGCGGCAGCGCCTCGGGCCGACCGAACGCTGCCAGCGCGTCGGCGGTGCGCACGCGCACCTTCGCGTAAGGATGGTCGAGACCGCTCGCCACGTAGGCGAGGTCGTCGCTGGCGAGGGTCGGCGCGGCCAGTGCGGCCGCGCCGGCGCGAACGTCGTCGCTGGCGTCGAGCACGCAGGTGCGCAGCACGAAGCGCGCCGCGCCGGGTTCGCCGCGCCGCTGCAGCGCGGCCAGCGCGCACAGCCGCCGGCGCGCGTTGCCGTTGCGGCGCGCCTGGCTGCGCAGGTCGGCGTCAGCGCCGGCCATGCGGGCGAGCGCTTCGTCGATCGCGAGCAGGCGGCCCGCGCTGGTCGCCGCGTGCACGGCGTCGAGCAGCGCGCCGATGCGCGGTCCGGCGGCGGCGTCGCGCCGCGGCGCCGGCAGCAGGTCGTCGGCGAGGCTCGCGGCGAAGTCGGCGGCGCGCGCGCGCACGGCGGCGTCCGCCGGCAGGCCCGGCAGCGCGGCGGCGACGCGGTCGAGGTGGCGCCAGGCCTCGGGCAGCAGGCCGGCGGCGTGCGCCCGCTGCGCCAGTTGCAGGTGCGCGAATGGCGTGTCGCCGACGGCGCGCGCGGCCTCGGCGAGCGACTGCCGCAACTGCTCGTCGGTGCGGTGCTCGCGCACGTCGGCGAGCGGCACGGTGACCGCGCCGTCGCGCGTGGCCACGACCAGCGTGTCGCCGGCGCGCGTCACCGCGCCGACCAACACGCGGCCGTCGAGCAGGCGCACTTCGTCGGCGCGCGCGGCAGCCAGCAGGAGCAGGAGCGCGGCGGCGCCGCAGAAGGGTCTCGGGATCGTGCCGTGCATCGTCGTCGTGGCCTCGCGCCAGCGCTGCGGGGTCACGCCACCGCGCCGGCGCACGACGATAGCCGGGCCGCCCGGCGGCGTAACCCCCGCCGTCGCTGGTCGCCGCGCCACCGCCGCGATCCGCGGGGGCGCGGCCAGCGCGTTGCAGCATTGGCGCGGGCGCTTGGCTAGCATGCGCGACGCGCGATGACCATCGGTGCGAAGTTCCTGGCGGTGCTGTTCGCGGGCGCGTGGACCGCGCTGATCGCGCAGGAGCCGGCGCCGGCTCCTGCTCCGGCGCCGACGCGCGATGCGTCCGCGACGGCCAAGGCCGACGCCCAGCGCGTCGACGAACTGATTGCGGCGATGCGCGCCGCCGAGGCGACGTTGCGCGCGGTCACGCTGCGCATGTCGACCGAGGGACGATTGCCCGGCGGGCTCGTGATGTCGGTTCGCGGCGAACTGCGCGCGCGGTACGGCGACGACCGGGCGACCTACGCACGGTTCGCCTACGCGACCGGCGACGGCTTGCGCGGCACCGCCGAATCGGCGCAGACGGCGGCCGGCATCACGCTGCGCGAGGACGATCCGTCGTTCGGCGAAGTCTTCGTCACGATCGAACCGGCGGTGGTCGCGGACCTCGAATGGGCCGGCCGCGTGCTGCAGCGCGACGACCTGCCCGGCATGCCCGACAAGGCGTCGTCGTCGCCCGAGCAGCGGGTGGCGAGCCCCCTCGGCAGCGGCCTGCTGGCGGCCCTGCGGCGGCAGTTCGCCCTCGCCGTGCAGCCGCGCCGCGAGCGCGACGGCCAGCCGGGCACGTGGCTCGCCGGGCCGCGGCGCGGCGACCTTGCCGCCGACGATCCGGACCTGCCGAGCGCCGACCGCGTCGAGGCATTCGTGCGCACCGCCGATCTCGCGCTGGTCCACATGCGGCAGTTGCAGGGCGAGCAGGTGGTGCAGCAGGTGGACGTCGAGGCGATCGAGCGCGACGTCGAACTGCCGGCGGCCCGCTTCGTCGTCGCGGCTGGCGGCGAGAAGCCGAAGCCGGTGCAGCAGTTCGTGCCGCTCTGGGAGGCGATCCAGCAGGCGTGCCTCGCCGCCGAGGCGAAGTGCGGCAAGGAAGCCGCAGCGCGCAACATGGACAAGCCGGCCGGCGAGCAGCAGCCGCCCGAAGTGCGCCCGAGCAAGCGGTAGGCGTCGTCGTCGGCGGCGGCGGCGAGTCGCGCGCCGGGCACCGCAGCTGCCGGTCGCTCTGCTGCCGCTCCTCCGTTTGCTCTGCTCTGTGCGCTCTGTGTTCGCTGTGGTCGTCCTGCTTCTGCGCCAGCAGCAGAAAGGAACCACAGAGAGCACAGAGGACACAGAGACCAGGCATCAAGCGCCCAGCAGCACGCAGCACCCGGCAGTCGCGTGGCAGCAGGTCGCGGTCCGTGAGCCGGATCCAGTCTGTGCGGCCGGGGGCTCGCCGCCGATCCTCGGCGAATCCGCGCACCGGATCGGCGCGCGTTCCGTGACGCAGACTGCTAGCCGAGGTCTTCTTCCGCCGGCGGCGCTTCGAGCAGTTCGAGGCCCTTGTAGCGCGACCTGGCGTAGTCGATCTCGAAGTCGGAGTGGAACAGCGCGACGAAGCGGCCGGCCTCGTCCTTGACCACCATCGGCAGGATCTCCAGCACCTCGTCGGTGACGTTGGCGATCCAGCGGGCGCGTGTCCACTGCTTGCGGTCGAGCCGCAGGTCGACGCCGTACTCGTTCTCCAGGCGCCACTGGAACACCTCCAGCTGCAGTTCGCCGACGGCGCCGAGGATGGGTTCGCGCGCGCCGAAGCGCGGCCAGAACACCTGCACGACGCCCTCTTCGCCGAGCTGCTCGAGGCCCTTGCCGAAGCCCTTGGCCATCGACGGCTCGCGCGGCGCGACCTGGGCGAAGATCTCCGGCGCGAAGCGCGGGAAGTTGCGCACCTCGAAGTTCGGCCCCGAGCTGAGCACGTCGCCGACGCGGAACATGCCCGGGTTGATGAGCCCGATGACGTCGCCGGGGAACGCCTCCTCGATCGAGATGCGCTCCTGGCCGAAGAAACGGTGCGGGTGCGACAGGCGCACCTCGCGCTGCAGGCGCAGGTGCTTGGCCGACATGCCGCGGACGAAGTGGCCCGACGTCACGCGCAGGAAGGCGATGCGATCGCGGTGCATCTTGTCCATGTTGGCCGCGACCTTGTAGACGAAGCCGGAGAAGAACGGCGCGTCGGGCGGGACGCTGCCGTCCAGCGTCGGCAGCGGGCCCGGCGGCGGCGCGATCTCCAGGAAGCGCTGCAGGATGTTCTCGACGCCGAAGTTGACGAGCGCGCTGCAGAAGAACATCGGCGAGATCTTCTGCTGCAGGAACGCGTCCATCGTGAACGGCTGCACGCAGGTCTCGACCATCGCGAGGTCGTCGAGCAGCTGCGCGTGCGCCTTCGGCCCCAAGGCCTGGGCGAGCGCCGGGTCGTCCGGGCCGGTCGCCTGCACCAGCGCCTTGGTGGCGTTGTGCGCCGTGCGCTCGAACAGGAAGACCTGCTTGTCGCGCAGCGAGTAGACGCCGCGGAAGTTGTCGCCGCTGCCGATCGGCCACGTCGCCGGCACGATGGTGATGCCGAGCACCTTCTCGACCTCGTCCATCAGGTCGAGCGGCGCGCGCGCCGGCCGGTCCATCTTGTTGACGACGGTGACGATCGGGATGCCGCGGTCGCGGCAGACCTTGAACAGCTTGATCGTCTGCGGCTCGACGCCCTTGGCGCCGTCGATGAGCATCAGCGCGGCGTCGGCGGCGACCAGCGTGCGGAAGGTGTCCTCGCTGAAGTCCTGGTGGCCCGGCGTGTCGAGCAGGTTGATGCAGTGGCCCTGGTACTCGAACTGCAGCGCGCTGCTGGTGATCGAGATGCCGCGCTTCTTCTCCAGCTCCATCCAGTCGGACGTCGCGTGCGCGCCGCCCCTGCGCGCCTTGACCGAGCCGGCTTCGCGGATGGCGCCGCCGTAGAGCAGCAGCTTCTCGGTCAGCGTCGTCTTGCCGGCGTCCGGGTGCGAGATGATCGCGAACGTGCGGCGGCGCTGGATCTCGTGCGCGAGGTCGGCCATTTCGGGGCGAACAGCCTACGGCGGCGGCGGGCGAAAGCGAAGCGCGGCGGCGGTCGCGGCCCGCCGCGCCGGCGTCACTCCGGCAGGTCGCTCGGCCGCTGCGCGTAGCCCCACAGCTCGCGGTACTTCGGCTGCACGTACGGATGCAGTTGGTCGGCGAAGTGTTCGCCGAGCGCGTTCTTGCGGATCAGTTGGATGACGTCCGCGAAGTCCTGCAGTCGATCGGGCGCCGACAGTCCGCTGGCCAGCTTCAATTCGACCAAGCGCGCGAGCGCCAGGTACCGGTACCCGGCGATCTCCACGGCGACGTCGGCCGGATCGGGGAACGCGACCCCGCGCGGCGTGCCATCGCCAGGAATGCCGCCGGTCAGCAGGAAGTCGATCGGCACGCGCGTCGCGGTGTCCCGCACGCCGCGGCTGCCGGGGAACTTCTCGAGGTAGCCGCGTCCCAGGGACTCGGCCTTGAAGCGCGCCAAGCCTTCGGGAGTCAGCAAGACGTCGATGTCGGTCGTCGTGCGTTCGTGCCCGTGCGCATTGACCGCCATGCCGCCGCACACGGCGTATGGAATGTGCAGTTCCTCCAGCCGAGCCGTCACCCGCGCCAACGCCTGATGCACGTCCGAGGTGCCCATGAAGAACCTGCCCATCTGTTCGAAGCGGGCGGCGACCTCGGGATCCGACGTGGACACCGCCGCATCGTCGCGCACCCTCCGAAGGTGCGCAACCGGGGGCAAGCCGGGAACGGCCGTCAGCGTCCGCCCGCGGCCGGCGCGCGGCGCTGACCGTGCAGGCGTTCGGCGACCGGTCGTACGTGGCGCGTCCACACCGCGTAGCCGTCGGCGTTGAGGTGCAGGCCGTCGCGCTGGAAGAAACGCGGGTCGGGCGCGCCGTCCGGCAGCGCGAGGTCGGGCGTCGGGTCGACGAACGCGAGCCGCGGATCGCCGGCGCACTCGGCCCGCACGAGGTCGTTGGCCGCGCGCACGAGGCCGATGTGCTGCGCCCGCGCCGGGCTCGGCGTGATGGCGATCCACGCGATCGGCAGCTCCGGATCGTCGCGGCGCACGCGCTGCACGAACAGGCGGAACAGGTCGCGCACCTGCTCGGCGGTCTTCGGCCGGTCGCCGGCGAGGTCGTTGGTGCCGCTGAACAGCACCACGGCCGATGGCCGGTGGCGATTCACCAGCTCGTCCGACCAGAAGCAGGCGTCGAACAGCCGCGAGCCGCCGACGCCGCGCCGCACGACCGGCAGGCCGGGCATGTCGTCGGCGAGCGAACGCCAGCCGCGGATGCTCGAACTGCCGACGAAGACGACGCCGCCCGGCGGCGGCGGGTTCGTGCGGTCGGCGGCGACGAACTGCTGGACCTCGGCGGCCCAGCGCTGCGGGTCCTCGCCGGCTGGGATCGTCGGCGGCTGGCGCCGCGCCCATTGCCGCTGCTGCTCGGGCGCGGTCGCGCGCGCCAGTGCGGCGAGCCAGCGGTCGCGGTCGGCGTGCCCCGGCAGCGCGTCGACGAGATGCGCCAGCATCGCGTCGCGGTGGTGCTCGGCGCGCTGGCGCGCCGCGTCCTCGGTCGGCGCCGGCGCCGGTGCCGCCGCCGCTACCGCGGCGAGGAGCGTCGCCGTGCGCTCGGCCCTCGCCGTGTGCTGGCCGTCTGCGGCGGGCTTGTCCGCGCGGAACTCCCACAGCACCTCGCCGATGCCGCGGTCGACGACCTCGGGCACGAACCAGGGCAGCTTCAGGCGCACGATGCCCGCGGGGTCGACGACGATCGCCCAGTTCGGCAGCGCGCCGAACGCGAAGCGGCTCGCGTCGTCGAGGCCGTCGATCCACACGTCGACGTCGAGGCCGTTGTCGGCGAGCGTGCGCCGGGCGAGATGCGCGCGTTCCGCCAGCGTCCGCGGTTGCTCGACGTCGGCGAAGCCGAGTTGCCCGGCGTGCGGCTCACGCTGGTACACGACGACGACGTGGACGTCGTCAGGCGACTTCTTGCGCTGCTCGTCGACGAGTTGCCGCAGACCTGCGGCGTTGCGGCGGAACGGCGGTCAAGTGAAGGCGCCGGCGACCAGCACGACCGTGCGGCCGCGTTCGAGCGCGAGGCTGCGCGGCCGGCCGTCGAGGTCCCACAGGCGCAGGTCCGGCGCCGGCGCGCCGACGGCCGGATCGGCCGTCGCGAAGTCGTTGTCCCGGTACTGGTCGATCCACCGCTTCTCCATCTGCGCGCCGGCCGCAGCGGGGACGAGCAGGGCGAACAGGACAGGCAGCGCGAGGTGCAGCAGGCGGTGCGGGCTCATGGTCGTCGGGGTTCGGCGTGCGTCGTGGGGGCCGCCAGGGTCGCGGGCGGCGGCGCCGCGCGCGCCACGCGGAAGCCGACGTCGTCGGCCCGCACGTCGGCGCGCAAGCGCATGCGCATGGCGTTGCGCACGAAGATACCGTCCAATACGAACGAGCCGCCGCGGAGCGCCCGGAATGCCGCGCCGTCGGCGTCCGCGGCCGCCGTGCCGGGCCCGTCCGGACGGCGCGGGAAGTGGTCCGCGGTCCACTCGAAGGCGTTGCCGGTCATGTCGGCGAGGCCGAAGCCGTTCGGCGCGAACGAGCCGACGGCGCGCAGCCGCCCGCTCTCCTGGTTGGCCGCGGCCGTCGTGCACACGTCGCCGTAGGCGTAGACGCGCGAGCCGGGGCCGCGCGCCGCCTTCTCCCACTCCGTTTCGGTCGGCAGCCGGTGCGCGCGGCCGGTGGTGGCCGTCAGCCAGCGGCAGTACGCGACGGCGCCGTGCCAGCTGACGGTGACGACCGGCAGGTCCGGCGCGTCGGTGGTGAAGGTGTTGGCCACCGCGTCCCAGCGCACGCGGCACTGCGGGCCGCCGAGGTCGAGCCAGCCGGCGTCGACGCGCTCCTTGCCGATGGCGCTGAGGAACGCCGCGTACTGCGCGTTCGTCGTCTCGTGCGTCGCCAGCCAGAAGCCGTCGGTCGCCGGCGTCGCCAGCGGCCGTTCGTCTTCCTGGCCGACGCCGAACTCGTCGCCGCGCAGGCATGGACCGGCGGGGATCCAGCGCCAGCCGGCTTCGTCGGCGGGCCATGGGTCGACGGCCACCGCGGTCGTCGCCGGCGGCGCGAAGCCGAGACCGCGCGGCGGCAGCGGCAGCGGCACGCGGTGTTCGCCGTCGCCGAGTTGCAGCGCGTAGCGGCCGGGCGGCAGGGTCAGCGTCGCGGTCGCCGCGTCGCCGAGCGGCGTCGGCCCGTCCCAGCCGTCCCGTACCGCAGTCCACAGCGTCAGCGGTCCGCCGCTGCGGTTGGTGACCACGACCGTGCGCAGGTCGCCGGTGGCCGCCGCCGGGCTGGCGCACGCGGCGAGCCCGGTCAGCGCGACGGCAGCGAGCCACCGCGGGCCGCGGCCGTCGCCGGAGGCGGCGGCGGGAGGCACGGCGCGCGCGTTCGCCATCCGCGCGCTCAGAGCTTGTCCGGGTCCTGGCCGCGCAGCACCGAGTTGCCGTCGAACGTCTCGCGCAGGTTGGCGCGCGCCGGCTGCTGCAGCATCGCCTCGGTCAGGCGGCCGCTCTGCGCGAAGAACGCGATCGGGTTCTTCCAGACCAACTGCTCGATGCGCGCGCGGGTGAAGCCGGCCTGCTCCAGCTTGACCGCGGTGCGCGGCACCATCATCGGGTCGCTGACGCCCCAGTCGGCGGCGCTGTTGACGATCATGCGCTCGACGCCGTGCTCGGACGCGATCGCGACCATGCGCGCCGGGTCCATCTTGGTGTTGGGGTAGATCGAGAAGCCCGACCAGCAGCCGAGGTCGCGCGTCATCTTGATCGTCTCCTCGTTGCCGTGGTCGAGCAGCACGCGCTCCATCGGCAGGCCGCTCTCCTTGACGATCGCGATGCAGCGCTCGAAGCCGCGCTTCTTGTCGCGGTGCGGCGTGTGGATCAGCGCCGGCAGGCCGTGCTTCTTCGCCAGCTCCAGCTGGGCGGCGAGGAAGCGCTCCTCGGTCGCGGTCTGGTCGTCGAGGCCGATCTCGCCGACGCCGAGCACGCCGTCCTTCTCCAGGTAGCGCGGCAGCAGCGCCAGCACGTCCGCGTTGACGCGGTCGTCGTTCGCCTCGCGCGGGTTCAGGCCCATCGTGCAGAAGTGGTGGATGCCGAACTGTTGCGCGCGGAAGCGCTCCCAGCCGACCAGCGTGTCGAAGTAGTCGACGAACGTCGCGACGTGCGTGCGCGGCTGGCCGAGCCAGAACGCCGGTTCCAGCACGGCGCGGACGCCGGCGAGCGCCATGCGCTCGTAGTCGTCCGTGATCCGGCTGTACATGTGGATGTGCGGTTCGAAGATCAGCATCGGCAGTGGGCGGGGCGAGGGGTGGTGGGTTTCGGCGGGCGGGCAGCGTGCGGGTGCTGCGATTCAGCCGCTAGCGAGGCGCTGCAGCAGCGCCTGCACGTCGGCGCGCGGTTCGCGGTCGAGGCGTTCCTTGGCGAACGGCGCGAGGTCCTTGCGGCCCAGCGCCAGCAGGCCCTCGGCGGCGGCGAGGCGCACGCCGTCGTCGCCGTGCTCGAGGCCGCCGATCAGGCGGGCGACCGCGCCCGGGCACGGCGCGCGGCCGAGCAGGCGGTTGGTGTCGCGCCAGACCGAGCGGCCGGCGGCTTCGCGCTCGGTGGCGAGGTCGCGCAGCATGCGCGACAGCTCGCCGTTGGCGGTGCGCTCGGCCCCGTAGACGCGCGCGAGCGGCAGGTCGAGGAAGGCGAGCTTGAGCAGCAGGCGGTTGGCCGCCGTCTGGTCGAAGCCCGGCTGGCCGAGCGTACGCACGAACAGGTCGCCGTCGCACACCGCGGCTTCGAGGTGCAGCACGACGTTGGTGCGCTGCACCTCGCCGAACAGCTTCACCGTCGCCGCGCCGACCGGCAGGAAGTGCAGGCTGCGCAGTGCCATCGCCCGTTCGTCGATGTCGCCGTGCGCGTACAGGCCGGTGACCTCGTCAGCGGTCGCGCCGAGCGAGCCGAGCAGCCACGCCGCGGCGAGGTCGCAGCGGCGGAAGGCGTCCAGGTCGACGGTCGCCGCGCCGAGCGTGCGGCGGCCGCCGCGCACGGCATCGCGGCCGAGCCGGCGCGGCAGGCCGGGGAACACCACCGGCAGGCGGCCGCGGTCGGCGCGGACCTCGGCGAGCAGCGCGTCGGCGGTCGCCGCGGCGTCGCCGAGCAGGGAGCGCAGTTCGGGCAGGGTCATGCGGGCGGCGCAGGATAGCGCTGCCGCCCGGGCGCGCCATCGCCGCACGCCATCGCCGCCCGCCGCGATGCCGCTCGCGCCCGATCGTGTCGAGGTGGTAAGCATGGAGCACATGGACTTCCCCGCTTGGGATCCGGTGCTCTTCGACTTGCCGGGGCCGATCGACATCCGCTGGTACGGCCTGATGTACGTCGTCGGCTTCGTCGCCGGGCAGTGGATCCTGACGCGCCTCGCGCGCACGGGCTTCCTGCCGCTGGCGCCCGAGAAGGTGCCCGACCTGATCTTCTACTGCGTGCTCGGCGTGATGCTCGGCGGGCGCACCGGCTTCGCGCTGTTCTACGACACGTCGCTGCTCGACCCGCGCGAGTTCGTGCAGGTGTGGAAGGGCGGGCTGGCCTTCCACGGCGGCCTGATGGGGGTCGGCGTCGCCCTCGTGCTGTTCACGCGCGCGCAGCGGCTCGACGGCCTGCGGCTCGCGGACAGCTGCGCGCTGGCGGTGACGCCGGGCATCCTCGCCGTGCGCTTCGCCAACTTCGTCAACGGCGAGCTGTACGGCCGCGTCACCGGCAAGGACACGCCGTTCGCGATGCAGTTCCCGACCGACCCGCAGGCCGAGCGGCTGTTCGGCCTGCCGTCGGGACTCAGCATGCGCGACCGCGAACTGTGCATCCAGGTCGCGTTCGGCAAGCGTCCGTTCGCCGACGTCGAGCCGGTGTTGAGCAAGGTCGATGCGCTGGGCCGCCCGATCGACTGGGCGACCGTCGCGCCGCGCCTGGACTGGGCCAAGGTCCGCGACGCGGCGCTGCCCGACGGTTCGCCGGTGGTGCCGTTCCGCCATCCGTCGCAGGTCTACGAGGGCCTCGGCGAAGGCCTCGTGCTCGGCCTCGTGCTGCTGGCGCTGTACCTGCTGCCGTGGACGCATCGTCGGCAGCGCGGCACCTTCGCGGTGGTGTTCCTGTGTGGTTACGCCGCGGTGCGCTGGTCGCTCGAACTGGTGCGCCAACCCGATGCGCACCTCGGCGACGACGTCGTGCTCGGCATGACGATGGGCCAGACGCTCAGCGTCGGGCTGTTGGCGATCGCCGCCGGCATCTTCCTGGCCGGTCGGCGGCGGCCGCGGCCGGCGGCGGCTGCGTGATCGCACGGCCCTCGCCGGCGTCGGCGACGGCAACTGCGGCTGGCCCGGCGGCCGGCGCCGGGGAATAATCGCCGGCCAGCGCCGTCCGTCGCCGCCCTGGCCGACCGAACGCCCGCGCCACCCCGCCGCCCGATGACGAGCCTCCTTCGCCTTGCCTTGCTGTCGCTGCTGCCCCTGCTCGCCGGCTGCGACAACGTCGGGCGCGCCTTCGATCCGTCCGTCGAACCGCCGCCGCCGCCGCCGGGCTCGCAACTGCAGAACGTCCAGGTCGTGCCGGTCGGCGGCGACGCGCGCGACGGCCGGCCGCTGGTGCGCGCGACCTACCCGTCCGGCAGCGGCTGGCCGGCCGCGGTGCCGATCGTCGTCGAGTTCAGCGAGAGCATCAACGAGGCGTCGATCCTGCCGACGACGCCGGGTGGCGCCGACGGCAAGTTGGTGCTGCGCGTGCGCGGTGCGACGACGCCGGTGCCCTGCGCCTACGACCTGCTCGCCGACGGCCGCCTGCTGGTGCTGCGGCCGCTCACCGCGCTGACCAACGCGCAGAACCCGACCTATCAGGTGGTGCTGCTCCCCGAGGCCCGCGACTGCGATGGCGTGCGCTTCGACGTGCCGGCCGCCGGCTCGGTGCTCGCCGAGTTCCAGGTCAACCAGGACGCGGCGATCGTCGACGGCCGCATCCTCGCCATCTACCCGCGCGACAACTTCCGCGAGGTGCCGCGCGAGACCGCGGTGTTCGTGGTCTTCGACCGGCCGGCCACACCCGCGACCGTCGTCACCGCCAACTGCTTCGTGCGGCCGCAAGGTGGCGCAGCGGTGGCCGGCGCCCTCGAACTGCCGCTGCCCGGCCTCGGCGTTCCTGGCCAGCGCGACGGTCGCGTCGCGCGCATCGCGCCGAACGCCGCGCTGGCCGGGTCCGTCGACCACGAACTCGTCGTCACCGCCGCGATCGCGTTCGGGACCGAGGGCCAGCTCGACTTCAACAACCGCACGCCGTTCGCCCGCTTCCGCACCGTCGGCCCCGCGCCGGCGACGGCCGTCGCGCTCGACAACCCGACCCCCGGGTACCCCGACAAGGTCAACCTCGCCAACGTCGCGACCGCGCGCGTGCGCGTCGAGTTGCCGAACGACGCCCAGGTCGGCGATGCGGTCGCCGTGCGCATCTACGGCGGGGATCGGCAGACCACGGCGGCGGGCGATCTCGTGTTCTTCGAGCGCACCGCGTCGGTGACGGCGACGACCCCGACGCCGATCGTCGTCACCGTCGACTTCGCCGGCGTGCTCGGCAGCGCCACGTCGCCGCGCTTGGAGGACGGCGACCTGACGTTCACGGCGCAGGTGCGCCGCGGCGCGCAGCGCTCGGGGTACATCCGCAACGCCGCCGCCACCGCGCCGCGGTTCGACACGACGCGCCCGACCGTGCAGTCGGCCGGTCCGCCCGCTGCCGCCGACGGCGCCGATCTGTACACCGACCTCGAGACCCTGGTCTTCCATGGCCGCGCCAACGAGCGCTTGGGCGCCGCGACGCTCAGCGACGGCTTCAATCCGAACGCGGAGCTGTTCGCCTCCGGCGCCGACGGCGCCTTCGTCGTGCGCCCGATCGTGCTCGGACGCCTCGCCGCGCCGCGGGCGTTCACCTTGGCGGTCACCGATGCGGCCGGCAACTCGGCGTCGGCGCCGTTCACCGGCCGGATCGTCCCGCGCGGCGTCGTCGGCGGCGTCCTCGCCGGCGCGTTGGCGGTCGAGGCCTACGACGAAGCGACGCTGGCGCCGATCGCCGGCGCAACGGTCGTCGTCGACCCGGGCGTGCCGACCGTGCCGGCCAGCGGCCAACTGACCGCGACCACCGACGCCAGCGGTCGCGCGACCTTCACCGGGCTGACGGCGCCGTCCCACACGGTGACCATCGCGCTCGCCGGCTACGACCTGACGACGCTCTACGACACGCGCGCGGCGTTCGCGTCGCTGCCGCTGCGCTCGCGCACGGCCGCGACCGCGACGTGGAAGGGCACGGTCGCCTTCACGCCGGCGGCCGGCGCGACCGCGATCCTCGGCAACACCGCGATCGCCAGCCGCGGCGTCGTCGGCGTGCAGACGACCGCGACGGCGGCGACGGCGATCCCCGACACGCCGATCACGCCCAACCGCGTGCAACTCGTCACCGGCTTCGCGGGCGTGTTCGAGCCGACCGCGTCGCCCTACTACGCGTCGCACGGCGCGCCAGCGCTCGGCGCCACGCTGACGACGCCGACGATGCCGGCGGGACCGATCGCGCCGGGCGCGGCATCGACGCAGCAGGTGGCGCTGATCCCGGCGACAGCGCAGTACGGCACGCTGCCGGCGCCGTACCTGGTCAACCTCGCGGCGACCGGGCTCGACTTCGCGGCCCTGGCGCCGGGGTTCCCGAAGGCCCGCATCACCGCGTCGCTCGCCGGCTTCGAGGGCCAGGCGCTGCTCGGCATCGGCCGCGCGACGTCCGTCTTCCTGACGCCGAGCTACTTCGTCGACGCCAACTACGGCTTGCCGCTCGCGCTCGGCCTCGCGCCGTTCGCGCCGCTGTTCTGGTCGACGCTCGAAGCCCGCGACGCCGCCGGTCGCGCCTGCCGCACGCGGTCCTTGCTGCAGGCGGGGCCGCCGCCGACGCTGACGCCCAGCCTCGGGCCGCTGCCGACCCCGGCGATCGACGCGCCGGCCGGGCCGTCGTCGGCGCCGGCCGTCACCTTCGTCGACGTCTGCGACGGCGCGACCTTCGTCGGCAACCTCGCGGCCACGCACGACGTCACCGCGACCGACGCGGCCGGCAGGGCGTGGCGCGTGTACGTGCCGGATCGCGACGTCGCCGGCGCGCCGCGCACGGTGCAGTTCCCGGCGCTGCCGGCCGGCAGCGGGCTCGGCCTGGCGCTGGGCGACTGGGTCGTGCAGGTCGAGTCGCGCCTCTGGCTGACTCCGGGGCCGGTGCCCGCCGGGCCGGACGACTTCGCCCTCACCGAGCGCGTGCGGCTCGAAGTCGACTACGTGCGCTCGGCGAGCCGGACGTTCGTCGTGCAATGACCGCGGGACCGGCCACCGGCGTCGCACTGCTGTCCGGCGGGCTCGACTCCGGGGTCGCGGCGGCGGCGTTCGTCGACGGCGGCGGCCGGCTGCTGGCGTCGCTGTGCTTCGACTATGGCCAGCGCGCCGCCGCGCGCGAACGCGCCGCCGCCGCCGCGCTCGCGCGCCGGCTCGGTGGCGCCTTCCACGTCATCGCGTTGCCGTGGCTGGCTGCTTGCGCCGCCACCGCGGGCTCGGCCCTGCTGGCCGGCGGCGGCGACCTGCCACACGGCACCGCGGCGCGGCCCGGCGACGCGGCCAGCGCGGCGCGCGTGTGGGTGCCGGCGCGCAACGCCGTGTTCGTCGCCATCGCCGCAGCGCACGCCGAGGCCCTCGGCGCTGGCTGCGTCATCGCGGGCTTCAACCGCGAAGAGGCGGCGACGTTCCCCGACAACTCCGCGGCGTTCCTGGCCGCTGCCTCGGCCTTCCTCGCGCTCGGCACGCGATCAGGCGTGGCGGTCGTCAGTCCGACGCTCGACCTCGACAAGGCCGCGATCGTCGCCCGGGCCCGCGCCCTGGGCTTCGCCGCCGGCGACTTCTGGTCGTGTTACGACGGCGGGCCGACGCCGTGCGGTCGCTGCGAGTCGTGCCTGCGCAGCCGCTGGCAGCGTTGACCGTCGGCGGCGCGGCCGGCGCTCACTGCACCGCGGTCCAGCGGTTGCCGTCCGCGGCGACGACGCCGGACGACGGCCGGCCGCCGACCAGCGAGTTGGCGCTCGTGCCGACCAGCGCGGCGCCGGCTTCCGGCACCAGCGTGCGGCCGTCGTAGCGTCCGCCGACGGTGCGCATCACCTCGCCCGACTGGTTGGTCCAGAAGGTCTCGTTGCCGGTGACCGAGTGCGACTGCGGCCACGCCACGCACGACCAGAAGTTCTCCGCCATGTCGGGGTCGACGATGCTGGCGTTGTCGGGTGTGGCCGGGATGCCGACGCCGTTGGCGTCGGGCAGGAAGAGGCAGAGCAGGTAACCGCGGCCGGCGACGTGGCCGAAGTTGTTGAGCAGTCCGAGCGACTGCGGCAGCGGCGACGGCGACAGTGCCCGCGCCCCCGACCGCAGCGCGTGGGTGCCGCACAGTTCGTCGAGGCCGAGCGCCTCGCCGCGGCCATCGCCGTCGACGTCGACGAGGCAGAGCGCCTGGGACTGGACCTGGGCGGCGAGGATCGACTTGAGCGCGGCCACGGCGACGGTCTCGTTGGCGGTCACCCGGCTCGCCAGCAAGTTGGGGATCGCCATGCTCGACAGCACGGCGATCACCGCGACGACGATGAGCAGTTCGAGCAGCGTGAAGCCGCCGGTGCTCGTGTTACGTGTCGTCCGGTTCATGCTCCGGTCCCTTGTTCGGCAGGGTGTGGGGTGCGGTTGAGGGCGTTACTCCTCGATCTCGCGGCGGGATCGTCGCGGCGACGTCGCGCGCGGGCGCTGCGTCGGGCGCGGTCCGCGGACGGCGGCCATGGCCGACCCGTCGCGTATGCTCGACGACTCCGCCGCATGGGCATCTTCGGCATCGTCAACCTGACCAGGGACTCGTTCTCGGACGGCGGTCGCTGGCTCGATCCCGACGCCGCCGTCGCGCATGCGCTGCAGCTCGCCGCCGACGGCGCCGACGTGATCGACCTCGGCGCCGAATCGACGCACCCGGACGCCGAGCCCGTGCCGGCCGCGGAGGAGATCCGCCGGCTGCTGCCGGTCGTCGCCGCGTTGCGGCGCGCCGGCCGCGCCGTCAGCGTCGACACCTGCAAGCCGGAGGTGATGGCGGCGATGCTCGCGTGCGGCGTGCAGTGGCTCAACGACGTGCGCGGCTTCCGCTCGCCGGCGGCGATGGCGGTCGTGCGCAGCGCGCCCGCCGACGCACGCTTCGTCGCCAT
Organism: Planctomycetota bacterium; assembly: GCA_046306335.1. GTDB lineage: Bacteria > Planctomycetota > UBA1135 > UBA1135 > UBA2386 > UBA2386. The sequence goes on from JBKDXM010000067.1 coordinate 18,579, forward strand.
GTGCGCCCGCAGCGACGGCCCGCGCGCCGACCGCGCGGCGCACGACCCGGCGACCGTGGTCGACGACGTGCGCGCGTTCTTCGGCGAGCGCACGGCCGCGTTCGCCGCCGCCGGCGTCGGGCGCGACCGGCTCGTGCTCGATCCGGGCATGGGCTTCTTCCTCGGCCGCGATCCGGCCAACAGCCTGCGCGTGCTGCGCCACCTCGCCGACCTCGGCCGCGACTTCGGGCCGCTGCTCGTCTCGGTGTCGCGCAAGTCGTTCCTCGGCGCCGTCACCGGCACCGCCGTCGCCGGCCGCGGGTCGGCGACGCTGGCCGCGGAGTTGTGGGCCGCGCGCGCCGGCGCCGCGTGGATCCGCACGCACGATGTCCGCGCCCTGCGCGACGCCCTGGCGGTCGAACGCGCGATCGCGGAGCAGCCGTGATCCCGCTGCGTGACGACGTGCCGGCGAGCCGGCCGCCGGTGGTCACGCGGACGCTGGTCGCGGCCTGCGCGGTGGTCTTCGCGCTGCAACTGGGTGACGCCGACGGCGACCTCGTGCGGTCCCTCGGCATGGTGCCCGCCAGGGTCATGGACCCCGACGCGCCGGCATGGCAAGCAGCGCTGCGCGTCGCGCCGGGCCGCGGCGCGCCGGCCGTCGGCGCCGCCGCCGTGCCCGACTGGCTGACGCTGCTGACCTGCACGTTCCTGCACGGCGGCCTGCTGCACTTCGCCGGCAACATGCTGTTCTTGTGGATCTTCGGCGACAACGTCGAGGACCGCTTCGGCCGCGCGCGCTTCCTGCTCTTCTACCTCGGCTGCGGCGTCGCCGCGTCGGCGGCGCACCTGCTCGCCGCGCCGGGCTCGCCGGTGCCGACCGTCGGCGCCTCGGGCGCGATCGCCGGCGTGATGGGGGCCTACCTGCTGCTCTACCCGCGGGCGCGCGTGCAGATGCTCGTCGTGCTGGGCCCGTTCCTCGACTTCGTCGTGCTGCCGGCGCCGTTCTTCCTCGTCTATTGGTTCGCGCTGCAGTTGGTGGGCGGCGCCTTCGCGTCGGCGGCGGGCGGCGGGGTGGCGTGGTGGGCGCACATCGGCGGCTTCGTCGCCGGCGCCGCGGTGGCCGGGGCGCTGCGCACCGCGGGCCGTCTGCGGCCCGAACCGGCGCACGTCGCGCTGGCGCGCGGCCACTGGACGCCGCGCCGACGCTGAGCGGCGGCAGCGGCCGGCGGAATTCCTCGGCGGACCGTTGAACCGACGGTGGCATGGCGCGTTCGCTCGCCACCTTCCGCATGCAATCGATCCGACCGCACGTGCCGCGCGCCCTTTGCGCGGCAGTCCTGTCCCCGTCCGTCCTGTTCGCCGGTCTCGCCGCCCAGGATCCCGCCGCCGTGGCGCCGCCGCCGGCGAACGGTCCGGCCACCCCGGGCCCCCGCGGCCAGGACCCGGCGAAGCCGCCCGCTGCCTCGCAGCAACCGCCGACCGGCAAGCCGTCCGATCCGTCCGGCCAGACCGTCGTCGTCACCGCCTCGCGCCGCGAACAGGACCCGTTCGAGGCGCCGCGCGCCATCGACGTCGTCTCCGGCCAGGACCTGCAGCGTTTCCAGTTCCGCTCGACGCCGCAGGCGCTGCGCTACCTGCCGAGCGCGATGATCCAGGAGACGTCGCCGGGCCAGGGCTCGCCGTTCCTGCGCGGCTTCACCGGCTACAACAACCTGCTGCTGATCGACGGCATCCGCGTCAACAACTCGACGTTCCGCTCCGGCCCCAACCAGTACTGGGCCACCGTCGACCCGCTGTCCCTCGACCGCATCGAGGTCCTGCGCGGGCCGGCGTCGACCCAGTGGGGCAGTGATGCCGTCGGTGGCACGGTGCAGGCGATCACCAAGGGCCCGAACCTGCGGGCCGTCGACGGCGTGCGCTACGGCGGCGCGACCTACGGCCGCTACGCCACCGCCGAGGACTCGCCGGCGGCGCGCGGCGAGGCGCAGGTGGCGTGGGGGCGCGAGGGCGGCCTGCGCTCGGCGGCGTTGATCGGCGGCGACGCCCGCGCGATCGGCGACATCGAGGGCGGCGCCGACACCGGCATCCAGCCCAACACGTCGCACAAGGAGACCGCGTTCGACGTCAAGTTGGAACACGAGCTCGACAAGCGCACCAAGCTCGTGTTCCTGCACCAGGAGATGAGCCAGAACAACGTGCCGCGCACGCACGCCACGGTGTCGGCCGAGCGCTGGCGTGGTTCGACGGCGGGGACCGACCTGCAGCGCGAACTCGACCAGGATCGCCGCCTGTCGTACGTGCAACTGCATCAGAGCGGCCTCGACGGCGTGTTCACCTCGGCGCGCTACTCGGTCTCGTTCCAGACCCAGCGCGAGGTCGAGGAACGCGTGCGCACCGCTGGCGTCGGCACGCAGCAGTTCGACGTCGGCACCCTGGGCATGTTCGCCCAGTTCGAGTCCGACCTCGGCGCGCTCGGCACGCTGACCTACGGCGTCGACTACTACCGCGACGACGTCGACTCGCGCTCGACCGGGTTGGGCTCGAACGCCTTCCAGGGTCAGGTCGGCGACAAGGCCACGTACGACCTGTTCGGCGCGTTCGCGCAGGACGAACTCGACCTCGGCGGCGGCCTCTCGGCGCAGGCCGGCGTGCGCTACACCTACGCCGCGGCCGACGCCGACAGCGTGCGCAGCCCGACCAGCAACACCACCGGCATCGCCGTCAAGGACAGCTGGGACGAGGTCACCGCCAACGTCAACCTGCGGCAGGAACTGACCGAGCGCTGGAACGTCTACGCCGGCGCCAGCCAGGGTTTCCGCGCGCCGACGCTCAGCGACCTGACGTCGTTCACGGTGGCGCGCAGCGGCGAGCAGGAGATCGCCTCGCCGGGCCTCGATGCCGAGCACTTCCTCGGCTACGAGATCGGCAGCAAGGTGCGCACCGGCGACCTGCAGCTGCAGGCGGCCTGGTACTGGACCGACATCGAGGACCAGATCGTGCGCACGCCGACCGGGACGACGGTCGGCACGCCGCCGCTGCCGGCGATCGCCAAGAGCAATGCCGGCGACGGCTACGTGCAGGGCACCGAGCTGCAGCTGGCGTACGAGGTGGTGGAGCGCACGACCGCCTTCGTCGTCAACAGTTGGCAGTACGGCCGGGTCGACGGCTTCGACAGCAGCCGCAACCCGATCACCGACTACACGTCGCGCATCATGCCGATGACGACGATCGTCGGGGTGCGCTGGGAGAACCAGGCCGGCGACTTCCACTGCGGCACGGAGGTCGTGCGCGCCGAGGACGCCGACAAGCTCTCGGTCGGCGACCAGGCCGACACGCAGCGCATCCCGCCGGGCGGCACGCCGAGCTACACGCTGTGGAACCTGCGTTGCGGCTTCCGACTCGACCCGCGCGTCGCGCTGGAGATCGCCTGCGAGAACGTGACCGACGTCGACTACCGCGTGCACGGGTCGGGCAGCAACGGCCTCGGCCGCAACTTCCTCGTCGGCATGTCGGCGACGTTCTAGGAGCGCGTTTCACGGCGTGGCGGGACGCGCCGCGCGGCGCGCGTCGTCGGTCGCCGCAGCGCGGACGCCTAGGAGTCTGCGTCACGGAACGCGCGCCGATCCGGTGCGCGGATTCGCGGCCGGGGCGAAGCCGACGACCGGAGGCGAATCGGTCGATTCGCCGAGGATCGGCGGCGAGCTCCCGGACGCGAAGACGCGTGCCGGGCGGCGCGGCCTTTCGTGACGCGGACTCCTAGAGCGCGACCAGCACGACGACGCCAGCTAGCACGCGCCACAGCGCGCCCAGCGCAACGCCGACGCGCGCCGGCCCCCGCGGCGTCGCCGGCCGTGCCAACGCCATGCCGCCGAGCACGAGGCCGGCGACCGCGACGGCGGCGAAGATCGCGCCGACGCAGCCGATCGCACCGAGCACCTCGTCGCTGCC
>JBKDXM010000068.1:0-48509 GCA_046306335.1 Planctomycetota bacterium
CCGGTGCCGGCAGGGCGCTGCGTAGCAACGGCACGGCGTGCTCCGGCTCGCCGAAGGCGACCTGGAAGAAGTGGTCGTGATGGGAGGCCACACGGCAATGGAGCTCCGGGCCGCGATTTGGCCCGAAAATGCGCACCCAAGCCGGCGACAGGCAGGCAAGCAGGCGCCACACCGGTCGGCGCGGTGTGCCGCTCGGCAACACAACCCAGCCACCGCCGAGTCGACCGCTGCGTCGAGAACCGCGAACACCCCGAAGGCGTGAACGACTGCGTGGCGCATGCCGGCGGATCGCGGGCGCGGACCGACGCGCCGGACGAGCCTGCATGCGGCGCCAGCACCCGGCGCGGCCCGTCGGCGCTGCGAACCGACCCCCGGTCCGGTTGCCGCCGCCGCATCGGGCCCACGGCGACGCGGCCGCGCTCGCGGACGGGGCAGGCCCGGCGGCCACATCGGTGCCGACGCGCCCTGGACGCCGATCGGCGGTAGGCTGCGCCCTGCCTCCGGCGCGCTGCGCCGTCACGTGCGCCATGACCGATTCGCTCCACGACCTGCTCTGCCGGCGCGCCTTCCTCGGCCGTTCGGCGTTCGGCCTCGGCGGGCTCGCCGCCGCCTTGCTGCAGCAGCGCGCTGCGGCGTCGTCGCCGCAGGACCCGCAACCCGCGTGGCAACTGCCGACGGCGAAGGCCAAGCGCGTCGTCGTCATCTTCCTGTCCGGCGGCCTGTCCCAGCACGATCTGTTCGACGAGAAGCCGCTGCTGCGCGAGCGCCGCGGCGAAGAGCTGCCGCCGTCGGTGCGCAAGGGCGAGCGCCTCACCGGGCTCACCGAGCGCCAGGGGGCGCTGCCGGTCGTCGGCAGCAAGTTCGAGTTCCAGGACCACGGCAAGTGCAAGCTGCGCATGTCCGAGCTCGTGCCGTGCCTCGGCGAGGTCGCCGACGACCTGCTGCTGATCCGCTCGCTGCAGACCGACCACGTGCTGCACGAGGCGGCGATGACGATCCTGTTCACCGGCACGCCGCTGCTCGGCCGGCCATCGTGGGGGGCATGGACGTCGTACGCGCTCGGCGACGGCAAGGGCAACCTGCCGGAGTTCGTCGTGCTGCTGTCCAATCCCGACCCGGCGACGCCGCTGCACCCGCGCCTCTGGCACAACGGCTTCCTCGCCGGCCGTCACCAGGGCGTGCCGTTCCGCTCGGGCAAGGAGCCGGTGCTGTTCGTCGACAATCCGCCCGGCGTCGACGCCGCGGCGCGCGCGCGCCAGCTGGAGGCGCTGCGCGCGCTCAACGCGCGCGAAGCGGCGCGCAGCGGCGATCCCGACGCGCAGGCGCGCCTCGCCGCGTTCGAGACCGCGGCGCGCATGCAGACCGGCGTGCCTGAACTCGCCGACCTGCGGCAGGAGCCACCCGAACTGCTGGAGGAGTACGGCGCCGAGATCGGCCGCGACAGCTTCGCCACCAACTGCGTGCTGGCGCGCCGGCTGCTGGAGCGCGGCGTGCGCTTCGTGCAGTTGTGCGACGCCGGTTGGGATCACCACTACAACATCCCGCGCGCGCTGCCGAAGAAGGCCGAGCAGGTCGACAAGCCGACGGCGGCGCTGATCCGCGACCTCAAGCGCCGCGGCATGCTCGACGACACCATCGTCGTCCTCGCCGGCGAGTTCGGCCGCACGCCGTACTGCGAAGGCCCGCTCGCGTTCGACACCTACGGCCGCGACCACAACGCGCTCGCCGGCTCGGTGCTCGTCGCCGGCGGCGGCTTCAAGGCCGGCCACGCGCACGGCGCTACCGACGAGTGGGGTTGGTCGGCGGCGACCGACGTCGTGCACGTGCACGACCTGCACGCGACGATCCTGCGCCAGCTCGGCATCGACCACCAGAAGCTGACCGTGCGCGCGCAGGGCCGCGACTTCCGCCTCACGGACGTCGCCGGCAGGGTGCTGCCCGCGCTGCTCGCCTGAGCGGCGCGCCGGCTACTGCCAGCCGTAGGCCCAGTGCATCGACGGCGCGACCGCCGGCGCGTCGTCGGCCTGCAGGTCGAAGGCGACGCCCATCGGGGCCGGGCCGAAGTCGTCCTGGCGGCCATTGAACTCCGTCGCGCCGTGCCGCATGCCGACGGCGAGCAGGCGCCACTCGGTGAAACGCTGCGCCGTGCGGTCGAACTTGGCGGCGCCGAGCAGTTGCGCGTCGAAGCCGAGCCGCTGCGGCCGATCGGGGCCGTAGCCGCGGCTCGCCCACGTGCCGACGCGCTCGATGCGCACGGCGCCCTCGAACAGGATCGACTGCGCGTCGCCGGCGAGCGCCACGGTGCGCGCGACCAGCCGGCGTGCGACGACGTGCTGCGGGCCGTGCGCCATGGTCTGGCCGCGCACGTTGTCGACGAGGTGCACGCGCGCGAGCCGCAGCAGCGCGTCGGCGGGGAACGGACGTTCGGCGCCGACCTCGGGCGCAGGCACCATCGCCAGCGCCTCGTCGCGGCGGAACCACGCGTGGTCCTGGTTCCATGCCTGGCCGCGCCAGCCCGGCGTGACCTTCTGGCGCGGCAGGTCGCGGCTGTAGACGCGCAGCACCAACCCGTCCGTCGGCCGCAACTGCTCGAAGCGCCGGACCGCCGCCGGATCGAGCGCCGCGTCGGCGGCGCGCCGCTGCGCCGGCGGCATCGCGTCCCACGCCTTCTTCGCCTTCGCCAGCATCGCCAGCACCTCGTCGGCGTCGCGCGTGTTGCACGACGCGAGGAAGCGTCCGCTCGGCGTCACCGCGTAGATGCCCTGCCGGGTGTTCGACGGCCTGGTCTTGCCGCCGTAGTGGCCGAGTTCGCAGAAGCCCTGGAAGAACACGCAATCCGGCTCCTTGTCGCGCTGCAGCCGGCTGACCTCGTCGGCGACCGGCACGAACGCGCGCGCGGCGCGCTGCACGTCCTCGTCGGACCAGACGGACCGTCTGGTCGCCACGCCGTTGTTTCAAGTACAGGCGAGCGGGTGGCCGTTCATGGCCCACAGCAGGATCGGCTTGTCCTGCGCGTGCGCCCGCACGACCGCCTCGGCGAGCGCGCCGAGCCAAGGGATGTCCCGCCAGGCCATCTCGTCCTCGGTCGGGAGGACGTGCTGCCAATGCCGCGCGAACGTCGACCCATCGAGCACGGGCACGGGATCGACCGGCGCGGCGAGCGGCGGTGGGGCGGTCGGCGTCGACGCCGCCGGCGGCCGTGCCGGGGTCTGGGCGGCGAGCGCCGCGGCGAGCGTCAGCGCCGCGAGGCACGGAGCGAGGACGTGGATCACCATGCCGCGATGCTACCGGCTGCGGCGGCCCGCCACCGAGGCGGGGAACGGCGCCCGGCGGGGGCGGCCGGCGCGGATTTCGCCGCCGGCCGCGTGCGCGGCGCGGCGGACGGTCCTTCCCAGGGTGCGCGCACGCCGTGCGCCCTTCCCGCCGCCACCGCCACCGCGAACCCATCCTGCCGCCATGAATCCGATCCTGACGCCGTCCTTCGCACTCCTCGCCGTCGCCGCCCATGCCGCCGCCCAGAGCAGCGACATGCTGGTGACCTACTCCAACCCCGAACTCACGCTGTCCACCAGCGGCGGCACCGTGCTGCAGATGCTGCGGCCCAACGAGGTCTGCCACCTGGAGTGGACCAACGGCCCGTGCTCCACGCCGTCGGCCGAGAAGTACACGCCGCAGGCGGCCTTTCACGTCATGGCCGGTGACGAGGACGGCGACGGCACGTACTTCGAGGCCAACCTGTTCGGCCGCATCGACGCGCTGTGCGAAGCGTTCGGCTCCGCCGCAGGCACGCCCGGCCTGAGCAACGCCCGCAACCTGTTCTTCTCGCCGTCGGTGGCGATGGGCACCAACATCAGCGGCGGCCCGGGCCTTCGCCCGGGCGACGTCGGCCGCATCGTGCGCACCACGGCCGGCGACGGCCAGGTCGAGCACTTCATGCGCCAGGAGCAGTTCAACCAGGCCCTCGGCCTGCCGCTGTCGACGCCGATCGACGTCGACGCGATCTGCTTCCAGCCCGGGCTCGGCGTCTACTTCTCGCTCGACCAGGACGTGCCGGCCTTCACCTTCTGCGGCCCGCAGCTGATCCAGGACGGCGCCATCGTCTGCGTGCCCGACTGGGCCATCACCTGGACGCCGGACTTCCGCGTCGCCGCCGTGCTGCCCAACAGCGCCGCCGTCGTCTACAGCGAAGCACAGGTCGACGCGATGGTGGTCGCCGCCAACGTCGCCGACCGCTTCGGCGCGTGCCTGACCAACGCCACCGACCTGGAGTCGCTCGACTTCGACTGGTCGGCACCGCTCGGCTTCACGTTTCCGTGCTCGGGCGCGGTGGTCCAGGCGCCGCAGTTCGTGTTCTCGGTCGAGACCGGCACCGGCGCGTCGCTGCTGACCACCGTCGGCGGCGGCGCCATCTACAACCACCTCTGCGGCGCGGCGGCGACGCCGTGCGGCAGCCCGACGCTCGGCAACCAGATGGGCGTGCGCCCGCCCAACGCCGCGCTCGGCGTGGTCAGCTACGTCAACGCGCTGGCCTTCACCCGCACGCAGCGCTTCGTCACCCAGCCGCAGGCCCCGGTCGTCACTGCGCCGTTCGGCGCGCCGCTGGGTGCCACGCAGATCGACTACCGCTCGCCGTACGCGTGGAACCTCGCCCTGATCGAACTGGTCCCGGCGACCGTGCCCGGCTCGCTGCCGGCCTTCCCGTTCTCGCTGCTCTGCTTCCCCGACCTGTACGCGCCGTCGCTGTTCGTGCACTTCTTCCCCGCGCCCGGCCAGTGGGGCAGCTTCCCGATGGTCGCGATCCCGCCGGCCTTCTCGGGCAAGGTGCTCTACCAGATGATCGGCTTCGGCGGCTCTGGCCTCGAACTGAGCACGCCGACGGTCATCGACGTCAACTGATCGCGAACGCCGCGAACAAGGCGAACGCGGCGCGCGCGCCGTCCGCCGCCGCCGGGGCCGCCGGCCCTCGCGGGGTGGGGCCGAGTCGCTAGGATCGCCGCCCGCATGACGTCCGTCTCCTCGTCGCCCCGCCCGCTCGCGCAGTGCGCCGTCGTCGTCAGCCCCAAGGACAACGTCGCGGTGGTGAAGGCCGGCCTGCAGGCCGGCGACGTCGTGGCGATGCCCGACGGCCGCAGCCTCGCGATCCGCGGGGAGGTCACGCCGGGCCACCGCTTCGCCACGCGCGACATCCCAGCCGGCGCGTTCGTGCTGCAGTACGGGCAGCCGATCGGCACCAGCAAGGGCTGCGTCGCCGGCGACCCGATCTCGTTCACCACCATGAGCAACGAAGTGCCGGTGGTGCGCGACCTGCCCGCCGACCTCGGCAACCCGGCGCCGCAGTACGTGCCGGCCGAGCGCCGCGCGACCTTCCGCGGCTTCCTGCGCGGCGACGGTCGCGTCGGCACGCGTAACTTCGTGCTGATCGTGCCGACCAGCATGTGCAGCAGCCACGAGGCGGCGCAGATCGCGACCATCGCCGAGTACACGCTGTACAGCCGCGAGCGCTTCCCCAACGTCGACGGCGTCGTCGCGCTGCCGCACAACAAGGGCTGCGGCTGCAGCGACGGCAGCAACCTCGACGTCATGCTGCGCACGCTCGCCAACTACGCCGACCACCCGAACGTCGCCGGTGTGCTGTTCATGGACCTCGGCTGCGAGAAGACCAACCTGACGCTGGTCGAGCGGTACCTCAAGCAGCGCGGCGGGCTGAGCACCGACAAGCCGGTGCACTGGATCGGCGTGCAGGAGTGCGGCGGCACGCAGGGCGCCATCCAGAAGGGTCTGCAGCTCGTCGCCGAGATGCTGCCGATCGCCGACCGCAGCGAGCGCAGCGAGCAGCCGGCGAGCCACCTGTCGCTCGGCGTCAAGTGCGGCGGCTCGGACGGCTTCTCCGGCCTGTCGGCCAATCCCGCGCTCGGCCACGCCGCCGACCTGCTCGTGCAGCACGGCGGCACGGTGATGATCACCGAGGTGCCGGAGTTCTGCGGCGCCGAGCACCTGTTCGCCGCGCGCGCCAAGGACCTCGCCACCGCCAAGGAAGTGTTCGCCTACGTCGACTGGTACAAGGAGTACGCCGGCAAGTTCGGCACCAAGCTCGACCACAACCCGAGCCCGGGCAACATCAAGGGCGGCCTGCTCAACATCACCATCAAGTCGCTCGGCGCGATGGCCAAGGCCGGCACGACGCGCGTCGAGGGCTGCACGCCGTACGCGGTGCCGCCGCAGACGCGCGGCCTCGTGCTGATGCAGGGTCCGGGCTACGACCAGGAGTCGACGCCGGGCCTCGTCGGCGCTGGCGCCAACGTCGTCGTGTTCACCACCGGCCGCGGCACCACGATCGGCAACGCCATCGCGCCGGTGCTCAAGCTGACCTCGAACACGCCGATCTTCGAGCGCATGCAGAACGACCTCGACCTCAACGCCGGCACGGTCATCGACGGTACCGAGTCGATCGAGCAGGTCGGCCGCCGCGTGTTCGAGCACGTCCTGCGCACCGCCAGCGGCGAGGTCCTGGCCAAGGCCGAGGTGCAGAAGCACCGCGAGTTCCAGGTCTGGGCCGAGCAGTCGGTGTCGCTGTAGGCGCGGCCGGGCCCGGCTGCGCGCGGAGGCGGCTCCGCCGTGGACGCCATCGCGCGTCACCGGCAGGATGACGGCATGCGCGCCTGCGCCCTCGTAGCGCCGCGACGACTCGCCATCGTCGACGTGCCCTCGCCGCCGCTCGGACCGCACGACGTGCGCGTGCTGCCCGCCGCCGTCGGCGTCTGCGGCACCGACCTGCACATCTTCGCTGGCGAGTCGAACTTCCACTTCGACGCCCAGGGCCGCGCGATCCCGTTCGAGGAGTCGCCGCAGATCCTCGGCCACGAGATCGCCGGCACGGTGGTGGAGGTCGGCGCCGCGGTGCGCGACCTCGCCGTCGGCGCGCGCGTCGTCGTCGACCAGGGCCGCAACTGCCGCAGCGAACGGCGCGCGGTGGCGTGCGAGTACTGCGCCACCGGCCACAGCCACCAGTGCGCGCATTACACCGAGCACGGCATCACCGGCCTGCCCGGCGGCTTCGCCGACGAGCTGGTGGTGCCGGCGGTCAACGCGCTGCCGATCGCCGACGGCGTGACGTTCGAGCGCGCGGCGATGACCGAGCCGCTGGCGTGCGTGCTGCACAGCGCCGACTTCGGCGCCCGCGCCGCCGCGCGCTGGCGCTTCGACGGCTCGGGCGAGGGCGGCGCGATCCGCACGGCGGTGGTGCTCGGCGGCGGTCCGGCGGGCCAGCTGTTCGTGCAGGTCCTCCGCCGCGTCCACGGCTTCGACGGCCCGATCGTGGTCAGCGAGCCGAGCGCGCAGAAGCGCGGGCTCTGCCAGCAGCTCGGCGCCGTCGCGGTGGCGCCGGAGCACGCGCGCGACGCGGTGATGGCCGCGAGCGGCGGCCGCGGCGCGGAGTACCTCGTCGAAGCGACCGGCGCCGGCGCGGTCTACGCCGCGATCCCGGCGCTGATCCGCAAGCAGGCGACCGTGCAGATGTACGGCATCGGCCACGGCGACGCGCCGATGGCGCTGCTCAACCCGGTGCAGTGGCGCGAAGCGACGCTCGTCACCTCGGTCGGCGCTTCCGGCGGCTTCGACGCCGACGGCCGGCCGAGCGTCTACCGGCGCGCGCAGCAGTTGCTGGCCGACGGCACGGTGCGCGTCGACGCGATGATCACGCACCGCTACCGCGGCCTCGCCGACGTGCCGCGCGCGTTCGGCGGCGACCACCGCGACCCGGGCTACTGCAAGGCCGTGGCGGTGCTGGCGTGACCCGCAACGTCGCCCTCTTCGCCACCTGCCTCGGCGACCAGCTCTGGCCCGAGGTCGTCGAAGCGACCGTCGCCGTGCTCGAGCGCGCCGGCTGCCGCGTCACGTTCGACCCGGCGCAGACCTGCTGCGCGCAGCCGGCGTTCAACTCCGGCTACCACGACGAGGCCAAGGCGGTCGCGCGCCGCTTCGTCGAGATCTTCGAGCGCGCCGACGCCATCGTCGCGCCGTCGGGCTCGTGCACGGCGATGGTGCACCGCTACCCCGAGCTGTTCCGCGACGAGCCGGAATGGCGCGCGCGCGCCGAGGCGGTCGCGCACAAGGCGCACGAACTGTCGGCGTTCCTGGTGCGCGAACTCGGCGTCGTCGACCTTGGCGCGAGGCTGTCGGCGCGCGTCGCCTGGCACGACGCCTGCCACGCCCTGCGCGAACTCGGCGTGCGCGACGAGCCGCGGCGGCTGCTGCGCGCGGTCGCGGGCCTCGAACTGGTCGAACTGCGCACCGGCGAGGCCTGCTGCGGCTTCGGCGGCACGTTCGCGGTCAAGTTCCCCGAGCTGTCGACGGCGATGCTCGACCACAAGCTGTCCGGTCTCGGCGACCGCGTCGACGTGCTGAGCGCCGTCGACAGCAGCTGCCTGATGCAGATGCGCGGCCGCCTGCAGCGGCAGGGCTCGCGCGTGCGGGCCATGCACCTCGCCGAGATCCTGGCGAGCCGGTGACGTAACCCTATTCTTCACAAGGAGAAGCAGCGGATTGTAGTTTTTGGATCGGCCACTTCCGATTTCTTGATAAAAAGGAATCGTGTACTCCCGACTCCAAGCTGAGCCGGCAACCAGCTTCTTCCTGTTCGGGCCGCGCGGCACCGGCAAGTCGAGTTGGATCCGCGCCGCGCTGCGCGATGCCGTGGTCATCGACCTGCTCGCTGCGGACGTGCACAACCGGCTCGTCGCCGCGCCCGAACGCCTCGAAGGCCTCGTGCCTGCCGGCCATCAGGGGTGGGTCGTGATCGACGAGGTGCAGAAGGCGCCCGGGGTGCTCGACGAGGTCCACCGCTTGATCGAGCAGAAGCGCTGGCGCTTCGCGCTGACCGGTTCGAGCGCGCGCAAGATCCGGCGCGACGGCGGCAATCTGCTGGCAGGCCGGGCGCGGACGATGTCGATGCATCCGCTGACCGCCGCCGAACTCGGCGGCGACTTCGATCTGCGGCACGCGTTGCGGTTTGGCGGCTTGCCCGGCGCGTGGGTCGAGAGCGACCCAGCGGCATACCTCGCCAGCTACGTCCGCACGTACCTGCACGAGGAGATCGTCCAGGAAGGCGTGACGCGCAGCCTGCCGGCATTCGCGCGGTTTCTCGAAGCTGCATCCTTCAGCCAGGGCGCCGTGCTCAACATGACGAGCGTGGCGCGCGATTGCGGGGTCGAACGCAAGGTCGTCGAAGGCTGGTTCCAGGCGCTCGACGACCTGCTGCTCGCGGTGCGCCTGCCGGTCTTCCGCCGCCGCGCCAAACGCGACGTCGCCGCGCATCCCAAGTTCTTCCTCTTCGACGCCGGGGTGTTCCGGACGCTGCGGCCGCGCGGGCCGCTCGACAGCGACATGGAGATCGATGGCGCCGCGCTGGAGACCGTCGTGCTCAACGAACTGCGCGCGCACAACGCCGCGCGCGACTGGGGATATGCGCTTCACACGTGGCGCACGACCAGCAAGATGGAGGTCGACTTCGTGCTCTATGGTCCGCGCGGCCTGCATGCGATCGAGGTCAAGCGCAGCCCGATGGTGCGCGACGACGACCTGAAGGCCCTTCGCCTGTTCGGCGGCGACTATCCGGAGGCGACGCGTTGGCTGCTGCACGGCGGCGAGCGGCCGGAGTTGCGCGATGGCGTGCAGTGCCTGCCGATCGCGACCGCGCTGCCGCAGCTGCTGGCGGCGCTCTGACCTTCCCTGCGCCACGAGCGTGCGCCGGCGCCCGCTTTCGGCCATCCTCCCGGCGTGAGCCCGCTCAGCCCCGAGACCTTCGCCGCCAACGCCCGCGCGGCGCTCGCCGACGCGACGCTGACCGGCGCGCTGCGGCGCGCGACCGACACGTTCGCCGAACGGCGTGCGGCGGCGATCGACGCCGTGCCCGACTGGCAGGAGCTGCGCACGCGCGCGGCGGCGATCAAGGCGCACACGCTCGCGCGCCTCGACGCCTACCTGGAGGAGTTCGCCGCCAAGGCGACCAAGGCCGGCGCGGTCGTGCACTGGGCCCGTGACGCCGCCGAGGCCTGCGGCGTCGTGCGCGAGCTGGCGAAGGCGCGCGGCAGCAAGCGGCTGGTCAAGAGCAAGAGCATGGCGACGGAGGAGATCCACCTGAACGCCGCGCTGGCGCAGGACGGCCGCGAGCCCGTCGAGACCGACCTCGGCGAGTGGATCATCCAGCTCGCCGGCGAGACGCCGTCGCACATCATCGTGCCGGCGATCCACAAGACGAAGGAGCAGATCGGCGCGCTGTTCGTCGACACGCTCGGCATCCCGCCGTCCAGCGACCCGCAGCTGCTCGCCGCCGAGGCGCGCACGCGGCTGCGCGCGCACTTCGCCGCCGCCGACCTCGGCATCAGTGGCGTCAACTTCGGCGTCGCCGAGACCGGCACGATCCTGGTGCTGGAGAACGAGGGCAACGCGCGCATGACCACGACGCTGCCGGCCGTGCACGTCGCGGTGATGGGCATCGAGAAGGTGATCCCGCGCTTTTCCGACCTGGAGACGTTCCTGCGGCTGCTGCCGCGCTCGGGCACCGGCCAGCACCTGACGACCTACCAGTCGATGCTGACCGGCCCCGACCCCGCGGGGCAGGGACCGCGCGAACTGCACATCGTGCTGCTCGACAACGGCCGCTCGCGCATCGTCGCCGACGAACTGATGCGGCAGACGCTGGCGTGCATCCGCTGCGGCGCCTGCCTCAACGCCTGCCCGGTCTACCAGTCGATCGGCGGCCACGCCTACGGCTCGGTCTATCCGGGCCCGATCGGCGCGATCCTGACGCCGCAGCTGCAGGGCCTGCACAGCGCCGGCACGCTGCCGTTCGCGTCGAGCCTGTGCGGCGCCTGCAAGGACGTCTGTCCGGTCAAGATCGACATCCCGTCGCTGCTGCTCGAACTGCGCCGGCGCGCCGTTGCCGGCGAACGCCAGCCGCCGGCGAGCGGCAGCGCGGCGTCGCCGACGGTCGGCAAGCCCGCGCGGCGCCAACCGCTGGAAGCGCTCGGCTGGCGTGTCTGGTCGTGGGTCACGCGCAGCCCGGCGCGCTTCCGGCTCGCCACGGCGGTCGCGCGCCTGGGACAGAAGCTGCCGTTCGCCATGCGCCTGTTCGGACCGATGCGCGCGTGGCAGTCGAGCCGCGAGGCACCGAAGCTGGCGGCGCGGCCGTTCCGCGACCGCTGGCAGGGACCGGCGCGATGAACGACGCCCGCGAAGCCATCCTCGGCGCGGTGCGCGCCGGCCTGCGCGGCGCTGTGGTGCCGCCGCTGCCGGCAAGCGCCTCGCCGCCGCCGCCGCTGTCCGACGACGAGCGCGTCGCCCGCTTCACCGCTGCGCAGCAGCAGCTCGGCGGCGTCGTCGAGGTCGTCGCCGACCGCCGCACGGCGTGCGCGCGCATCGGCCTGCTGCTCGCGCGCCAGGGCGCTGCCGCCGCTGCGCTCAGCGACGCACCGTGGCTCGCCGGCGTCGCCGACTACGCGCCGGTCGGCTGCGATCTGCTCGCCGCGGACGCTGCGCGCGACCGTCTGCTGCAGGCCGACGTCGGCGTCACCGGCGCGCAGTGGGGCATCGCCGAAACCGGCACGCTGGTGCTCGCGTCCGCCGACGAGCACCATCGCCTCGCGTCGCTGCTACCGGCGCTGCACGTCGTCGTGCTGCCAGTGCGCGCGCTGCTCGGCACGCTCGCCGAGGCCTTCGCTGCGCTGCAGAAGTCCGATGGCGGCCCGGCGGCGCGCACGATCACCTTCCTCACCGGCCCGTCGCGCACGGCGGACATCGAACTGACCCTGGTCGTCGGCGTGCACGGCCCGAAGGCGCTGCACGTGCTGCTGGTGCGCGACGGCGGGTAGGACGTCCTGTCGCGAGGTCGCGCGACCCCATGTGGCGCGCGCGAAGTCCGTCCGACTCCGTGGTTGCCCGCTCCGCGTCGCCGGGGCACGCTGCGCATCCCCTCGCTCCCCTCGCACCGCGTGAAACTCGTCGCCTTCGCCCGCTCGGGCGGTCCCGTCGTCCCCGGCGCCCTGCTCGACCAGGGCGCTTCGCTCCTCGACTTCACGCACCCGGCCGTCGCGTTGCCGCGGCCGGCGCACGATCTCGGCTGGTACGACCTCGACGCGCCGGCGCACCGCGCCGCCCGCGCCGCCGCCGCCAAGGCCGCCGAGCCGGCCGAGCGCGCGCGGCTGCAGGCCGCCGGGGCGATCGTGGCGCGCGGCGCCGTGACGCTGCACGCGCCGGTGCCGCGGCCCGGCAAGATCCTCTGCATCGGCCTCAACTACCGCGACCACGCGGCGGAGCAGGGCGTCGAGCTGCCCAAGCGCCCGCTGCTGTTCAGCAAGTTCGTCACCTGCGTGCAGCGGCCAGGCGGCCCGATCCGCATCCCGCGCGGCAGCACGCAGACCGACTACGAGGCCGAACTCGGCGTCGTCATCGGCAAGCGCGCCAGCGGCGTGAAGGCCGAGGATGCGATGGCGCACGTGCTCGGCTACTGCTGCTTCCACGACGTCAGCGCGCGCGACTTCCAGTTCGCCGACGGCCAGTGGCAGCGCGGCAAGTCGTGCGACACCTTCGCGCCGTTCGGCGAGTACGTCGCCACGGCCGACGAGGTCGCCGACCCGCACGCGCTGCGCATCCGGCTGCGGCTCAACGGCGCGACGATGCAGGACAGCAGCACGGCGCAGCTGGTGTTCCGCATCCCCGAGCTGATCGCGTCGCTCAGCGAGAACGTCACGCTCGAGCCCGGCGACGTCATCGCCACCGGCACGCCGCCCGGCGTCGGCTTCGCCCGCAAGCCCCCGGTCTACCTCAAGGCCGGCGACGTCTGCGAGGTCGAGATCGAGGGCCTGGGCGTGCTGCGCAACCCGGTCGTCGCCGCCGACTGACGCATGGACCTCGGCCTGCACGACTCGGTCGCGCTCGTCACCGGCGGCTGCCGCGGCATCGGCCGCGCCATCGTCGCGCTGCTGCGCGCCGAGGGCGCGCGCGTGGTCGTCGCCGACCGCGAGCTGGCGCTCGGCGAGCAGCTGGCGGCGGCGGATCCCGGCGTCGTGTTCGTCGGCGGCGAACTGCGCGACGAGGCCGTGTGCGCGCGCGCCGTCGCCACGGCGGCCGAGCGCTTCGGCCGGCTCGACGCGCTGGTGCACAACGCCGGCCGCAACGACGGCGTCGGCCTCGACGCCGGCGTCGCCGCGTTCGAGGCCTCGCTGCGCGACAACCTCGTGCCCGCCTACGCGCTGATGCATCACGCCCGCGGCCTGTTGGCGCAGGCGCGCGGCTCGGTCACGCTGCTCGGCAGCAAGGTCGCCGTCACCGGCCAGGGCGGCACCTCCGGCTACGCGGCGGCGAAGGGCGGCCTGCTGGCGCTCGTGCGCGAGTGGGCGGTCGAGCTGGCGCCGCACGGCGCGCGCAGCAACGCGGTGCTGCCGGCCGAGACGTGGACGCCGCTGTACGAGGAGTGGCTGGCGCGGCAGGCCGACCCGGCCGGCGAACGCGCGCGCATCGAACGCACGATCCCGCTCGGCCGCCGCTTCACCACGCCGGCCGAGGTGGCCGCCGCGGTGGTGTTCCTCGCCTCGAAGCACAGCAGCCACACGACCGGCCAGATCCTCTTCGTCGACGGCGGCTACACGCACCTCGACCGGCGGTGCACGAGCTGATGGCCGCGCGCCCAGGCATCCCGACCGCGACGATCGTGCTGGCGGTGGTCCGCCGCGGCGATCGCTTCCTCGTCGTGCAGGAGGTCATCCCCGGCAATCCGTGGTACCTGCCGGCGGGCCGCGCCGAGCTCGGCGAGAGCCTCGTCGCGGCGGTGCAGCGCGAAGTGTGGGAGGAGGCCGGCGTGCAGGTCACCGTCGACGGCATCCTGCGCATCGAGCACACGCCGTCGGCCGAGGGCGCGCGCCTGCGCGTGTTCGTCACCGCACGGGTCGACGACGACCAGCCGCCCAAGTCGACGCCCGACGGCCACACGCTGCAGGCGAAGTGGGCGACGCTCGACGAGATCGCGGCGCTGCCGCTGCGCAGCGGCGAAGTGCTCGACGCCTGCCGGTATGTGCTGCACGGCGGCTTCGTGCATCCATTGTCGCTGTGGCTGCGCGGCGGCGCGCCGTGGGCGTGAGAGGGATGCGCGCAGTGGGGGCCGGGGCCGCCGGTCGCGCCCGTGCGCGAACGGACGAGCCGACGCCGATGCCGAAGTCGGCCACGCGCCGCGCGCTCGCGGTGTGGGCCCTCGCGCTCGCCGCCTGCGCCGCGCCCCCGCCCGCCTTCCGCCACGAAGGCGTGATGCGCGAGGTGATGCGCGGCGGCAGCACCCAGGCGCGCGTTGCGCTCGCCGAGGTGGCGCGGCCGGGCACGTACGCGGTCGGCGCGCTCGCCGGCCTCGACGGCGAGTTCGTCGTCGACGACGGCGCCGCGTGGGTGGCGGTCGACGGGCCGTTCGCGGCGCGCGCGCCATCCCGCGCGCAGGCGACGCTGCTGACGGCGGCCGTCGCGGCGCGGTTCGACGAGGTGCCGTTGCCGTCACCGTGCACTCTGCTCGACCTGGAGAACACCCTCGCCGGCATCGCCGCCGCGCGCGGCACGCCGCAGGGCCCGCTGCCGTTCGTGGTCGAAGGCCGCGGCGCGGTGCAGCTGCACGTCGTCCGCGGCGCCTGCCCGCACGGCGAGCCCGTGCCCGGCAAGGAGCCCGCGCGCGTCGACCTCGCCGACGTGCCGCTGCGCGCCATCGGCTTCTTCGTCGATGGCCAGGAAGGCGTGATGACCCACATGGGCACCGCGTTGCACGTGCATGCGTTCGCGACCATGCCGGATGGCGCCCGCGTCCTAGGCCACGTCGACGACGTCACGTTCGCGGCGGGGACGGTGCTGCGGGTGGGGCAGTAGGGCCCCCCACGCTCGCGCACGCATCGGACCGCCCTGTGTGCCCGGGTTGGACTGGTCGCTTGGGCGACGCGCTGCCGCTCACCCCGCCCCGCACACCGGCACCACGTACGGCCCCTCGGGCACCACTGCGACCGCGCGGTCGCCGGTGCGCGCGACGCTCGCCGCCACCGCCGCTTCGACGCTCGCGGCGTGGCCGACGCCGGTCAGCGCCAGCGCGTCCGCGTCGAGGCCGGTGGTCACCAGCTGCACCTGCCCGCGCTGCAGCGACTTCGCCTGCATCTGCGTCTGCCACTCGTCGGGGTCGGCGAAGCGTTTGTGCGCCAGCGACTGCACGAAGGCGTCGGGGCCGAGCTGGACGAGCCGCTGCTGCGCGTCGCGGAAGGCGGCCGAGCCGAGGCCTTCGCGGCACGACGACGCGATCACCAGCGTGCCGCCCGGCGCGAGGATGCCGAGCGGCGCGACCATGCCCTTGATGGTCTGGTAGTACGTCGCGTCGAGCGGGTGGCCGGCGGCGGTGGTCACCACGGTGCCGAAGCGCCGCGGCAGCGTCACGCGCGCGCTCTGTTCGCACGCGGCGACGGCGGCGAGATGGCTCGACACCAGCTCGCCGGCGCTGACGAACGACAAGCGCCGGTGCTCGTCGAGCACGGTGTTGACGCCGAACACCGGGCCGAGCATCGCCGCGATCGCCAGCTGTTCGCGGTGCAGCGGGTTGCCGTCGAGCACGAGGTTGTCGGCGCACGGATGCGCCATGAAGCGGTGGCTGTGGAACGTGGTGATCGTGTCGCGGTGCGCGATGCCCGGCGCGATCACCTTGCGGCCGCCGGAGAAGCCGGCCATGAAGTGCGGCTCGACGAGGCCGGTCACGACCTTGATCGCGGCGCGCGTGAAGCGGCGGTCGAGCTTGACCGGGGTGCCGTGCGGCGTGAAGCCGAGGTCGTCGTGCGCGTCGGGGTCGTCGGCGTGGTGGTTCCCGACGCGCACGTGCCGCAGCACCCACGGATCGCCGACCAGCTCCTCGAGCTCGGCGCCGAGGTTGGGCCGGTGCATGCCGGTGGCGACGAGCACGGTGACGCGGTCGTGGGCGATGCCGGCCTTGGCCAGCTCGTCGACGATCGGCCGCAGCAGCAGGCCGTTGGGCACCGGCCGCGTGACGTCGCAGATCAGGATGCAGGCCGAGTCGCCACCGGCGGCGAAGCGCTGCAGCGGGGCGCTGCCGATCGGCGCCGCCAGCGCCTGCCGCACCGCCGCCGCCGGATCGGCGCACACCGGCATCGCCGGCTTGCGCACGATCGTGACGTCGAGGTCCGCGGGCAGATCGATCGGCAGCGTCGCGCGGCCGTAGGGGAGTTCGACGCGCATCGCCGGATTGGAGCGGTCGCCGCGGTGGAGTGCACGGCTCGCGTCGCCGTCGTCGGCGCGCGTCTGCGCAGTCCTGGTGCTGCCGCTACGCACTCGGCGAACCCGTCTCGTCCCTTGCGGACCATGGCACGGCAGGACGACGGCACTAGCTTCGATCGCAATGGCCTCGGCATTCGTGGCCAGCAAGCGAAGTTCCTTGAACGCACTCTCGTCCGCCTTCCTTCCGCGCGTCCTGGCTGCCGGCGTCCTCTGCGCCGGCGCCGTGTCCGGCCAATCGCAGTGGCTCGCCGTCGGCAACGGGGCCCAACCCGATGCGCTGGCGTCGCCGGGGTTCACCTTCGACGCGGCCCGTCAGGTCATGGTCTTGTTCGGTGGCGACACGGACGCCGGCGTCCTCGACCGCACGTGGACCTGGAACGGCACGTCCTGGACCGAGCGCTTCCCGGCCATCCGGCCGTCGGCGCGCACCATGTCCGGCATGGTGTACGACCAGGCCCGTCAGCGCGTCGTCCTGTTCGGCGGCTACGGCAACGGCAACCTGAACGACACCTGGGAGTGGGACGGGACCACGTGGACGCAGCGTCTTCCCGCCAACGCGCCGACGCCGCGCGGCGCGGTCGCCATGGCCTACGACTCGGTCCGCCAGCGCACGGTGTTGTTCGGCGGCGGGTTGGGCGGCTTCATGATGCCGACGTTCAGCGACACCTGGGAATGGGATGGCGTCGACTGGAGCCAGCGCGCGCCGAGCCAATCGCCGCCGTCGTCGCGCAGCGGCGCGATGGTCTTCGACAGCCAGCGCGGCGTCTGCGTGCTCTTCGGCGGTCTGACCGCCAGCTACCAGAAGGTCGGCAGCACGTGGGAATGGAACGGCGTCGCTTGGACGCAGCGGTTTCCGGGGAATGCGCCGAGCCCGCGCTTCGCGCACGGCATGGCCTACGACTCGGTTCGGCAGCGCACCGTGCTGTTCGGCGGCGGCGCCGACGCCGGAGAACTCGCCGACACGTGGGAGTACGACGGCGTGCAGTGGTCGCTGCAGGCGCCGTCGGCGTCGCCCTCGGGACGGGCGTACCACAACCTCGCGTACGACCCGATCCGCGCCCGCATCGTGTTGCGCGGCAGCCGGCGCGCGGAGACCTGGGAGTACCAGGCCGCGGCCGGTGCCCTGGCGACCTACGCGCCGTTCGGCAGCGGCTGCGCTGGCTGGGCCGGGACGCCGTGGCTGACGGCCAACGGCAACCGGCCGGTGCTCGGGCAGCCCTTCGCGCTCTCGCTCTACAACCTGCCGCCGGACCACTCGACGCTGGTCTGCTTCGGCCTGTCGAACAGCAACTGGTCGGGCGTGCCGTTGCCGGCCTCGCTCGCCGCCGTCGGCGCGCCAGGATGCACGTTGCTCGTCAGCCCGGATTGGCTCGGCCCGGTGTTCAACTGGGCGGGGTATGCGACGTGGACGTTGACGATCCCGGCGGCGCCCGCGCTCGCCGGGGCGACGTTCTTCCAGCAGGCGGCCGCCATCGACCACAGCAATGCGCTCGGGTTGGTGTTCACCAACGGCGGCGCTGGCGTGGTCGGCGACCACTGACTGCCGGCCCAGGAGCCTGCGTCACGGCACGCCCTTGCGTCGTGCCGACTCCTTGCGTCGGCGCGCAGCCGCCTTGCCCGCGCCGGCGACGCGCGCCACACTTGCGCCCCCCGCTCGGAGGGTCCGGGCCGCGTCGCACATGGGATTCCGCTACCGCAAGTCGCTCAACTTCGGCCCGTTCCGCGTCAACGTCGGCACCGGCGGCGTCGGGTTCTCGGTCGGTGGCCGCGGCTTCCGCACCGGCGTGAGCGGCCGCGGCCGCCGCTACTCGACGTTCTCGCTGCCCGGCACCGGCATCAGCTACCACCAGGGCCACGGCAAGGGCGGTTGCCTGCTGCCGCTGGTGCTGCTCGCTGTCGGCACCGGCGCGTTGCTCCTCGTCCTCGACCTGCTCGCCTGACCATGACCAAGCTGCACTGGAAACGCACGCTGCGCACCGCCAGCTCCGAACGCTTCCTCGCGCTGCGCGACGGCCAGGACGTCGCCGCCGTCGATCTGCACCACCTCGGCAACGGCACGGTCGCCGGCACGGTGGTGCTGCTGGAGTCGGCGGGCTGGAAGGAAGCCGACGTGCCCGCGCTGCTGCAGTCGCTCGACGAGGACTTCCTGCCTGACGTCGACCTCGCGCACGGCACGCTGAACTACACGGTGGTCATCGGCCGCGTGCTCGGCAACTACGAGGCGGAGAAGGACGGCGGCTGACGGGCGGTTCGCGGCGCGGGTGGCGCTGGCTGCGGGCACCGTTGCGCCGACGACAGCGCGGTCATGGGTCACCCGGGAACCGGGGATGCGATGCCGCGACAGGACCGTCGGGCGGGTGGCCACAAGATATCCTCGTGATATCATCCAACCCGTCCCGAACCGGACTGCCCGTGAATCCGAACGACCCGAATGCCCCGTCCCGCGAAGTCGCCTACCCGTCGCCCGCCGCCGGCCTGCCCAAGCTGCTGCTCGGGCTGGCGCTGCTCGTCTTCGGCGTGCCGATCACGCTGGCGCTGCCCGGGCCGGGCAAGGCGCTGTTCGTCGCCGCGTTCGTCGGCGCCATCCTGATCTTCCGCGGCCTGGTCGTGGTGCCGCCCAACCACAGCAAGCTGGTGCTGCTGTTCGGCAAGTACCAGGGCACGCTGCGCCGCGATGGCTTCTTCTGGGTGAACCCGTTCACCAACCGGCGCGACGTGAGCCTGCGCGCCCACAACTTCAACAGCGACAAGCTGAAGGTGAACGACCTGCGCGGCAACCCGATCGAGATCGGCGCGGTCGTCGTCTGGCGTGTGCGCGACACCGCCCAGGCGGCGTTCGACGTCGAGGACTTCGAGTCGTACGTGCAGGTGCAGACCGAGTCGGCGCTGCGCCACCTCGCGTCGCTGCATCCTTACGACAGCCCGCACGACGCCGAGGTGTCGCTGCGCGGCAGCAGCGAGCAGGTCAACGGCGAGCTCGCCCGCGAACTCACCCAGCGGCTGCAGATGGCCGGCATCGAGGTGCTCGAAGCGCGCCTCAGCCACCTCGCCTACGCGCCGGAGATCGCCAGCGCGATGCTGCAGCGGCAGCAGGCCGAGGCGATCCTCGACGCCAGGAAGCGCATCGTCGACGGCGCCGTCGGCATGGTGCAGATGGCGCTGGAGCAGTTGCAGGCGCACGCGGTCGTGCAGCTCGACGAGGAGCGCAAGGCGCAGATGGTCAGCAACCTGCTCGTCGTGCTCTGCAGCGAGCGCGGCACCCAGCCCGTGGTCAACGCCGGCACGCTGCACGGCTGAGGCCCGATGAGCGCGGAGGACAAACGCTTCCTGCTGCGCCTGCCGCCGCGTGTCTTCGACGAGCTGCGGCGGTGGGCCGAGCAGGACATGCGCAGCATCAACGGCCAGATCGAATGGCTGCTGCGGCAGGCGCTGCGCAAACGCCTCGGCCGCGATCCCGCCGGCGCGGACGACGACGGCCAGGACCGTCGCCGCGGGTGACGCGGCGGCGCGACGGACGCGCCGCGACTGCCGTCGACGCCGCCGCAGGGCTGCGTCTTTCCCGCGCCGAGCCGCCGCGTCCGGCGCGTAGCCTTCGCGCCTGCGGTCGCGCGGAGTCGGATGGGGCGGGTTCGCTGCCAGGGACGCCCACGCGCTGCGCCGCAGCGTCCGCACCCCCTCGTCGCCCATGTCCATCGCACCCTTCGCCGTTGCCGTCCTCGTCGCGCTCGCGACGCTCCCCGGAACCGCGCTCGCCCAGACGCAGAAGCCCAACCTGCCGCAGAAGGACGTCGTCGACGTGCCGGCGATCGGCGACGGCTTGTGCGTCAGCAACGTCTTCCAGTCGCGCATGGTGCTGCAGCGCGACAAACCGAACGCGCTGTGGGGCTGGGCGGAACCGGGCGAAACGGTGACCGTGGCGTTCGGCGGTGACCGCAAGAGCGCCGTCGCCGCCGTCGACCGCAGCTGGCGCGTGGCGCTGGCGCCGCAGCCGGCCAATGCGACGCCGCAGCAGCTCGTCGTCCGCGGCGCCAGCGCCTCGGTGACGTTCGACGACGTGCTCGTCGGCGACGTGTGGGTGCTCGGCGGCCAGAGCAACATGGAGTTCGAGCTGGAGAAGGTCGAGAACGGCGCGCTGGAGATCGTCTCGGCCCGCTACCCGGCGATCCGCGTGCTGACCGTGCCGTACGGCATCGGCCCGGCGCCCGTGCGCGGCTTTGCGCGGTTGCACGAGTGGAGCGACTGGTTCGGCCGCCACTTCCGCAAGGGCGACTGGGATCCGTGCACGCCGGAGACCGCGCGCGAACTCTCTGCGATCGGCTTCACGTTCGCGCGGCGCGTGCACATGGCGGCCCAGGTGCCGATCGGCGTCGTCGACGTCTCGCGCGGCGGCACGACGGCGGAGTCGTGGACGCCGCTCGTGAAGCTGCGCGCGCTGCCCGACGCCGCGGTGCAGGGCAAGCTCGCCGAGTGGGACCAGAAGGTCGCGCAGTGGGACGCGCCGAAGGACCTCGCCCAGCGCGTGCGCCAGAACCGCGAATGGGTCGAGAAGCAGGTCGCCGCCGGCAAGCCGGTGCCCGACGACCGCAAGCAGGACCCGAGCGACCTGCGCCCCGGCCCGATCGGCGACGTCAACCATCCCGGCCACTGCTTCGCCGGCATGATCGCGCCGCTCGCCGGGCTGTCGGTGAAGGGCGTGTTGTGGCACCAGGGCTACAACAACGCGCTCGACGGCATGCCCGGCGTCGTGATCTACCGCGCCGTGCTGCCCGAGCTCGTGCGCTCGTGGCGCGAGGCCTTCGGCGACCCGGCGCTGCCGTTCGGCATCCTGTCGCAGTGCACCGAGGGCGCGCCGCAGACGCGCGACGACTACTGCGAGAAGATGCTCGACACCGGCATCTACATCCGCGAAGCGCACTACCGCACGTTCCTCGACCTGTGGCGCGCCGGCGACAAGCACATCGGCTACGCCAGCACGTACGACCTGCGCCGCAGCTGGTACCACCCGCAGGTGAAGATCCCCGCCGGCGAACGCATCGCGCGCTGGGCGCTGGCGACCGAGTACGGCTTCGGCCGCGAGCTGCAGTGGAAGCCGCCGATGCTGCTCGGCATGGAGCCGAAGGACGGCGCGCTCGTGCTGCAGCTCGACGCCGAGGTCAGCGACCCCGAGGGTGGCGCGATGGCCGGCTTCGCGATCGCCGGCGACGACCGGCGCTTCCAGCCGGCCGACGTCGCCTACCGCGAGGTCGGCAAGGACGACCGCGGCCAGCCGCGCTTCGACCGGCGGCAACTGGTGCTGACGAGCCCGCTGGTGCCGGCGCCGCAGCACTTCCGCTACGGCTGGGGCCGCAGCCCGCTCGCCAACGTGCAGGCCGTCGACAACAAGGACCTGCCGTTGCCGACGCAGCGCAGCGACGACTGGGCGATCGGCGAGGTCCCGCGCGACGTGCTCGGCGCCGGCGTCGACGGCAGCGGCTCGCTCAGCCGCCAGCAGTGGAACCGCGTGCGCGAGGCGCTGAAGCAGGACGACGTGCGGCGGCGCGTCGCCGAGGCGAAGGCGACGCTGGCGAAGTTCGGCGACGCGGTGGACGGGGCGGCGGACGAGCCGCCGGTCAAGAAGGTCGACGCGCCGCGCAAGTGACGCCGCCGCCGGCGGTGCGGCGACCTACGCCTCGTCCTTCGGCACCTGCTCGCGCAGCTCGGCGAACTTGGCCGCCATCGTCGGGTTGCCGCGGGTCAGCCGCGTGATGGTCACGTCCTGCGCCTTGTCGTTCGCGAGGCGCAGGTTGCGGTCCGCGCCGAGCAGCGCGTCCTTGGTCTTCTGCAGGTGGTCGATCGACTTGTCGATCTCCTCGATCGCGGTCTGGAAGCGCCGCGAGGCGAGGTCGTAGTTCTTGCCGAAGGCGGCCTTGAACTCCTCGAGCCGGCCTTCGAAGTTCGTGACGTCGAGGTTCTGCGCCTTCACGAGCGCGAGCTCGGACTTGTACTGCAGCGACTTCAAGGCCGCGTTGCGCAGCAGGGTGATCATCGGCAGGAAGAACTGCGGCCGCACCACGTACATCTTCGGGTAGCGGTGCGAGACGTCGACGATGCCCGTGTTGTAGAGCTCGCTGTCGGGCTCCAGCAGGGAGACGAGGATCGCGTACTCGCAGCCCTTCTCGGCGCGGTCCTTGTCGAGTTCCTTGAGGAAGTCCTCGTTCTTGCCCCTGGTCGCGGTGCGATCGCTCTCGTTCTTCATCTCGAACATGATCGAGACGATCTCGGTGCCGGCCTCGTCCTTGTCGCGGAAGACGTAGTCGCCCTTGCTGCCGCTGCGCGCGTCGTTGTCCTTCTCGAAGTAGGCGCGCGGGAACGCGGTCGCCCGGATCCGGTTGAACTCGGTCTCGCAGTGCTGCTCGAGCGTCTCGCCGACCATCTTGGTCGAGAGGCGCGCCTTCATGTCGCGCAGCCGCTCGATCGCGGCGTCGCGGTCCTTGATCTGCGTCTCGTACTTGTCCTTGAGCGCCGACTCGGCGAGCTGCTTCTCCATCCGCGTGCGCTCCAGCTGGCCTTGCAGCGCGTCCCGTTCCTTCTCGACGCCGCCGACGGCCTGCTGGAGGGCGAGCTTCTGGCTCGTCTCGATCGACGACAGCTTGTTCTTGAGGTCCTGGATCTCGGCATCCTTGCGGGCCGCTTCCCGTTCCTGCTCGCTGCGCAGCTTCGCCTCGACGAGCTGGAGCGCGGCCTTGGCCTTCTGCTCGGCCTCGTCGAGCTTGTGGGCGAGCGTGTCGCGCTCCTTCTCGATCGGCGCGAGCGCCGACTGCACCGCGAGGTCGCGCGCCGACTTGTCCGCGTGCAGGCGGCCTTCCAGCTCCGTGATCTCGCGCTCCTTCTGCGCGAGCTGCTTGTCGGCCTCGGCGCGGAGCTTCGTGCGCTCCAGGTCGAGCGCGCTGCGCTTCTCGTTCTCGGCGAGTTCGAGCCGTTCGTGCAGCT
The DNA here is from genome assembly GCA_046306335.1 of Planctomycetota bacterium. Taxonomy (GTDB): domain Bacteria; phylum Planctomycetota; class UBA1135; order UBA1135; family UBA2386; genus UBA2386. The sequence goes on from JBKDXM010000068.1 coordinate 23,266, forward strand.
GCTGGTGGAACTCGCGATCGCGCACCTGCTTCGCGATCTCCGCGTAGCCGGCCTCGTCGACCTGGAACGCCTTCTGGCAGTGCGGGCAGATGATGTCGTGCATGCTCGTCGGTTCCTTTGCGTCCCCAGCGCCACGGAGCTCGCAGGCTGCCGTGCGCACGGGGCGCCGTGGCGGCAGCTGCGGGCGCGAGAGCGTAGGCCGTCGCCCGCGTTGCGGCGAGCCTCCGCCGCGCCGGCCGTCAGTCGCCGCCGAACGGCACGTCGACGACGCATGGGAACGCGAGCCGCGGGTCGCCGCGCTCGGCCAGCGTGCTCGCCAGCGTGCCGACGGTCGGCCGCAGCGCGACGGCGGGCCGTTCGACGCCATCGACGGTGACGGCGAGCGGCAGGTCGAGGTCGGCGAGCGCGCCATCGACGAACACGCGCAGCGTGCCGGCGAACGCCAGCGCCTTGCGGCCGTGGTCGTCGGTGCGGTGCGTCGTGACGACGAGCGTCTGCGCGCGCAGCGTCGCGGCGACGACCAGCGACACCGGGTCGGGCGCCTGCGCCAGCCCGAGCCAGTGGTGGCGCAGCGCCACGCGGCCGTCGAACGGCGTCACCAGCCACGTCACGCGGTCGGGCCGCGGGTTGCGCACCTTGGTCGCGAGCCACTCGGGGCACGGCTGGTAGTCGATGCCGTGGCCGCGGCCCGGCTGCACGTTGAGCAGGTGGTCGAAGCCGCCGGCGTCGGCGGCATGCAGTTCGGCCAGCCGCGCGCCCATCGTGCGCGCGAGGCCGACGCGGTCGAACATCGTGTCCTTCTCGCCGATGTCGACGCGCAGCGCGACGTTGCGCATGTTCTCCGGCGGCGACGTGGCGAGCGGCTCGGCCGCGGCCATGCCGCCGCACGCGGCGAAGCGGTCTGGGCGGTTGCCGGCGAAGCGGATCGCGCCGTAGCCGCCTTCGCTGATGCCGAGCAGGTAGACGCGGTCGGGGTCCACGTCGAAGCGCGCGATCGCTTCGCGCACGACGCGCTCGAACAGGTCCTGGTTGTGTGCGAACCACCAGCGGCCGCGGCGGTCGTCGGCCATGCGCGGCACGAAGTACAGGCCCGGCGCCGGATAGAGCCGCTGCGCCAGCTGCTGCTGCGCCTGCCACTCGCGCGTGTTGACGCGCCAGCCGTGCGGTCCGTCGGCCTGGTCGTTGCCGCCGCCGCCGTGCAGGCAGAGGAACAGCGGCCAGCCGTTGGTCGGCTTGTCGCCCTTGCTCCAGAACACGTACGGCATGGTGAAGCCGTCGGTGCGCAGCAGCCCCGGCTGCTCGGCCGTGCACAGCGCGAGGTCGGTCCACGGCGCCGCGGCGGCGGCGGCGCGCCACGCGGCGGTGAGGCGCGCGAGCGCGGGCGCGACGTCGGCGGCCGCGAGCACCGCATCGGCGCCCGGGGCTGCGCCGCGCGTCGCGGCCGGCTGCGCCAGCCACGCGCAGGCGGCGGCGACCGGATCGGGGTCGGCCGCGCGCACGGCGGGCGCAGCACCGTCGGCGGCTCCGGCCTGCGCCGGCAAAGCGTTCGTCAGCAGCGAAGAGGCGAAGAGGACGCCGGCGAGGCATGGGCGCGCGCGCATCGGCGCATCGGACCGTGTCGCGGGCCCGTTCGCCACGACCCGCGCAGCAGCTGCACGCGCACAGCCGGCGAACATCGCGGCCCAGGAGTCAGCGCCATGGCAGGCCAAGCCCCCGGCGCGCGACGATGCAGCCGGGATCCCGCTGAGGTCGGAGTTCATCGGGCGGGTGGGAGTGTCGCGGCACGGCGGAACTGGACGAGTCGATGGCGAGGGGACTGCCGAGGTTCCCGTGGTCGCTGGGAACGATGGGGTCGCGCGCGTCGCCATCGCGGCGTTGCTGAGGCAGCACGCGGAGTGGTGGGTGCGAGCGCGGCTGCGAGTTCCGCAAGGTGGCGGCAGGCGAAGTGAAGGTCGGCGGCGGTCCTCGTGGACGGGGTTGCTGCAGCGGGCAATGCCAAGGCAGTCATGCAGCGGCGTCCTGCGAACGCCTGTTTGGCAGCGGACTCGGCGACGTGCTGCGCACGTCTGGGATCGAGGTGTTGGCGTGTCCGCAGTGGTCCGGGGTCCGGCGCATGCTGGCGGCGATCCACGATCCGGGGTCAGTCGCGCAGGTGCTGCTGGCGATGGGTCTGGCGTCGTCGGTGCCCAAGCAAGCGGGAAGCCGTGCGCCGCTGGCGGGAGGCGGAGTCGTCGCCGTCGACGAGGGGTAGCGCGGTAGCGGTGGGAACGGTGCCACGACTTCGGGCCGGTCGCGGCGGGGGTGCGGTGTGTTCGCGCGGCGGGAACGCGGCGGAATGGGGCAAGGGATCGTTGCTTGCGGGCAGGCTGCGACCGGGTTTCTGGGGTCACGCGCCGATGCTCGCTTGCACGGTCGACCCGCGCGTAGTCTGGTTCCGCCGCATGCGCGTTACGAACGCACGTGCCACATCACCAGCCCTGTTCGGCGCGCCTGCCGTTCAAGCTGTCGTCCTGCTCGTCTGCGTGATGGTCATGCAGACTGCCTGCACTGCCGACAAGGCCACGAGCAACCGTGGCGCAGTCGCCAAGGGCGCAGACGAGGCCACGACAGCGGTCGTCGCCACGGATCCGGCGCAAGCGTCGGGCAAGCCTGCCGACGAGGCGCATGCATGGCGCTTCCCGGCCAAGGCGTCCGAGTACGCGAAGATGGTCGAATCCGAGCTCGGCGTGCCGCCGAGGATCGACCTGTCCGAGGCCGTGGAGATCCCGGACTACCTCGATGGCGTGCAGGTCCATGGCAACCGCCGCCGCGCGTGCGACAATCCTTCGTTCCTCGGGAAGGACACCGTTTCAGGATCGACGCTCCAACGTCACGAAGGCCGGACTGCCGACGGGACGCCGCTTCCGGATGTCGTTTGGGTCAGCTTCGCACGCAACTCGACGCGCGATCCCGCCAACCTCATCGGCTCGGTCCAGATGATCGGCTACCACAAGAAGACCGGCGCGACCGCTTTCTTCGAGAGTTGCGACCAGATCAAGCCTTGGGTCAAGCTCGATGAGGGCACGCTGCGCATGCGCGGGGTGATGCCCTGGATCGACGATCCCGCCGAGTTCGACCGCGCCTTCGTGCCGCCAGAGGCCTCGCGGCCACAGTGCGTTCAGTGCCACCAGGCCGACCCCTTCATCACCAACGACTTCATCAATGCCGCGAAGATGCCGGGCACCGACGAGAACGTCGTCCCGATCCTCGACCAAGAATCGCCGTACTACGTCATCGGCGGCGAGAACTGGGACATGCGCACGATCCACATCCCGGGCAACGGCTGCTTCGAGTGCCACCGCGTGGGCCTGAGCACGATGTCGATGTTCATGGAGAACGGTTGGGATCCCAACGCGCACATGCCTCCGAAGGATCCGGGAAGCCTCGCTGTCGACGCCTCGCAATTGCTGAAGGTGTTGCGCGAGGGGCCCGCGAGCGTCGAAGGCGCGCGTTGGGTGGTCCCGCCGGCGAAGGGGAGACCCGCTGCGACCGTGGGCGACGACTATCCGCATCAGGCGCAGTTCAACCGCGCGAAGCCCGCGTCCAAGCGCAAGGACAAGTAGGGCACGCCGGGTCGGCGGCGAGCCTGCCGTGATCCGTTCCGGGGCAGGATCGTGCGCCGCATCGCGCACGCCCCTGCCGCCGCCACAAGCCAGCGATGCCGCTCGCCGCCCTCGTCGCCGTCGCGCCACCGCTCTTGGTCCGTGAACGCACTGATTGCGATCGAGCATGTCGGTGCCGGGCGGATGGAGGGATCATCGGACGCTGCGTGGCAAGATCCTGCCGCCAGGAATGCAAGGGATAGGGGATTGCCTCGTCGCTGCGCTCTTCGGATTCCGCAGCCCCCGCACCCAGCGGCCCCTGGTCCACGGGGGGGCTGGCGGGGAGCAGACTGTTGCCGATGTGCCCGGACAGGAGTGTCGCCCATGTTCCCCGTTGCACAGGCGTGGGCTCCGGGTTGTCCGGGGCCGCAGCCTGAACTTCCTATCCCTACGCTGATGGGGTGCCCATGCGACCCCGACGCCACACGTTGCTCCTGCTCGGCCTCGCCGCCTGCGCCGCGCCGGCTGACTTCGCGTACAGCGAGACCGATGCCCTGCCCGGCGCCGATCTGCCGACCCGACTCGCGCACGTGTCCCAGCTCGACCTGCTGCCCGACACCACCGGCGACCACGAACGCTGCTCCTGCGCAGCGGCGCTGACCGGCTACCTGCTGCTCGGCGGATCGTTCGGCGCCGCCGCGGGAAGCTTCGGCATCGGCCCCGAGCTGACGTTCGCCAACGTGCATCGCCTGCAGGAAGCGCTGCTGCGCGCCGCGAACGTCGACGGGGAGGACAACGGCGTGCTCGGCAGCACGGTGCCGGAGTACGACGGCGACGGTCGGCTCACCGGCTGGCACCTGCATCCGAAGGACGAGTTCCATCACGTGCTCGCAGCGCTCGGCCTCGCCGCCGAGCCGCTGCTCGGTCCGACGCGTGCCGCAGGCAACGATCGCAGCGCGCCGGTCGCAGCAGCGCTTGCGGCCGGCGAGCCGACCGTCTTCGTGTTCGGTTGTCATGGCGGCCTCGCCGACGGCGCGATCGCGCCTCCGGATGCGACGCACGACGCGAACCACTACGCCCTCGCCTATGTCGCCGATGGCCGCGCGTGGTTATTCGACTCCTTCCGCCGACCGGGTCATCTTGCGCGTCGTGAACTGAGCGCCGACGAGCTGCGTGCCTACCTCGACCACAACCCGATCACGCCGTACTGGCTGCGGCTGGCGAACCCCACCCGTCGGCCGTGATGGCGGAGTCGATGCGGGATGCGTGGGCCAGGCGGCGATCCCTGGACACCCAGGACCGCTCCCGCCAACCGTGCCCGTGACCGCGAACCCGTCGCGGCAGGGCCGACGCGCAGCGGCCGAGGCCATCGTCGGCATGGCGCGGCGCCCGCGCGCATCCACGCGCGCGAACTCCCCGAACAGCTTCGACAGCGCATTCGGCCGCAACGCCCCTCATGCAGTCCGAGCGTAGAGTCTTGCTGTGCATTCGACCGTCACTGCCATCGCCGCCGCCATGCTGCTCGCGCCGGCGCTCGTCGCCGTCGCGCTGCCGCGCCCCCAAGATCCTGCGCGCGCGCCGCGCCGTGCCGCCGGCAACGACGTCGTCGCCGCCGCTGCCGCCGCGAACTTCCCGACGCTCGTCGCCGCCATCGAGGCCGCGGGCCTTGCCGAAGCGCTGAAGGGCGAGGGACCCTTCACCGTGTTCGCGCCCACCGAGGAGGCCTTCAAGGCGCTGCCGGCGGGTGCGCTGCAGTCGCTGCTGCAGCCCGAGAACAAGCAGAAGCTGCGCGAGGTCCTGTTGCTCCACGTCGTCCCGGGCCGCCTGATCGACATGGAGGTGGCCAACATCGAGGAGCCGCAGTGGGCCCGCACCGCCGCCGGCACGCGCCTGCCGATCGCCGCGGACCGCTCCGGCTTCCGCCTCGGCGACGCCAAGGTCGTCGACGCGGGCCTCGTCGCCGGCAACGGCCTGATCCACGCCATCGACCGCGTGCTGACGGCGCCGCCGCGCCGCACCGAGGACGGCATCAAGATGGCGGTCAAGCAGGCGGCGCCGGCCAGCCTGCTCGACGCGCTGCGCGCCGTGCCGGACGGCCGCTTCTCGACGTTCCTCGCCGCCGTGGCCGCCAGCGGCGCCGACCAGGACTGGGCGCAGCCCGCGTCGCAGGGCAACTGGACGGTGTTCGTGCCGACCGACGACGCCTTCGCGCGGTTGACCGACGCCGAGCGCGCCGCACTGCTCGACCCGACGAACCGCGACAGCGTGCGCGAACTGCTCGCGTGGCACGCGCTGCCCGAGCTCAAGCCGTGGAGCTTCGAGTTCAACGACCGCCAGCGCGGCGCGGTGATGATCTCGCAGAACCGCGATCGCTTCGTGCTCGACGTGCTCAACAACGGCATGGTGTTCGTCTACCAGCTGCGTTCGGAGCAGGACCGGGCGCGGCAGGAGAAGCCGTTCAAGGCGCGCATGCTCGCCGGCGACATCGCCGTCGGCGGCAACCTCGTTCACGTCGTCGACCGCGTGCTCGTGCCGCGCTCGCTCGAAGGCCGCCTGCTCGGCTCGCAGGCGTACGCCGAACGCGAAGTGACCGCGCTGGCCGCCGAGGGCGAGTCGCGCGCCGAGGCCGTGCGGCTGGTCACCGAGATGCTCGCCGAGACCAAGGACGCGGGCGCGGCGGCGGCGCCGCTCCACCGCTTCGGCCTGCAGATGCTGGAGTGCGCCGTGCCGGTGAGCCGCACGGGCGTGTTGATGATGGGCGCGGACGACAGCCCGGCGGGGTTGCGCGCGCAGCTGCAGGCGCGCGCCGCCGAGCTCGACCGCTGCTGGTACGGCGCGTTCCTCGCCAACACGCCGCCGAACGAGCTCGCCGCGGCGCTGCCGGCGACGGGCGCCCCGGGGGCCAAGCGCACCATCGGCGTCCCGCCCACGCCGGCGCCCGACGCACCCACGCCCGCGCCATCGGCGCCGACGCCCGCCGTCGTCATGCCGACGCCGGTCGAACCGACGGACGTCGCGCCTGCTGCGCCGTCGCCGGCGCGACTGGCGGGGCTGCTGGCGTGGGCAACGGTCGTCGAGAAGGAAGCCGACCCCAAGGTCGTCACCGACCCGGCGCTGCGTTCGGCGATCGCCGCGACCGGCCTGCCGTGGCGCGTCCGCGACAAGGGCACGGGCATCGAGCTGCTGTTGGTGCCGCCGGGCCGCTTCCTGATGGGCGCCAGCCAAGGGGATGCCGAGGCCATGTCGGGGGAGATCCCGGCGCATCCCGTGGCGATCACGTCGCCGTACTACCTCGGTCGCTACGAAGTGACCGAGTCGCAGTTCCGGCGAGGCCTTGCCCGCGACCCGGCCGCCGCCGAGCCGCCGGCCGAGGCCGCGGCGCCGCCTGCCGGCCTCCGCATCGTGCCGCGCGCCGAGGCGCGCGACCGCGACGGCAACGTCGCGACGGGCTCCGTGCAGGTGCAGGTGCGCAACGGCGAGGGTGGCATCGTCACGGTCGGCGTCGGCGGGCCGACGCCGGAGCCGGAGAACAGGGCGACGTCGCCGGTGCTGCCAGCGGCGGCGACGTGGGGGCGCTGCGAAGCGTTCTGCCGCGCGACCGGGCTGCGCCTGCCGACCGAGGCCGAGTGGGAGTACGCCTGCCGCGCCGGCACGCAGACGACCCGCTACGGCGAACTCGACGCCATCGCATGGCACCGCGGCAACTCCGCCGACCAGCTGCAGGCGATCGGCACCAAGGCGGCGAACGCGCTGGGCCTGCACGACATGCTCGGCAACGTCTGGGAGTGGGTCGGCGACTGGTACGCCGAGTACACGCGCAACCCGCAGACGGATCCCAAGGGTCCGGACGCGGGCATCGAGCGCATCATGCGCGGCGGCTTCTGGAACGACGGCACGGTCGACTGCCGGTCGTCGCAGCGGTACGCGGTGACGGTGTCCGAGTTCGCCAGCCGGGTCGGCTTGCGCGTCGCGCGCAATCCCTGAGGCGCGGTCGGTCGGGGCGCGGCCGCCGCGGCGCTGGGCCCGTGCTCGCCGCCGGAACTCCGTCGGCGCCAACGGCACTCCGGTAGTCTCTGCGCCCCGCCGCCGCCGTGTCGACCTACCGCCTGACCTACTGCAGCAACGTGCACGCCGCGCCCGACCTCGCGGCGGTGGCGGCGGCGCTGCGCGCACACACGGCGCCGGTCGCCGCGGCGGCGCGCGCGGCGGGCCGGTCGATGGGCTGGGGTGGCTGGCTGCCGGACGACCTCGCCGCGCGCCTGCTCGCCGAGCCGGACGCGCGCGCCGAACTCGCTGCAGCGCTCGCCGCCGCCGGCACGCCGCTGTGGACGCTCAATGCGTTCCCGTTCGGCGACTTCCACGACGCGGTGGTGAAGACCGCGGTCTATCGCCCCGACTGGGCGACCGAGGAACGGCTGCAGTACACGCGCCGCTGCGCCGAGGTCGCCGCCGCGCTGGCGCCGGCGGGCGCGTGCGTGCCGATCTCGACGCTGCCGCTCGGCTACCGCGCGCCGGGCGAGCCGCCGGCCGACCTGCGCGTGATGGCGCGCAACCTCGCGCGCTGCGCCTCGGCGTTCGCCGCGCTGGAGGAGCGCACCGGCGTGCGCTGCGTGCTGGCGCTCGAACCCGAGCCCGACTGCCTCGTCGAGACGGCGGCGGCGACGGTGGCGTTCCTGGAGCGCTGGCTGTTCGACGAAGGCGCGTGGACGACGGTGCCGGCCGCGGCGCTGCGCCGGCACCTCGGCGTCTGCGTCGACCTCTGCCACCTCGCCGTCGTCGGCGAGGACGCGCTGCAGGCACTCGCCGACCTGCACGCGCGCGGCATCGAAGTGCCGAAGGTCCAGGTGAGCAGCTGCCTCGAAGTCCGCGCGCCCGCGGGCCTCGACCGGCTGCTGGCGTTCGCCGAGCCGCGCTACCTGCACCAGACCGTCGCGCGCGGCGGCGTGCGCGCGCGCGACCGGCCCGACGTCGCCGCCCAGCGCGCGCAGGTCGCGGCCGCCGGCGTCGTGCGGTCGCACTACCACGTGCCGCTCGACTGGGACGAAGCCGGCGCGTTCGGCAGCACCCAGCGCGAGGTCGCGCGCGTGCTGCGCGGCCTGCCGACGCTGCGTGGGCCCTTGCCACTGCTGGAGGTCGAGACCTACACGTGGGGCGTGCTCGGCGACTTCGCCGGCAGCGCCCCGCTGCACGACCGCATCGCCCGCGAACTCGCGTGGGTCGCCGGCGAACTTGCCGCCGCCGGCCTGCGCCCCGAGCCGCTATCCTCTTCGCCCCGATGATCCACCTGCGCAACGTCGAGAAGCGCTACGCCCGCGGCAGCGAGTCGGTGCTGGCGTGCGCCGTCGACCGCCTCGACATCGCCCCCGGCGAGCAGGTCGCCCTGGTCGGTCGCTCCGGCACCGGCAAGACGACGCTGCTGCACATCCTCGCCGGCATCCTGCGGCCCGACTGCGGCGAGGTCGAAGTCGCCGGCGCGCGCCTTGACCAGCTCGGCGAGTCGGCGCGCGACCGCCACCGCGGCCGGCACATCGGCATGGTCTACCAGACCTTCAACCTGCTGCAGCCGTTCACGGCGCTGGAGAACGTGCTGCTCGGCGCGCTGTTCGGCCGCGGCGCTGGCGGCGACGCGCGCGCCCGCGCCGAGTCGCTGCTGCAGAAGGTCGGCCTCGGCGAGCGCATGCACCACCGGCCGCGCGAACTGTCGGTCGGGCAGGTGCAGCGCGTCGCCATCTGCCGCGCGCTCGTCAACGACCCCGACCTCGTGCTGATGGACGAGCCGCTCGGCAACCAGGACAAGGCGACCGGCGGGCAGGTGCTCGACCTGCTGCTCCGGATCGCCACCGAGGGCAGGAAGACCGTCGTGATGGTCACGCACGACCCCGAGTCGGCGACGCGCATGCAGCGCACCGTCGACCTGAGCACGCTGCGCGGCGCGGCCGTGGCCCTGGCGGCGACGGGGGGCGGCCGATGAGGCTCGTCTCGATCAGCCTGCGCAACCTGCGCATCCGGCTCGTCGCCACCGTGCTGACGACGGCGTCGATCGTCGTCGCCACCGCGCTCTACGCCGGCATCCTCACGATGGCCGAGCAGACCAAGGCGCGCTACGAGGGCAGCATCGGCGGCTACCAGGCCGTCGTCGGCCCGAAGGACGCGAGCCAGCTCGAGCTGGTGCTCAACACCATCTTCAACGTCGGCGACGCGCCGGCGCTGTTCCCGCTGCAGGCCTGCCTCGACCTGCGCGAGGGCAAGGGCTTCAGCCGCCGCGGGCAGGTGCGCTACGCCATCCCGCAGGCGCGCGGCGACTCCGTCAGCCGCTTCAACTTCCCGGTCGTCGCCACGCTCGACGAGATGTTCTCGGTCTACGAGTGGCAGCGCGCGCCGCTGCGCTTCGACCAGGGCCAGGGCTTCCAGTTCGGCTGGCAGGACCTCAAGGCCTTCGCCGAGGCGCTCGCCGCGCACGAGAACGCGCTGCGCGCCGGCGACGCCGACCCGCCGCCCAGGCCGGCGCTGCAGCCCGCGTGGAAGCAGTGCGTGATCGGTTCGCGCGTCGCCCGCACGCTCGGCCTGTCGCTTGGCAGCGAGGTCGTGCCCGTGCACGGCAAGATGGGCGAGTTCGGCTACCACGAGCATCCCGAGGCGACGTGCAAGGTGGTCGGCGTGCTGGCGCCGACCAACTCGCCGCTCGACACGACGATCTTCCTGCCGCTCGGCGTGCACTACCTGATCGACGGCCACGAAGCCGGCGTCTTCGTCGTGGAGATCCCGCCCGGCAAGACGCCGGACGACGCCAAGAAGCTGCCGGTGAGCCCGGGTCGGCTCGGCCTCACGGCCATCGTCGTCGACCCGAAGGACCACTTCGGCGCGCGCATCCTGCGCACCGACTTCGGCTCGCGCCCCGACGCGCAGGTGGCGTGGCCGCAGGACGTGGTGCCGAAGTTCCTGCGCCAGATCGGCAACGTCGCCGACGCGCTGGCGGTGATCGCGTGGCTCGTGCTGCTCGTCGCCGCGGTGTCGATCACGGTGGCGATCTACAACACCATGAACGAGCGCCGCCGCGAGATCGCGATCATGCGCTCGCTCGGCGCGCGCCGCGTGCAGATCCTGGCCATCATCGTCGGCGAGGCGGCGCTGCTGTCGTTCTTCGGCGCGCTGCTCGGCGTCATCGTCTGCCACGCCGCCGCCCTGGTGCTGCGCGGCCTCGTCGAAGACCAGACCGGCGTCTACCTCGACTGGACCGCCGTCCAGGCCTGGGAGCTCTGGCTGGTGGCCGGCGTCACGGCGCTCGGCGGCCTCGCCGGCCTGCTGCCGGCCGTGAAGGGCTCGATGACCCAGGTCGCCGACAACCTCGCGAACAGTTACTGACCGCGACCGGCCACCCGGGCCCGCCCGTCCGCCTGCCGTTCCTGCTAGCATCCACGACCACGCCATGAAGCTCCTCCTGCCATGCATCGCCCTGTGCGGCGTGCTCGCCGCCCAGACCCCGACCCAGGAGCCCAAGCCCGTGCCGGCACCCGCGCCGAAGGTCGAGCCGGCGAAGCAGGACCCGGCCAAGCAGGAGCCGGCGAAGCAGGAACCGGCGAAGAAGGATCCGGCCAAGCAGGAACCGAAGGCCGGCGACAAGCCGATCACGGACAAGCCGCTCACCGACAAGCCGGCTACCGACAAGCCGGTGACCGAGGAGCCCAAGATCGACCGGCCCGCGGCCGACCAGCCGATCCCCAAGGGCACCGACCCGGCGGACATCGCCGCGATGCGCAGCGCCGAGCAGATGCTGCAGGCCGAGAAGCGCCTCGCCGACGAGATCAAGGCGGGCAAGATCGCCGGCCTCGACAAGATCCTGCCGTTCGACGAGCTCGACAGCTGGCCCTACGAGGACGGCCTCAAGGGCATGCCCAAGCGCGTCAAGGAGCTCGACGGCAAGAAGGTCCTGATGACGGGCTTCATGCTGCCGATCGACGAGGTGCAGAACATCAAGGAGTTCCTGCTCGTCAAGTCGCTGTGGTCGTGCTGCTACGGCCAGCCGCCGGACATCCACGGCATCGTCCGCGTGGTGATGCCGAAGGGGAAGACGACCGACTACTTCTTCGATCCGCTGAAGATCGTCGGCACGTTCAAGGTCGAGGCGACGGTGATGGACGGCTACTGCGTCGACATCTACCAACTGCACGTCGAGAGCCTGGAAGCGCTGCGCTTCAAGTAGGCGCGCCGCCGGTGGCGCCGGCCTCGCCGCCGCCGGCGTCCCGAAACGGGCCGCGCCGGCCATCGGCGCGCAAGCGGGCGTTCGCCGTCGGCCGATAGCCCCCGGTCATGGAGGGGGGCAACCATTCTCTCGGCCGCGGCCGGAGCCTCGTGCGGCGCATCGCGCTGGCGCTGACGGCGATGGCCGCCGGCATCGCGGTGCTCTTCGGTTTCCTCGCCGCCGAGTGGCGCGACGATGCGCGCGACGCCGAAGGCGCGGCGCGCGACCGTCAGCTGGCGCAGTCGCTCGCATTGCGCGCCAGCGGCCATCTGGCCGCGGGGGACCTGTTGCGGCTCGCGACGGTCGCCGCCGTCGTGCGCGACGCCGCCGAAGGCAGGGCCTTGGTGCTCGACGCCGACGGCAAGGTGGTGATCGACTCGTCCCTGGCGCTCGGCGACCAGCGTCTCGGGCGGTTGGCCGTCGCCGAGCCGCTGCAGCGCCTGCTGACGTCGAACGCCGACGCGGTCCTCCGCGAGACCGCCGTTCCGGTGCGCCATGCCGGGGCGACGATCGGCGAGGCGCGCCTGCACTGCCACGTGCCGGCGCGTCTGGGCGGCTTCGACTTCGCGGCGGCCGGGCTCGCGTTGCTCGTCGGCTTCGCCTTCGTCGTCGCGGCCCTGGTGTGCACCGTCCAGTGGTCGACGCGTGTCCGCTCGACCACCAATGCGCTGCTGCGCCTCGCTTCGGGCGAGCGCGCCGGCACGCGTGCCGCGCCCGACGACGACCAGGAGTTCAGCGAACTCGCCGCGGCGATGCGCGAACTGGAGCGCGGCATGGAGGACGGCTTGCAGCGCGTCACCGAAGGCTACGTCGCCATGGCCATGCAACTCGTCGACTCGATGGAGCGACGCCTGCTCGCCGTGCCCGGGCACGGCGAGCGCACCGCCCGCTTCGCCCGTCCGGTGGCGATCCGACTCGGGATGCTGCCGTGCGACCTGCGCGAGCTCGACCTCGCCTGCCGTCTGGTCGACCTCGGCAAGGCGATGATCCGGCCGGCGATCCTGCAGAAGAGCGAGCCGTTGACCGAGATCGAGGCGGAATCGCTGCGCTGCCATCCGTTGCGGGCGGCGGAGTTGCTGGAGTGCGTGCCGGGGTTGCGGGGCGTCGCGGAGGTCGTGCGGGCCCAGATCGAGCGCCATGACGGCAAGGGCGGCCCGGCCGGACTCCGCGGCGATCGCATTCCGCTCGCCACCCGCATCCTCGCCGTCGCTGCCGGCTTCGATCTGCTCACGTCGTGCACGGACAGCCGGCCGCTGCCGTGGCGCACGGCGCTGGCGCGCCTGCGCGAGGAGCGCGGCGCGGCGTTCGACCCGGGCGTCGTCGACCTGATGTGCGAAGTGATCGAGGCCGCGCCTCCCGACGTCGCGGATCGCGCGGTGCTGCTGATGCGCAGCGGCGCGATGCTGTGGCGCGCCGAGCCGATCGGCCCGATGGCGTGCGACGAGCCTGAGGACTCCGTCGAGGTCGGGGACGAGGTCCTCGAACTCCTCGACGACAACACGGAGGCGCGGCGATGAGCGGTCAAGGTGGTGGTAATTGCGGCAATCTCCGCGTCGGCGGCCTGCGCGGCTGCTGCCGCCTTGGCGTGTGGATCGCATGCGCGGCGGCTTGTGCTGCGCCGGCGCCGCCGTCGGCGACGAGCCTCGTCCCTGTTCCGGACGCCGCACCGGCGGTGGTGGCGCGAGCGCCGGTCGCGCCGGTGGCAGTCGTCGAGACCGTCGAGACCGTCGCGGTCGTCGAGATCGTCGAGGTCGCCGCGGCCGCCGCGCCTGCGTCGGTGCGCGAGCATCCGACCACCGCGCCGATCCCGCCGGTGACGGGCGAGGTCGCTGCGGCCCTGGCCCGCATCGAAGCGCGCCTGGCGCGCGGGGACGTCGTCAGGGCGATGGCCGAACTCGCGGCGCTGCACGCGAGTTGTCCGGACGACCACCGCGTGCGCACCCGGCTCGTCCGGCTACTGCATCAGCGCGCGCTCGGTCGCTATGGCGCTGGCGCCGTGGCGGCGGCCGTGGCCGATTGGGAGTCGGTCCTCCGCCTCGCGCCGGATCATGCCGCCGCGCGTGCGTCGCTTTCGCAGGCCACGCCGCGCTGATCGCGGTGGGCGGGGTGTCCTCGCCTGCAGTCGGCGAGGAAAAGAAGCCGGGGGTGAAACTTCGGGAAAAGGGGAAGAAGGAGAGTCAAGTTTTTACGTCCGTCGCGGACAACCCCCGGCTGGGTGCGGTGCGCGATGCGGTCGACGCTGCGTGAGCGCGGCCGATCGCCGTCAATGCGGTGCTGTGTTGCGTGTGCGCGCTGCGGTTCTGCGCTCGGTCCCCTTGGTTGGTTGCATCGCGCGCAGTTTGGGCCGCTGCGCGATTGGCACAAACCTAGCCCATTCGCGCGCGAAGTCAAACGACGCCTGCGGGCGCGGCGGGGCGGCGCGGTGCAGTTCCGGTGTTTCGCCCTGCCTCATCCGGGCGCGAGCCGCAGCGCGCCGCCGACGACGGCAACGGTCCATCCCGCCGGCGCCAGCGTCGTCGCCGTCGCTTCCTCGACGACCAGCGGCCCGCGCTGCGCCGTCCGCAACTCCGCGCGCGCCACGACCTTGATGGCGGCGCCACCCACCGGCGGCCGGCGGCGGCCGGCGGCGCGCGCCGGCGCGCTGGCGGCTTGCACTGCGGCCGGCAGCCGCCTTGGCGGCGTTTCGGCGCGGGCCGTGAGCCGCACGATCTCGACCGGCTGCGCGAGCGCGAAGCCGTAGCGGCGCGCGTGTTCGCGCGCGAAGTCGGCGGCGAGCCGCGGGCTGCAGGGCAGGCGCAGCGCCGCGCCCTGGCCGGCGTACCGCGCATGCGCCGTGACGCGCACGCGACCGCGGCAACCGAGCTGCCCGACGGCCGCGGCGGCGAGTTCGCGCGCTTGCTGCAACAGCCGCGGCAGGCTGCGGCCGTCGACGACGAAGCGGCAGGCCGCGGTGGCCTCGATCGCTTCGCCGGCGAGGGCGAGACCGAGCGCCGAGAACGCGCCCGGCAGCGGCGGCACGAGCGCGAACGGCATGCCCGCTTGCCGCACGAGGCCTGCGGCGTGCAGGCCGCCCGCGCCGCCGTACGCGACCAGCGGCACGTGCGCCGGATCGACGGCGCGTTCGGCGGTGATGGCGAGCACCGCGCGCGCCATCGTCGCGTCGGCGTTCGCCAGGATGCCGCGCGCGGCCTTCGCCGCCGACAGCCCGATGCGCCGGCCGAGCCGTTCGACCGCGCGCACCGCCGCGTCGACGTCGATCGGGAAGCCGCCGCCGAGCAGCGTGTCGGCCCCGAGGTGGCCGAGCGCGACGTGCGCGTCGGTGACGGTGGGTTCGTCGCTGCGGCCATAACACGCCGGGCCGGGATCGGCGCCCGCGCTCTGCGGTCCGACGCGCAGGGCGCCGCCCTGGTCGATGTGCGCGATGCTGCCGCCGCCGCAGCCGACGGTGTGCACCGGCACGGTCGGCAGCGGCAGCGGCAGGCCGGCGATGCTGCCGTCGTCGTGCACGGCAGCGCCGTCGGACACGAGGCAGACGTCCGCCGACGTGCCGCCCATGTCGAAGGCCGCGCCTTGCGGCAAGCCGGCGGCGGCGAGCGTCTGCGCGGTGGCGAGCACGCCGCCCGCCGGACCGGAGAACAGCGCCCGCGCCGGGAAGCGCTGCGCTTCCGCCGGCGGCAGGATGCCCAGGTTCTGGCGCAGCAGCCGCAGCGTGCCCGGGCCGATGCCGCCGGCGAGGCGAGCGGTGTAGCGGCCGACGACGGGCGCGATCGCGGCGTTGAGGATGGCGGCGGTGAAGCGCTCGTACTCGCCCGACGACGGGCACAGCTCCGCGCTCGCGGTGACCGGCACGCCGGGCAGCGCGCGGCGCAGCGCGCGCGCGAGCGCCTGTTCGTCGGCGTCGTCGTCCGGCGCGTGCAGCAGGCCGATGGCGATCGCCGCCGGGCGCAGGCTGCGGACCGCGGCGACGACGCGCGCGACCTCGGCCGACCGCAGGGCCTCGACGACGAGGCCGCCGGGGCCGCGCCGGCAGCGCGCGCCGACGCGCATCGCGCGCGGCACCGGCGGCACCGCGCGGCTCGGCGCCAGCGCGTACAGGTCGCGCCGTTCCTGCCGACCGATCTCGATCAGGTCCTCGCAACCGGCGTTGGTGACGAACGCCGTGCGGGCGAGGTCGCCGGTCAGCACGGCGTTGAGGCCGACCGTGGTGCCGTGCACGACGTCGACGGCTTCGTCCGCCGTCGCGCGCACGGCGGCGAGGCCGGTCAGCACGGCGCGCGACGGGTCGCGCGGCGTGCTCGGGACCTTGTGCGCCCGGACGCCGTCGCGTTGCCAACGGACGACGTCGGTGAACGTGCCGCCGGTGTCGATGCCGATGCGTGCGGGCATGGGGTCGGCACGGTAGCGCCGCACGCGGCCGCGGCCATGGGGGCGCTGGCGCCGTGGCGGGGCGACGGCGGCGCGGACCCGGCCACGCCGGGTGCTGCGGTCCGCACGCCGGCCCTTCGCCGTCGACGGCGACCGGCCCGCGGCCTACCCTGCGCCCCCGATGTCCCTCGCCCTGGTCTGCCTCGGCGCCTTCCTGCTCGGCGCCGTGCCGTTCGCGCTGCTCGTGGTGCGCGTCTGCAAGGGCGTCGACGTGCGCACGGTTGGCAGCGGCAACGTCGGCGCCACCAACGCCAGCCGCGCGTTCACCAGCAAGCGCGGCCGCCTGCTCGCGTTCCTCGGCATCTACCTGCTCGACGCCGCGAAGGGCTTCGCGCCGGCTTGGTGGGCCCCGGCCCTCGCGGCCGCCGACGGCGACGCCGCGCTGCGCGCCGGCGTGCTCGCCGGGCTGTGCGCCGTGCTCGGCCACGTCTTCACGCCGTTCCTTGGCTTCCGCGGCGGCAAGGGCGTGGCGACCGCGACCGGCGCGCTGTTTGCGCTCGACTGGCGCGTCACCGTCATCGCGCTGGCGGTGTTCTTCGCCGTGCGGATGCTGACCGGGCAGGTGTTCTTCGGCAGCCTCGCGCTCGGCTGCGCGCTGCCGGTCGCCGCCATCGCGCTCGCGCCGGACACGGCGTTCGGCGCGCGCCTGCCGTTCACCCTGCTGTGCCTGCTGCTCGCGGCGTTCCTGGTGTGGACGCACCGCAGCAACCTGCGCAAGCACTTCGCCGCCAAGGCCGTCTCGGCATGAAGGTCGCGATCCTCGGCAACGGCGGCTTCGGCACGGCGATGGCGCTCACGCTCGCCCGCGCCGGCCACACCGTGGCGCTGTGGGGGCACGACCCCGCGTACACCGCCAGCATCGCGGCGACGCGGCGCAATCCGCGCTACCTCGACGGCGTCGCCCTGCCCGATGGCATCCTGGTGACCGCCGACGAACGCGCGGCGCTGCGCGACGCCGAGCTGGTCCTGGTGGCGGTGCCGACGCAGCACGTGCGCGCGGTCGCCGCGCGCCTCGCGCCGGTGGTGCCGCGGACGGCGCGCCTCGTGTCGCTGGCCAAGGGCCTGGAGCAGGCAACCGGCAAGCGGCCGACGCAGGCGTTGATGGACGAGCTCGGCGGCCCCGAGCGCATCTTCGCGCTGTCGGGCCCGAGCCACGCCGAGGAGATCGCGCACCAACTGCCGACCACGGTCGTCGTCGCCGGCCACGACGACGCCGAGCTGCAGGCGCTGCAGGCGGCGCTGCAGACCAAGGCGTTCCGCGTCTACCGCCACCACGACGTGCTCGGCATCGAGCTGTGCGGCGCGCTGAAGAACGTCATGGCGCTCGCCGCCGGCATCGCCGACGGCCTCGGCTACGGCGACAACGCCAAGGCCGCGATCCTCACCCGCGGCCTCGTCGAGATGCAGCGCTTCGGCCTCGCCGCCGGCGCCGAGCCGCGCACGTTCTTCGGCCTGGCCGGCGTCGGCGACCTCGCCGTCACCGCCTTCTCGCGCCACGGCCGCAACCGCGCGTTCGGCGAGCGCATCGGCCGCGGCGAGACGCTAGCGCAGGCGCTCGCCGCCTCGCCGAAGGTCGCCGAAGGCGTGTGGACGTCGCGCGTCGTCGTCGAACAGGCGGCCCTGCTCGACGTCGAGCTGCCGATCGCGTCCGCGGTCGCGCGCGTGCTGTACGACGGCCTGCCGCCGCGCGACGCCGTGCGGGCGCTGATGGAGCGCGACCCCAAGGCGGAAGCCTGACGCGCATGGCCCGCGCCTTCGCCGGCCCGCTGAGCCGCCACTTCGGCGGCAACCCCGCCGACGCGCTGCGGCTGCGCGCCGGCGTCGCGGCCTGGCGTGCCGACCTGCGCGCGTCGGTCGCGGCCAAGGTCGGCGACCAGTTGGAGTGGGACGAGGCGAGCGACGCGGCGTTCACCGCCGACCTCGGCGACAGCGGCTTCCTCGCCGTCCGACTGCTCGGCCTGCTCGCCGACCGCGCCGAGCTGGACTGGCCGGCGACCGTGCCGCCGCTGCTCGAGCTCGATCGCGACTGGCGCGAGGCCGCCGAGGCGAAGTTCGCGCGCAGCCGCTACGGCCAGCTGCTCGCGTGCACGGTGTGGTTGCCCGGCGACTTCCCGGTGACCTTCCGCGTGCCGATGCCCGACGGCGAGAGCGCCGAGTTCGGTTCGGTCGGCGTGCTGCACGACCAGCTGCGCTGGCTCAACCAGCGCACCTTCCAGGCCGACGCCGAAGTTCTGGCCGGCTGGATCGACAACCCGGCGCCGGCGGGGGGCGAGTTCGTCGCCGCGGCGCAGCGCGGGCTCGCGGCGATGACCGCGGCAGCGGCGTTCGCGCAGCAGGCGCGGCTGCCGCTGGTCGTCACGCTGCCGTGAGCGCGGCGGCGCGCGCGGCGGGCCGGCGCCCGCCCGCGGTCACTTGAGCGCCGCGTAGACGCGGTGCACGTCGTCGTTCTCGTCGATGCGTTCGAGGAACGCCGCCACGCGCGCGCGGTCGTCGGCCGGCAGCTCGACCGGGTCCTTGCCGCGGTAGCCGAGCTCGGCGGTCGTCACGGTCCAGCCGAGCTTCTTCAGCGCCTCGGCGACCGGGTACATGTCGGTGCGCTCGGTGAAGAAGCGGCCGCCGGACTCGTCCTCCTTGGCGCTCTCCAGCTTCTCGACGTCCTGCGCGCCGGCCTCGATCGCCGCCGACTCCAGGTCCTGGCCGGCCTTCGGGTGCGTCGCTTCGACGATGCCGACGTGGTCGAACAGGAACATCACCTTGCTGCCGAACTGCGCGTCCTTGAACAGCATCCGGATGTCCGGCGCCGTGCGGTTGCGGTTCTCGGTCAGGCACTCGATGACCACCGGCACGTTGCACGGGCCCATGCCCTCGTAGGTGACCAGCTCGAAGTTGACCGCGTCGTCGCCCTGGCCCGAGCCCTTCTTGATGGCGCGATTGATGACGTCGTTGCTGACCGACTGCTTGCGCGCGGCCTCGACGGCCAGCGACAGGCGCGGGTTCATCGCCGGATCCGGCACGCCCATCTTCGCCGCGACCATGATCTCGCGGACGAGCTTGGACGTCATCTGCGCCCGGCGGTTGGCGGTGACCTCTTTCTTGGCGTGCAGCCACTGGCGGCCCATGTGCGTTCTCGGTGCTCCTTTGCGGGGCGGCCATGGTGCAGAAGCGCTCCGCGGCAGGCAAGGGGGCGCGCGCGTCTCGGCGCGTCCTGGCGCACATCGTCGGTGCCTCGGGCGGGTCGGTGCGCTAGCCTGCGTCGAGTCGTTTCCCGTCCCCTCGTCCCGACAGGAGCCATCGCGTGACCTCCGCCTCCGCCGCGCCCGCCCAGGGCCATCCGCCCGGCCTGTACATGCTGTTCTTCGCCGAGCTGTGGGAGCGCTTCTGCTTCTACGGCATGCGCGCGCTGCTGGCGTTCTACGTCGCAGCCACATTTGCGAAGGGCGAGAGCGGCGCTGCCCTGACGTACGGCGCCTACACCTCGCTCGTCTACGCGACCGGCATCTTCGGTGGCTGGGCGGCAGACCGGATGCTCGGCGCCCAGCGCGCGGTGATCGTCGGCGGCGTGATGATGGCCATCGGCGAGTTCCTGCTGATGGTGCCGACCGAGTCGGCGTTCCTGGGCGGGCTCGCCTTGATGGTCGTCGGCTGCGGCCTGTTCAAGCCGAACATCTCCAACATCGTCGGCAAGCTGTACGCGCAGGGCGACCCGCGGCGCGACCAGGGTTTCGTCATCTTCTACATGGGCATCAACCTGGGCGCGTTCGTCGCGCCCCTGGTCTGCGGCTACGTCGGCGAGGTCTACGGCTGGCGCTGGGGCTTCATGACCGCCGGCATCGGCATGCTACTCGGCATCGGCACGTTCGTGGCGCGGCTCGGCCTGCTCGAAGGCAAGGGCGCCGCGCCGGCCGGCAAGGAAGGCATGGGGCCCGTCATCCAAGTGCTCGCCATGTGGACGGGCCTCGCGGCGGCGATCTACTACCTGCTCAGCAAGCAGGAGTGGATGTTCTGGGTGATGGTCGCGCTGATGGGCGCGGTCGTCGTCGCGCTGGTCGGCATCGCGATGACGCGGGATCGCATCGAGCGCGATCGCATGCTCGGCCTGACCGTCCTGTTGTTCGCCAACATGTTCTTCTGGGCGCTGTTCGAGCAGGCCGGCAGCTCGTTGAACTTCTTCGCCCTGAACTGCACCGACCGCAACTTCTTCGGTTGGGAGATGCCGGCGTCGTGGTTCCAGTCGGTCAACGCCGTCTGCATCATCGCGCTCGCGCCGGTCTTCGTCGCGATGTGGGCGAAGCTCGAACGATCCAAGCGTTCGCCGTCCATCCCCGTGAAGTTCGGCATCGGCATCCTGCCGCTCGGCCTCGGCTTCGCGGTGCTCGTGCTCGGCATCGGTCTCGCCGGCGAGTCGGCGACCAAGGTCTCGGCGCTGTGGCTGGTCATGCTGTACGTGGTGCACACCGTCGGCGAGCTGTGCATCTCGCCGGTCGGCCTCTCGGCGATGACCAAACTGGCGCCGCCGAGCATGTCGGGCCTGGTGATGGGCGCGTGGTTCATGTCGATCGCCGTCGGCAACTACTCGGCCGGCCTGCTCGCGCAAGCGGTCGGCAGCGCGGGCGGTGAATCCGGCGCGGCGCTGAAGGACTACGTCAGCGTCTATTCGCCGGCGATGTGGGCGAGCTTCGGCGTCGGTGCGTTCTTCCTGCTGCTGGCCCCGGTCGTCAACCGAATGTTGCACGGCGTGCGCTGAGCGCCCGCGTCACCGCCCCGCGGCCGTCGCTGACGGCCGCGTTCGTTTCGCGCCGCCCCGAACCTCCGTCCCGACCACGCCGCCCGACCCCGCCCATGATCCCCAGCGCCCCGTCCTCCGGCTCGATGTTCTCCGGCCACCCGAAGGGCCTGTACCGGCTGTTCTTCATCGAGATGTGGGAGCGCCTGGGCTTCTACACGATCGTCGCGGTGCTGCTGCTGTACGCGACGGACACCGAGCGCGGCGGCCTCGGCTGGTCGAAGGACGTCGGCAACGAGATCTACGGCATCTACCTCGCGTTCGTGTACTTCACGCCGTACCTCGGCGGCCTGCTCGCCGACCGCTTCCTCGGCTACCGCAAGTCGGTGCTGATCGGCGGCCTCGTCTACGCCGCCGGCTTCTTCCTGCTCGCGACCGGCCAGTCGTGGACCTTCCCGACCGGGCTCGTGCTGCTGTGCGTCGGCAACGGCTTCTTCAAGCCGAACATCAGCGCGATGGTCGGCAACCTCTACGTGAAGGGCGACCCCAAGCGCGACGCGGGGTTCAACATCTTCTACATGGGGATCAACATCGGCGCGTTCGCCGCGAACTTCCTCGCGGCCTACACGCGCAACGAATGGGTGTGGGAGGCGGCGTTCGTCGGCGCCGGCTGCGGCATGCTGGCGTCGGTCGTCATCCTGCTGGCGAGCTGGAAGGCGCTCGCCGCCTCCGACCGCACGCCCGGCGCCAACCCCGGCGACACGCCGTTCGCGGAGATCCTCGGCAAGATCCTCGGCCCGGCGTTCCTGTTCGGCCTCGCCGGCTGGGCGCTCGCGGCCTACGCGCTGCCGTCGGCGATCACCAAGCTCGTCAAGCCGACCGACTTCGGCTTCCTGATCGGCGCGATCCCGATCCTGCTGTTCTTCGCGCGCCTGTCGCACCGCGCCGAGCCGCAGGAGCGCGCCGGCCTCAAGGCGCTGCTGCCCGTCTACCTCGCCGGCGGCACGTTCTTCATGGTGCTGCACCTCAACGGCAGCGCGATGACGACGTGGGCCGACGAGAGCACGGCGCGTCACTCGGGGCGGTTCGACCCGGTGGTCGCGATCGCCGACGCCATGTCGCCGTTCGCCGGCGACACCTACCCCAAGTACTACGGCAACGCCGCCGCCGACGTGCCGCGCCCCGCGCGCTCGATGCTGCTGCCGATCGCGACCGACCTGCAGGCGAAGATGTACGGCAAGCGCCGCGTCGACGAGGCGGCGCTGGCCGACCTCACGGCGCGCCTACCGGCCGACGTCAAGGTCGAGGACGTCCCGCTGCAAGGCAGCCTGACCGCGCAGCAGAAGGCCGACAAGAAGCTCAGCGTCGAGGTCTTCGCCAAGGTCGAGGTGATCGAGGGCACCGACTCGCACGGGCTGCCCGAGACGACGGTCAAGGTCGCGGACGGCGCCAAGGCCCTGCGGCGCGTCGCGTTCGTGCGCGAGAAGGACGGCGCGCGCGCGGCGACGTTCCTGGTGACGCCGGCGCGCTTCGACGGGCTCTATCAGGGCAATCCGCCGGAACTGCCGCACGGGCAGTGGCTCAAGAGCGCCAACAGCGAGCTGTACCAGTCCTGGAACGCGTTCTTCGTCGTCGCGCTGACGCCGCTGGTGATGTGGTGGTTCGTCCGGCTGCTGCGCCGCGGCGTCGACTTCAGCACGGCGCGCAAGATCCTCGCCGGCATGGTGATCACCGCGATCGCCGCGCTGTTCATGGCGCTGGCCGGGTTCCTGTCGGACGACGGCGCGCAGAAGGTCAGCGGCTTCTGGCTCATGGGCTTCTACGGCATCGTCACGGTGGGCGAGCTGTGCCTGTCGCCGATGGCACTGTCGCTGGTCACCAAGCTGAGCCCCAAGCGCTTCGTCGGCCTGACGATGGGCGGCTGGTTCTTCGCCACCGCCGTCGGCAACAAGTTCTCGGGCTTCCTCGGCGTGCTGCAGGGGGCGATGCCGCCGACGTGGTTCTTCCTGACCATCGCCGGCGCGGTCGCCCTGGTCGCCCTCTACATCAAGGCCGTGCTGCCGCGCCTGGACGCCGCGATCAAGCAGTACGGCGCGTGAGGCCTGCCGGCCGACTCCGCCCGACGACCCCCTGGCCGCGCGGCCGCGCCGCCGGCACGATCCGCCCATGCCCCACGTCCGCCTGCAGACCCTGATCGATCGCCTGGAGGCGCTGCCGCCGGGCGGCATCACCGTGCCGACCGTGCAGGCGATCCTCGCCGACGGGGCCCTCGACGACCGCGAACTGCAGCGCTACGTCGGCGCGCTGCCGCACAAGTACGCGCGCCGCAAGGTGCACCGCAGCCGCTGGTTCGACGTCATGGTGCTGACGTGGGCGCCGGGCCAGTTCACGCCGATCCACAACCACGCCGGCAACTGCGGCTGGGTGCGGCTGGTGCGCGGCCAGATCGCCGAGGAGGCGTTCAAGCTGGTGCCCGGCGGTTCGCTGCCGGACGCGGCGATCGCCGGCGACGTCGGCGACCGCGGCGGCAACGTCGGGCTGGAGTCGACGGGATCCCGCGTGATCCGCGACGTCGGCGCAGTCGCCACCGCCGATCGCGTGCGCGCGATCCATCGCCTCGGCAATCCGGCCGGGCCCGGCGGCGAGCTGACGGTGACGCTGCACGTCTACTCGCTGCCGCACGATCGATGTCTGGCGTTCGACACCGAGCGACGCACGGTCACGGTGCGCGACCTCGCGTACGACCCCGAGCCGGCGTGAGCCTCGGTCCGCTGTCGCTGCCCGCCGCCGCCGAGCCGGCGCGCCTCGAAGCGCTCGACGGCCTTCGCGGCCTCGCGATCCTGGTGGTGGTCGCGTTCCACGCGATGTTCCTCGACCCGGCGCTGCTCGGGTCGTCGCGCCCGGCGACGACCGAGTGGTATCCGTCGCTGGCGCTCGTCGGTTGGTGCGGCGTCGACGTGTTCTTCGTGCTCAGCGGCTTCCTGATCACCGGCATCCTGCTGCGCAGCAAGGGGGCGCCGGGTTACTTCCGCAACTTCTACGCGCGGCGGGCCCTGCGCATCTTCCCGCTGTACTACCTCGTCGTCGGGCTGCTGTTGTTCGGGCTCGGGCGGCCGGCGACCAGCGGCGCGGAGAAGGCCTCGTACCTGCTGTACTACCAGAACGTCCGCTACGCGCTCGTCGGCGAGGGCTCGTTCGACGCCGCGCGGCTCGTCACGTGGTCGCTGGCGATCGAGGAGCAGTTCTACCTCGTGTGGCCGACGGTCGTCTGGCTGTGCTCGCGGCGGGCGCTGGCGCGCGTCTGCGTCGCGGTCGTCGTCGGTGCGATCGCGCTGCGGCTGTGGTTGCTGGCCGGGGGGCTGCACACGACGCACTTCCTGACGCCGTGCCGCCTCGACACGCTCGCCGTCGGCGCGCTGCTGGCACTGCGGCCGCCGCCGCCGCGGTGGCTCGGCGTCGCGCTGGCCTGGCTCGGCGTCGGCGGCTTGCTGGCGGTGGCGCGCGCGACGGGCAACCCGTTCCCCGAGTCGATCCCGATGCAGCGCTGGGGCCTGCTCGCGGCGCTCGCGCTGGCGATCGGGTTGTTGACGCTGGCCCGTCAACCCGGACTCGTCGCCGCGGTGTGCCGGTTCGGCCCGCTGCGCGCGCTCGGGCAGGTCAGCTACTGTGTCTACCTCGTGCACTACCTCGTCGTCGAACAGGTCGCGCACGGCGTGCAGGCGCTGCCGGACGGCGCCAAGCAGGCGGTCGCGGCGGCGCTGCCGCCGCAGGCGATCGCGGCGCTGCTCGGGCTGTGCTGCCTGTGCGGCAGCTGGCTGATCGCGGCGATCAGCTGGCGGCTGGTCGAAGCGCCGATCCTGCGGCTCAAGCGCTTCTTCCCGAGCGGCGGGTGAGACGCGGGGCGCCGCGTGACGCCGCCCGCCGCCGCGTGGCTCACAGCGTGATCACCTTCGCCGCGCGGTCGAGTTCGCGCACGATCGCGTCCATGTCGCCGACCTTGCCGACCGCCGGCGTGACGCCGAAGTGCTGCAGGCACGTGCCGCACGGGATCAGGTCGACGCCGCGCTCTTCGAGCAGCTTCAGCTCGGCCAGCACCGGCGAGTCCGCGGCGACGAGCTTGACGCCGGCGTTGAACAAGACGATCGCGTCGAAGCCGCGCAGCGCGATCGACTTCTTGAGGAAGGTGCCGAGGATCTTCTGGCCCAGCGCGCGGTCGCCGTGGCCCATCTGGTCCTGGTTGAGGACGACGACGGTCTGCATGGCGCAACTGTCACAA
>JBKDXM010000069.1:0-14379 GCA_046306335.1 Planctomycetota bacterium
GCGCAGCGGCAGCGCGAACACGCCCTTCGTCGTCGCGTAGCCGTTGGCGAGTCCGGGTGCGCCGTCGACCTTGCGGCTGCGGCCGTGCGGGTTCCACACCGTGACCACCTGCGCTGCCGCGTCGTAGCCGAGCACGGCGTAGGCGTGCTTGCCGGCGATGCCGGGCGGGTGCGCGGCGGTGTTCGTGCTGCAGGTGACGAGCCGCTTGTCGGCGAACGCGGCGGCGAGCGCGTCGTGCGCCTTCGTCGCCAAGGCCTCGACCGTGTCGGCGGGCTCGGCTGCGGGCGGCTTCGGCGGCGGCGTCTTCGTCGCCGGCACCTTCTTGTGGAAGGCGAGCCGTTCGGTCGTCTTGCCGGTCAGCCTGCGCAGCACGGTCGCCGTCGAGCCGCCGGCCAGTGCGTCGCTGGCGGTGTCGGCGGTGTGCTTCTGCGGGTTCTGCAGCTGCCGCAGCTGGCCCATCGCCTTCTCGACGACCGGCAACCACAGCCCTTCGTCGCCGGTCGTGCCCGAAAGCGCCAGCTCGGCGTCGGTCAGCGGCGCGACGTCGACCGACTGGCCGTCGGCGAAGCGCACGCGGAAGCCGTCCTTCGTCGCCGTGACCAGCCCCTGCAGCGCCTTCGGATCGCGGTGCACGAACGCGCCGACACTCGCCAGCAGCCAGCAGTCGCCGATCGGGCCCTGGCGGCAGGCGTCGAGGTCCGGCGTGTCGTCGGCGAACATCACGCGCGGCGTCGACTGGATGCGCGACAGGCCCGAGCGGAAGCTCGCCGCGAAGTTCGGCGCGCGCTTCGGCGCGCCCGCCGCCGGCCGCGTCTCACCCGAGTCGGCGCGGTCGGCGTCGCCGGCGGGCGCGGGCGTCGGCGCGTCGGCCTTCGGCACCGCTGCGCGCGTGCGCTGCGCCTTGGTCAGCCCGTCGAGCGTCAGCGGCGGCAGTTCGTAGCTGTTGCTGCGCACCACGCGCTTGATCGCCGCGATCGCCGCCGCCGCTGCGCCGGTCACCTTGGGGTCGAGGCAGGCGCGGTCGACCTCGTCGGGGCTCAGCGTCAGGTCGTCGTCGGCGTCCCACGCGTCGAAGTGCTGCGCGACGGTGGCGTCGAAGGTCGCCGTCGCGGACTTTGGATTCGCAGCCTTGGGACTCGCCGGCTTCGGCGTCGGCGCGACCGGCGGACGCACGGGATCCTGCTGCGCGGCGAGCGCGATGGCCAGCAGGGCGACGACGGCGAGGCGGAGCAGGCGCATGGTGGGGGAGGATAGCGGGTGCGGCTGGCCGCGTACGGAGCAAGGTGCGCGGCGCCGAGCGACAGCGTGGAAGCAGCAATGACAGCAACGCGCGCGCCGCCAATCGAGACCCGCGTATGCCGGGTGGACTCCACTTCGCCAGTCAGCGGTTGGCGTGGAGTCCGGCGCAAGCGCGCCGAGTGGCTGCGAGGGTGCGAATGGACTCGCCGAGACGATCGCGTGGTGGCGCTGGCTCGCTGGTCTTGCTCCCGGCGGGGGCGTTCACGATCGACTCGCCGGCCGGCGAAGCCGAGCGCGGTGACGACGAGGTCGCACACCGCCGCGTGATCCGCCAGCCGTTCTACCTCGGGGTGACCGAGGTGACGCAGGCGCAGTGGCGCAAGGTGATGGGCAACAACCCAGACCAGTTCCCGGGCGACGACCTGCCGGTGGAGCACGTGAGTTGGAACGACTGCCAGCAGTTCGTGCAGAAGGCGGTTGGCGGGCTGCGCCTGCCGAGTGAGGCGGAGTGGGAGTACGCCTGCCGGGCGGGGACGACCAGGCCGTTTGCATTCGGCGCGACGATCACGCCCGCGCAGGCCAACTTCGACGGCAACGCGCCGTACGGCGGTGCGAGCAAGGGGCAGAATCGTGCGGCCACGGTAGCGGTCGGTTCGCTGCCGGCGAATGCCTGGGGCCTGCACGAGATGCACGGCAACGTGTGGGAGCACTGCCAGGACGGTTACGAGGCGTATCCAGGAACCGGCACGGACGCGCCGTCGCGCGCAGCCGGCGCGCGGGTGCTGCGCGGCGGGAGCTGGAACGACAGCGCCAGCAGTTGCCGCGCCGCGTACCGCAACCGGTACGAGCCGGGCAGCCGGGACGACGCCGGTATGGGCCTGCGTCTCGCGCGGACGCTGCCGGAGTGACCGCGAGCCGTCGTGGTCGCGCCTCGGCGGCCGCACCGTTCGCCCGTCGCGGCGATCGAGCAACGGACCGAGCGCCTGTGGTCGCCATGGCGACGCGTGCCATGGAGTTCCGCACACTGCGGACGGAGTCCATGTCGCGGTTCGCGCCGGCCGCCGGTGGGAGCTGACGCCAGACGCGCGAGCATGTACCCGAGCCACCGCCGTTCGCGCGCCAGTGGCTATGCTGGCGCAAGTGCTTCGCCGGTGGTCCTTGGCCGGTGTGGCAACCGTGCTCGCATCTCCTACACGCGCTCCCGCATGAACCCGTCGCACCAACAGTGCTTTCTGCCCCTTCTGCTCATCGTGCTCGGTATTCCCGCCTGCGCGACGCGCGAGGGAGTGCAGATCACGGACCAGCTGTTTCCGGGCGCAGTCGCGGGGGATCGTGGCCCGTTCCTCACCCGGCTCGTCGACGACTTCACGGGCGAAGCGATTGCGGGCGCCGAGGTCTTCCTGGTGGGAGAGAGCATGCACCCGATTGCCGGCGAATTCTGGTTCACGCACCGCGGCAGTAGCGATGCCGACGGGTTCGTCCGCATCGCGCGACCGAACGGCGATCGCGATTGGAACCTCCAGGTGGTGCGGCATCCGCGGTACGGCACCGTGGCGCGCACCGGCCACGCGAACGACACCTGGCGCCTTGGCGCCGCCTACGACGTGCCGGTGCGCATCACCGACTGGCTCGGGCGACCGGCGAGTGGCGCGCGCATCGGGCTCTGCGGTGGTTGCG
This sequence comes from Planctomycetota bacterium, assembly GCA_046306335.1. Taxonomy (GTDB): domain Bacteria; phylum Planctomycetota; class UBA1135; order UBA1135; family UBA2386; genus UBA2386. Next base: position 2,917 of record JBKDXM010000069.1, read on the forward strand.
GCCACACGCCGGACCTGGTCAACGCCGTCGCCGACGCCGATGGCGTCGCGGTGCTGCGCGGCATCGATCCGCAGCAGGGCATCGCCGACCTCTACGTGCAGCATCCCGGGCTGCACTTCTTCTACGAGCCGATCGAGTGGCTGCCGGGTAGCGCGCCGATGCCGGTGCAATGCGCGTTCGGGCCGGCGAAGTCCGGCCGCGTCGTCGATCATCGTGGCGCCCCGGTCGCGGGTGCGCATGTGCGCGTCGGCGGCCGGCATCGGGGGCCTTGGGCGCGCACGGCAGCCGATGGTTCCTTCACCGTGCTGGGCGCCGAGCCCGACGAGGCGCCGCATCAGGTCGCGACGCCGACCGGGCGCGAAGTGCACTTCCCCTCCGCGAGTCGCTACCCGGTGACGTTGCAGTTGCCGGATCTCGCCGATCCGGACGCGACCCACGGCACGATCGACGTGCCCTCGACGTCGGAGGTCGACGACGTCGCGCCGCCGACGCGCACGCTCAGGGTGCGGGTCGAGAACCCGCCGTCGCCGAGGATCTCGTTCGCGGTCGATCCTCCTGGTCGCGGCGCCGGGGACGACGACAGCGGGGACACGATCACCGTGCCGCGCGCCGGCCCGTTCGTGCTGGAGGTGCACGACGAGTCCGACGGGATCTGGAACCCGCGCCAGTTCGCGTTCGACGATGCGAGCGCCGTGAGCGATCCGCTGGTGGTCGCATGGACGCCGGATGCCCGAGTGATCGGCCGTGCCGTCGATGGGCGGGGTCGTCCCGTGGCTGCCACCGTCCGCTGGGTGCGCTCCGCGTTCGCGGTCCTGCGTCGATCCAACGCGCGGGACGAATCCGCCCTGGTGCAGCACCGGTGCGACGATGGTCGCTTCGACCTGCGACGCCGAGCGGGTTGGTCGCTGCTCGAAGTGGCGCCGGCGACGCCGGAGTTGCGACCGCGCCTGCTGTGGGTGAACGTGCCTGCCGCGCAGGCGGAGGTGGCGCTCGACCTTGGCGACGTGGCCCTCGGCGCGGCGCCGCAACTGCGCGTCGTGGATGCGGTCGGGACGCCGCTGCCCGACGCGAGCGTCCGGTGGGCGAGGCCGGGATGGCATCCGGCGGGCGAGCCGGAAGCCTGGCCTCTCGACCCCGAGGGTGGCTGGCGCGGTCCCGACCTGCAAGCCGGCGACGTGCTGTTCGCGCGCCGCGACGAGGACCATGTCGAACATCGCGTGCGGCTTGCGGGCGACGGCCCGTTCACGATCGAACTGCCCGCGGCGCAGCTCGATCTGGAGGTCGTCGATGCGGCCGGCGCGCCGCTCGCCGGCGCGGTGGCGTTCCTCGATCGTTCGCAGCGCGTCGAGGGCGGGTCGGTGGCGCTGCGGGGTCTGCCGGCAGGGCGGTTGCGTCTCTACGTCGGCGTGCAGGGTCATCGGTCGGCGATCGTCGACGTCGTCGCCGCGACCGAGCCGCAGTCGGTGCGCGTGGTCGTGCCGACCCGCTGAGCGGGTCGCGCGCGCGAATGCCCGCTGACGCCGTGGAGTCTGCATGACGGCAGGCCACGCCAGCCGGTGCGCAGGGGCGCGGCTGGGGCGATACCTTTGGCCGCAGGCGGATCGGTGGCTTCGCGGCCCCTCGGCAGCAAGCGTCCGGACGCACCGGTGCGCTCCGGCTCGCGGACGGCGACCAGCTACCTCGCGACTGCTTGGTGTTGCTGGCTGCGGCGCTCGTGGTGTTTGGGCTCCGTGTACTCTGTGCTCTCTGTGGTTCCTTTCTGCTGCTGCTGCTGCTGCTGCTGCTGCCGCAGAAGCGGAACAACCACAGAGAGCACAGAGAACACAGAGCGAGAAGAGCGGAGAAGCGCAGCGGAGAGCAGGGCAGGGCAAACGGAGGTGCGGCAGCACAGCGAACGGCAACTGCGGTGCGCGCCGGGTGGCGTGACCAGCCGTGACGCAGACTTCGAGAACGTGCACTCCGGCGATTGCGCACGTCGCGGCTGCCAGCGGCATGGGCCCGCAGAACGAAAGGGTGGAGCGGACGCCTGCGACGTCCGCGGCTTCGACGGCTGCGACCGACTGCTGTTCGCGCCGCGGCCGTTCGTGAGCCGGGAGAGCCATGCACGCGACCTCGCGGCTGACGCCACCGTCGCATCAACCGCGTCGGCCGCTCGCCAGTCCAACGACCGAGCCCACCGCCACCGTCGCGCCACAACTCACCAACCCGTGCCACGGCCACGCCAGCTTGACGCCCCACGCCTCCAGGCCGAACACCACGACGCCGATCGCCGCCACGCCGCCGCACAGCCCGGCCAGCGACGCGACCGGCGCGACACCGCGCGCGGCCAGCACGAACAGGCCGAGGATCACGCCGGTCGTCACCGTCGCGATCGCCAGCACCTGGCTGACGACCGCCTGCCCGCCGCCCAGCCCGCTGATGCCGACGGCGATCTGCAGGCCGGCGAACAGCACGGTGGCGAGCTTGGCGGCGCGCAGGGCGAACGGCGAGTCGGGGCTGTGCCCGGTCGCCGGCAGCAGGAAGTCGTTGACCAGCGCACCCGCCGACGCCGACAGCGAGCTCGACAGCGTCGACATCGCCGCCGAGAACACGGCGCCGAGCACGAGGCCGACGAGGCCGATCGGCAGGTGGTGGACGAGGAAGTCGGCGAACACGGCGTCGCCCTTGCCGAACGGCTGTGCTGGCGGGTTGGCGGCGTAGAACGCCGCGAGGCCGTGGCCGATGGCGAGGAACAGCGCGAACTGCGCGAACACCAGCGGCCCGCTCCACAGCAGCGCCTTCTGCGCGTCGCCGAGGCTGCGGGCGCTGAGGTAGCGCTGCACGATCATCTGGTCGACGCCGTGGCTGCCGATGGTCAGCACCGCGCCCCCGAGCAGGCCGGCCCAGAACGTGTACGGCGTGCTGAAGTCGAGGCCGAAGTCGAACGCCCGCAGCCGGCCGCTGGCGGCGGCGTCGCTGGCGATCTGCGAAAGGCCGCCGTCGACCTTGCCGCCGATCACGAACAGCGCAGCGCCCGCGCCGGCCATGTAGACGAAGAACTGCGCGACGTCGGTCCAGACGACGGCCTTGATGCCGCCGACGACGGTGTACGCCAGCGTGCCGAGGCTCGTCAGCAGCACGGCGACCGGCAGCGACCAGCCGAACATGGTCTGCAGCACGACCGCGGTCAGGTACAGCCGCAGGCCGTCGGCGAGCGTGCGCGTAACCAAGAACAGCCCGCTCGCCAGTGTGCGCACCGCCGGGCCGCTCTTGTGGCGCAGCACGTCGTAGGCGGTGAACAGTTCGCCGCGAAAGTACATCGGCACCAGCGTGTAGGCGGCGATGGTGCGGCCGACGATGTAGCCGAGTGGCAGCTGCAGGAAGCGCAGGTCGCCGGTGCCGAACTTGGCGGCGTAGGCGATGCCGGGCACGCTCAGGAACGTCGCGGTGCTGGTCTCGGTGGCGACGATCGACAGCAGCAGCGTCCACCACGGCAGGTCGCGGCCGCCGAGCAGGTAGTCGCTGGCGCTCTTCTGGCCGCGGCCCATCCACAGGCCGAACGCGACCGTGCCGAGCATGTAGACGCAGAGCAGGACGAGGTCGAGCGAGGAGAGGCCCATCGGCGCAGGCAGCTATACCCGCTGCCGCGGTGGTGGCCAAAGCTGGCGTAGGGGGGCGTCAAGGCGTCGTCAGCGGGCCGCGTTCGCCCGCCGCGCCGCGCGCTCAGCCCGCCATCGCGCCCGCGGCCCGTCGCTCGCCGCGCCGCCGCAGCGCCTTGCCGGCTTCGACGACGACCAGCAGCACACCGGCCAGCGCGAGTGGTTCGAGCCAGTGGGCCACCGACAGCGGCACCATGCCGAGCAGGCCTTGCAGCCACGGCGTGTGCATGGCGAGCAGGTGCACCCCGAACGCCAGCGGCACGGCGAAGGCGAGCGGCACGTTGCGCGACCACGGCACGGCGAACGCCGAGCTGCGTTCGGAGCGGCAGTTGAGCACGTGCGCGTTCTCCAGCAGCACGAAGAGCATCAGCAGCTGGTTGCGCGCCGCGCCGACCTCGTGGCCGGCGTCCAGCAGCCACCACCAGTAGCCGACGCCGAGCGCAGCCATCGCGCCGCCGGCGAGCGCCACCTGCCGCAGCATGGTGCGGTCGAAGAAGCCTTCGTCCTTGCGCCGCGGCGGCCGCCGCATCGCCGCCGGCTCGCCGCCTTCGAACGCCAGCGCGACGTCCTGGATGCCGTTGGTGACGAGGTTGAGCCACAGCAGCTGCAGCGCCGTCAGCGGCGCCGGCAGGCCGAGCGCCACCGCCGCCAGCAGCGTCAGCATCTCGGCGAGGCCGGTCGCCAGCAGCAACCAGCCGACCTTGCGGATGGTGTCGTAGGCGTAGCGGCCCTGTTCGATGCCGGCCGCCAGTGACGCGAGGTCGTCGTCGGTCAGCAGCAGCGGGGCGGTGTCCTTGGCGACGTCGGCGCCCGAGCCCATCGCCACGCCGATGTCGGCGGCGCGCAGGGCCGGCGCGTCGTTGACGCCGTCGCCGGTCACCGCGACGTCGTGGCCCAGGCGCTGGAAGCTGCGCACGAGCTGCAGCTTCTGCAGCGGCGCGATGCGCGCGAACACGCGGCCGCGGGCGCACAGCGCGTCGACCGCGGCGTCGTCGGCGGCGGCGGCGAGCTGGCTGCCGGTGACGATCTGGCGTTCGTCGTCGGCGAGGCCGAGTTCGCGCGCGATCGCGAACGACGTGCGCGGGTGGTCGCCGGTCACCATCACCACGGCGACGCCGGCGGCGTGGCAGCGCGCGATCGCGTCCTTGGCGCGCGGCCGCGGCGGGTCGAGGAAGCCGACGAGGCCTTCGACCGTCAGCGGCGGCAGCGCGTCGTCGCCGCCGGCGAACGGCGTCGGCGCGCCGGCCGCGACGGCCGCCGTCGCGACGAGCAGGAAGCGATGGCCGCTGCTGGCGAGTTCGTGCGCCTGCTGCTCCAGCAGCGCGCGGTCGACGGGCACGACGCCGTCGGCCGTGCGCATCGACGCGCAGCGCGGCAGCAGCCGCTCGAGCGCGCCCTTCACGCACACGACGCGGCCGCCGTCGCCCTGCTGCACGCAAGCCGCCGCGAACGCGCGTTCGGACTCGAACGGCACGCGCGCCAGCACCGCGCCGCCGCCGCGCGCCACCGCCGGCGCGACGCCGGCCTTGTGCGCGAACGCCAGCAGCGCGACGTCGACCGGGTCGCCTTCGTGCGTCCACTCGCCCGCGCCGGGCGTCAGCGTCGCTTCGCTGCAGGGCACGGCCGCCGCGGCGAGGCCGTGCACGCGCGCCGCGACCGCCGCGGACAGCGGTTCGCCGGTGTCGGACGTCACCGCGCCGAGGCCGGCGTAGCCCTCGCCGCCGACGTGCACGTGCTCGCCGCCGGGCAACGCGACGCGGCGCACGGTCTGGCGGTTGACGGTCAGCGTGCCGGTCTTGTCGCTGGCGATCAGGCTGCAGCTGCCGAGGCCTTCGACCGCCGGCAGGCGGCGGACGATGACGCCGCGCCGGCTCATGCGCTGCGTCGCGATCGACAGCGCGACGGTGACGGCGACCGGCAGGCCCTCGGGGATCGCCGAGACCGCCAGCGCGACCGCGAGGAAGAACACGTCGTGCGCCGACTGGCCGCGCAGCAGCGACACGGCGGCGACGACGAGGCTGGCGGCGACGACCGCGACGCTGACGTGGCGGGCGAAGCGCTGCATGCGCAGCACCAGCGGCGGCGTCTGGGCCTTGGTCGCGGCGACGGCGCTGGCGATGCCGCCGACCTCGGTGCGCGCGCCGGTGGCGACGACGACGCCTTCGCCGCGGCCGCGCTGCACGGTGGTGCCGGCGAACGCCATGCAGCGGCGGTCGGCGACGGGCGTCGCCGCGGGCAGCACCGCGTCGTCCTTGGTCGCCGCCGTCGACTCGCCGGTGAGCGGCGCTTCGTCGATCGCGAGGTCGCTGACGGCGTGCAGCCGCAGGTCCGCAGGCACGCGGTTGCCGGCCTCGACCAGCACGACGTCGCCGGGCCCGAGGTCCTCGGCGTCGCGCACGACGACGGCGCCGCCGCGCCGGATGCGCGCCCGCGGCGGCATCAGCCGCTGCAGGTCGGCGGCGCTGCGCTCGGCGCGCGCTTCCTGCCAGACGCCGATCGCGGCGTCGAGCGCGACGACCAGCAGGATGAAGAACGCGTCGGCGCGGTCGCCGAGCAGCAGGGCCAGCAGCGCCGCTGCGCCAAGCACGTACAGCAGCGGGCTGTGCAGCTGCCGGAGCAGCAGGGCGAGCAGCGACGGGCGCTGCGGTCGCGGCAGCCGGTTGTGGCCCCAGCGCGCGCGGCGCGCGGCCGCCTCCGGGTCGTCGAGCCCCTGCGTCGGCACGACCGCGAGGCCGGCGGCGATGTGCGCAGCCGGGAACGCATGCCACGCAGCGCGCGCGGATTCGGCGGCGGGATCGAAGCCGTCGGGTCCGCGTGGGGCCGCGCCGCCGGGCGCTGTCGCCGCCGGACCGTGCGCCACGCTGGCCACCGCGTGCGGCAAGGAAGCGTCGCGCGGCAGCTTGGCGGGATCGGGCATGGTGGGTCGCCGCTCGACCGGTGGAGGGGAACGGTAGGCCAAGGCGGCTGTGCGCATGCTACGCCGCCGGACGTAGACGCCGGGGCCTCAGTTCCGGGGCGGCTTGCCGCTCGCGCGCCGCCCGTCGTTGCGCCATCCTTGCCCGTCTGCATGAGCAAGATCGACCTGACGGCGCTCGCCACCGAGGCCCGCAACCCGCGCACGACCGAACTCGACGCGCTGTCGACGCTCGACCTCGTCACTGCGATGAACGACGAGGACCGCACGGTCGCCGACGCGGTGCAGCGCGAACTGCCGCGCATCGCCGCCGCGGTCGACGCGATCGCCGCGCGCATGCACAAGGGCGGCCGGCTGTTCTACGTCGGCGCCGGCACGTCGGGGCGGCTCGGCGTGCTGGATGCGGTCGAGTGCCCGCCGACGTTCTCGGCGACGACCGAGCAGGTGCAGGGCCTGATCGCCGGCGGGGCGGGCGCGTTCCTGCAGGCGGTCGAAGGCGCCGAGGACAGCACCACGCTCGGCCCCGCCGACCTGCGGGCGCGCCACGTCGGCAGCAAGGACGTCGTCGTCGGCATCGCCGCCAGCGGCCGCACGCCGTACGTGCTCGGCGCGCTCGCGTACGCCAAGTCGGTCGGCGCGCTGACCGTCGCCGTCTGCTGCAACGCCGGCAGCCCGGTCGCCGCCGCCGCCGAGCTGCCGATCGAAGCGGTCACCGGCCCCGAGGTGCTGACCGGCAGCACGCGGCTCAAGGCCGGCACCGCGACCAAGCTGGTGCTCAACATGCTGAGCACCGGCGCGTTCGTCCGGCTCAACAAGGTCTACGGCAACCTGATGGTCGACGTGCAGACGACCAACGCGAAGCTGAAGGCGCGCGCCGTGCGCATCGTCGCCGAAGCGGTGGCGTGCAACGAAACCTTGGCGCAGCAACTGCTCGGCCAATGCGACGGCGAGGTGAAGGCCGCGATCGTCGTCGGTCGCAAGCGCGTCGCCCCGGCGGTCGCGCGTACGCTCCTGCTGACCCACGACGGCAGCGTGCGCGACGCGCTGGCGGCGCCGTGACGGCGGCCGGCGAGCCGGTGTCGGCGACGCTCGCGGCGCCGCTGCCCGGGACCGGCGGCGCGGCGTCGCCGTCGCGCTGGCTCGGCCTCGATGCGCTGCGCGGCCTGTCGATCGGGCTGATGATCCTGGTCAACAACCCCGGCGAGTGGGGGGCGAAGTATCAGTACGACGTGCTGCGCCACGCCGAGTGGCATGGCTGCACGCCGACCGACCTCGTCTTTCCGACGTTTCTGTTCTGCGCCGGCGTCGCGATCGTGCCCGCCCTGCAGAAGAAGCGCGCCAGCGGCGCGCCGCGCGGTCCGCTGGCCCTGGCGATCGGCAAGCGCGCGCTGTGGCTCGTGCTGCTCGGCCTGTTCGTCGCCAGCTTCCCGCTGGTCACGTTCGAGGCCGGCAAGGACCTGTTCGACCGCGTCTGGAACGTGCGCTTCCCCGGCGTGCTGCAGCGCATCGGCGTCTGCTACGCGCTCGCGGCGCTGCTGTTCCTGTGCACCTCGGCGCGCACGCAGACGCGCGTGCTGCTCGGCTGCCTGTTCGGCCACTGGGCGCTGCTGACGCTGGCACCGGTGCCCGGCGTCGGGCCGCAGGACCTCGCCGGGCCGATGACGACGCTGCAGGGTTGGCTCGATCGCGCGGTGTTCGGCGACCACATCTGGGTGAAGGGCAAGTACGACCCCGAGGGCCTGTTGAGCACGCTGTCGGCGGTCGCGACCGCGCTGTTCGGCGTGCACTGCGGCCGCGTGCTCGCCGCCGGCGGCGCGGCGCGCGACAAGGCCGGCGACCTGCTGCGCCTGGGCGCGTGGTGGCTGCTCGCCGGCGCGGTGTGGTCGTGGTTCCTGCCGGTCAACAAGCCGCTGTGGACGCCGAGCTACGCGGTGTGGACCGCCGGCATCGCCGCCAGCGGGCTCGGGCTGTGCGTGTGGCTGTTCGAGCACCGCGGCTTCGCGCGCTTGGCGCACCCGCTGCGCGTCTACGGCCAGAACGCGCTGCTGGTGTTCGTCGGCAGCGCGATCGTCGCGCGCACCGTCTCGCGGCTCGTCACGGTGACGACCGACGCCGGCACGGTGTCGCTGCAGAAGTGGTTCTTCACCAACTGCCTGCTCGGCCCGATCGGCGACCCCAAGCTGGCGTCGCTGGCGTTCGGGCTGGTGTGGATCAGCGGCTGGTACGTCGTCCTCGCCGCGCTGTACCGGCGCGGCATCGTTTGGAGGGTTTGACCATGATGGAACGCAACTCCGTGGCGTCGTTCGTCCTCGTGTCCCTGGCGGCGGCCCTGCCCGCGCAGGCGACCTTCCACGCCGACGCCGGCAAGGCGCTGCTGCCCGCCGACGTCGCCGTCGAGCGCGTGGCCGGCGGCTTCCGCTTCGTCGAAGGCCCGGTGTGGCGCGCCGACAAGCAGGAGCTCGTCTTCTCCGACATCCCGAACAACCAGTGGCTGGTGTTCGCGATCGACAGCGCCGGCTGCAAGCCGTGGAAGGCGAGCGAAGGCGCCAACGGCAACACGCTCGACCTGCAGGGCCTCGTCGTCAGCTGCCAGCACGGCGCGCGCAACGTCGTGCGGCACAAGGCCGACGGCAGCCTGGAGGTGCTGGTCGACGCCGTCGACGGCAAGCCGCTGAACTCGCCCAATGACGTCGCCGTGCGCAGCGACGGCAGCATCTGGTTCACCGACCCGACCTACGGCCTCGGCCAGCGCGAGCGCCAGCAGCCGGGCAACTTCGTCTACCGCTTCGACCCGGCGCAGAAGCGCGCGACCGTGGTGCAGCGCGACTTCGAGATGCCCAATGGCATCTGCTTCGCCCCCGACCAGCAGACGCTGTACGTCGCCGACAGCGGCAAGCCCGACCGCATCGGCGCGTTCCCCGTGCGCGGCGACGGCACGCTGGGCACGGCGACGATGTGGTTCGCCGGCGGCGCGGACGGCATCCGCTGCGACAGCCAGGGCAACCTGTGGACCGCGGCGCGCGATGGCGTCCGTTGCTACAGCGCCGACGGCGAGCACCTGCTGACCCTCGCGCTGCCGGAGAAGCCGGCGAACCTCGCGTTCGGCGGGCCCAAGCTCGACCAGCTGTTCGTCACCGCGCGCACGACGCTGTACCGCGTGCAAGTGGCGGTCGCCGGCGCGCCGGTGCCGGCGGGGGCGTCGGCTGGGGCGGCGCGCAAGCCCGCGGACGGCGGCGGCGAGGGGGGCGGCGGGAGTGGTGGCGCCGGTGGCGCCAAGGCCGGCGGCAAGGCCAAGTGAACCGGAGGGGCTGATCGCTTGGTTGTTGTTGCGGCGCCGCGCCGAGGCAACCGCGGCGCGCACGGGCGCCGAAGTGTGCGCCGGTGGCATGCATTCGCCGGACGGCGGCGGCGATTGCGCCGATCTGCGGAAATCCCGGCCGAAGTCGCCGTCGGGTTTACCTTGTAGGTATCGCCGCGGCGCCCGTCGGCGTGGACCTGCGGCCGCAGCGGCCAACAACAACCAAGCGATCAGGCGGTCGGTAGTTCCCGGCGGCCTTCCGGGTGCTTCTTGAGCGCGCGCCACAGTTCCGGCTGCGTGCGCTTGGGCACGCGCAGCGTGGTCAAGCCCGCCGCCGTGCAGGCCTGCGCGCTGGCGTCGTGCTTGCCGACGTCGACGCGGCCGAGCAGGCGGTGCGGCGCCGGCGGCGAGGTCCGCGCCGGATCCGCCGTTGCATCGCGGCGCACCAGCGCGACGAAGGCGTACGGCAGCGCCCGCAGGTCGATGCCGAGCGCGCGGCCGTAGTGCGCCCAGTCGCTGTCGGTGAACACCGACGCCGGCGGCGGCGCGAAGAAGTGGCACCAGTCGCCGGGGCTGGCGAGGGCCGGGCACGGGCCTTGGTGCGGGCACGGCGCCTGGACGGCAAATGCGTCCGTGAGCCGGTCGCGCACCGCCGACAGCCGGCGCGCGATCGCCTTGCTGCCGGGCTCGACCCAGAGCACGCGGCGGCTGCGGCGCGCGAGCGCTTCGAGCCGTTGCTCGCCGGCGGCGTCGAGTTCGCCGAGCACGTGGCTGACCAGCAGCACGTCGGGCGGCTCGTTGCCGGCGTCGCTCGCGGCCTGCGCCGGCACCGCCGGGCAGGCCGCGCGCAGTGCGTCGGCGGCCCACTGCGCGGCCGTGCGCGAGCGATCGACGAGGCGCACGCGGCCGGCGCCGAAGCGCTGCGCGTAGGCGCGCGCGGCGACGCCGGAACCGCAGCCGAAGTCGACGACGCGTTCGCCGTCGCTGCGGGCCCAGCCGCGGTCCTGGCACTCGGCGAGCGCGGCGTCCCACTTCCAGCCGATGCGCGCGCCGAGCACGGCGTCGTAGGCGGCGACGTCGGCGGGGGCGCGCCAGTAGTCGGCGAGCGCGCCGCCGCGGTCCTCGGCGAGGAACAGCTCGCGCAGGCGCGCGATGCGGGCGAGCAGGTCGTGGGGCGGCGGCACGGCGGCAGTGTCGGCGCCGGCGGTCCCGACCGCCACCGCGGTCCATCGCTGCGCTCCGGCCGCGCCGTCGTCGCCGTCCGCATTCCGCCGGTGGGACGAACTGTCGCCGCGCCATGGCAGCGGCAGATGCGCGCGCCGTTGCGGCGGGTCGGGCAAGGGCCGCGTGCATCATGGTCGCTTTCGGCGTACCTTCCTCGGCCGCCAAACTACCTACCCATGCCCTACCTCTTCACGTCGGAAAGCGTCAGCGAAGGCCACCCGGACAAGGTGGCGGACCAGATCAGCGATGCCCTCATCGACCACTTCCTCGCCTTCGACCCGAGCAGCAAGGTCGCGTGCGAGACGCTGGTCACGACCGGACAGGTCGTCCTCGCCGGCGAGGTGAAGAGCAAGGCCTACCTCGACGTGCAGCAGATCGCCCGCTCGGTC
>JBKDXM010000070.1:0-47895 GCA_046306335.1 Planctomycetota bacterium
AAGAAGAAGCTGCCGACGGTGCTGAGCGTCGACGAGGTGCGTCGCTTGCTGGGTGCGCCGACCAACATCAAGCACCGCGCGGTGCTGGGTCTGATCTACGCGACGGGCGTACGGCTGAACGAGGCGACGCACCTGCGGGTCCGCGACATCGACGGCCAGAGAATGACAGTGCACGTCCGCTGCGGCAAGGGCGGCAAACCGCGCATGCTGCCGATGTCCTCGGCGTTGCGTGATCTGCTGCGTGCGTACTGGATCGAGCAGCGCCCGCGCGACTATCTGTTCCCGGGGGATCAGCTGGATCGGCCGCTGCACGAGAGCAGCGTGCAGCATGCTTGCGCAAAGGCACGGTTGAGCGCGCGGATCGACAAGCCAGCGAGTGTGCACACGCTGCGACACAGCTACGCCACGCACCTGCTCGAACTCGGCGTGGACCTCCGCACGATCCAGAAGCTGCTCGGCCACGCGAGCCTGTCGACCACGGCGATCGACGTGCATGTGACAGGCCGTCTGCTCGACGCGGCCAACAAGGCGGTCGACCTGCTGGCGATCCCGACCTGACCTTCGCATGGCTCGGGCCACTCATGAAGTGGCCGACGTGATCCGCTTCTTCGGCGACGCACTGTCGCGCGAATGGGTCGTCACGCCGGCCCGGCGCCGCGTCATGGGCGCGCTGCTCGCTTGCCGCACTTCCGTGCTGGGCGGCCATGTCGAGTCGTGCGACAACTGCGACTACCGGCGCATCGCCTACAACAGTTGCCGCAATCGGCATTGCCCGAAATGCGATGGCTCGCGTCAAGCGAAGTGGCTCGAGGACCGCGCCAAGGACCTGCTGCCGGTCGAGTACTTCCACGTCGTGTTCACGATGCCCGAGGAGCTCGCCAGCATCGCGCTGCAGAACAAGCGCGTCGTCTACGGCATCCTGTTCGCGGCGTCGGCAAACACGCTGCGATCGATCGCCGCCGACCAGAAGCACCTCGGCGCCGAGATCGGCTTCCTGTCAGTGCTGCACACCTGGAGCCAGGACCTGCGCCATCATCCGCACGTGCACTGTGTCGTGCCGGGCGGCGGCCTGCGCCCGGACGGTTCCTGGGTCGCATGCCGTCCGGGGTTCTTCCTCCCGGTGCGCGTAATGTCGGCGATGTTCCGCGGCAAGTTCGTGGCCGCGCTGCGCGCCGCTTTCGAACGGGGGGAACTGCGCTTCCAGGGCTCACTCGAGGCCCTGAGCGATCCCGCCGCATTCGCTACCTGCCTCGACCGCGTCATGGCGAAGCCGTGGGTCGTCTACAGCAAGCCGCCGTTCGGCGGCCCCGAACAGGTGCTCAAGTACCTGGCGCGCTACACGCACCGCACTGCAATCGGCAACCGGCGCATCGTTGATGTCGATGCCGACACCGTGAGGTTCCTCTGGCGCGACCGGGCGAACGGCAATCGGCAGCGCACCATGGCGCTGCCAGGCGTCGAGTTCCTACGGCGGTTCTTGCAGCACGTGTTGCCGCGCGGCTTCACGCGTCTGCGGCACTACGGCTTCCTCGCCAACCGCGCGCGTGCGACTCGGTTGGCGGAATGCCGACTGCGACTCGCCGCCCCGATGCCGGAGGCGCCGTCAACCAGCATCACGCCATGCACTCCTCGCGACGAAGGCTGCCCGGCATGTCGCACTGGTCGTCTCGTTCGGCAACCCTGGTCCTTCGCCAAGACGCCGGAGATCGCCGACTCTTCATGACACCGCCGCATCGCCGCACCGGAAGTAGAGGCGCACCCGATCTCGGGCACGGCACCGCCTTGCCTGCTCGGCATCCGGCGGCGAAGTCGACCCGCTTGAACGCAGCCCGACAGCCAGTTCGGCCGCCAGGCAAGGCTCAACGACGGCCATCGGGCCAGTTCCTTCGCCAAGGTTGCCGCTCTCCGCTGCGCCAGCCCGTTGCGCATGCCCGCCGGTCCGGATCGAATGCCCATAGGCGCATCGCCGCGGCTTCGTTCAACTGAACCTATCCGGAAGAAGTCGCGGGACGCCACCCACCCTGGTCATGCACCTTCGCGACTTCCTCCGGATAGGTTCCTAGATCGTTGGCCGACCGGTGCGGTTGGCGAGGTGACGAGACTTCTCCAACTCCAACCGTTGACGCCCAAGCCAACACCCGCTAGACGTCACGGGTCGCTGGGATCCCCCCAGCCTCTCGCAAGGTAGCAATCGAATGACGAAACTCGGCAAACTCTTCACGGGCCTTGCTTAGCTCGTTCTGTTCCTCGTGGCTTCTTGCAGCGGGGGCGGTACCGGCTCGAAGGCCTGCTACGAGGTTCAGGACGCCGGCGGCACCAAGGTCGGAACGCTGACGGTGACACAGTCCGATAGCACCGGAAACAAGGGTGACTACGAATACAAGGACAACGCCGGCACCGTGAAGGAGACCGGAACGGTGACAAAGAACGCCGGAAGCAGCACTGCCGGAACAGCCAAGTCCACGGACGGAGCGAATATCTATCAGGTCATCGAAACGAAAGCTGGGCAGGAGTGGAACGCCACAACCAACGATCATCCGAGCCTGAAGCTCAAGTCTGTCAACTGCCCATGAGTCCGGGCCAGCCGTCAGACTGCCCGGGCGGGCGGGGCTGTTCACTCTTGCGAAGGCGGTTCGTGGTGCGTGTCGACAGCCTCGGTGTGCGATAGATTCGCGGGCATGGGAGCCCGGGACCTGGAGGCAGAGCTTCGGTGCACGACCGATTCGGATTTGGGTTGCAGCCCCCAACGAAGGGCTGGGTATCCAATTCAATGGCTGCCAGACTGGGGCAAGACTTGCCGCACCTCACAGTCCTAGGTGCTGGACTCACCCGGAGGCACCAAAGAGAGCGGGAGGCTGCCGCATGAATCAACTTCAAACAAGAGTTGCGCTAGGATGCACCCTTTGCGTCGTAGCGCTGTTCCTCTGGCTCGGCCTGGGCGAGGGTGACGTAACAGCGACGCCGTCCGCTGATGCCCCGCAAACCGTGTCAAGTCCGACGAGCGGTGGGCTAGGCGTACCTTCAGGGCCGGATGGTGCACCGTCTCCGCTTCGAGTGAACGCGGAGCGGGCCGCGGGAGAGGGCTCCATCCGCGTATTCCCAGTGGCGGCCCCGTTAGGACCGCACTCGGCCGTGTCAGTGCAGGTCGTGCAGGTAGAGCCACAGATGGTGCTTTGGCGGGGCACCACCTGCGCTGCTGAGCCGGCCGTCATAACTGTGCCCTCAGGTCGGCCGATTCGAGTGGTGGCGGTTACAAGCTCCGCTACGCCACGGCGAGTGAAGGAAGTTTCGGTGGCGGCAGGTCAGTGCTTGGACGTGGACTTGGACTTCTCGTCGGTAGTGGAGTGCAGGTTCCGCGTTCTGGACTGGAACTCGGAGATGGCTGGCGCTCGTGTTGCCATCGAGTTTCGGGACGCGGCAGGGAAGGATGCAGGCACGGACACGCATGTGCTGGCAGACAGCTTTGGTCAGTTTTCTGTCGCCGGGGATCGCACCGCATTTGTTCGGCTAGAGATGTTCGGCATGCCCTTATGGGGGATCGGTACCGACCGCTGTGAAACCTTCGCCTTGGCCGACGCGAGTCATGATGTGCGGCTCGCTGAGCGCTTCGCGCTCTTCTCCTGCGGCGCGATGCCCCCAGTGTTCGCGCAGGCCGCGGGCGACATCCGCGTATTCGACCGATCGACCCTGGTTCTCCGCGAGAGCGAGATCCTGGGCGACATCGTCGTTTTCGATCTTCATGCTAATCTAAGCATCGTGCCCAAGGCGAATATCCGGTATGGCCAAACCATGGTGGTCGCCTTGGAGCGCTCCATGCTAGATCTGACAGTGGATGTCGGCCGTGACACCGATCTTGGACTTCTATTGTACGGCCCGGAACCGCGGGGCCGTAGCAGGCAGGTATTCCTTAGGAGTGACCCGCGTGCGATGCGAGCCAACGTCACTCGAAAGCGAGCGAGCTTCGGACCCTTGGTCCCAGGTTACTATTCTCTCTGGTGGACTCGCGGTGAGTCGACCTCACCTGCGAAGCCGCAGTTTTACGTGGGGTACGAAGCGCGGCGTGTCGAAGTTATCGTACCGCAAGCCGAAACCCAACGCGTGTGCTTCAGCGACTGGCCGGCGATCCTCGCACATGTCGGTGTTGAGATCGCGGAGCTCAATCTCGACGACGTCGCGTACAGGCCTGACGCAACCGGCGGGTTCGAGTTTGCGTCTTGGTCGTCAACAGGTTATTCAACCCGCGTGAGGCTCGGTTGCGCCGCCTTCGACTTCTTTTCGATCACCGCCCAGGTGAATAGAGAGGGGCAGCCGCCACCTCGTCTCTGCCTGAACCCTCAAACGCAGCCCATTGAAATTCGGCTTGCCAGCGTCTTCGGGGGCAGGGCACGAATGGCGGCGCCTTCGGGCCGGTACCTCGAGGCCGCGGGCGATGGCGGGTTTAAGCTCTATGGACTGGATGGTCAGCGACTCAGGGCGCCAATCATCGAAACACATGAAGGCCTCGCGCGGCTCGTCGCAGTCGCCGACTTCGTAGTCGAAGCGAGAAGAAGCCGTTACGACGTGCCGTCCGCTGGCAGGTGGGTGGACATACAATTCGACCGCTGCTGGCGTGGAGCGGATCTCGTGGCGTCAGCAGAAGGTTGGACCCTTCATTTAGGTAACGTCGGTAGTGGGGGTGGGCTGCAAATCTGGTTGCCGCGATACCCGTTGCGGGTATACCTTAGGCGTCATCTATTTGGCGAAGTTATGCTCGAGCTAGATGCGAATCAGGCTACGGCCGTAGCAGCACCAAAATGACTGCCTGCGGATGGAGAAGGTTGGTGCTGGCGACGCTCCTTGTCAGCGTCGGCGCCGCGAAGTTGATAGCCCCGGACCCTCACGCAATCATAAGCCCGTTTGTTGCCCGAGGCATCGGGACCGCTGAGATCTTGGCGGCTCTGCTCGTTCGCCGTGGCTACGGGCTCGTGTGGGTGTGCTGTGCGCTTGTGTGCCTGGCTGCTGTAGGGTTGCTCGTCGCGATTCTTGTGACTGAGCCCTGCGGATGCATGGGAGCATTGGCGAAAGGTCGCGTGGCCCACGCGGGCATTTCCGCGGCTCTGGGTTTCTTGAGCTCATCGATATGGATCGAAATCCGTATGAGCAGCAAGAGAGAGTTCATCGCTTAAGTAGTTGCTGCGAGGTGCCCGATGTGCCTCAAGTGTGCCATGAACCGCGATTGGTGTAGGAGCGGCCCAACAAGGCCATGCAGACCGACGAGCGCCGCAGCGGCGCTCGCGGCTGATGGCCAAAGACGTTGGGCCGGCACGGCGCGGGTGAATAGCAATGCACCAAGCAGCAGTCATCAGCTGGGATCCGGGCGCCTTCGTTCCGATGCGCAATCGGGTCGTGCTCGTGCGAGCGCGGCGTGGTGAGGCGCGATGAACGTCGCGACCGAGCCGTCGCCGATCGGCCACGAGTCCGCCCTGCGCCTCGGATTCCACCATGGCCTCGGGGACTGCGTGCACTACGCTCACGTGCTGGAGCTCTACCGGCGGCGCGGGCATCGCGTGCTGTTGTCGGTCGAGTCCAACAAGACTGGGCTGTGGAGCCTGCTCGGGGTCCCGCATGTTGTCGACCGGTCGTTCGGCAACCCGTGGTCCTATCCCGCGGAGTGGGGCAACGCGGCTGCACCGCTCGAGCTCGCCAATAAGGTGGCGCACAATGCCGCACGCCATCGGCCGACGCTCGGCTCCGCGCAGGAGATCTGGAGCGAGCTCGTCGGCGTGCGGCTGTCGATCCGGGAGTCGATTCCAGCATGGGCGTGGGCCGAGGCGATGGCGTTCGTCGCCGCGCTGCCCCGTCCGCTCGCGATCGTCCACGCGCAAGGGAACACGTCGGCGGCGAAGAAGAACCTGTCAGCGGCGACGACGGTCGCGTTGCAGCAGCGACTGGTCGCCAGCGGCTTTGGCGTCGTCGTCGCGGACTGGGACCGTCGCTCGGCCGTCGTCGACAGCCCGGGTGTGCGGTGCCTGCACCTGCGGTGGGCCCACACGCCCATGGCGGTGTTCGCGGCGCTGCTGTTCCTCGCCGACGCGATGATCGGCATCGACAGCGGCCCGTTGCACCTGGCGACGGTGACGGACGTGCCGTCGCTCGGCATCTGGCTGCGGCACGATGTCCGCCACTGCTCGCTGCCGAGCCCGCGCTCGTGGCATCTCGTGCCCGACGCCACGGTTCGTGCGGCCACGGCCGAACAGCGCGAGGCGTGGCACATGATCCCGTACTCCGCGGCGATCGAACCCGGCGTCGACCGCATCGTCGGTGTCGTCGGCGAGATGCTCGATCGGACACGGACGCCCGAAAGGCTGGGCTTGCCCATCGCGCTCGACGCTGCCTCTTGCGCCGGCAGCTACCGGTACGTCCGCGAGGGGTACGACGTGCGCAACCTGGACCTGTTGCCTAACGGGTTCGTCGGCGAGGGGCGGGCCGCCTGTGAGCATCGGTGGGCGGCGTACACGTTCCGCGACGCGCGCTACCTGGCGGTGTTCGGCGAGGACCAGGCGCCGACCTTCCAGGTGGAGGCGCGCGACGACGGCGCGTGGTCGAACGGGAGCTGGCTCCACGACGAGCGCATGCCGGTGACCCTGCTGCGCGGCGCGCGCAGACTGAGCGATCCGAACCCCGTGACCGGGCAGCAGAAGCTGGCCAACATGCAGTCGTTCCTTCGCGACGCGCCCGCCGGGGACGTCGTCGAGGTCGGCGTCTACGAGGGCGGGTCCCTGGCGTGGCTCGCTTCGCGTTTTCCGTGGCGGCGGTTCCTCGGCTTCGACACGTTCGCGGGACTCCCCGCTCCGACGCCTCGCGACAATCATCACCGCGTCGGCGAGTTCGCCGCCGACTTCGCGAACGTGCAGCGACGCTTGGCGGAGCTGCACAACGTGTCCCTGCACAGGGGCGTGTTCCCGGGCTCCGCCGGTGCATTGCGCGGGCCGCTGGCCCTCGTGCACGTGGACGTCGACCTGTTCGAGGGCACCCTCGCCAGCCTGCGGCACGTCGCACCGCTGATGGCTCCCGGCGGCCGCGTGTACTGCGACGACGCGTTGTGGCAGGACTGCGAGGGGGCGACGTTGGCCGTGTGCGCATTCGCGAGCGAGACGGGACGCCCTTTCCGTCTCGACCCCGCGCTTCACGTGTACTTCCAGTTCTGACGGACTCGACCGAACGATCGAAGGAGACTCCCGATGGTTCACCCCGCTCTGCGTTCGTATCGCGTGGCGACGTTTCGCGTGGTCAATGACGCCCTGGCCGCGCTGCAGGGAAAGGCCGGGCTCGGCGGAGCCGTGGCTGCGGAGGCGCAGGGTCTCGTGCACTCTCGCGCCTGGCAGAACATGGGGGCCTTCTTCGCCGAGGAACGCGAGCCGGTGCCGTTCCCGCTGCTGATGGAGCGCGCCGCCAACTTCCTTGTTGAGATGGACGTCCTCGTCGACGAGACGTTCCTGCCGTCGTTCTACGCTGGCGTGGACGTGGCGGGGAGCATGGGCCCGTCGCTGCTCGTGCTCGAGACCAGGGTGCAGGAGCTGCCGACCAGCGCCGCCGTCTTCTACGGCAGCTACGCCCACCTCGGATTCGACGACTTCGCCGTGCTGCAGTACGCTCGCACGCAAACGAAGGAGAAGCTGATCGCGACTATCGAGGCGCTGGGTCGAGTGGGCAGCTCCGGTCAGGTCGACGCGGCGGACCAGCCGGTGATCGCGCCGATCCCGGGCATCGCGACGGCGCTGTCGTTCCCGGGCGAGCCGAAGGTCGAGATCCCGTGGTGGATCGTCATCATCATCCTGATCAAGATCCTGATCATCCTCGTGCTCGTCCTGTTGAGCACGGTGTTGTCGGTCTCGGTGACGCCGGTCGATCCGGACGATGATCCGGACGGGGATCCGGGCAAGAAGCCGGACGGTGATCCGGACGGAGGCGGGGAGCCAGCGGAGCAGCCGCAGACCGGCTCGTTCCTGACGGATCTCGGGCGGCTGCTCGACTGGTTCGCACGATTGCTTACGCGGTTCGATCGAGGCACGAAACCGGGGAGCTCTTCGTCGGGGTCGAGCGGGTCGTCCGACTCGTCGGGCTCGAGCGGTTCCTCTGGATCGAGCGGTTCGTCCGGTTCCTCCAACTCGAGCAGCTCGTCGATCTCGTCCAGTTCGAGCTGGTCGTCGCACTCCAGCTGGTCGTCGTGGTCGAGCTCGTCGGGGTCGTCGTGGCCGAGCTCCTCGTCCCCGCGGCCGGTGCGCAACATCCTACTCATCGGCATGTGGCCCGAGTCCAACGGCAGCATGGTTCAGTTCGCGGAGAACAAGCCGCAGCCGCCGGCCAACTATCCGTCGGCCCTCTGGCAGGGATGGAAGGGCAAGAACTGGCGCAACTACGGCTTCGACGTGAAGGCCTACTTCCCGACCTTCCTGTCGAACAACCCAGACAACGACCCGCCGAACTCGCGGCTGGGAGTGGGCACGTTCCGCGTCGACTACTCCGCGATGGCCGCCGACTTCTGGCAGGTTGCCAACGCGCTGAATCCGGCGGCGATCATCGTCGCGACGCGCGGCAACAACGCCGGCTGGAAGTTCGAGATCGAGACCTTCAATCACCGAAACATCGCGGCGGACACGGACTGGCGCGACGTCTGGGGACCGATCAATGCCGGCGGCTACAGTCCCGCCAACCCGCATCGACCGATCATCGGTGGCTCACCGCAGGATCCCTCCCCGTACCAGAACGCGGGCGGACCCGTTGCCGGCAACCCGCCGGACTCGACGAGGGCCGCCGGCACGAAGCGACTCAGCAAGCTGAACTACGACAACTGGCGGATCGTCGCCGACGTCAACGCGGCGATGGGTGCTGGCTTCGCGTTCACGGGCGTCAATGCGGGCAGCTTCGTGTCCGAGCTGATCGGCTATCACGCGAACTGGACGGCGACGAGCACGACGCGCTGTCGAAGGCGCAACGGTGCCCCATCCGCGGCTCGTTGCACGTTTCGCTGCAGATGGCCCAACCGGTCGCGGCGCTCGCGATGGAGGCGACCGTCGACAGTGTGTGCCGCAAGCTCAACGCGCTCGGGTACCCGTGACCGGCGCGGCGCGAGGGATTGACAGCGTCGAACGCACCACGACGATTTGCTTGGTGTTTCCGAACCGCAGAGGGCAGTCGATCGCACCGCGTCGACGCCGAATCGGTTCTTGGCACGCTCCCGGAGCGGAAGGCAGGGTTGTCCGATGAAGAGTGGATTCACGACGAGAGGAGTGTTCCTGATCGCGATCGCGATGTGTTGCGTCCGCCCCGGTCCGATGCAGGACGCGGGCGGCAAGCCGCCCGCAGCGACGGAGGAGCTGCGTGTCCGCCGCATCGTCATCGTCGACGGCGGCGGCAAGGAAGTCGGTTGGATAGAAGGGCGCGCCGACGGTGCGACGATCCGGCTCGGCGGCGTGCGGGACGGCGACGGCGTGTCGCCGCAGATCCTGCTGCACACGACGAAGCTGCCGAGCCCGCATGCACTCGTGGCGCTGCAGCAGGATCCGAAGGATCAGGCCGCGAGCTGCGTGCTGATGGAGCTCGCCGCGGGGACCGCGACCAGCAAGGCCTGCAATGCCGAGGGCGACGTGTTGATGATGCAGAGCGCGGCCCGCCGGACGGAGCGCGGCGTGGCGCTGACGCGGAAGACCGAGGAGGCCGAGCAGCGCTGGCCGCAATGACGCGGCGCCCGCCATGCAGAAGCTGATCCTGCGCAACCTGCAGTCGCCCGGCGACACGGTGATGCTCACCGCGTTAGTGCGCGACCTCCACGCGCTGCATCCGCGGCGGTTCGTGACCGACGTGCGCACGCCGTCCCCCGAGCTGTGGGAGAACAACCCTTATGTGACGCGGATCGACGAGTCCGATGCCGAGGCCAGGGTGATCGACTGCGAGTACCCGTTGATCCATTCGTCGAACACCTGCGGGCAGCACTTCGTTCACGGGTTCCACGAACACGCGTCCCGTCAGCTGCAGGTGCCCCTCGCTCCGACCCGCCTGCACGGCGACATCCACATGTCGGCAGCCGAGATGGCGGAGCGACCGCCATGTCTCGACGCGATCGACGGCGAGCCGTTCTGGCTGCTCGTCGCCGGCGGCAAGTTCGACTTCACGGCGAAGTGGTGGCCGACGACCTACTACCAGGCCGTCGTCGACGGGCTCGCGGATCGCGTGACCTTCGTGCAGGTCGGCAGCCTCGACCACTTCCATCCGCGGATCCGGAATGCCGTGGACCTGCGCGGTCGGCTGTCCCTCCGCGAGCTGATCCGCATCGTATACTGGTCCGCCGGAGTGCTGTGCCCGGTGACGCTGCACATGCACCTGGCCGCTGCAGTGCCGGTGCGGATCGCGATGCGCGACGCGCTGCGTCCATGCGTCGTGGTGGCCGGTGGCCGCGAACCGCCGAGCTGGGAGATGTATCCGGGTCACCAGTTCCTGCACACGATCGGCGCGCTCGATTGCTGCGCGTACGGCGGACGCTGGCGGTCACGCACCTTCGCGCTGCGCGATGGCAGCGAACAGGACAAGAGCCTTTGCCGCCAGCCGGTGGGCGAGTGGGCCCGCTGCATGACGATGATCACGCCGGAGCACGTGACCGGAGCGATCCAGCTGTACGCATCCGCTCGTGGCTGAGGGCTCGGATCGAAAGACGCTTGCCCTGGGCCTGGAGCTGCTGCGCTGGCCCTTCGGCCGTGTGATCTCCATCCAGGCACTCCGTGCAGGGCGTGGACGCTGTCCGCGGATCGGGCCAAGATGGGTCCGTGACCCTGAGCGATTCCCTTCCGTCGCCGTCGCCCCTCGGCGCAGCCGCTGCAGCCCGACCGGGGCCGCAGCAGCAGGCGCAACACCTACTGCGGCGGATCGAGGAGCGTGTAGAGTGCGGCCCAACCAGACGCAGCAGCCGACGAGCGCCCCAAGCGGCGCTCGCGGCTGAGCGTCAAAGACGTTGGACGGACCCCTCGTGACGGCATCAACCGGCAAGGCGGCAAGGAGGACATCCCCATGGGCTGCGCTGGCCTACGTCCTCGTCTTGCTCATGACGTTGTACGCGTTCGCGATCAACATCATCACGTTCGCAACCAACGACTACAGGTCGATCGTGATGCAGGCGGTCGGGGTCGCGTCGTTGGCCTCAGTGCTTACCGTCGCGATCTGGCGTCGCGTTCCAGCGGCTGGCCGAGTCATGCTGGCCCTGTGCTTCCTGGCCAACCTCTGGACTCTGTTCGATGCCGGAGGTCGGCGACTTCCTGCCGTGATGGGGTGGTAAGCTGGCCGTCCAACTCGACGCAGGAGCCGACGAGCCGCGACCAACGCAACCGCGAGAGCCGAAGCCCTCGCACGCAGTTCGCGGCTCAGCGTCAGAGACGTTGGGCAGATCTTGTCGCATGGCATCCCGTCGCGTGCTCACTGCCTTGATCGCCCTGTTCGCACTTCATGCTGCCTGCGAGGGTCTCCAAACTTCACCGAGCATGGATTCCATTCATCAGCGCGAGGCTCGGGCGTTCATCGAGCGATGGGACAAGGGCTACATCAACGGCGCCGAGCTGTTGGCTGCAGTCCGTGCAGCTTGCCCGGGCTGTCCGGACCAGGATCTGCGAGTGGCTTTCGACGCGGTGGCGCGTGGTCCCTTCACCGCTGCTTCAGCCTGTGCGGCAGCCGCACTCTGCCAAATGGCGGGGCTCGGCGATCCCCTGAATACTGCCTACAAGCTCTTCAGCGAGGGCGACCGCCCACTGACCGAGCCGCAGTGGTTCGCGTGGATTGCGGGCTACTCGTACAACTGGGTTTGCAACTCAGGACTCAGTGCCTGCTACTTCAGCTTCGATGACAAGCAGTTCGCCGACCGGACTCGTGTGTATGAGGCGATAGGTGCCAAGGTGGCTGCCCAGGTGGCTGCCCAGGTCCTACGCGACGCGGATCAGGCCTTCGGCGCAGCCGGGCCAGCACAGACGCTGGCTGGGCGGCAAGCCGCAATTTCTGACGTGTTGTGGCAGCGACTCAAGGAGCTGAGTCCCAGGTTCTGGGCGTGCGACAACGAGATCTTCACCTGTATCTTCCTCTACGCCTTGGACCACCCCGCTGACTTCAAGGGCGTTCCTGGTCAGTAAGCAGTAGACTGCCCAACAAGCCCTTAGAGCCGGCGAGCGCCGCAGCGGCGCTCGCGGCTCAAGGGCAAAGACGTTGGGCAGGTCACCCCACACGCCAATGCTTGCGATTCTCCGATTCTCTCAGTGGTTGCTTGCGGTGGGCACTTGCTTCTTGGCATGTTGTGCAGCACCTGAGGCCGAGACCCGCGCTCCGATCGGCCCACCCTCCACGCTTGATGAGGCCATCGCAAAGTTGCGACAGGGGTTGAGTCCCGAGGACGTCGCCGAGATTCGCACCAGCTCCGAAGACATGGCCCGCTACCATCTTGGTTGGGGGATGAGCATCCGCAACAACTGGGGTCTGTGGAGCGGCGGTCCGTTGGCGCAGCACTTCAATGCGATGGGGATCGACCATCCCGACGACATGTCTGGCATCATCCTCACGTCGCTGTGGCGCGATCTGAACGGGCAGCCTCGTCGGGTCGAGGACCAGATCGCCCACTACCAACAGTACTGGCGTGACACGGCGCACCCTGAAGACGCGACGTGCTCGATTCACGGTACCGAGCTCACATATCGTGGCGCGAATGTCGGTGCTGAGCCTCGCAACTGGGTGCACAGGTACCGGTGCGAGGGTCACTCCGAGACTTGGTATTGGCAGACCGACCGCGGCTTCTACAGGCCCGAGGAGGCAAATCGGCGTTGATCACTTGCACCGATAAGTCTGAGCGGCTATCCTGACTGCCCAACTCGCCGCAGGAGCCGGCGAGCGCCGCAGCGGCGCTCCCGGCTCAATGCCAAAGACGTTGAACAGCCGATCCCGCGATGGACATGCCATGAAGCTTAGTCAGCTTACAGTAGTGCAGCGAGTAGTGCTCTCGATCGCGGTTCCGTCCGTGCCCCTTATGCTCTTGTGGCCCGTGTATTGGGTCAAGCGTTTGGGGCTCGTCATCGACGGCAAACGTGACGACATCGTCTACCGCGAGTTCCTCCGTGATCAGTTCTGGTTCTGGGCGGTCGCCATCGCCGTTGTCGCGGCTTGGCTCTGCCTCTTGTGGGCACGCCGAGATGGGCGTTCGCAAGCACCTGCTTCGCTGTCCAACACGACGCAGCAGCCGACCGGCGCCCCAAGCGGCGCCGGCGGCTGCGCGTCAATGACGTTAGGTCGCCCGGGAGCGCTTCTGGACACAGGCATCAACCTCAAGCTCATATGGATGGATGACGACCTCATCGAGGTCCGCGTCCATGCGAGCAACGGGCGCTTCTCCGCCACGGCCGACTGCTACTGCGGTCTCGACGCCATCGCGGGACTCGCGGAGGCTGCGCGCGGGTTCCCATCGTCGAGTGAGGATCGGCGCGAGCTAGAGATCGGGACGTTCGACTCGGGCTTCGCAGGGGGCGGTGCCAAAATCGTGCTGCGTTGCGTCGACCGAGCCGGGCATGCCGTGGCGGACGTCGCCCTGCGGGCTGACTCCCGGATGAGCGGCCGGCTCGCTGAGACTGCCTCGTTCTCCTTCCCCGTCGAGCCTGCTGGCATCGACGACTTCGTCACCGCTCTTGGTAGCATGCCTCTGGTCGTCGGAGCCGTGGTGAGCCTGCGGCAGGCGACCTAACACGACGCAGGAGCCGACGAGCGCCGCAGCGGCGCTCGCGGCTCAGCGTCAGAGACGTTGGTATGACCAGACCCGTGCGTCACTCCAAGTGGATATATGGCTTACGCGTTGCTGCTACGGTAATCGCGTTGTGGGCGGTGTACCGCCACCTCCTCCGACCCGATTGGTCGGTCCGCATCACGGTCGGGACGCAGGTCTTTGATACGTACCAGCGCTTCTGGCTCTGGGAATCGCCCGATGCTTCAGAGCACGGCGGTGTGCTTGGGGGCATCCGTTGGGGCCGCAGCCTCTTCTCGCTCGCGGCCAACATCTGTACGGCCGTCGCCTGCTGGCAGCTTCCGGCGCATGTCGATAGCGTCCCAAGGCATCCCAACAAGACCATGCAGCCGACGGGCGCCCGAAGCGGCGATCGCGGCTGAGCGTCAAAGACCTTCGACCACGACCCTTGATTCGAAGGGATATCCGGCGCGATGGGGATGACGGACGAGGTCGAGTGCCGGTCGTCCCTTGTTCCGCTCGGCACGGTGGTGCTCGGAGCATGCCTGGCCGACCTTCTGCGCCGCTGCTGGACGATCGCAGCCAAGCGAGCCATCGTGCATCCGACTCGGAGGCCCCACGCTTCGCCGTCCATCTTGCGTGATCGCCTGCGGATGGAGACCCGCTTCATGGACAGTCCGGCGGCCGCGACCTACGGATCGAGACCGCTGGGCGTTCGATGAGGTGGACCCTCGCTGGCTGGGCGGGCCTGTGCTCCTGGGACGCATCGCGTGGGGTGGCACGTCCGCGCAATCCCACCCCCGGTGGGCGTTGCCGCCGCGCGTGCGTTCCAGTGTCCTTGTCCATCGCCATGCCGCTGCCCGCGCCGACCACCGTCCCGCTCGCAACGCTCCTGCTCGTTGCCATCGCATCGATCGCTCGCGGGCAATCGGAACGCGTGGTAGAGCCAAGCCAGAAGCCGCAAGACCCAGCCGCCGTCCCCAGTGCCGTCGCCAAGGCCCATGCCAATGCCGTGGACAGGGCCAAGCCGGGTCCGCTCGCGGTCGAGACCGTCGACCTCGATCTGCCGCGCCCAGCGCCGACAGCAAGCGCGCCCGGCGCTGCGCTGCCGCTGCGGGTGCACTTCCCCACGGCCGGCGGCCCGTATCCGGTCGTGCTGTTCTCGCACGGCTTCGGCGGCGACCGGTTGACCTTTGCGCCGATCGGGCAGCATTGGGCGAGCCATGGCTACGTGGTCATCCATGCCTCGCACGCCGACGGCATCGGAAGGCGTGGCATGGGCGACGACGACAGCGGCGCGCCGGAGGCACCGGCCGGCCGCGCGCGCCGCGGCGGGTTGCTCGGCGGCCTCAACGATCCCGGCAAGATCAGCGGCCGCGTCGGCGACCTCGTGTTGGTCCTCGACCAGCTCGGCGAACTGCCGAAGCTCGCGCCCGGCCTCGCCGGCCGGATCGACGCCAAGGCCGTCGCGGCTGCCGGCCATTCGTTCGGTGCGTACACCGCGATGCTGCTCGGCGGCGTCACGGCGGACCTCGGCAAGGACAAAGCCAAGAGCTTCCGCGACGAACGCGTGCAATGCGTGCTGGCGATCTCCGGGCAAGGCACCGGCCAGCAAGGGCTGACGGCCACCAGTTGGGAGCCGCTGCAACGACCCATGATGACCATCACCGGCACGCGCGACCGCGGCGCGGGCGGCCAAGGCGTCGAGTGGAAGAAGGAGCCGTTCCTGCTCAGTCCGCCGGGCGACAAGTACCTCGTCGTCATCGACGGGGCCAACCACATGTCCTTCGGCGGCGCGCTCGGGCCGCGGGGCGCCGCCATCACCGACGTCGTCAAGCGCTGCACGACGCACTACCTCGACGCCTACCTCAAGGCCGCCGAGCCGTCGAAGCAGTACCTGCAGTCCGATGCGTTGGCGAAGGACTCGGCCGGGAAGTGCACGATCGAGCACAAGTAGCGCGCGGCGCCGTCGTGGCGCGGCGCGACGAGGATTCGCCGAAGCCGAGCGTGCCACCCGAGAGCCTGTAGCATCCGGCGACGACCGCGAGCCTGTGTCCGTCCACTGAAGGATCCGGGCGCAGGCCGCCCTCGAAGAACCGGACATGGACATGCAAAGTCGTGAGTTCGTTGTCGGCTGGGGCACGCTGGCGCTCATCAATGCCGGTTTGGCGCAGAGCAAGGGCCGCGACGGGTTGAGTTGGTTCTTGCTGTCGGTCCTCGCCGGGCCGGTCGCGACGTTCCTCATCGTCGTCAGTGCGCCCGTCGCTCCGGCACGCTCCGCCGGCCAGCACGACGCGACGGCGAAGCGGAACGAGCCGTAGCGACGCGTTGGCCGTGCCTCGGCGGTCGTCGCACGGACCAAACCACGCACCCAGTGGCCAGCGCGCAGCGCGGGGTGCGCGAACGTGGGCGCGGTCGCGGAACTGGTAGCAGATGCCGTCCGGGCCTCCGGCGGGCGGCTGGCGGATTTGGGCGGAAGAGATGGCGCCGCACACCGGATCGCCAGCGCGAATGTGGTCGCCCGCAGCGGCGCGAACTCCCGCACACGCAGCAGGAAGAACGGGCGCGTCGTCGCCCGCCGCCGCAAGGGCGCGCGTGCGCGCCCGCCACGCGCTCGAACGCGAGCTCGCTCGGTTCGCTGCGTTGCCCGAGAACGCGGGGCGAGCGCGGGCGATCCGGTTGCTGCGGCAGCAAGTTGCGGACACATGATCCGCCGCGGCGCACGCGCCGCGCTCGGTGCGCCGCCCTCGCGCGCGGTCGCGACGGGCCCGCAAACGCGACGCCATCGTTACGCCGTGCGCGGCCGCGTGCGTTCGTCGCGTCGTACCATCCGCCACCTCGATGCTGCGCCCCCGCCTGTTCGCCGCCGTCGCCTGCGGCGCCGCCTTCGCCCTCGCGGCGCTGGGCCAGCCGCTGCGCGCGCAGGCCGAGCCCGCGGCCACGGACGTCGCCGCGCTCGTCGCCACGCATTGCGCGTCGTGCCACGAAGGCCCCGACGCCGAGCGCGGCTTCGACGTCATGGCGCTGTTCGAGCCGGCGGCGGGGGCGCTGGCCGGGCGCGCCAGCACCAGCAACGCCAGTACCTCCCGCCACGCCAGCGCCGGCGGCAATGCCGCGGATCCGGCGGCGACCAACCCCCGGGGCACTGAGGCCAGCTCCGCACCGGCGAACGCCGCTCCCCGCACGAGTGCCGCCACGCCACCGCCCACGCCGGCCGCCCGCGACGCCGCCGCGGCCACCGAACCCACAGCCACCGACCCCGCCGCCACCGCGACCGCCCCCGACCCCGCCGCCCAGCGCCGCGAGCGCGCTCAGGCCGCACTGCAGCGCGTGCGCTCGCGCACGATGCCGCCGCCCGACGCCGACGAACAACCGGACCCCGCGGCCCGTGCGGCCCTCGTCGCCGCCTTCGCGTCGCTCGCGCCCGCCGAGCCCGGCGCGCGCGTCGCGTCGGCGCGCCGGCTGACGCGCCTGCAGTTCGAGCGCTCGGTCCGCGACCTCGTCGGGGTGTCGTGGTCGGCGCGCGACCAACTGCCCGAGGACCCGCGCGTGCACGGCTTCGACACGATCGGCGACGCGTCGGGCGTCACGCCGTCGCTGTTCGAAGCGTACGTGCGCGCCGCGTCAGCCATCGCCGACGCCGTGCTCGCCGACGCGCCGCGGCGCGAACGCGCGTTCCCGACGGCGATGTCGCGCGCCGATGCGATCCGGCAGCTGCTGCGTCGCGCATTCCGCCGACCGCCGCACGACGACGAGGTCGCCCACCGCGTCGCGCTGTGCGACGACGTGCGCGCGGCGACCGGCAGCGACGACCGGGCGCTGGCCGCGGTGCTGCAGTCGGTGTTCGCGTCGCCGGCGTTCCTGCTGCGCACCGAGGTCGGCCGCGCCGACGCGCCCGCGCGCCTCACCGACCACGAACTCGCCGGCCGCCTCAGCTACCTGCTCGCCGCCAGCACGCCCGACGACGCGCTGCTCGCCGCGGCCGACCGCGGAGAACTGTCGGCGCCCGGCGGCCTCGCGGCGCACGCCCGCCGCCTGCTCGCCGCCGACGGCGGTCGCGCGCTCGCGGACGACTTCGCAGCGCAGTGGCTGCGCTTCCGCGACGTGCTGGTCGCCAACGCCGACTATCGTCGCTACCCGCAGATCTGGAACCGCGCGCTGCGGCCTGCCTTCTACGAAGAGGCTGCTTCGTTCTTCGCCGCCGTCGCGCGCGACGACCTCAGCGTGCTGACGCTGCTCGACAGCGACTTCACCTACGCCAACCAGGCGCTCGCCAAGCACTACGGCCTGCCGCCGGTCGCCGGCGACGCGTTCGTGCGCGTCCCGCTGCCCGATCGCCGGCGCGGCGGCGTGCTCGGCATGGGCGCGATGCTGATGGTGGCGAGCTACCCGCTGCGCACGAGCCCGGTGCAGCGCGGCCGCTGGATCCTGGATGCGCTGCTCGACCAGACGCCGCCGCCGCCGCCGCCGGGCGTCGGCTCGCTGCCGGCCGAGGACACGCCGAAGGGCGACCAGTCGCTGCGCGCGCAGCTCGAACACCACCGCAGTTCGCGCGCGTGCGCGTCGTGCCACGCGCACATGGACCCGCTCGGCTTCGCGCTCGAGAACTACGACGTGCTCGGCCAGTGGCGCGACGAACTGCACGGCCAGCGCGTCGACGCCGCTGCGGC
This sequence comes from Planctomycetota bacterium, assembly GCA_046306335.1. Lineage (GTDB taxonomy): Bacteria > Planctomycetota > UBA1135 > UBA1135 > UBA2386 > UBA2386. The sequence continues at coordinate 18,406 of JBKDXM010000070.1, forward strand.
GCTGCCCGACGGCGGGCGTCTCGACGGCCCGATCGCGCTCAAGGACGCGCTGCTCGCGCGCGGCGACGAGTTCGTGCGCACGTTCGCCGCGCGGCTGCTGGCCTTCGCGATCGGCCGGCCGATGCTGCCCGCCGACGAAGCCGAACTGCGCCGCATCGTCGCCGCGTCGGCGGCGGGCGGGCACCGATTCACCGCGCTGCTCGACGCCGTGCTCGGCTCGCCGTTGTTCGTGCTGCGCGACCCGGAGGCCCGATGACCCAGCGTCCCGACCGCCGCCTGTTCCTGCGCGGCCTCGGCGCCACGATGGCGCTGCCGTGGCTCGAATCGTGCTCCGCTGCGCCGGTGCGGCCGACCGCCGAGCGCGACGAACGTCCCGCGCGCATGGTCGTCGTCGTCATGCCCAACGGTGCCTTGCCGTCGGCGTGGAAGCCCGCGTCCGACGGCCAGGGCGGCTACACGCCGTCGTTCGCGCTGACGCCGCTCGGCGCGCTGCAGCCGCAGGTCTCCGTGCTGACCGGGCTCGCCAACCGCCAGTCGTTCGACGGCGACGGCCACTACGCCAAGGTCGCGCCGCTGCTGACCGGCAGGAAGGTGCGCCGCACCGGCGGCCGCGACCTGCAGAACGGCGTGTCGATGGACCAGCTGGCGGCGCAGGCGCGCGGCGACCGCACGCCGCTGCCGTCGCTCGAACTCGGCTGCGACCCGATCTACCCGGTCGAGGACATGGGCTACTCGACCGTGTACGGCGGCACGATCGCGTGGAGCGCTCCAGATCGGCCGTGCACCAAGGAGATCGTGCCGCAGCGCGCGTTCGACCGGCTGTTCCGCGCGCACGAACTCGCCGCCGACCCGGCGCGGCCCAGCGTGCTCGACGTCGTCAAGGCCGACGCGGATCGCCTGCGGCGCCGGTTGTCGCGCCGCGACCAGGACAAGCTCAGCGAGTACCAGGACTCGGTGCGCGCGCTCGAACGCCGCATCGCCGCCGCCGTCGCCAACCGCCGCGCCGACGTCGATCCGGCGCAGGCGCCGCCCGACGGCGTGCCGGCCGACTACCCGACGCACGTCGCGCTGATGTTCGACCTCATCGCGCTCGCGTTCGCGACCGACACCACGCGCATCGCGACCTTCCTGATGGCCAACGAGGTCTCCGGCCGGCCGTTCGGCTTCGTCGACGGCTGCGGCGGCGGCTTCCACGAGTACTCGCACCACGAAGGCAAGGAAGCGAAGCAGGAGCCGTACCGCCGCATCACGCGCTGGCACGTCGCCCAGTTCGCCACGCTGCTCGAGCGCCTGCAGCGCGTCGACGACGGCCACGGCGCGCGCCTGCTCGACCGCACGATGGCGGTGTTCTGCTCGCCGATGAGCGACGGCAACGCCCACTCGCCGCACGACCTGCCGGTGCTGCTCGCCGGCGGCGGCGCGCTCGGCCTGCCGCAGGGGCGGCTGATCCGCTCGCCCAAGGACACGCCGCTGTGCCGGCTGTGGCTGGCGATGCTGCAGCGGTTCGGGGTGGGCGTCGATCGGTTCGCGGACGCGGACGTGCCGTTGGTGTGAGGGGGGAAAAACCGGGGTTCCGGTTGAAAATGGGCGCGAGCGGGGGCGAAAGCCCCGCCGCCATCGCGCACAGAAATCCAATAAAGAAAACGGCTTAGGACATCTCGAACATCCTATGCTACATCGTGGGCATTTTGCACGACATAATGCCCACGATGTATCGGCGCCTCCTCGAACTGCCCAAGGCTTCGTTCTTCCTGTTCGGGCCGCGCGCCACCGGCAAGACGACGTGGCTGCGCCAGGTGCTGCCCGACGCCCACTGGGTCGACCTCGTGCCGAGCGAGGCGTTCGTGCGCTACCTCCGCGAGCCGGCGTCGTTCCGCCGTGAGGTCGAAGCGCTGCCGCCGGGCTGGGTGGTGGTCGACGAGGTGCAGAAGGTGCCAGCGCTGCTCGACGAAGTGCATGCGCTGATCGCGCGGCACGGCACGCGCTACCGCTTCGCGCTCAGCGGGTCGAGTGCGCGCAAGCTGCGGCGGCTCGACGCCAACCTGCTCGCGGGCCGCGTCATCAACCGCGCGTTCTTCCCGCTGACCATGGCGGAGACCGGCTTCGCCGTCCGCATCAACGAGGCGTTGCGCATCGGCCTGCTGCCCGGCGTCTGTTCGGCCCCGGGCACCGCGGAGGACACGCTCGAGGCCTATGCCGCCAACTACGTGCACCAGGAGATCCAGCAGGAAGCATTGACCAAGGATCTGCCCGGCTTCGCGCGCTTCCTGCGCGTCGCGGCGATCCTCAACGGCCAGTCCGTCGCGGCGACCAACGTCGCCAACGAAGCCGCCGTCGCGCGCGCGACCGTGCAGCGCTACTTCCAGATCCTCGTCGACACCTTGATCGGCGTGATGGTGCCGGCGTGGCAGCCGCGCCTGAAGGTGCGCGAGGTCGCGCATCCCCGCTTCTACTTCTTCGATCCAGGCGTCGCGCGCGCGGTCGCTGGCCGCATCCGCGCACCGGTGCACGAGCAGGAGCGCGGCTCGCTGCTCGAGACCTGGATCCTGCACGAGCTGAGGGCGCACATGCAGTTCGCGCAGACCGGCGGCGAAGTGATGTGGTATCGCACCGGCGGCGGCGCCGAGGTCGACTTCGTGTGGCGCGGACCGCACCATGCCGTCGGCATCGAGGCCAAGGCCAGCGAGCGTTGGCGCCCGGAGGCCGGCGCGGCGCTGCGCGAACTGCTGGAGAAGAAGGCGATCCAGCGCGCGGTGGCGGTCTACCTCGGCGATCGACCGCTCGCCGACGGACCCATCGAAGTGCTGCCGGCGCGCATGTTCGCCGAGCGACTCGGCGACGTGATCGCAGGAACGGAGCCAAGCGCCCGCTAGCCTGACGCCATGACGCGCAAGCTTCCGCCGGCCAGCGAACGACTCACCGTGCTCGGCTGGTGGTTCCGCCCCGATGCGCCGAGCGAGCTGCCGATGCCGCAGCGGCTCGTAGGCGGCTGGGACGCCGACGCGCGCGCCGCGACGCTGCGCTACCTGCGCGCGGGCACGGCGCTGATGACGTACCCCGACGCGTCGTTCTGTCGCTTCGAATGCGGCGTCGGCGAGCTCGGCCGCGCGGACCTGACCGACGGCCGCTACGTCTGGCCCGACGGCCTTTCGCACTACGTCGAGCAGCACGACGTGCTGCTGCCCGACGACTTCGTCGCGCGCGCGGTGGCCGCCGGCGGCGAGGTCGCGCCGTTCCGGGCGCCGAAGCCGCGCTTTGGCCTCTACGACCCGTCGGCGTGGTTGCAGTGGGCGCGCGGCCGCGGCGCCTGCCTCGCGCTCGACGGCTTCGCCGCGCCCGACGAAGCGATATCCGAGCGCATCGCCGCCGACCTCGACGACGACGACTACGAGATCATCCTGCTGTGCAACGGCAGCACGCGCGAGGTCGTGCTGCAGCGCGCCGACGGCACTCTCGAACTGCGGCACGTGCAGGCCGGCGGCCGGCCGCCGCAGCGCTTCGCCGATTGGCTGGCGTGGCCGGTGGCCGGCGCCGCGGGCGCTGCGAGCGCGCGCCCCGACGGCAAGCCCGCCGCGCGCGGCGGTCTGCCGAAGCCGCCGGATCGCCCGGGCCGCGGCCTGACGATGGCGGAGTTCTTCGCCAAGCGGAAGCCGACGGACGGGTCGCCGGACGGACTGCCAGACCGCCAAGGCTGAGTCCGGCCCACTCGGGTCGGTGCCTCAGGCTGCGGGCGATCCTGCCGGTTCCCAACCGTGCCCGGCTGGGGTCTGCGCGCGTCATGGTGCCTGATCCCTTGGTTGTTGTTGGCCGCACCTGCGCCGGAACCAGCGTGATCGCGCGCAGATCCCAGGTCGGCGGAACCCGCCGCCGCCCCCGTTCTGCGCCACGCCGCGAGGTTGCGCAAAAATCGCGGCCGAATGCGCGGTCGCCGTTGCCTTACGGGTACGGCGCACTGGTTCTCGCCCAGCGGCGCCCCCTCGCTGCGCCATCCACAATCAAGCGATCAGCCCAGTCGCGTCCTGGCGGCGGCGGCGGCAGCGGCAGCGGCGCTGGCGGCGGCGACGACGCGGGCAGGTTGGCCCACCACCCGCCGCGCTCCTTCACCCCTTCGCCAACACCGCCCGCAGCGCGCCATCCAGCTCGCCGTGCTCGTACACGAACCCCGCCGCCGCGAGCGCCTTCGGCGTGCACCGCTGGCTGCTCAGCAGCAGCGCCTGCGCCATCTCGCCGAGCAGCAGCCGCAGCGCGAACGCCGGTGCTGGCAACACCGCCGGCCGGCGCAGCACGCGGCCGAGCGCGCGGCCGAAGTCGCGGTTGGTGACCGGCGTCGGCGCCGTCGCCAGCGCCGGACCGCGCAGCCGGTCGCAGCCGAGCGCGAACAGGATCGCGCGCACGAGGTCGGGCAGGCTGATCCAGCTCATCCACTGCCGGCCGCTGCCGAGCGGCCCGCCGAGCCCGAGCCGGAACGGCGGCAGCATGCGCGGCAGCGCGCCGCCCTCGCGCGCGAGCACCACGCCGATGCGCAGCAGCACGACGCGCGCGCCGGCCTGCGTCAGTGGCGTGGTGCCCGCTTCCCACGCGCGCGCGACGTCGGCGAGGAAGCCCTGGCCGGGCGCGCTCGCTTCGTCGAGCGCTTCGTCGCCGCGGTCGCCGTAGACGCCGGTCGCCGACGCCGACACCAACACCTTGGGCGGCTGCGGCAGCGCGGCGAGCGCGCGGCACAGCTTCTCGGTTGCCGGCCCGCGGCTGTTGGCGATCGCGGCCTTGCGCGCCTTGGTCCAGCGGCCGCCGGCGACGTTCTCGCCGGCGAGGTGCACCACGGCGTCGATCGGCCCGAGCGCCCGCGCGTCGATCGCGCCGGTCGCCGGGTCCCACGTCGCGGTGCCCGGCTCGCCCTTCGCTATGCGCACCAGCCGCACGACGTCCCAGCCGGCCGCGGCGGCGGCGCGGCACAGTGCTTTGCCGACGAGTCCAGTCGAACCGGTGACGGCGAGGCGGGGGCGTTGGGTCATGTGGTTGCCGTTCGGGTAGCGCACGGGCGCGGATGCGCGGCGAAGGCTAACCCCGGGCCTTGGTGCGACGCGCGCCTACGCACATGGGAAGCGCTGCGCCATCCGCTGGCTCCGGTAGAACGGCTCGCATGGCACCAGGAGACGCGCCAGTGGGATGTGCCGCCGCGCGACGCCTCGACGGCGCGCGGCAGCGCCCGCGGGTCGTCCCGTCCTCGATCCGCAGCGCAAGCGGCCATGCGTCCGCGGTCGCACACGACGATCGCGTGCGGCGGTCGCCATGCCGTGTGCGGCGTGTCGTCCTCAACCCCCGAAGAATACCCCCATGTCCACGCCCGATCCCAATCGTCGGTCTCCCGACGCGCAGCCGACGCGCCGCGCTGTCCTCGCGTCCCCCTTCGCCGCCGCGGCGCTCGCCTCCTGCTCGACGGCGTCGCCAGGCGCCGAGGGTGCGGCGATGACGGGCGGTTGCCCGATCACCGGCATCGGCCAGAAGCCCGCGGCCGCGGCGCGGCACACCGCCGCCGGCGTCATGGACAACGGCTACTGGTGGCCGGAGCAGCTCAACCTGCAGATCCTGCACCAGAACTCGCCCGCCGCGAACCCGATGGGCAAGGACTTCCGCTACGCCGACGCCTTCGCGAAGCTCGACCTCGCGGCGCTGAAGAAGGACATCGCCGCGATGCTGACAACGTCGCAGGACTGGTGGCCGGCCGACTACGGCAACTACGGCGGCCTCTTCATCCGGCTGGCGTGGCACAGCGCCGGCACCTATCGCATCGCGGACGGCCGCGGCGGCGCCGCCGACGGCACCATCCGCTTCGCGCCGCTCAACAGCTGGCCGGACAACGGCAACCTCGACAAGGCGCGCCGCTTGCTGTGGCCGATCAAGCGCAAGTACGGCAGCAGCATCTCGTGGGCCGACCTGCTGATCCTCACCGGCAACGTCGCGCTGGAGACGATGGGCTTCAAGACGCTCGGCTTCGCCGGCGGCCGCGACGACGTCTACGAGCCGCAGCTGGACGTCGTGTGGGGCCCGGAGAGGACGTTCCTCGACGACCAGCGCCACGGCGAGGGCCGCGAGCTGGCCAACCCGCTCGCCGCGACGCAGATGGGCCTCATCTACGTCAACCCGGAGGGCCCCAACGGCGTGCCCGACCCGCTGCTCGCCGCGCGCGACATCCGCACGACGTTCGGTCGCATGGCGATGAACGACGAGGAGACGGTGGCGCTGATCGCCGGCGGCCACACGCTCGGTAAGGCGCACGGTGCCGCCGATCCCAAGCAGCACGTCGGCCGCGAGCCGGAGGGCGCGAGCCTCGAAGAGCAGGGCCTCGGCTGGAAGAACGCGTTCGGCAAGGGCCACGGCGCCGACACGATCACCAGCGGCCTCGAAGGCGCGTGGACGTCGACGCCGGTCGCGTGGTCGACCGGCTACTTCGACAACCTGTTCCGCTACGAGTGGGAGCTGACGCGCAGCCCCGCCGGCGCGCAGCAGTGGCAGCCGAAGGGCGGCGCCGGCCGCACGGTCCCGGACGCGCACGTCGACGGCAAGCTGCACCAGCCGATGATGCTGACGACGGACCTCGCGCTGATCACCGATCCCGCGTACCGCGCGATCGCCAAGCGCTTCCACGACGACCCGGCCGCGTTCGACGCCGCGTTCGCGCGCGCCTGGTTCAAGCTGACGCACCGCGACATGGGCCCGCACGGCCGCCTGCTCGGCGCCGAGGTGCCGCCGGCGCAGTCCTGGCAGGACGGCGTGCCGGCCGTCGACCACCCGCTGGTCGACGACGCCGACGTCGCGCAGCTGAAGGCGAAGGTCCTCGCGTCGGGCCTGCCGACCGCGCGCCTCGTCGCCACGGCGTGGGCCTCGGCGGCGACGTTCCGCGGCTCCGACCTGCGCGGCGGCGCCAACGGCGCGCGCATCCGGCTCGCGCCGATGAAGGACTGGGCCGCCAACGAGCCGGCGCAGCTGCAGCCGGCGCTGGCGAAGCTCGCGGCGATCCAGGCCGAGTTCGACGCCGCGCAGACAGGCGGCAAGAAGGTCTCGCTCGCCGACCTCATCGTGATGGCCGGTTGCGCGGCCATCGAAGACGCGGCAAAGCGCGCCGGCCACAGCGTGACGGTGCCGTTCCGCCCGGGTCGCACCGACGCGACGCAGGCGATGACCGACGTCGCGTCGTTCGCCGTGCTCGAGCCTGCCGCGGACGGCTTCCGCAACTACGCCGGCAAGAGCGCCGATCGCCCGCTGCCGGAGCTGCTCGTCGATCGCGCGCAGCTGCTGACGCTGAGCGCGCCGGAGATGACCGTGCTCGTCGGCGGCCTGCGCGCGCTCGGCGTCACCGCAGGCGACGGCACGCGCGGCGTGCTGACCGCCAAGCCGGGCGCGCTGACCAACGACTTCTTCGTCAACCTGCTCGACATGGGCGTGGCGTGGCGCAAGGACCAGCAGGCCGCGGACGTCTACCAAGGCGTTTCGCGCCAGACCGGCGCGGTCGCGTGGACGGCGAGCGCCGTCGACCTGGTGTTCGGCTCCAACGCGCAGCTGCGCGCGATCGCCGAGGTCTACGCCAGCGACGACGCCAAGGCGAAGTTCGTCGCCGACTTCGTCGCTGCGTGGACCAAGGTCATGGAGCTCGACCGCTTCGACCTCCGCTGAGAACCCGCCAAGGCCCGTGGCCGCGCTCGCAGGATGCCCCGTATGGCCGCTCTTGGGGCCACGCCGAGCCTGAGGCGCCGATGGGTTCTCAGGCTCTGGGTCGCGGGGCCGGAGTCGCCGTGCCGCGGAGCTGCCGGGTCGCGGACCTGTCGTTCCGCGGCGCGGAACGCGCCGCCGGCATTGCTGCGTCGCGCGGCGGCTGGCCGCGGCCAGCCGCGCGCGTCCGCGGGCCGAACGCCCGACCGACCCTGCGCCGCGTCGCCCGCGCCGCCGGGCCGGCGGTAGCATGCGGCGCATGGTGCCAGGGTCGCCGCTGCCACGCATCGCGTTGCGCACGTCCGTCGTCGCGCTCGGCCTGTTGGCCGCGGTGACCGCGCAAGGCGGAGCGAAGCAGAAGCGCGCTGTGGCGCCGGCCGCGCAGGACCCGGCCAAGCTCGCCGAGCGCGTCGCCCAGGCGCTCGACGACGCGCGGCCGGCGCTGCTCGCGCACCTCGCCGAGACGACGGCGCATCCGGGTCGCGCGGGCGAACTCGCGCTCGTGCTGCTCGCGGCGACGCACGATGGCGTCGACCCGAAGGACAAGCGCTTCGCGACCGCCGTCGAACGCCTCGCCGCCGCCGACGCCGGAGGCACGTACGACCTCGCGCTGCGGCTGATGGTGATGGAGGCGGTGCCCGACTTTCCGGACCGCAGGGTCCTCGCGGCCGCTGACGCCAAGGCGCTGCTCGCGTGCCGCGACCGCAACGGGGCCTTCGGCTACAGCGCGAACCGCGGCCGCTGGGACCTCAGCAACACGCAGTACGGCGCGCTCGGCCTGCGCGCCGCCGTCGCGATCGGCGTGCCGGTCGAACGCAGCGTCTGGAGCAGGCTCGCGAGCGCGATCGGCGACGAGCAGGACACCTACGGCGGCTGGGACTACGAGCAGGGCGATGGCGCCGCCTATGCGTCGATGACCGCCGCCGGCATCGCCGTGATGGCGATCTGCCAGCAGCAGCTCGCCGCCGCCGGCGATGCGCCGAACTGGATCGACCAGAAGCTCGCGCGCGGCTGGCAGTGGTTCGCGCGCAACGAGAAGGCGATCGGCGACCCAGGGATCCGCAGCAGCTACTACTTCCACTACGGCCTGGAGCGCGCCGCGATCCTGTGCGACGTGCAGAAGGTCGGCGAGACCGACTGGTACGCCGTCGGCGCGACGATGCTCTGCGACGAGCAGGAGTCCGGCGGCGGTTGGACCAGCGGCGTCGACCACGGCGGCGGCTCGCACCTGACCAAGGGCCGCGGCGACATGGTGCCGACCGCCTTCGCGATCCTGTTCCTGCGGCGGAAGTTCCAGAAGGTCGCCGGCCCGATCACGCCGCGCGTCGTCGTGTTCGCCAACCTCGGCTCGGCGTCGAAGCCCGAGGACGTCGACGCCTGCGCCAAGGGCCTGATCGCGCGCGGCAAGGCGGCGCTGCCCGAGGTGCTGCACCACCTGCGCAGCGAGGTGCGCACGCAGCGACAGGCCGCCGCGCAGGCGCTGCGCGGCCTCGCCGGACAGGACTTCGGCTACGACCCGGCGCAGGACCCGCTGCACAGTCGCGCGCCGATCCACGCCGCCGAGCTGTGGTACCTGCGCAATCGGTGAGCGGGGTCCGGGCCCTCGTGCCGCATCGCCAGAGGGCGCTGCAGCACGCGGCCGCGCCACCCGCTCACGGCTTCGCGAACCGCACCCGCTCGTAGGCCCGCAGCGGCAGTTCCTTCGCCGGGCGGCTGCCGTCGTCGACGCGGTCGTAGACGGCGACGACGTCGGCGAGGCCGTCGCCGTCGAACGCGCCGACCAGCAGGTTGCCGAGCCGCCAATCCTTGGCGTTGCGCAGCGGCGTGCTGGCGACGGGCGTCTTGTCGCCAACGAGGCCGCCCGACACTTCGTCGAGGAAGCCGCCGACGAGCGAGAGCAGGCGATCGAGGTCGAAGACCGGGTTCGGGTCCTCGAACAGCACGCGCCGCATCAGCCGCCGGCTCGCCGCCGACGCCAGGGACGGGGCCTGTCCGTCCATCGCATGCAGGTCGAGCGCCTGGCCGTCGGCACGCAGCAGCGCGAGGTCGCTGCGGCCGGCGCCGGTGAACGCGCCGCGCACGCCCAGGCGCTGCTTCTCGGCGATGGCCTGGATCTTGGCGATCAGTTCGTCCTGCTTGCCGAGCAGTTGCAGGATCGGCGGAATGCGCAGCGTGATCGTGCGGCGCCACGCCGGCGCGCCGGTGAAGGCGCCGTCTTCGCTGCGGTAGCCGACGGCCTTGATGTCGATGTCGATCGACTGGACGAGGCCCAGCAGCAGCGCGCCGACGCCCGGCACCTGCACCTGGAACGCCAGCAGGTCCGCCTTCTTGTCGTCGTCGAGGTCGACCAGCAGCATCGCCGACACGTCGTCGGCGACGGCCTGCGTGCGCGCCTTGGTGAACTGCGGCCCCTCCTTGCTCGCGAGGAACGTCCACACCTTGCGGCGGTGGGCGACCACGAAGTCGGGGATGCCGTCGCCGTCGACGTCGCCGCGCTGCAGCATCTGGCGGTCGCCGAGCACGAGGGTGCTGCCGGGCGCGACCGCGGCCTTGGGCGTGCTGTCCTCGAACTGCTCGATGTCGACGGTCAGCGGCGCGCGGAAGCCGCCCTTGCCGTCCTGCAGGTGGAAGGCGTGCACGCGGCTCTGCCGCGTCAGCAGGTCGGGCTTGCCGTCGCCGTTGAGGTCCTCGGTCTCGATCGGCGAGACCGTCAAGTTGCCGGCGCGTTCGCGCATGGGCCGTCCGTCGCGAGCGGCGCCGGGTTCCTCGGCGCTGGCGCGCACCGGCGTCGGCAGCCGGTCGAGCGCCCGGAACGAACGGCTGCCGTCCGCCGCCGGCGGCTCCTGCAGGAACGGCGTCACGCCCTGCATCGACGGCACCAGCAGGTCGACGCGACCGTCCTTGTCGAGGTCCTGCGCGAACGTCGACGTCTGCGGCTCGCCGAGTGCCAGCGTGCAGCGCGCGCGCCGCGCCAGCGGGACGGCCGGCCGCGCGGCGCCGTCGGCGCCGGGGAACGGCAGCCAGCTCGTGCCCTTGCTGTCGCAGCACAGCAACTCGACCCCGGGCGCGCCGTCGACGTCGGCGGTGGCGAGCAGGCTGTGCGCCGGATCGGCGAGCTGCAGCGCGCCGGTGGCGCGGAAGCTGCCGTCGTCGGCGAGCACGTAGCGCGTCACCGTTCCTGCGCGGGTCACGAGCAGCAGTTCGGCCCGGCCGTCGCCGTCGGTGTCGGCGACGAGTTCGCACGCGATCGGGGTTTGCGGCTCGAGCGCCGCCGGCGTCTGCGCCGCCGGCGTGGCGGCGAGGGCGAAGGCGGCGGCGAAGAACGGCGCGAAGCGTCGGCGCGCGGCCGCACCGTCGGCGGACGAGCGCGCCGGTGGCACGGCGTTCGACGCAGGGGCGGCAGCCATCTCGATGACGAAGAGCGCTCGCATCACGGCATCCTCACGTGCAGCAGTTCGTTGTCTCGACGGACGATCACTTCCTTCGGGTCCACGCCGGCGACCAGCCGCGCACCCTTGGGCAGCGGCATGGCGCAGTCCGGCGGATCGAGCCGCAGCTTGCGGCCGTCGGCGACCAGCGGCCGGCGCTGCAGCTGATCGTCCTCGCGCAGCAGCACGCTGGCGGACCCGCCGGGCGGCGCGGCGAGCACGCGCAGGTACGGCTGGCCGGCGCCTTCGCGGGCGGCGACGAGCAGCACCGTCGCCAGCATCGCCGGCTGCACGAAGCGGTCGCCGGCGCCGCGGAAGATCGTCAGCTGCGTCTCGATCGACGTCGGCGCGTCGCCGGTCAGCCCGCGCAGCGCGTCGAGCTTGACGGTGCGCAGCGCGAGGTCGAGCACGCCGTCGCCGTCGCAGTCGACGAGCTGCGGCGCCCCGGCCAGCTGCTGCACGCGCAGGCGGCTCTCCTGCTTGTCACCGAACGTGCCGTCGGCCCGGGCGAGGAACAGGTCGATGCGCACCTCGACCTCGTCGCCGCGGCGCGCCGACGTCGTCAGCAGCAGGTCGGCCTTCTTGTCGCCGTTGCAGTCGGCGAGCTGCACGTCGAACGCCGGATCGAACGCGATCAACCGGTCCGCCGGCAGCGGCAGCGCGATCGCGCTCGCCTGCAGCGCGCCGTCGCGCACGCGCGCGACGAAGGCCTTGTCGTTGCGCACGGCGACCAGTTCGAAGGCGCCGTCGCCGTCGAGGTCCATGCGCCGCATCGTCGGCGTGCGGAAGCTGGCAGCCGCGAGCGGGCCGTCGTCCTGCGTCCCGTCGTCCTCGCCGTCGCGGATGTTCATGCCCAGTTCGAGCCGCGATCCTTCGCCGCGCAGGTTGAGCGCGCCGTTCTGGCCGTTGGTCACCGGGTTGCGCCACGCCGGCAGCGACCAGCGCAGCGGTTCCTTGCCGCGGCGCAGCAGGGCGGCGCCATCGGGCTCGGGCAGCAGCAGGTCGTCGGCGCCGTCGCCGTCGAGGTCGATGCACGCGTCGTCGAGCAGCAGCGCGGCGCCGCGCACCTGCGTCGGCCACACCAGCTGGATCGAGCCCAGCGGCGTGTACTCCGGCGCGCCGTCGCCGCCGAGCGTCGCTGCGACGACGCGCTCGGGCGTCAGCAGCACGCACTCGCGGCCGGGGCCGGGCAGCACGTCGGCGAAGGTGAAGGCCACGACGTCGCGTTCGAGCGGCAGCGGCGGCCGCGACGGCGCGGCCGCGAACGGCGCGCCGGCCTGGGCGCGCAGGTGCACCTGCGCCGATGGGCGTTCGCCGGCGTCGTCCCGCGTCGCCAGCACGAGGTCGAGCAGGCCGTCGCCGTCGACGTCGCACTCCATGACGTCGGTGATGGCGGTCTTCTCGGGCAACTGGATCGTCGTCACCGTCGGCGCGGCGGGGGCCTGCGCGGCGAGGGGGGCGAGCAGCAGCGCGCTGCCGACGAAGGCGGCGGCGATCGCGGCGCGGCGGTGGTGCGGCGCCGGCGCGGCAGCGCGTGCGCCGGAGTCGGCTGGCGCCGGCGTCGAGGCCGCGGCTGCGCGATGCGCTGCCGACGGTGCGTTGGTCCGTGCGTCGGCGTTGGGGCGTCGGGCCGCGTCGAGCGGTGGTCGGAGCGCGCGCATCAGCTGCCAGCCTCCAGCAGCTGGTCGGTGTCGCCGCCGCCGAACGAGATCAGCCACAGCAGGCGCACCCGCCATGCGGCCTTGGTGCTGCGGTACGCCAGCAGACCGAGCAGCGCCGACCATTCGGTCGTGCCGCGCCCGGTCTCGTACGAGTAGACCAGCGGGATCGAGAACTCGCGCAGTTCCTGCGCGCGCGCCGACAGCGATGCGTCGGCGTCGTTCTCGACCGCGCCGCGCCGGAAGGCGATCCGCACGCGGTCCTTGCCGGGGTCGCGCAGCGCCTGCAGCAGGACTTCGGGGTGCGTCACCGGCTTGCCGTCGACGGTGGTGATCAGGTCGCCGTAGCGCAGGCCGGCGGCGCGCCACGGGCTGCGGCGCGACAGCCCGACGACCACGGCGCCGGCGCCGGGCGCGAGGCCGGCGGCGCGCGCTTCGACCTCGGTCGCGGTGCGGAACACCACGCCGACGCGGTCTTCTTCGCGGAAGCGTTCGCTCGCCTGCCGGGCCGGCGGCGCGACCCGCGGCTGCAGGACGAACGCGGTGCGCACGGTGCGGCCGGCGCGTTCGAGCGTCGCCTGCACGTTCGTGCCGGGGGCGGCCTGCAACTCGACGTCGCGCCACTCGCTCGGCCGCGTCAGCGCGCGCTTGCCGGCGTCGCCGACGACGACTTCGAGCAGCAGGTCGTCGACCTGCACCCCGGCGGCGGCGGCGGGCGAGTTCTCGACCACCTCGACGACCTTCAGCGCGGGCTCCTCGTCGCCCAGCTTGGCGGCCAGCGAGTCGCGGGCGTCGGCGACCTTGAGCCCGGAGAAGGCGCCGAGCGGCAGCTTGCCGCGGGCGGCTTCGTCGTCGGGCTCGGCGCGCAGGTCGAGCGGCTCGTCCATGTCGGCGAGCGCTGGCGACTTGTCGGGCAGGCGGCTCGCGCATGCGGCGAACGCGAGCAGCAGCAGGGGCAACAGCGAGGAGAGCGGCAGCGGGGACGGCGGTCGGAGCACCATGGACCTCGGGCGCGGTGGGGGCAGAGCAGTGTCGGGCCCGGCGCGGCGGGGGGCAACGGGCGCGGGCGCTTGTGGCCGGTCGCGGGGTGAACTGTCGCCGGAATCCATGCCGGGCCTGATCGCTTGGTTGTTGTTGGCGCGCCGGGTCCTTCGCAACAGGCCGACACGCTGGTCGCATTCCGCAAGGCAACTGGCGGCCGCGATTCGGTCACGATTTCTGGTGTTTGTGGCTGGAAGCCGGACGGCCGCGCCGTGGTGGGTGGTCGCACGGTGCCCGCAGCAGGTACGGCAGGCCGCGGGACGTCGGTGCGCGTTGCCGCCGCATGCGCGCCACCGCGCCGGGGCGGCGCGGCGCCGCGCCAGCAGGCCGCAGCCGCGCGGAACAACAACCAAGCGATCAGCCCGGGTTCAGGCCACGCGCTGCCGGCGCAGCAGCCAGCCGGCCAGCGCCAGCCCGCCTGCCAGCCACGCCAGCGGCGCCAGCGTCGCCTGCGCCTCGAAGCGCCACAGCGCGTCCGCCGCGCCGCGGGCCACCGCGCTGGCGTAGCCGAGCGCGGAGTCGTCGCGCAGGCCGGTCGGCAGGTGGCTGGTCAGCAGCCAGCCGGCGTCGTCGCGCAGCCGGTCGCGGAACAGTTCGGGCAGCATGAGCGCGCACAGGGCCAGCGCCAGCGCGCGCGCCGGCCGCCGCGCCAGCGCCGACATCGCCAGCGCCACCGCCGCGACCGCCGCGAGCGGCAGCAGCAGGGTGCGCGCCGCGTCGAGCACCGCGGGCGCAGCGTCCGCGGCGACGGCGAGCGTCTGGCGGTCGCCGGTGCGCGTCAGTTCGTCGAGGTCGCCGAAGCCGAGCAGGGCGCCGGCCGTCGCGGCGGCCGCGCCCACCAGCAGCGCGCCGCCGGCGAGCGCGAGCGCGCCCATCGCCATGGCCTTGCCGAGCAACACGTCGAAGCGCGTCGTCGCGCGCAGCAGCGTGTTGCGCAGCGTGTCGCCGGCGAGGTCGACGGCGATCGACTGGCTGCCGAACCACGCCAGCACCAGCGCCAGGGCCGGCGCGCCGGCCTGTAGCGCCTGCGCCAGCGCGAGCCAGCCCGAGCCGGTGTCGGCGCTGAACAGTTCGCCCTTCTGCACGCGCGCGAGCGCCGCCTGCACGTCGGCGCGGTAGCCGTACACGCGCCACGCCGCGAACAGCGCCGGCAGCGCCAGCAGCGGCAGCGTGCCGCGCTGCAGGCGCAGCACCGCGAGTTCGTGGCGGAAGGCGCGCCAGCGCGGGAACAGCGGCGTCTCCGCCGGCCCGCCGGTCCGCAGCGCCGCGGTCGGCGGCACGGCGGCGGCGCGCGCCGCGGCGGTGGCGCTGCCGTCGTCGCTGCGCAGGCGCGCGGCCTGCGTGTAGATCGTCTCCAGCGCCACCGGTTCGGGCGTGAAGGCGCGCTGGTCGACGTCGTTGGCGAGCGCGCGCACGACTGCGGCGGGGGCCGTCGCGCCGAGGTCGACCACGAACGTGCCGTCGTCGCGTTCTTCGGGGGCGAGGTCGAGCCCGCGCAACCGGTCGCGCACGCGCTCGCGCGGCTCGCCGGCGATCAGGTGCCGCGTGCGCAACTGCGCGCGCAGCGCCGCGAGGTCGCCTTCGACGACGAGTTCGCCCTCGCGCAGCACGGCGACGCGGTTGCACAGGCCGTCGAGTTCGGCGAGCTGGTGGCTGCTGACCAGCACGGCGACGCCGTCGTCGCGCGCGAGGCTGCGCAGCAGCGCCTTGAGGTCGGTGACGCCCTCGGGGTCGAGGCCGTTGGTCGGCTCGTCGAGCAGCAGCACGCGCGGCCGGCCGAGCAGCGCCTGCGCGATGCCCAGGCGCTGGCGCATGCCCATCGAGAACGAACCGACGGCGCGGTGCGCGGCGTCGACGAGGCCGGTGCGCACGAGCACGCGGTCGGCCTCGGCGCCGGCGAGCGGTCGAGTCATGCCCTGCAGCCGCGCGAGCGCCAGCAGGTTCTGCCGCGCCGTCGCCTGCAGGTGGAAGCCCGGGCGCTCGATCAAGGCGCCGCACTGCGCCTTCGCCGCGCGCGGCTGCGCCAGCGCGTCGATGCCGAGCACGCGCACGCTGCCGCGGCTCGGGCGCAACAGGCCCAGCGCCAGCCGCATCACCGTCGTCTTGCCGGCGCCGTTGTGGCCGAGGAAGCCGCAGCAGTCGCCGGCGTGCAGCGTCAGCGACACGCCGCGGACCGACGCGCCGCGGCCGTAGGCGAAGTGGAGGTCGCGCAGTTCGAGGGCCGGTGTCACGGGGTAGCCATGGTCGCGGTGGCGGGCGGCGGGTCAAGCGGAGCGGGGACTTGGTCGGGCGACGAAGATGAGGACATGGCGAACGCGGGGCCCTCGCCCTCGCCCTCGCCTTTGCCCTCGCAACGAACGGCGGGTTGCCGGATGTCCTCGTCGGGCGCGAACCGGCACGGTGCGCGGCATGAGCGCGCGCTGGCGGAGCGCTGCCCCGTTCGCGCGTGCCGGGACGGTCCGTCCGCGACGGGGTGTGCCGTGGCTGCGGCGTCACGGCAACGGCCCGGGGCTCGGTTGGTTGCCGGCCACTGCCGTCCCGGCGTTCGGGGACAAACGGGAGGTGAACCCTGCAGGATCGTCGTGTGCTGGGTAGATCGGTGCAGGGCTGGATGTCGCGATTGCGCGCGGAAACCCAAGAATTTCGAGATTTTTGTCCGCGGCGAGCTGCCGAAAATCACATAGCACGTGAGCAGCGATCGGCACATCCGCGTAGGTGCATCGCAAGCCGCTGCGCTCCGATCGAAACGTTGGGAGCTTGCGTCATGGACAGGAGAAAATGGCTGGCGTTCTTGCTGGTGTTCGTGGTGGTCCAGGGTCTTTGTGCGCAAACGACCTTCCCGAACAACGGCGTGACCATCTTCATCGGCAGTGGTCTGGAGGCCGCGGACTTCGAGTGTGAGCCCGAGCAGGAGTCGGAAGTCGAGCCCCCCGGCAACGCTTCGACGTCTGTTCCCGGCGAAGCGCAGCCATGGACTCCAGGGCTGCCATACGGCAGTGGATTTGGCCGGCAGCTGTCTGCTGCTTCCAATGGATACTACGCTCAGGCCACATGGGGCGAATGCGGCGGGCAAGCGGAAGGGAATGGCAAATGGCTGTGTGGTGGCGGGGGCTACGCTTCGAGTCAGGCCATGACGTACACGATCCAATGCAAGAAGCGGACGACGGTGCAGGGCTTCGCGCACGTGGAGGGTTACGGCGGTGCCGAGCTCGTCGGCTCCGTCGGTCGGGCATGGAGCGGTGCGTCGGCACAGAGTGTGGTTCGTTACGGTGGCAGCCATGTCACGGCGGCGGATCATGACGCGATCGCTATATCAGCCGGAACACCGGGCGAGATCGGCTTCAACGTGAGTGTGTTGGGATTCCAGACCACGTACGTGGCGGCGTCCGGAGACTGGCAGACATTCGTGTTGATCGACGCGCAGGCAGGTGTGCCGGTCGAAGGCAGGACGGCTACGGTGTCCTACACGCGGCAGGTCGAGTTCGGCTACGGTGCCAACCTGGGCAGGGCACATGCCACCGCGACGTGCTTGACGGCTGCCAAGGTCCGGTTCAGCTTGCTCCTGGACTAGCCGGAGTTTGCATGGGAACTCCCAGCGAAGGTCCAGCTCGGCGGGGTGCGCATCGAGCCGCTGGTTGCTGATGCGCAAGCCCCGACGCTGTTCGCGCCGACATTCCACCTTTCACCCTCGCGTCGTCCACCCTCTGCCCCACCATGTCCTCCACGGCGCCATCGTCCGGCAAGCCAGTGGCGAGCCTGCGGGCGCGACGCTTCCGCCTGCTCGCTGCGGTGTGTCTTGCTGCAATCTGCTACTTGGCCGTCTGGGGCGGCGACGCAGGAGTGGAACCTGCGGCGCCGTCCGTGGCGGCGCCTGGGCAGACCGCGTCCGTCGCGCACGGTCTGCAAGCGCGCGCGCAACCGGGAGTGCCGGTGCCGCTGCCGCGGGAAAAGGTCTACCTCCTTCGCGATCGTGGCACCCGGCGCGCCCTGGGCCAGCGCCGGGTGGAGGTCAACGGCCGCGACTACCTGACGTCGGCGGACGGGTACTTCACGGTGCCGGACGGCGTAGCCGTCGAGCGAATCGGCGCGTGCAAGGGCGATCCGCCGTGGACGACGGGCGAGCACACCATCGACGATGGCGTGGTCGACGTCGTCTGCTTTGGCGTTCTTCGTATCGCAGCGAAGACGGACGTCAGGCTCTCAGGCAAGGTCTTGGGGCGTATCGGCGTGACGGACGACGTGGTCGAAGTGCCGTTCGATGGTCCCACTGCCGAAGTCCGCGTGGCGACCGATCGTGCCTGGGTCGTGCGGGTCGACGCGCCTGCCCACGTTGTCGTTGCGCCAGGAGCGCCGCGACTCGTGGGCACGAAAAAGTCGGTGAAGGGCGGGATGGTGGTTTCGGTTCCGGACTCGAAGGTGCTGGGACGGGGCGTTCCCGAGTCTGCAACGCTCACGCCAGGGCCCGGAGAGGTGATCGATGTTGCCATCGATGTGCCCTCGCGAGTCGCACTGGAAGTCTTGTTCGACGGGTTGGCGAGTGTGACTCGGGCAAGCGTCAACGTTAGGCGGAGGCTCGGAACCGACGAGTCGATCATGCCAACTTGGTTGCCCGTGTTCACGCAAGAGTGCGAGCTGCGCAACGACGTGCCCCTCGTCGTTGGCGCGGATCTGCCGCAAGGCAGGTACAGGGTCACCATGCGCTCGCTTGCGCCAGGCGATGTGCAGTGCGCGATGTGGGACGAAGTGGTCGAGCCGGGCAGGTTCATGATGCGGCAATCGCAGCAAGTCGAGCACCACTCGCTTCGCATCGCGGCCCGCGACCGTTGGGACGGCACCCGGTCGCTGCTGGTCCACATCGTCGTCTACGACTTCGGCAGCATCCGCTGGACGGCAGACATGCCGTGCGACTTCATGGTCCACGGCCTGCCCGGGGCGACGGGCGAGGTCAGCATCGATGTCGATAAGAAGATGCAGGGTGGATTTCTGCCGTTCGATGCGACGAGCGGCCGTGCCGTCGTCTACTCGCCCTGATCGCTGGCCCGTCCACCGGGCGAGCCGAACGCGTAGCCCCGCCGGCCATCACCCCATCGCCCAGCTCACGATCGCCGGCGTGGGCTGCATGCCCGCCTTCCGCTTCTGCTCGACGCCGCCGACGAAGCGCACGAGCATCGGGATCGACTGCACGTCGTGGCGCGTCGCCAGTCCCGGCGTGGCTTCGGTGTCGACCTTGGCGAAGACGACCTTGCCGGCGAGCTGCTGCGCGGCGGCGGCGAAGTGCGGCTCCATCTGCTTGCACGGGCCGCACCAGCCGGCCCAGAAGTCGACGACGACCGGCAGCGACGACTTGGCCAGCACGCGGTCGAACGACGCTTCGTCGAGCGTGACCGGGTGCGCGAACAGCGGCGCCTTGCAGGTCGCGCACACCGGCCCGTCGCCGACGCGCTCGGCGGGCAGGCGGTTGAGGGCGGCGCAGTCCGGGCACGGCACGACGATGGGGGTCATGGCGGCAGCCTAGGGCATCCGCGCGGCGGCCTCGATACGCACGCTGCCCCGGTCGCCGCCGTATGCTCGCCGCTCGTCGTCGGCGGCGCCGCGCCGTCGCGGCGCGTTCGGCGCGTCGCCACGGCGTTCCCAACGCATCGCAGTCCCGTCGCCAGCCACGAGCCCGTCGCCCTCTCGCCGCCCCGCCGCCGCCATGAGCCAACTCCACCGCGCGTTCGCGCGCACCGCCGCGCGCCGCCAGCACCTCGACCAGGGCAACCTGCTGCGCTCGCTGACCCTGGTCATCAACGCCGTGCCCGGCGGCATCAACCTCGGCCAGGGCGTCTGCGACCTCGACACGCCCAAGCCCCTCGTCGACGGCGCGCTGGCGTCGATCGGCGGCGGCGACCGCCAGCTGTACACGCCGTACGCCGGCCTGCCCGAGCTGCGCGCCGCCATCGCCAGCAAGCTGCAGCGCCACAACGGCCTGCCCTACGAAGCCGCCAACGTCGCGGTCTGCACCGGCAGCAGCGGCGCGTTCTTCGCCGCCGGCATGACGCTGATCGAGCCGGGCGACGAGGTCGTGCTGTTCGAGCCGTTCTACAGCTACCACTGGTCGACGACGCCGCTGTTCGGGGCCAAGCCGGTCGCCGTGGCACTCGACCGCGAGACGCTGGCGTTCGATCCGGCGGCACTCGAGCGCGCGCTGACGCCGCGCACGCGCGCCGTCGTCGTCAACACGCCGGGCAATCCGTCGGGCAAGGTCTGGTCGCGCGCCGAGCTCGACGCGCTCGCCGCCGCGCTGGACGGCAGCGACGTGCTGGTGCTGACCGACGAGGTCTACGAGTACATGTGCTTCGACGGCCGCAAGCA
Organism: Planctomycetota bacterium; assembly: GCA_046306335.1. GTDB lineage: Bacteria > Planctomycetota > UBA1135 > UBA1135 > UBA2386 > UBA2386. Next base: position 38,594 of record JBKDXM010000070.1, read on the forward strand.
CGTCTCGCCGGCCAGCGTGCCCGGGCTCGCCGAGCGCACGCTGACGATGAACTCGTTCAGCAAGACGTACTCGGTGACCGGCTGGCGCATCGGCTTCCTCGCCGGCCCGGCGGCGATCGTCGAGAAGTGCGGCATCGTCTTCGACCAGATGGAGGTCTGCGCGGCACGGCCGATGCAGCGCGGCGTGCAGCGCGCGCTGGAGCAGCTGCCGGACAGCTACTACACCGACCTGCAGTCCGGCTACGAGAAGAAGCGCGACGCCTTCTGCGCCGCCCTGCGCGACGCCGGCTTCGACTTCCTGCTGCCGCAGGGCGCGTACTACGTGCTCGCCGACTACCGCAAGGTCTTCGGCGACGTCGAGCCCCACCCGGCCGTGCTGCAGATGATCGAACGCATCCGCGTCAACGCCGTGCCGGGCCACCTGTTCCACAGCGTGCCGGACGGCGTGCGCACGATGCGCTTCCAGTTCGCCGTCGACTGGCCGGTGCTGGAGGAAGCGATGAAGCGCCTGCGGAGCCTCGCCCGATGAACCCGATCCGCCTCGCCGGCGCGCTCGCGCTGTTCCTGGTCGCGCCGGTCGCAGTGGCGCAGCAGGCCGAGCCCGAGGCCGGCCTCGTCGCGATCCACCAGATCCTGCGCGACCTCGCCACCGACGTCGTCGTGCTCAACGTCGCCGCGCACCCCGACGACGAGTCGTCGCGCACCGGCACGATGCTGCGCCGCAAGCACGGCATGCGCGTCGTCACCGCGTACTCGACGTACGGCGACGGTGGCCAGAACGCGATCGGCCGCGAGATCGGCCCCGAACTCGCCGCGATCCGCGTGCGCGAGACGCTGCGCGCGGCGGCGATGAGCGGTGTCGCGGTGCGGTGGCTCGGCATGCCGGACTTCGGCTTCAGCAAGACGCTCGACGAGACGCTCGGCGTGTGGGGCCGGGACAACCTGCTGGCGGCGATGCGGGCGACGATCGACGCCGTCGACCCGGACGTCATCGTCACCAACCACAGCCTGACGCAGGGCCACGGCCATCACCGCGCGACGTGGTGGGCCGCCGTCGAGGTGCTGAAGGAACGCGCCGCCGCCGGGCGCTTCGTGCCGTGGATGTTCATGCGCTGTGGCGCCGAGGACGCGCAGCTGGTGCTCGATCCCGCCGAACTCGACCCCGCGCGCGGCGAGACCTACGCGCGGCTCGCGCATCGTGCGTGGACGCAGCACGTCTCGCAGGGCCCGTGGGGGCCGCACGATCCGCTGCAGGTCGGCAAGGACACGTGGAAGCTCGCGTTCCCGGCCGACGCCGACGCGGCGACGGTCGCGCGCGCGGTCGATCTCGCGCAGTGGGGTCGCGAAGCGCGCGGCGGCGCCGGCCTGCCGGCCAACGCGGCGATGCTGCCGCCGGCCGAGTTGCGCGCGCTCGCGCGCGAGCGCTTCGTCGCCGCCGAACAGGAGTACACCGCGGCGCTGCGCGACCTCGCCACGCCGGCGGCGCGCCGGCGCGCCGCCGTGCTGCGCCATCGCCGCGACGCGCTGCAGCGCCTGCTGCTCGCCGCCGCCGGGGTGCGCGTCGAAGCGTGGCTCGCGGACCGGGCGATCGCGTTCGGACGCACGGGCAAGGCCTACGTCGTCGTGCACGGCCACGAACAGGTCCGCGACCTCGCCGTGCGCTGCGGCGACGCCGCCGGCGAACCGGCGCAGGTGCGCGTGCGGCCGACGCCGTTCGACGGCAGGGGCGGCGGCGCGGCGACGCCGGCGGGTCCGGGCACGGACGCGCCGGGCGGCAATGGCGGCGCCGGCGGCGGCACCGACACCGGCAGCAGCCGCGCCCCCGGCGACCCGGCGGTCCGCCTGCCGGTCGACGTGCCGACGTCGTGGTCCAACGACGTCGCGCCGGCCGCGAAGCCCGCCAACGGTGGCGCCGCGCCGGCGAACGGGACCGATCCGGCGGCGCCGCCGGCCGCGCCCGCGCTGCGGCCGGCGCCGCGCCCGGGCTGCTTCCAGGTCGCCGTCGCCTGCGCCGTCGCGGCCGACGGCGGCGACGCGGCGGACGACGTCGTCGCCAGCGGCCTCGTGCCCGCGGTCGCCGACGTCGACGTGGCCTTCGCGCTCGACGGCGTGCCGCTGCGCGTGGCGCTCGCGCTCGACTACGACCCGACGCCGCCGATCGAGGTCGCGTGGGACCGCGAGGTCGCCATCGTGCGCCGCGGCGCCGTCGTCGAACGCACCTTCCACGTGCGGATCGCCAACCACTCGCCGTACCTCGTCAACGATCCGATCGCGCTGCGCATGGGCCCGGGCATCGGCGCCACCAGCGTGCCCGGCCGCCTGTCGCTGACGGCCGACCACGCCGAAGCGCGCGTGCTGGTGAAGGCCCGCATCGAGGCCGACGAACTGACGGCGGGCGCGAGCCTCGGCTGCCAGTTCCAGGCCGCGGGCGCGCGCCTGCCGATCCGCGTCGTCGACGTGCAGGTGCCCGACGGCATGAAGGTGCTGCTCGTGCGCGGCCCCGACGACAGCACCGAGCAGGCGCTCGCCGACCTCGGCGTGCCGTACGCGGCGCTGTCGCGCGACGAACTGATGGGCGCGCGGCTCGAGGACTACACCGTCGTGCTGCTCGACATCCGCGCGTGCTTCCACCGCCCGGAGCTCGCCGAGCTGCGCGATCGCCTGCAGCAGTACTGCCGCGGCGGCGGCCGCGTCGTCGCGATGTACCACAAGAGCGGCGAGTGGAACGAGAAGGACGGCCGGCCGGCGCTGGCACCGTTCGCGCTGACCGTCGGCGATGAGCGCGTGACCGACGAGAACGCGGCGGTGGCGTTCCTGCAGCCGGCGCACGCGCTGCTGACGCGGCCGCACGCGCTCGGCGAAGCCGACTTCGCCGGCTGGGTGCAGGAGCGCGGCCTCAACTTCCCCAAGACCTGGGACGCGGCGTGGACGCCGCTGCTGGCGATGCAGGACCCCGGCGACAAGCAGCCGCACCAAGGCGCGCTGCTGGTCACGCAGTTCGGCCGCGGCGACTTCGTCTACTGCTCGCTGGCGCTCTATCGCCAGCTGCGCCGCGGGCACGAGGGCGCGCTGCGGGTGCTGGTCAACCTGCTGGCGCGCGGGTGAGCAGGCCGGCGGGGCGGGCGAGGGTTCAGCGCAGGCCGGCGAGAGCGTCGATGCCGACATGTTCGGCGCCGTCGATTCGCGTGCGTGCAGCTTCGGTTCGGCAGATCACCGCGCGGCGGACGATTGCGTCCTCGCCGTGCGCCTTCGCGAAGGCGCGGAAGCCACGCAGCGCGTCAGCGCCAGGCGACGTCGACGCATTGGCTTCGAACAACTGGAAGCGCGCGCCGCTCTCGAGCACGAAGTCGACTTCGGCGGCTCCATGCGCTGCCCAGAACCAGAGTGGAGCGCTCGGCGAGTGGACGGCCAGCTGGCGACGGAGTTCGCCATGGACGAGCGTTTCCCAGAGCGCGCCGAACATCGGCGACGCGATCAGTTGTTCGCGCGTGCGAATGCCGCACAGCCATGCCGCGAAGCCTGCGTCGTCGAAGTAGATCTTGGGACTCTTGATCAGTCGCTTGCCGACCGATCGGTGATACGGCTCGAGCAGGGTCACGACGTGCGACGCAACCAGCACGGAGACCCATTCGCGGACCGTGTTCGTGGAAGCGCCGACGTCGCGCGCGACTTCGGAGTAGGAAAGCAGGCAGCCCGTGCGTGCGGCGAGCGCCCGGACGAAGCGTTCGAAGTCGCGCAGGCTGCCTACACGGACCAGATTGCGGACGTCGCGTTCGAGGTATGTCGCGAGGTAGCTCGCGTAGTAGAGATCGGTTGGAAGTTCCGGCTCCGCCCAGAGCTTCGGAAAGCCGCCGCGCACGAGCAAGGCAAGCGGGTCGTCGTTCGCGACGCGCTGCGCGCTCCGCAGCTCGTCGAAGCCAAGCGTGTGCAGGGCCAGGACGGCGCAGCGACCTGCCAGCGACTCCGCGACATTCGCCATCGAGGGAAACTGCTGCGAGCCGGTCAGCAGGTACGTCCCTGGTGGGGCGCCGGCGTCGATTCGCGCCTTCAGGTGTCGAGGGAGACCTGGGGCGTACTGCACTTCGTCGATCAGCACCGGTCCGCCATGGCCCAGCAGTTCGTCCGGCCGGTGCTCGGCCTGCTCGGCGACGCTTGGCAGATCCAGGGTGATGTAGCGGTGCCCCGGAAAGGCGTGCCGGAGCAAGGTCGTCTTGCCGGCTTGGCGGCATCCTCCGACGAATACCGCCGGGAAGAAGCGAGCTGCTTCTCGCAGCCGAGCGACCATGCTACGTGGGATGTCGACCACTTCGAAAGTTTGCGGCGCGACTGCAAGATTTCAACAATCGGCACATGGCATCCAGAAAGCGTTCGCGCGCAAAGGATTACGAGACTCATGGCAATCGAAAGAAGTCGCGGTGGGGACGTAAGTCCTTTCCTTGGCTTGCACGAGGCTGCCCGCGCTGAGCGCGCCGCACGGTCGCCGCGATGGCGTCCCACGTGGTTCGCGACCGTGCGTCCCTTTGCCGCCGAGGCGTGCGCTCGGTGGCGGTTGGTGGCCTGCAGCCAGGAGCGACGCGCTGGGGCAGCTGTCCGCTACGTGCGACGTGATGGGTTGGTTTGCGTCGTCCGACAAGCGCATGGGTGAGCCTGCCCCCCTGCTCACTTGCCGTCGGTCGGCTTGTTCGCCGCCTTCAGCATGCGCTCGAGGCCTTCGATGCGGCGCTGCAGCTGTTCGACCTCGCGGTCGCGTTCGCGGCGCAACGTCTCGGTCGCGGCCTCGGGGCGATCGACGGCGCGCAGCACCGCGAGCGCCTGCGCGATCTCGGTCTGCAGACCGATCATGAGCAGGCGCTTGCTGTCGCCGAGCTGGCCGACGGTCAGGCCGTGGCCAAGTCCCTTGCCGCGCGCGACGAACGGCTGCATCGCCGACAGCGCCTCGCCGAGGTTGCAGTGCGCGACGTCGACGACGACGGTGGCCGGCATGGCGAGGTCGGGCCGCGCGAGCACTTCGTCGACCGTGCGCGGGGTCGCCCGCTGCAGCGCCCGCTCGGCGTTGGCTGCTTTCGGGTGGAGCGCCTCCATCGTCGTCTGCTTGCTGTCGACGTAGGTCAGCGTCATGCCGTAGTGCGCGAGCGCGGTGGCGAGGAACTCCTCGCAGCCGGCGCGGTCGGTCTTGAGGCCGCGCTGCAGCGTCAGCGGCGCCTGTCCGGCGGCCGGCAGCGCACCCTTCTGGATCAGCACGTTGCAGCCGAGGTACGCCGAGGCGCGCGCGACGACGTCGGCGAGTTCGAGGTCGCCGGCGGGCAGCACGAACGGGTCGGCGACCGCCGCGGCGGCGATCGGCGCGGTGCGCGCGGGATCGCCTTGGGGCGCGTCGGCGAGCGACGGCGCTAGCGCGCTGGCGAGCGGAGCGAGCAGGGAAGCGACGAGGAGCGAGCGAAGCGACGGGTGGTGCATGTGGTTCCTTGTCTGGCGCGCCGTCCGACGCGCCTCGCCGCCGCGCTATTCCGGCGTCGTGGCGGTCGCCGTACCCTGCGGCGATGAGGCCGATGCCGTCGCGCGTGCTGCAGCTGTCGCTATTCGCGATTTCTGCGTGCGCGGCGGGCGATCCGATCCTTGGCGGCGGCGGTCCGGCGGGCGGCGCGGCGTCGGCGCCGGCGACCGAGCAAGCAGCGCACCGTGCAGCAGGTGGCGAGCGCGCGATCGCGGACGAGCCCGTGGCGACGTCGTCGCATGCCGTGAACCCTGTGGCGGGTGGCGACGCACATGGGCCAGCCGCAGCCGCGCCGGCGGCCACCGCCGCCACCGCCATCCTGCACGGCCACAACGACTACCTGCAGCCCGCACCCCTGCAGCGCGCGCTCGCGCTCGGCCTCGGCAGCGTCGAAGCCGACGTCTTCCTCGAAGGCGGCGAACTGCGCGTCGGCCACGAGCGCTGGCAACTGCGCGCCGGCCGCACGCTGCGCGCGCACTACCTCGAACCGCTGCGCGCGCACGTCGCCGCGCACGGCACCGAGTCGCTGTCGCGCGACCCGCTGCGGCCCTTCGTGCTGCTCGTCGACATCAAGGCCGACGGCGACGCCGTGTACCGCGCGCTGCGCGCGGAGCTCGCCGACTTCGCGCCGATGCTCACGCGCTTCGTCGACGGCTGCGTCGAACGCAACGCCGTGACAGTGATCCTCTCCGGCAGCCGCCCGCGTGCGCTGCTCGCCGCCGAACGCGACCGCTGGTGCGCGCTCGACGGGCGCCTGCCCGACCTCGACGCCGTGCCGCCGCCGCCCGCCGACCTCGTGCCGTGGATCAGCGACGCGTGGTCGCGCGTCTCCGATTGGACCGGCACCGACGAACTCACTGCCGCCGAGCGAGCGCGCCTCGCCAGCCTCGCCACCCGCGCGCGCGCCCAAGGCCGTGAACTGCGCTTCTGGGGCGCGCCCGATCGCCCCGAAGCGTGGCAGGCGCTGCGCGAACTCGGCATTGCGCGCGTCGGCACCGACCGCCCGACGCAGGCCGCGCGTTGGGCGGTGGGAGCTGGCGACGCGCCGGAGTGACGGCGCGCAACGCGAGCCGCCGGACGCAGACTCGCCGCTGGCCTCGCTGACGCGTGCGGGTCGGCTGGGTCGACCGTGCGCGATCGGCTACTCGGCCGTCGCCGGCCGCCACGGCGGCGCGACCAACCGTCGCTTGCCATCCGCGCTCCGCGCCGCGCGCGCGCCCTCTTCGCCCGCGAACTCGCGGTCCCAGAGCTGGCAGGTCACTTCCTTGTGCTTCTGGTCGAGGCCTTCGCAGTAGTTGGTGAAGATGCAGCGGCGCACTTCGCTGCCGCGGCCGCGCCGCATCTTCTCCCACCAGTCGGGATCGGCGAGGCTCTGGCGCGCGGCGGCGATGTAGTCGGCGTCGCCGCCCGCGAGGATCGCCTCGGCCTGGCCGAAGTCGCAGATGCCGCCGGCGGTCACCACCGGCGTGTCGCAGCCCGCAGCGCGCACGGCGGCGCGGATCGCGGCGGCGAGCGGCACGTTGCGGCCGAACGGCCCGCGCGCGTCGCTGCGCACCGTCGGCATGCACTCGTGGCCCGACGGCCCGGTGTACGGGTACGCCGCTTCGCCGACGTTGGGCTGCTTGGCGTCGTCGAACTTGCCGCCCTTGCTGATCGACAAGAAGTGCAGCCCCGCGCGCGCGAACGCCACGCCGTGCGCGCAAGCGTCCGCGAGGTCGCTGCCGCCGGCGATCGCTTCGTCGCCGAGGAAGCGCGCGCCGACGCCGAAGCCGCCCGACACGCGCGCGTGCACGGCGGCGATCACTTCGAGCGGCAGCCGCTGGCGCGCTTGCAGGTCGCCGCCGTAGCCGTCGCTGCGCACGTTGGTGCGCGAGAGGAAGCTCGCCATCGTGTAGGCGTGCGCGAAGTGCAGTTCGACGCCGTCGAAGCCGGCGGCCTCGGCGCGCGCCGCCGCGTCGGCGAACAGGCCCGGCAGCGTGCGCGGCAGCTCGCGGATGTGCGGCAGGTGCAGGTCGTTGACTTCTTCGCGGGCGCCGTAGGCGAGGTCGCGGTACGCGCGCGGCGGCAGCACGGCGCGCAGCGTCGCGTCGTCGGCGGCGGCCAGGGCCGCGCGCACGCTCGCTTCGTCGGCCGCGGCGGCTGCGCCGAGGTGCGCGGCGACGGCGGCCTGCAGCGCCGGCGTGACGACGAGGAAGCGTTCGCAGTACTTCTGCGGCTCGGGCCGGCGCCGGATCGCCAGGAAGTCGAGGATCTGCAGCAAGAGCCGCGTGCGCCCGCCGCTGCGCGCGCGCACGACGGCGGCGAGCTCGCGCAGGCCGGGGACGAAGCGGTCGTGGCCGACGCGCAGCAGCGGGCCGCTCGGCACGTCGCGGATGCCGGTCGCTTCGACCACCAGCACGCCGGGCGCGCCGTCGGCGAAGCGGCCGTACCAGTCGAGCACGTTGGGCGTGACCAAGCCGTCGTCGCTCGCGCGCCACGGCACCATCGCCGGCACCCACGTGCGGCTCGTCGTCGCCACCGGCCCGAGCGCGCCGGGCGCGAACAGCCGCGAGCGCGCGGCCTCGTCCGCGGTCGGCCAGTGCGGGGCAGGCAGCTCGTGCCGCACGACGGGCCCGCCGGGGCGCGCCATCGTCAGCCGCGGCCCTTCGGCGGCTCGCGGAAGCCCTTCGGCGCGCGCCGCTGCTGCGTCATGCCCTGCACCGGCACGCGCATGCCGCGCATGCCGGCGGCCTGCTGCATCTGCTGCGCGGGCATCTGCTCCAGGCCGAGCGCGAACCACTCGACGCCGAAGCCGTGCATGGTCATGCGCGTGCGGTTCTGCAGGCGCAACAGGTTGTCCTTGGTCGGCTCGCTGGCGGCGTCGCGCTTCTGGAAGTTGGCGAGCACCTGCTGCGCCTCGTCGTTGCGCTCGGCCTTGTGCAGCATCCACGCCCACGTGTTGTGCAGCAGCGCGTGCTTCTTGTTGACCGTCGCGGCGACCTGCAGCACCGACAGCGCGCGCGCCGCGTCGCCGTTCTTGAACAGGATCGCGGCCAGCAGCAGGCGCGCGTCGCCGGCGCGCAGGCTGGCGCCTTCGAGCAGGCCGAGCGCCTTGTCCTTCTTGCCGCCGTGCCACGCGATCATGCCCATCTGCGCGAGCAACTGGCCCTTCAGCATCGGCATCCACTTGCCGTACGGCAGCAGGTCCTCGAGCGACTGCATCGCCGCGTCGAGGTGCCCGGCCTGCATCTGCTGCTGGATGCGCCCCATCGCCGGCGTCAGCTGCGCGCTGATGCGGCGGACGACGACGATCCAGGCGCCGACGAGGGCGACCAGCGTGATCGGGAGCGCCCCATACCACGCCCACCAGTCGAGGAAGAGGCCGCTGAGGCCGACCAGCAGGGCCACGGCGAGCGAGATCAGGACGGAGTACACGCGGGGGAGGGGGCTGGGGTGGGGAGTGGCCGCCGCGACGGCGGCGACGGGGGGCGAAGAGGATAGGGGCGCGGGCGGGGCGGGGCGAGGAAGGGGTGGGGGGGCCACCCGGATTCGACCACCGCAATCCTGTGTTGCGCCGGTCGGCAACAGCCCTGACGGCGGCGAACGTGGCCACCCGGAGCGCGATCGCACGCCAAGAGGTCGCCGTCATGGCGCGGCCCCGCGCGGCTGCGGCCGCGCGCGGGTCTTCCGCCCCGTCGCCTACTGCTCCGCGACGCCTTCCACCCACGTGCCCACGAACCGGTGGGCCACGAACGACGTGAACTTGCCGGGCGAGATGAGGTTCATCTCCCAGCCGTGCAGGTTGCCGTCGTCGCGCTGCGTGTGCTCG
>JBKDXM010000071.1:0-13857 GCA_046306335.1 Planctomycetota bacterium
GAGCTGTGCTCGCCCGGCATCCAGGTGCCGACGTTCCTCCATCGTGCGATCCACGTCCGCGAAGAGGTCGAATCGCCGCGGCTGCGCGGGGTCTTCCCCGACAACGTCGGGGGCGCCAACCGCGGGGTCGAGGAGGGCCGGTTCTTCACCGACCAGGAGAACGAGCACCGCGTCCCGGTGGTGGTGCTCGGCTGGGCCGCGGCGAAGGCGCTCTTCCCCAACGGCGGCGGCGTCGGCAAGCAGATCCTCGTCGATGGCCGCAAGTACACGGTCATCGGCACGCTGGAGAAGCGCAAGGAAGGGCCGTTCGGCGGGCAGAACGAGGAGGACACGCTGTTCCTCGCGCCGTACTGGACGATGCGGCGCTTCTATCCGGGCGAGGACGACCACTTCCTCGCCGCGCGCAGCGTCTCCGGCCAGCTGCCGCAGGCGGTCGACGAGATCACGCAGATCCTGCGCAAGCAGCGGCGCGTGCGCTGGAACGAGGACAACAACTTCGAGATCGGCACCGCCGACACGCTGATCGCGTCGTTCGACGACATCGTGTTCGCCGTGCTCGGCGTGATGTTCCTGCTGTCGACCGTCGGCTTCATGGTCGGCGGCGTCGGCGTGATGAACATCATGCTGGTGTCGGTGAAGGAGCGGACGCGCGAGATCGGCCTGCGCAAGGCGGTCGGCGCGCGCCGGCGCGACATCCTGCTGCAGTTCCTGGTCGAGGCGATGGTGCTGTGCGCGATCGGCGGCCTCGCCGGCCTCGTCGTGGCCGAGGGCCTGCTCGGCCTCGTCGGCCTCGTGCTGCCGCAACTGGCGTCGGAGACGCCGATGTGGGCGCGCGTGTTCGCGTTCGCCGGCTCGGCGAGCGTCGGCCTGTTCTTCGGCCTGTGGCCGGCGTGGAAGGCGGCGAGCCTCGATCCGGTGGAGGCGTTGCGTTGGGAGTAGCATGTCGCCTCGCCACCCCGCGAACCTGGACGACCCCGCGCCCCCGGCGCGCGCCGTGGTGGCCTCCTACAACCCCGACGCCCGCGCCGCGGGGGCGGCGGCGCTCGACGACGGCGGCAACGACTTCGACGCCTTCGTCGCCACCACGCTGGTCGAGTACGTCGTCGCCCCGGGCGTGACCAGCCTCGCCGGGCCGTTGACGGCGCTCGCCTTCCACGCGGCGACCGGCGAGCGCGCGTACCTCGACGCCGAACTGGACCACGTCGCCGATCCCGCCGGCATGTGGGCGCCCGGCGAACCGGCCGGCAAGGGCGTCATGGTGCCCGGCGCGCTGCCCGGGCTCGCCGCGCTGCACGCGCGCCACGGCGCGCTGCCGTGGCCGCGGCTGGTGCAGCCCGCGATCGACCTCGCCGAGCGCGGCTTCGCGATCGACGACGGCTACGCCGCCATGATCGCCTACCGGGCGGCGGCGCTGGGCAGCAGCGAGCACGGCCGCCGGACGTTCTTCCGCGCCGGAACGCGGCGGCCGGATGCAGGCGTCGGACCTCGCCGGCTACCGCCCGCGATGGCTGCCGCCGCGCCACGTCCGCTACCGCGGCTTCGACGTCTTCGGCGCGGCCGGCCGCTCGTACGGCGGCATGTGGACGCTGTCGGCCCTGCAGGCGCTGGCGCACGGCGAGGTCGCGCCCGGCCCGCACTTCACCGCCGACCCCGAGCGCCTGGAGCGCATGGTGCGCGTCGCGTTGGCGCTGTGGGACGAGCCGGCGCTGTTCGACACGGCGGTGTTGGACAGCGACGAGCGCGCCGCCGCGCAGCTGTCGCCGGCAGCGGGTCGCGCGGTGTGGCAGCGCGCCCTCGGCGCGGCGCCGACGACGGCGCCCGACCGGCGCGGCAGCCACAGCTTCCACGTCGTCGTCGTCGACCGGCACGGCAACGCCGTCACCGGCACGAACACCATCAACTCGGTGCCGTGGGCCGACGGGGTGTTCGTCGACGGCGTGCCGCTGACCAACTTCATGGCCCACGAAGGCAACGCGACGCGCCCGGGCGAACGGCGGCGGACGCCGATGTCGTCGCACCTCGTGTTCGACGACGGCCGACTGTTCGCCGCGGCCGGCACCTTCAACAGCTCGCTGATGGAGGCGGGCTGGCAGCTGCTCGTCAACGCGCTCGACCACCGCGCGACCGCGCTGGCCGCGGCGACGCTGCCGCGCTTCGGCACGTTCGCGTTCGACGACGACGATCCGGGGCGGGCCCGCGGCGCGCTGTGGCTCGACCCGGCCGTCGACGCCGCCGTGGTCGATCGCCTGCGCCGGCGCGGCCTCGCGTTCGAGCAGCAAGGCGGCTTCGTCGACACCGGCAGCGGCGCCATCGTGCTGCGCGCGGCGGACGGGACGGTGACGGCCGGCCTGCTGCCGCTCGCCGGCTACGACGGCCTGCCGACCTACCGCCGCTGAGCGCGCCGCCGCGCCGCGTTCACGTCGCCGCGAGCGACCGCGCCTGCTCCGCCCGCCCGGGGTTCTTCTCGACGCCGATCGCGTCGAGGCCGCGGGCGTTGGCGACCGCCAGCGCCGTGCCGACGCCGCAGAACGGGTCGACGAGGCACGACGGCTGCGCCATCCGGCACAGCCAGTCGACCGCGAAGCGCGCCGCCGCGAGGCCCATCGCGCGCGGCCACGGCATCGCGCCGAGTTCGGGCAGCACGTCCGGCGTCGCCGCCTCGACCGGGTCGCGCAGCGCGCGGCCGAAGCACAGCAGGTGGGCGAAGCCGACGCGGCCGAACGTCGCCTGCCCGGCCGGCGCGCGGCAGACGACCTTGTGCCAGACCAGCGGCACGCCGACGTCGCGCGCCGCCAGCTGCACGAGGAACGCCTTGTCGATCCAGCGGCCGTCGCGCTTGACGTCGGTCTGGAAGAACAACGCGGCGCCGTCGTCGGGCGTCGCGCGCAGCACGGCCGTCGCCGCGTCGACGAACCACGATTCCCAGCCGGGGCGGGCCGAACGCGGCAGTTCGACCGCGTCGGGCAGCGACGTGAACACCGCCGCGCGCGCCGGCAGCGGCTGCTGCGCCAGCCACGCCAGCGCGTCGGCCGTGTGCACGATGCGCAGCGGACGGCGGTCGTCGGTGGACATCACGGCGGGCAGCCTAGAGCGTCGCTACCCGGGCCGCGACCGCGGCGCCATCGCACCGCGCGGTCGCCCGGCGCTGGTCGCCGCGTCTTTGTTCTGGGCAGGAACGGCAGGCAGGGATACGAAGGGTCCACGTGGCGCCCCGCATGTCGCTCCTGGCTCCCTCGCTCCGCCTGCTCGCTGTCGGCGTCGCCGCCGCGCTCCTGCCCGCGCAGGTAGACCCGGTACAGGATCCGCAACCGGCCGCTGTGCAACCGGCCGCTGTGCAACCGGTCGCCCCGCAACCGGCCGCCCCGCCGCCGAGCGGGTCGGCGCAGGACCCCAAGCCTGCGGCCGAACTGCCGATCCCGGTCGACGCCGAGGCCGACCACGCCGGCGCGCCGGTGCAGGCGATCACGATCGAGCAGGCGCTGCGCCTCGCGCGCGGCGGCAACGTCGCGCTGCAGGCGGCGGCGCTGCTGCCGCAGCAGGCCCGCATGGACCTGCTGTTCCAGGAAGCGGCGTTCGTGCCGGAGCTGTACGGATCGTCCGGCTTCGCCGAGAGCAAGCGGCCCGCGCGGAACTTCTTCGCACCGTCGGTCACCACGCAGACCCTCGATGCGCAGGTCGGCTGGCGGCAGCGCGTCGTCACCGGCGGCTTGTTCGACCTCGCCTTCGTGCCGACGCGCTTCGACAGCAGCGGTTCGGCGGCCTTCCCCGACACGCAGTACACCTCCGAGTGGACCGCCAGCTACCGCCAGCCGCTGTTGCGCGGCGGCTGGAGCGACTACGCGACGGCGCCGATCGACGCGGCGCGCCATCAGGTCAACCAGTCGGACCAGGCCTACGAGCGCAGCGTCCAGGACACGCTGCTGCAGGTCGTGCAGGGATACTGGGAGCTGGTCTTCGCGCGCGAGAACTGGCGCGTGCAGCAGACCGCGCTCGCGGTCGCGATCGAGCAGCTGCGCATCACCGAGGAACGCATCCGCGTGCAGGCGCTCGCGCCGCGCGACCGCGTCGCCGACGAAGCCGAGGTCGCGCGCCGCCGCGAGCAGTTGATCAACGCCGAGAACGCCATCCGCGCGCAGGAGGACGCCGTGCGGCAACTGCTGTTCGGCGTCGGGGCCGGCGAGGCTTGGCGCACCAACGTGCGGCCGTCGTCGCCGATCGCCGTGCCGACCGACGTCGCCGGCCTGCAGTACGAGCCGCTGGTCGAGGTTGCGCTGAGCAACCGGCCCGACGTGCGCTCGCTGCGCAGCGCCATCGCCGCGGCCGAGTTCACCAAGGTGCAGGCCGACCGCGACACGCTGCCGGACCTCGATCTCATCGGCGGGTACTCCAGCGACGGCGTCCGCAACAGCTTCCGCGACGCGTACTACGACGCCACCGACCAGCAGTTCCCCGACTGGTCGGTCCGGTTGGAGTTCTCGCTGCCGTTCGGCAACCAGGCGGCGCGTTCGCGCGCGCTGCGCGCCAAGCTCGAGGTCGAGCGCCAGCGGCGTCTGCTGCAGGCGGCGGTCCTCGACGTCACGCGGCAGGTGCGCGACGCCGTCCGCAGCCTGCAGACGCTGGCGCAGTCGATCCAGGCCAGCAGCGAGTCGGTGCGCCTCGCGACCGTCAACCTCGACACCGAGCGCCGCAAGCTGCAGGTCGGGTCGTCGACGGCGTTCGAGGTGCAGCGCCGCAACCAGGACCTGCTGGAGGCGCGCACGCGCCTGCTGCGCAACCAGCTCGACTTCCGCACCGCGCAGAGCCGGCTGCTGCACGCGCAGGGCCTGTTGAAGGCCGACGCCGAGTAGGCGCCGCCCGCCGCGACGCCTTGCCCGCGCGGCCGCGCCGCGCCAAGCTGTGCGCAACCTGGGGAATCCGCCGGCCCGTCGGCCGCGCGCCGCCACCGCATGGCCGTCACGCATCCGTCCTCGCTCGATCCGCGCACGCCGCTCGCCGAACGTCGCCTCTTCGCCGCGCTGCGCGACCAACTGCCCGCCGACTGGGTGGTGCTGCACGGCCGCCGCGTCGTGCTGCCGGCCGAGCCGCAGCGCGACGGCCGCGACGGCCGCCGCCGGCCGGTCGAAGGCGAAGCCGACTTCGCGGTGATCGACCCGCGCCGCGGCCTGCTGGTGCTGGAGGCCAAGGGCGGGCAGGAGATCGGCCGCGACGGCGACGGCTGGTACTCGCGCGACGTGCACGGCGGCCGCCACGCGATCCGCGATCCGGGGGCGCAGGCGCAGAAGGTGCTGCACGCGCTGAAGGACTACCTGCGCAGCCGCCACGGCTTCCCGCTGCACCCCGACGACGCGCGCTTCGGCTTCGGTGTGGCGCTGCCCGACTTCGCCGTCGCCGGCGACCTCGGCCCCGACCTGCCGCGGGCGTGCGTGCTGGCCGCCGACGACCTCGCCGACCTGCCGGGCGCGCTGGCGCGCCTGTTCGACGGCAACGGCATCCCCAAGGCCGGGCTCGATGCGCGCTTCCCGGCGTTCGCCGTTGCCGCGCTGGCCGGGCCGTTCCACCTCGTGCGGCCGCTGGCGGCGCGCATCGAGGCGCAGGAGGAGCGGCTGCTGGCGCTGACCGAGGAGCAGGTGCGCGCGTTCGAACTGCTCGCCGACCAGCGCCGCGTCGTCGTGCGCGGCGTCGCCGGCTCGGGCAAGACGCTGGTGGCGATGGCGGCGGCGCGCCGGCTCGCGGCGGCGGGCGAGCGCACGCTGATGCTGTGCTTCAACGTGCCGCTCGGCGAGCACCTCGCCGCCGCGGCCGACGGCTTCGCGGTGCGCACGTTCCACGCGCTGTGCCTCGAACTCGCCGCGCGCGCCGGCCTCGCTGACCGGATCCCGGCGCAGCCGGCGCAGGCGTTCTACGAGGACGAGGCGCCGCGCCTGCTCGCCGCGGCGCTGGCGTGCCTGCCCGACGAACGCTGGGACGCGGTCATCGTCGACGAGGCGCAAGACTTCCGCGCCGCGTGGTGGGGGCCGACGCGCGCGCTGCTGCGCGACGACGCCGCCGGCCGCCTGCTGTGCTTCCTCGACCCGGCGCAGGACGTCTACGGCGGCGCGCCGGCGGCGACCGACGGCTTCGTGCAGGCGCGCCTCGACTACAACTGCCGCAACACCGCGCGCATCGCCGGCTGGGCCGGCCGCCACGTCGACGTCCCGGCCAAGCTCGTGCCGGGCACGCCCGACGGCGACGCGGTCGCGGTCGACACGCTCGTCGGCGAGGACGAGGCGGCGATGGTCGACGCGGTCGCCGCCCAGCTGCGCCGCCTGCTGCGCGACGAAGGCCTCGCCCCCGAGCGCGTCGTCGTGCTGTCGGCGCACGGCCGGGCCCGCAGCGCCGTCTGGCGCGCCGGCCACGGCCGCGACGGCCTGCCCGGCGCCGGCGTGCGCCTGCGGGCGCTCGACGACGCCGATCCGACGGCCGTCCGCTTCTCGTCGGTGCACCGCTTCAAGGGCCTCGAGGCCGACGCCGTCGTGCTGTGCGAACTCGCCGCCGACGCCGGGCGCCTGGGCGCCGTGCTGCGCTACATCGGCGGCACCCGCGCCAAGCACTGGCTGGCGGTCTGCGCGTACGAGGGTGGGGCGTGAGCGGGCTGACGGACGACCTGCGCGAGCGCCTGCTGCGCCTGCGCCGCGACACCGCCGGCGAGTGGGGCGAGGCGCTGCGCGGCGGCGCGCCGCACAAGCCGCTGCTGCTGCTCGCGGTCGCCGACCTCGTCGAAGCGGGCCTGATCCGCGACAACACGATCCGCTACGACGACCGCCTGCTCGGCGCGTTCGACGGCTACTGGCGGGAGTGCGTCGGCGACCGGCCGACCAACCCGCTGCAGCCGTTCTGGTACCTGCAGAACGACGGCGGGCTGTGGCAGCTGGCGCCGCGCACGGGCGCGCCGGACAGCGCCGCGGCCGGCGCGGTGGCCGGTGGCCGGGTGCCGACGCTGGCGCGCTTCCGCGACGCGGTGGCGCACGCGCAGCTGGCGCCGGAGCTGTGGCAGGCGCTGCAGGACCCGGCGACCCGCGACGAGGTGCGCGCCGTGCTGGTGGGGCGCTACTTCGGCGGCGGCTTGCGCGCCGCGCTGCAGCAGCGGCACGAGCTGCTGCTGCAGGCGGTGGTGTACGAGGACGAACTGCGGTGCCGGCTGCGGCGCGACCTCGGCGACCTGTTCGGTGGCGACGGCGCGCTCGACCCGCGCTTCACCGCCGAGGGCCGTTCGCTCGCCTTCCGCGCGGTGGTGGTCGAGGCCTACACGCACGCGTGCGCCGTCTGCGGCACGAGCGTGCGCACGCCGGCCGGGCGCAGCGTCGTCGAGGCGGCGCACATCGTCCCGTTCCGCGTCTGCCGCAACAACGACCCGCGCAACGGCCTCGCGCTGTGCCCGCTGCACCACTGGACCTTCGACCAGGGCGCGATGGCGGTCCGCGACGACTTGCGCATCGTGGTGCATGCGGCGGCGACCGGCCTCGTCGCGGACGAGTCCTTCCACCGGCTCGCCGGCCAGCCGCTGCGGTTGCCGGCGGACGGCGCCTGCGCGCCGTCGCCGCTGGCGCTGGCGTGGCACCGCGCGCACGTGTTCGACGCGGCGGTGTGACGGCGCGCGGCGGCGCTACTGGCTGCCGATGCGGATGGCGAGGCCGTTGCTGAGCGACGACCAGCGCGGGAAACCCGGCAGTTCGATCGTCAGCGCCTGGAGGAAGATCTCGGCGCCGACCAGCTGCGGGCTGGTCGGGATCGCGATCGGCCACGGCACGAGGCCGGTGCCGTTGGGCGCGGTGAGCGCGAGGGTCACCTCGGCGGACTGGTGCAGTTGGCAGCCGGGGATGCCGGCCGGCGTCAGCTCGAACGGCAGCGGCAGGCCGAGCCACGACGTGCGGCTCACGCCCATCGCGCCGATCGCCGGCACGAACAGGCCGGGCACGTTGCTGATCCGCAGGTCCATCGTCGTGCCGACGACCGGCGACGACGGCGGCAGCAGGGCCAGTCCCGGCGCGCCGAGCGAGCCGACGCAGGCAGCGCCGTAGGCCTCGGCGCGCGCGAACACCGGCAGCTGCAGCGACCAGAGGTCGTTGGCGAAGCCCGTGCCGCAGGCACCGGCGAACAGGCGCAGCTCGTTGGCGGCGGCGTCGAAGAACAGGGTGCCGCCGCGCCGCGCCGACGGCGCTTGGCTGGTGGGGGTGTGGCGCGTCCAGGCCGCGCCGTCCCAGGTCCAGGCGTCGGCCGTGCAGGCGCCGGCGGCGTCAGCGCCGCCGTGCAGCAGCACGCGCTCGGCGCGCGGGTCGTAGGCGAAGGCGTGGCCGGTGCGCGCGGTCGGCGCCCAGGCGAGGCCGCCCGGCTGCTGCGGCACGGCCTGCGCCCACGTCGCGCCGTCCCATTCCCACACGTCGTCCCGCACCGAGGCGCCGCTGGCGCCGCCGTGCAGCACGAGGCGCTGGCGGCGGGCGTCGAAGGCGAGGCCGTGGTCGCGGCGCGCTTGCGGCAGCGTCGTCGGCGTGCGCTGCGTCCAGGTCGCGCCGTTCCACTGCCAGTGGTCGCCGAGGTCGGCGCCGGCGGCGTCGACGCCGCCGAAGAGCTCGACGGTCTGGGTGGTCGCCGCGAACGCGAGGCGGTGGCGCGTGCGCGGCGACGGCGCGGTCGCCGGCTGGCGCGCGGTCCACTGGCCGTTCGCCCACGTCCAGGTGTCGTTGAGCGCCGCGCCGAGCGGGTTGCGTCCGCCGAACAGCACGTTGTTGCCGCGGGCCGGGTCGAGGACCAGGGCGTGCTCGCTGCGGAACGCCGGCTGGGGGAACGGGAACTGCGGCGTGAACGCGCCGTTGCCCAGCGTGTACGTGAACGGCTGCGGGCCGCCCGCGGTCGCGCCGCCGAAGAGCACGGCGCCGCCGGTCGGGAGCGGGGCGAGCGCGGTGGCAGCGAGGGGCGGCGGCGGTGCGGAGGTGGGGAGGGCGGTGGCGGTGAAGGGGGCGGTGGGGCCGCCGGGGAGTTCGATGATGCCGGGGAAGAAGCCTAGTTCGTTCGTGTCGTTCCAGAAGCCTGCTTGCGTGAACCACATGTGCGCGCAGTCTTCGTTGTTGCCGCCATTTGGTTCAGCCGGTGACCAGTTTCGGTAACTCTCGAGTTCCCCGCTCGACCAGACCCACTGCCCTTCCACCGCGCGGTCGTTCAGGCCGATCCACGGGGATGAATTCTGGCCGCCGAACGTCGACCAGAGCCAGGAGTGTTCCGCTGCATTCCGAACCGTCGCGAGATGCCCGCCGTAGGTGACCGCCAGTGCTTCGGCTTGCGGCCACGACATCGGCGGCGTCAACGCGTACCTGTGACCGTTGACCGGCGACGGCACGAACGACAACACCGGCCGCCAACCGCTAGCAGTCAACTCCCAGGTGTCGCTCATCGGGAAGTCCTGCGGCGCGACGTCGCCGGCGCGACCGCCGAACAGCAAGACCGATTGCCGTGATTCGTCGAAGTCCATCGAGTACTCGATGCGCATGCGGGCGGGCGGCGTGATGGCGCTGGCGACCGGCGTCCAGGTCACGCCGTCGTACTGCCATGTGTCGTTGCGCACGCTGCTCGATGCATACGGTTGCGACGTGCCGCCGAAGGCGACGACCCCGCCGCGGTTGCCGTCCCATGCGAGGGCATGGCCCCAGCGCGCGGGCGGCGAGGCACTCGGCGACCGCTGCAGCCAGTTCGCGCCGTCCCACTCCCAGGTGTCGCCGAGATAGGTGGGAGCCACCGGCGGTAGCAGGTCGGGGCCGGTCCTAGCCGGCGGAAGCTCCCGTAAGTGCTGGATCTACAACCTGAACCAGCATCGGCACCCGGCCCGAGCAGGTCGGAGCCGGCCCCGGCCGGCGCACGCGAGCTACCTATGCCCTACCTGCGCCGGTGCTGCCCCCAGCACCGGAGCGCCCTCGTTCGCTGCTGCTACCTCGTGCTACCCGGGCAGACGAACCTTCGACTATCCGCGGTAGCCGTGTCCAAGGTGCTGCACGTCAACCGGGTTGATGGTCCTGAACTCGTGCACGAACGGGGTCAACGCTGTGGAGACACCGCGAGCGATGAAAGCCACCTCAACCCGCCATCCCTTCTCGATTGCCTTCTTGAGCGGTGGTCCGTAGTCCGCGTCGCCGGCAACCAGAACGATGGTTGAGGGACCTTCCTTCTCGTAGAGGGTGGCTACGAGGTCCGAGATGAGGAAGGCGTCATCCTGCTTCGAACGGTTGTTGGCTCCAGGTAGCTCCCGCACCCTGTACTGGAAAAGGGTGCGGGAGCGCGAGGGTGTCTCAACGCGGCATAGGAGCGCTGTCGAGCGGCCGGCCAGCAAGGTGCGTGATGCGCCGACGCGCAGACCAGCTCCTAAACCGCAACGTGGCGCGCGCCTTGCCAGCCGGACGCCGACAGCGCGGACTCGGAGCGACGGCGCCAACCGGGCAGGCGCAAGTCGTGCGGCGCAGCGAGATCGTTGGCCAGCAGTGCAGAAGCAGGCATTTGCCCACACGACTTCCCGAAGACCCAGACTACGACAGCGCCAAGATCCAGTGGGGCTCGGACGTGCGACTGGGCACGTGGTTCGAGCACGATGCCACGGTCAAGGATGTACGCACCTACCGCGAGGTTGCCGGCTGGGAGTTCTTCGCGAACGTGAACGCGAAGAACGGCTTCGGCGCCTACTCGGGTTGGCAGTCGTGGCGGTTCCGGTTCCGCCAGGATCGGCTCGCGGCGGCGGAGCCTGTGTCAGTTGCGCCTGCCAGGTAGCGAACGCCCGACGGCGCGCCGTCTCGGAGCTGCCCCTGGCCAATCCGGGCGAGTGAGAGCGACCCGCATATGATTCGCAGAACCCGACAGGACTCGAAGACTCGGCAGCCCTCTCTACCGCGAGAACTTCACATACCACGCACCGGCGGCCCCGACATACACTTCCTTCCCTGGGCTCAAGTCCATTACATCGTTCACGCCGACATCGAGCTTAGGAGGCTTCTGAGGGCACGCGAAGGATATCACCTGGCTAGACCCAGCAATGCCGCCTTCGAACACAAAGACTTCCGTCTCGGAATTATCGTTGCCATTGTCGGAGCCGCTTCGCGCCCACTTGGCCGAGACGTCATCTAAGATATGGCAATATGACCGATATCGCAGTAAGTCGATTCGTGCGGAACGTAGCACGTCTTCTTCTGGTACCAGGTTCCGCCCGCGAATCGTCCACTGTCCATCAATCAGCCAATAATCGTTGATGCGGAACCTGCCGACTGCGTGTAGGCCATCCTCTCTCAGCATGGTCCGTATCTGGTCCAGCTTCTGTAGCGATGCCACCATGCGGTCGATGCAGGCATCTCGCCGTGGCCTTTGGCTGTCGTGCCCTGACGACAGAAGATGATACGCGCCAAACGCAACTAGCGCGATGCTGACAAGAAATGCGGCAAGTCGGAGCGCTAGAACTTTACGGAGCACGTGGAGCACCCTGCTGTGCCGGCCTTGTTTAACTTGTCAGCGCGCGCTTTCACCTGCTTGCAAAGGGCATCCTTTGTGACCTTGTCTGTCATGTAACGACCAGTGATGACTATTCCTGCTGCGAGCGCCTGCTGGTCCCACTCTGGGTCAACATTCTGGCCCCCCGGACCGAACATGATATCCCAAACTCCGGGCGACTGACCACGCTCGGCGATCTCGGAGCCGTACCAGACAGCGTCCACTCCGAAGCAGGTAGCGCCAAGTGCAGCGTAATGAATGTTGACAGGCACATCCTTGTTCAGGCAGAGCCCGCAAAGTGTTACGGTCCCATCGCAATCCTGAGGGCGCATATCGCCGCCGCCCTTGTTGACCTTAAAGTCGACGGTGTTCTTGAAGTCCCAGGGTCCGCCCGCCTGGGCCATATCCCTGAAGAACCATGGGTCACAGAACGTGAACCATGTGTGATTGTCCCACATGTCTTTCTTGTTCTTGTTGATCTGATCAACAAGCCAGTCAGTGACATCGGGGCCGCAGATCTTCTTGCCGTCCGGGATCTTGAAGCTTGGGCATCCTGGTATGCCACCGCAAATCGCCTCATACCACTCTGCCGCGACGCGGCACATTGCGAGATAGTAGTTGTACTGCAGGGGGTCGGTTACGCCCTTTAGCGCTGAGAGGCAGGCTTCCACTTGTTCCGCGGCCTGTAGGCATACCTCTGGACACTGCTTCTGGGGCGGCGGCGGAGGAGGGGGAGGTGGTGGTGGGGTCCATGGCACCGGAGTCGCCGTTGTTGTTTGACAGGTCTCGCACTCAAGGCACTCCTGGTCATAGCAAACGAGGTTCGGCGCTTTGAGGAATCCATCCCTCCTGGCGCCACCGACGTAGCAGAAGCCAGGGACGCAAGCGGATGGTTGGCCGCCGGATGCACGGTCAGTCGTCGTCCTAAGAGATGACGCCCAAATCTCTCCGTCGTAGTCGGCGAGCCTCGGAGCCTCGCCGGCCCCTCCCGTGGACTTGCCCCCGCAGCCACCGTCACCGCCGCACCCGCCGCATGAACCGCCGCAACCGCACGACCCGTTCGAACCGCAACCGCATCCGCCCGGCGACCACTCACCACCGGTGGACCCGCAGTCCCAGGTGCCGTCCGAAAGCAACTCGATGCCGGCGGGCGCGCGCATGGGTTACACCGCCTTGTCGTACCAAGTCGGCGGCAGGATGCGGTAGCAGACGCCCTCGGGGCCGGTCGGACTCGTTCCTGGCGTCACCGTGATCTTGAAGCGGACGAGCTGCTTCCAGTTCGTGCAGGGGGCGTGCCAGAAGGCTGTGCTGCCGATCTGCGTGAAAGAGAACGACGTGCCTTCGCTGCCGGCATCCTCACGGTTCTTGGTATACGCCGTGACGGAGATGCTGCCGCCGGAACCGAAGTTCTGATGGATGATCTCGTATGTGAAGTAGGCGTTGTCGGCGCCCTTGGGGAACCAGGGGGTGTCGTAGGACTTCGCGCCCGTGCCGATCACCATCAACTGCGTGCCGATGTTCATGGGTGGTCTCCTCAGTAGGGCTTGGCGCTGGCGAAGACAATGAGCGGGAAGATGCGCACGACCCAGTAGCCGTCGCCCTTGTCACCGCCACCGCTGATGACGACCCGGACTTGCTCTTGCGAGCCGTTGCCTGCGGTCGTCGAAGTCGTCGCGAGGTAAAGGCATGTCGCGACGCCGGTGCTCGTGAGTTCGAGGCCACCCGACGGAGATGTCGGCGTGATGGTCGTGACCGTGGTCCCGTCTTCGCCGCGTGCCTCCAACGCGAAGGTGATCGCCGCGCCACCGCCGCTTTCCACCAAGACCTCGACTCGAAGGATGATGCAATCTCCGCCCCGAGGCATCCAATCCGTGCGGAATGTCTCGCCGCTCGACACCCTTCGTCCCGGAATCGCAACTGTCTGTGCCATGCGTTCGTCTCCTTATCCGTCGCGCAGAGTAGCTGGCTCAGCACGCCGGCCAAGACGCGGCCGAGAGCACTGTCGTCTACGCAGCCAGCAGCTCATCCGTGCTGGCCGGCGAGACCTCACCATTCGCTTGTTTTGGGGCTAGTGGCAGGCGAGCGTTGGCTCCAAGCCGTGCCGTTCCAAGCCCACGTGTCGTTGAGGTTCGGTCCTCCCGTCCAGCCGCCGAACAGAACGGATTCGCCGCGGCTTGCGTCGAAGCAGAGAGCCTGGACTGCGCGGTCGGGAGGCGCAGTCCCTTGTCGCTGCGACCAACTGATTCCGTTCCACTCCCAGGTCTGCATCCACGTGCCGTCGCCCACGACCATGACCGCAACACCGCGCTGGCGGTCGAAGGTCGACGCGGGACTGCTGAGTTGCGGCCAGATTGGCGACGC
>JBKDXM010000072.1:0-12213 GCA_046306335.1 Planctomycetota bacterium
CGTCCGGGAGCTCGCCGCCGACCCGGCTGGCGTCACCGCAGCCGCTGGTGTCAGCGCCCTTTGCGTCCGGGGCCGCCTGGTGCGGCGTTGGGACTTGGCCGCCGCGCCGGAAACGTCGCTCCCGCGGCGTACCGCCATGCAGGCCAACCTCGTCCTCGCCGTGCTCGGCTGCGCCGGGCTTCTCGCCGCCCAACAAGGCCGCCTCGTCGTCCCGCCGGAGTACGCCACCGCCGAGGCGCCGGGCAGCACCGGCTTCGGCTGGGGCCAGGGCACCGCGCAGCGCCGCGTGCAGTGGATCTACGACGCGTCGTACTTCATCAACTCCGGCGTCGATCATCCGATCCGCATCACGCGCCTGCGTTGGCGCGCCAACGGCGCCAGCGTGGTGGCCGCCGGCACCTACAGCAACGCGACGGTGCAACTGGCCAGCGCCACCGTCGATTGCCTGACGCCGTCGACGACGTTCGCCAGCAACCTCGGCCCCGATCTCGCGACCGTCTACGCCGGACCCGTCGCGGTCGCCACCGGCGAAGGCCTCGCGCCCAACAACTGGTACGTCGACCTCGTGCTGCAGACGCCGTTCCTCTACGACCCGCGGCTCGGCGCCGACCTCGTCACCGACCTCACCGTGCCGGCCGGCACGCTGACCGGCGCGACGGCGATCCACGACGCGGTGTTCAACAGCAGCGCCACGCCGCCGCTCAACATCCTCGGCGGACGGGTCCAGGCCACGTCGGCCACGGCGACGACGGGCGCGACACTGGCCGGCGGCCTCGTCGTGCTCGAGTTCGGCTTCGACTATCCGGTCGGCGTCGCCAACGGCCGGTCGTTCGGCCACGGGTGTTACGACCAGACGCTGACGTGGTACGAGAAGTTCGGGCCCGGCGGCTTCGATCTCGCCAACAGCTCGGTGCGCATGACCTTCGCCGGCAATGCGTACGTCGTCGGCCAGGGCACGGGCGCATGGGTCGCGCCGGTCGCCGCGCCGCTCGTGCTCGCCAACGACGGCGTCTCGCCGCCGCAATTGCTGCCGTTCGTGTTCCCATATCTCGGCGGCACGGCGAGCGCCGTGCAGGTGTGCGCCAATGGCTACCTGCTGGTGCAGCCGACGACGGCGACCACGGGGCAGGCGAACCCGGCGCTCGGCTCGCTGCTCACCGGCCCCGCGCGTTTCGCGCCGGCATGGACGGACTGGAATCCGGCGGCCGGCGGCGGGGTCCACGTCGACGTCGCGCCCAACAACCAGTCGGTGGTGGTGACCTGGAACGGGGTCAGCGAGAACGGCCTCGCCAACCCCTGCACGTTCCAGTGCGAACTCGATGCGGCCGGCAACGTCGAGTACCGCTACCAGGCGTTCGCCGCCGTCACCCGCCCGCTGCTGGTCGGCTGGACGCAGGGCGCCCAGGGTGCTGCCGCGCGCGATCCGGGCAACCGCGACCTGACGACGGCGCTGCCGTTCGTCGCCCAGCCCGACAACCTCGGCCTGGCGCTCGACCTCGTCGGCCGCCCCCGCATCGGCACGTCGTGCAGTCTCGTCAGCCGCAACCACGTCGGCGCCGGCAATCCGCCGACGCTCGGCGCGACGCTGCTCGGCCTGACCGGCTTCCCGACGGGTGTCCCGCTCGACCTGCTCGGCTTGCCGGGCTGCTGCCAGTACGCCGCGCTCGACGTCCTCGCTGCGTATGTCGTCGCGCAGCCGACGGCGGCGTATCCGTTCGCCGTGCCGGCGCTGCCGGCGCTCGCCGGCGTGCGTGTGTACGCGCAGGCGCTGTCGTTCGCGGCCGGTGCCAATCCGTTCGGCGCGCTGACGTCCAACGGCATCGACCTGCTGGTCGAGACGCTGTGACCGGAGGGCCCGCGCCGGCGCGCGGCCGCGCCGGTGGCTGTTCCGGCCGGTTGCCGGCATGCGCGCATTGACATCGCGCCACCGCGCCGGTCCCTTCGCGCCATGTCCCTCACCGCCATCTTCGACGGGGTCGGCGCCGCGGTCGCGGCCGACGTCAACAACGCCAAGGCGACCTTCAAGGTCGCGCAGGAACTGAAGGGTGTCACCGAGGTGCACGGCACGACCGGCACCGGGCACCGCGTGGTCGTCGACGAGCCGCCGTCGCTCGGCGGCGGCAACGTCGGCGCGACCCCGCTGGAGTACGCGCTGGCGGCGATCGGCTCGTGCCAGCTGATCACCTACCGCCTGTGGGCGGCCAAGCTCGGCGTGCGCTTCGACGCGCTGTCGGTCGAGGTCGAAGGCGACATCGACGTGCGCGGCTTCTTCGGCCTCGATCCGAAGGTCCGCCCCGGCTTCGGCGCGGTGCGGGTGCGGGTGCGGGTGCGCGGGCCGGAGACGGCGGCGCGCTACGAGGAACTGCGCCGCGTCGTCGATGCGCACTGTCCGGTGTTCGACCTGTTCACGCGCGCGGCGCCGGTCACCGTCGAGCTGACGAAGGCCTGACCGGCGCGCGCGCTGGTTGGTCCGGCGACCGCGGCCGTGGCGCGCAGCCCGTCGCATGCCCCGGGTCTCCCGCCCGGACACCGTTCCTCGCACCGCCTCGGACCGGCCACCTCGCGCGCCGGCGGCGTGGCCTGCCGCGACGCCGACTCCGCCCCGCAGTGGCGGCCGCTGCGCGTGGCGGCTACCTTGCCCGGGGGCGGAAGGAGCCCAGGGTCGCCGTCGCAGCACCCCTCCCTCGCCCGAGTCGATGGTCGCGGCGTGCACTTGCGCCGCAGGAGCGCCGCGTGGGCGAGGCAAGGGTCAGTCTGGACGCATTCGACGTGCCGTTCCTCGGCCCGCCGGACCGCCTCGTGCACCTCCGGATGCCCGCCGGGGCGGCCACTGCGCCGCTCACGTCCGCCCGCCAGCGTGCGGCGATGCGACGCGAACTGCGCGACCACGCGCCGCTGGCGCTCGGGCGTGTGCGCCGCGGCGCCGATCGCGGCGACGCCATCGACGACGAACTGTTCGTGATCGACCTGCCCGAAGGCCCCTTCGACTACGCGCTCGTGCGCATCGCCTACGACGCCCGCTGGCGGCGCTGTCGCTGGGCGTTCGATGCCCGCGCCGCGGGCTTTCCGAGTCCGGAAGTCGCGGCGCAGGCGATGCTGCACGAGGTGTTCGCGCACTGGCGCATCGACCTCGCGCACGCCGACAATGCCGCCTACGCGCGCCTGCTCGCCGGGGTTGGCGTCAGCGCCGTCGACGCCGAGGAGTCCGTGTCACGGGACGCGCGCTGATCGGGTGCGCGGATTCGCGGCTGGGGCGAAGCCCTGGACCGCAGGCGGAGCGTTGGCTTCGCGGACGTTCGGCAGCGAGCGTCCGGACGCACAGGCGCGCTCCGGCTCGCGGACTGCAACCTGCTGACCCACGACGGCCGGGTGCTGCTGGCTGCTGGGGGCTTGGTGCTTGTTCTCTGTGTTCTCTGTGGTCTCTGTGGTTCCTTTCTGCTGCTGCTGCTGCAGAAGCAGAACAACCACAGAGAGCACAGAGAGCACAGAGCAGAGCAGAGGAGCGCAGAGGAGCGCCGGGCAGGGCCAACGGAGGTGCGGCCGCGGAACGAACGGCAAATGCGGTGCGTGACGGGCGGCGTGGCCTTTCGTGACGCAGGCTCCGAGCCGTCGGACGACGACGCCGCGCGACGGTTGGATCGCCGCGCGGGGTGATCGCGCATCGGCGCGCGCGCATGGCACAGCGTGTCCGTCGGGCAGCGCCGTGCCCTCAGCCACCACCGCTGGGGGGCGCGCCGTTGCCGGGTTCGCTGCCGGCCTTGTCGCCATCGCCATCGCCATCGCCAGCGCCATCGCCGTCACCGTGGCCGTCGCCGTGCTCGGCCTGCGCCGCACCCCTGCAGCGCTTGCGCGGCGGCACGGCGTCTTCGTCGCTGTCGTCGGGCCGCCCCCGCTCGCGGTCGAAGCGCGCCTTCTCCTGCAGGTAGTCGAGGTAGTGCATGATCGCCGGGATGGAGTCGGTGCGGGCCGACAACGACGCCAGGCAGAAGTCGGCCAGCTGGATCTTGCGGTTGCGCAACTCCTCGGCGACGCGCAGCACGTCGCGCGGCCGTTCGCCGTGTTGGCGCGTGAAGCGGCGCCAGCACATCCGCGTGTGCGGCGCGACGAGGTGCCAGTTGAGGTGCGTGATGCAGGTGGTCTCGATCACCCGCCAGATGTCCGACTCCGTCAAGCCGATGGTGTCGGTGTAGGGTCCCTTCGTGCCAGCGCCCGCGGTCGGGCCCAGGCCCGCCGCAGCCGGCGCGAGTCCGCCCGCTTGCCCGGGGGTGAGCCGGCCGCGGTACTCGGCGCGCAAGCGTTCGTCGCTGCGGTTGCGCGCGCGCGCGCCGCGTTCGTACAGCGGTGCGTCGTCGCCGGCGGCGCACGCGCCCGTGATCACCACGCGCGACACGCCTTCGTCGGCGAGCTCCGCCCAGCGTGCCTGCACCGGCGCCAGCGTCGTCAGGACCATCTGCTGCAGGCCGCGCGCGCCGGTGCCGAGCGCCGCCGCCCGCCGCGCCAGTTCGGCGCACGCGTCGTCGGTCCAATCGAGCTCGATGCCGTGGATGTGCGCGAACGACCGCGCGCGCGCCAGCGGCGTCGCCGTGAGGCCTTGCGTCAGGATCGCCTGCAGTTCGTCTTCGCCGAGCTGGCGCAGCGCCGTGATCGTCGCGAAGCGGCCGACGAACTCGGGGATGAAGCCGAACCGGACGAAGTCCTCGGCCCGGGCTTGCGCGAGCGCCAGCGGCGCGGGCGCAGCTTCGTCGGGTTCGGTGGCGGCGATCGCGGCGTGGTCGGCCGCCGTGTCGCCGCAGCGCCGGCCGCTGCCGTAGCCGGCGCGGGCGGTGTCGCGGCAGTGGAAGCCGAGGCTGCCCGCGCCGGCGGCGGCGTCCAGGCGCTTCTGCACGATGCGTTCGAGCCCGACGAACGCGCCGGTGCACAGGAACAGCACGCGGCTGCTGTCCACCGGCGCGTGCCTCTGCGTGTCGCTGCCGTCGACGATGCGGCCGTCGAGCAGCGTCAGCAGCGCGTTCTGCACGCCTTCGCCGCTGACGTCGCGGCCGACGTCGCCGTCGGCGCTGCGCACCTTGTCGACCTCGTCGAGGCAGACGATGCCGCGCTCGGCGCGGCGCGGGTCGTTGTTGGCGGCGGCGAGCAGCGCGCGCAGCAGGTCGTCGACGACGCGGCCGCGGTAGCCGACTTCGACCAGTTGCGTCGCCGCTGCGAACACCAGCGGCACGTCGAGCAGTTCGGCCAGCCGCCGCACCATGCAGCTCTTGCCGACGCCGGTCGGACCGAGCAGCAGCACGTGGTGGCGGCCGAGGTCCTCGCCGGTGCGATCGCGGTGCGCCTGCGCGAGGTAGTGGTTGTAGACCGCGACGGCGAGGTCGCGCTTGGCGCGCGACTGGCCGACGAGGAAACGATCGAGGTACGCGACCATGGCCGTAGGCGTCGGCAGGCTGCGCGGATCACGGGGAGGGAGGAAGCTGGGTGCGACCATGCGGGGCTCGTCCGCGGGCGCGCTGGCAGCAGCCGCCGCCGACCCGAACGTGGACCGGTCCTGCGCGCGCCCCGCCGCCCGACGGGACCGCGCGAATGGATGCGTGGTCGTCACGGCCGTCGAGCCCCGACCGGTGCCAACGGTGGGGGGCGCCGGGGCCCAACGGATTGGGCCTGTGGACGGCGTGTGGGAAGTGGGGATTGATGGCGGCGCAGCGCGACCACGCCGCCGGCGCGGTCTACGGCGCGCGGTGCGCGGTGGCGCGGCAGCTCGTGATCTCCGGGATCACGACGTGCCAGCGGTCGCGTCGCAGCAGTTCGCGGTAGTCCGACGTCTCGTCGCTCCGCCGGCGCGTCAGGATCGCGGCGACGCGCACTTCGGCGACCGTCGGCAGCACCGCCAGCCAGCGCGACGACGCCTCGCGCGAGAGCGCGCCGACGAGCGTGCCGTCGACGGTGGCAAGGCAGAGCCGACCGCGCGCGGCGACGAGCTGCAGCGCGTCGCCCGAGCAGAGCCCGTCGATCGCGGCGGCGATCGCGTCGTGCTGCTCGTCGCGGCCGGCGAAGGCGAGCCAGAGGTCGCCGTGGCCGAGCAGCTCGTAGCGCAGCGCCGGCGCCGTGGCCGCCGCGCGCGGGCCGGCCGCGCGCACGATCGCCGGACCCTGCAGCGTGCGCAACCACGGCGCGCCGTCGGCGGGGCAGTGCATGAGCGTCAGCGTCTGGCGGGCGCGCGTCATGCCGACGTAGTACAGCCGCCGCAGCGCGTCGAGGTCGTCGTGGTCGCGCAGTTGCCAGCCGCCGTCGAGCAGCAGGACGTGGTCGTGCTCCGCGCCCTTGCTGCCGTGCACGGTGCCCAGCAGCACGCCATCGCCGATCGACTGCTCGCGGCGCTGCTCCTGCAGCACGTCGCCGAAGAACTCGCGCACCGTGTGCGCCGGCTGCGCGTGCTCGCCGAACTCGTCGGCGTACTGGCGCAGCGTCTGCGCGACGAGGTCGTGATGGCGTTCGCGCGGCCGGGCGGCGCGCAGCGCTGCCGCCACGTCGCGCAGGCGCGGGCCGTCGACCGCTGCGCCCGCTTCGGCCTCGACCGCCGCGAGGAAGGCCTGCACCTCGCGCAGGCGGAACAGCGAGTAGGCCTGGCTGCCGTCGACGCGGCGGCGCACCGGCACGCCGGCCGCCGCGAGCGCGGCGCGGACCGCGTCGAGCAGCGCGTGCCGCGGCGACAGCACGGCGCAGTCGGCGAAGGCGCAGCCCGCGTCGAGCGCGGCGAGGCGCCGCAGCTCGGCGAGCACGGCCGCGGGCTGGTCGTCGACCGCGGCGATCGCGACGACGCGCACGCGGCCGCCGCCGTCCGGGTCGAACGCGGCGAAGCGGCCGCCGGCGGGCGCTGCGGCGCGTCCGCCGTCGACGCGCAGCGCGTGGTCGCGCTTGAGGCGCTCGCGATTGGGCGCGATGACGTCGTTGGCGGCGGCGACGATGTGCGCCGTCGAGCGGTAGTTCTCGACCAGCGGCAGCCGCCGGGCGCGGTAGTCGGTCTCGAAGCGCCGCAGGAACTCCAGCTTGCTGCCGCGCCACTGGTAGATGTTCTGGTCGTCGTCGCCGACCGCGAGCACGGCGAGGCGGCGATCCTCGTCGCGCAGCGTGCGGCCGGCGATCGCGGACACCAGTTGGTACTGCGCTTCGTCGATGTCCTGGTACTCGTCGACCAGGATGTGGCGGAACCCGGCGAGCAGGCGATCGCGCACGTCGTCGCGCATGTCGTCGCGCGGGTCCTCGCCCCCGGTGTCCGGGGCCGTCCCCTTCGCCGGATCGGCGCGACCGCCCGCGAGCAGGTCGATGGCCGTCTGCAGGATCGCCCGAAACGCCTCGTTGGCGTTGGCGCCCTGCTCCAGCGCGTCGGCGGGCGAGCGCCCGGCGAGGCGCGCCGCCATGCCGTGGTAGGTCTGGATCAGCACGCCGCGGGCGTCGTCGCCGACGAGGTCGCGCAGGCGTCGGCGCAGCTCCAGCGCGGCGCTGCGGTTGAAGCACAGCACCAGGATGGCCCGCGCCGGCACGCGCGCGACGCGCAGCAACCACGCGCAGCGGTGCACGACGACCCGCGTCTTGCCCGAGCCCGGCCCGGCGAGCACCAGCATCGACTCGTCCTCGTCCGCTTCGACGATGCGGCGCTGGTCCTTGCTCAAGCCCGCGACGATGCGCTGCCACGAGGCCGTCCCGGTCGCGCGCGCGAGCTCGCCGCGGCGCGCGCCGAAGCAGGCGTCGAGGAAGCGCTCGGCCGGCAGCCGGAAGTAGTCGTCGAGCAGCCGCAGGCCGGCGGCCGGGTCCTGCGCCATGCGCTGCGCGAACTCGTGCATGACGTGGATCTGCGACGTGCGCTGGTCCTGGTGCTCGGCGAGCGGCCGGAAGTCCTCACGCGTGAACTTGCGGCCCGCCGCGCGCTCCGGCACGCGCAGCGCCATCGCCTGCCGGAAGACGGCGAGGCCCTTGTGCAGCACGATCGCGCCGACGCGGTGCAGGAACA
Organism: Planctomycetota bacterium; assembly: GCA_046306335.1. GTDB lineage: Bacteria > Planctomycetota > UBA1135 > UBA1135 > UBA2386 > UBA2386. The sequence goes on from JBKDXM010000072.1 coordinate 8,000, forward strand.
GCAGCGCGTACTCGATCTCGGTGGCGGGATCGGGCGATGGCTGGCTGCGCAGATCGAGGTCCTGGTCGATCGCCTGGACCAGTTGCTCGAGCGCGAACTCGACCAGCACGGCGGCGCCGCGGCCGTGTTCGCTCGGCAGGCGCGCGAGCATGGCGTCGAGGCAGACCTGGGCGATGGCATGGCGGCGGCGGCACGACGCCACTGCGACCTCCCAAGAGCCGTGCAGGCGCGCGAGGCACTGGTCGCGGGCCGTGAACTGCACGCGCAGCCCCGGCGTGCGGTCCGCGGCGTGCAGGGCGCGATCGGCCATCGCCGCGACGATCGCCTGCACGGCGTCCATCGTCGCGTCGTGGCCGCGGGCGGCCAGCGCGTGCGCCACCGCCGGCAAGCGCAGGGGGCACGGTTGGCCGTCGTCGAGGTCGGGCGCCTCTTCGCGCAGCAACTCGACGAGCGCCGTCTCCAGCCGCGCTGCCGCCTGCAGCCGCGCCGTCGACGGTTCGGCGACGCCGTGGCGCACGAACGCGGTCATCAGCGTGCCGCTCGACAGCAGCCGCGCCTTCTGCATCTCGAGCAGCATGCCCAGCACGGCGCGGCCGCCGGCGGCGCCGGGCTGCGCGCCGACGACGCCGACCAGCGCCGGCATGCCGAGGAAGTCGTCGGACGACAGGCCTTCGTCGGCGTCGGCGTCGGTCAGGCGCGCGAGCACCGCGAGCCATGCCGCCGCCTTGGCCGCGGGCAGGCTGAGTCCGGCGATCCGCGCCTCGGCCTCGCGCAGGTCGGTCACCAGCGGGCGGCCCTGGAACACGGCGGTGGCGTTGCCGTCGCGGCGCAGGAAGCCGCGGCGCTCCAGCCACGCGATCGCCGTCAGCACGCGCGTCGGCGCGCCGCGATCGGACGTCGGCAGGCGCTCGGCGAGCTCGTCGTCCTGCAGGATCTCGCCGGTCGTGCAGATCGCTTCGCGTTCGTCGCCGTCGCGCACGGGCCGCGCCAGGCCGCGGATGCGCCGCAGGATCCCCTGCACGTCCTTCGCGCTCAGCCGCGAGGTCGCGGCGAGGCGGAACTGCGTCTCGACGTCGTCGTCGGTCGCCAGCAGCACCGCCGTCGCCGGTTGGCCGTCGCGCCCGGCGCGCCCGACCTCCTGCACGTAGGCCTCCAGCGAGCCGGGGATCTCGAAGTGCACGACCAGCCGGATGTCGGGCTTGTCGATGCCCATGCCGAACGCGTTGGTGGCGCAGACGACGCGGCGTTCGCCGGCGAGGAACCGCTGCTGCACCGCCTTCTTCTGCGGCACGTCGAGGCCGGCGTGGAACGCCTCGGCCTCGATGCCGGCGAGCTGCAGCAGCTTGGCGGTCTTCTCGGCGTTGCCGCGCGTCGCCGTGTAGACGAGCACGCTGCCGCGCGGGCCGGCGGCGAGCTGGTCGGTCACCAGTTCGCGCAGGCGGGGCACCTTGTGGTGGGACGGCATCGGCTCGACGCGCAGCGTCAGGTTGGTGCGCGGCGCGTGGCCGTCTAAGACCTGCAGGTCCTGGCCGAGTTCGTCGCGGAAGTGCCGCAGGATCTCGTCGCGCACCTCCGGCTTGGCGGTCGCGGTCACGCAGGTGACCGGCGCTGGCGGCGCGGCGTGGCGGGCGCCGAACTCGCGCACGAAGCGCGCGGCGTACAGGTAGTCGGGCCGGAAGTCGTGGCCCCACTTGGACAGGCAGTGGGCCTCGTCGAAGACCCAGCCGCCGATCTCGCGCAGCGCGATCGCCTTGGCGAAGGTCGCGTTGCGCAGCTGCTCGGGCGAGACGTACAGCAGGCCGGCCTGCCCGGTGCGCACCGCGTCGAGCGTCGCGCGCCGCTCCGGCGGCGTCAGCCGGCCCGTCAGCGCGTACGCGAAGTGCGCGCCGGTCTTGGCGCGGAAGTTGTCGACCTGATCGTGCATCAGCGACTGCAGCGGCGACACGATCACGGTCAGCGCGCCGCGCCGCAGGTAGCGCTGGATGGCGGGCAGCTGGAAACACAGCGACTTGCCGCCGCCGGTCGGCAGCAGCGCCAGCAGCGGCTGGTCGGCGAAGCCGGCGTCGACGATGGCGCGCTGCGCCGGCCGACCGTCGGGCAGCGTCGGCTGCGCGCGGAAGTCGTCGTGCTGGAACCACCGCCGCAGCTGCGCCAGCGGATCGTGCACGCGGCGGCACCAGCCGCAGCCGGCGTCGCGGCACGGCACGTCGCGCAGCGTCCGCAGCAGTTCGCAGGCGCGCGGCAGCTGGCGGCGGACCCACGGCATCACGACCGACGGCGAGGTGGCGTCCGGGGTGGCGGCCACGCGCAGCCACGCGACCGCGAACAGCAGCGCCAGCGCGGCGGCGGGTTCGCGGCTGGCAGCGGGGGTCGTCGTCGCCAACGCGTTGGCGCACGCGCGGTCGGCGAGCAGCGTGCGCAGGTCGGCGGCGAGTTCGCCGGCGGCGTCGCTGGCGGGTTCGCGGGTGCGGTCGTTGACGTGTTCTTCGTGTGCCGGGCCGAGGTCGTCGGCGAGCAGCGCCATGCCGGCGGCGGCGGCGGGGTGGATCGCCGCCATGCCGAGGGGGCCGAGCGCGCGCACGACGCGCCCGAAGGCAGGCGCGGCGCGGCTGAGGTCGCGCAGTCGCTGCCGCGCGTCCGCCAGCAGCCGCAGCGCGAGGCGCGCGTCGGCCGCAGGATCGTTGCGGGCGTCGCGCACGAGCTTGTAGTCCTTGACCAACGCGTGGTACGGATGCTCCGCGAACGCGATCGCCGACAGCGCCAGCGTGTCGAGCGCCGGCTTGCGCAGCAGCCGCAGGTCGGGCGCGTGCTGCGCCAGCCACGGCAGGTCGTGCCAATGCACGTTGTGGCCGACGACGACGTCCGCCGGCGCGGCAAAGTCGTCGAGTTCGCGCAGGGCCGCGGCCGGCTCGCCTCGCACCGCGCGCCGGAACTCCGCGTCGCCGAACCGGGCCCCGACCGCGAACAGGCGGCCTTGGCCGTCGAGTTCGAGGTCGATCCCGACGGCTGCAGCGGGTCCGGACATGGGGGCGCGGAGTCTACGAACGACGCCTGTGCGTTGGCAGCGCGCGCTTGGGTGCGCGGCGGGGGATGGCGCGCCGGCGCGGTCCAGCGCTGCAACGTCGTCACGTTCTTCGATGCCGCGCCACCCGCGGCCTGTCGCCGCGGCAGGCGCATGCGGTGGCGACGTCGCGTCCGCTCCGCTGGATCACCGCGGGCGCAACAGCGCGCCATGCCGTCGGCGCCGACCCCGGCGGCGGGCTGGAGGATCCGGGCGCACGTGCCGTTTTGCTCCAGCAGGTAGAGCAAGGCGCTGCCGTCGATGAGTTCGATCGGCTTGTCCTGCGCGAACTTGAAGGCGTCAGGGCCGTACCCGCTGGTGGTCACGAGAATCCCCTTGTTCGCTCCTTCGTTTAGCATCGTGCCGTAGAGGTCGCGCACGGCCGAGACCTCGACGGTGTTCTTGTAGCGCTTGGCCTGGATCACCACCTTGCCGCCGAGGACCGGCCGCTGGTCGAAGGCGACGCAGTCGACGCCGCCGTCGCGCGACGTGCGCGTCAGCTTCGACTCGAGCCCCATCTTGGCGAAGAGGTTGGCCACCAGGGCCTCGAACTCCGGCGGCGTGAGGTCGAGCAGGTTGGGCCGCGCGTCCAGCGTGCCGAGCACGTCCTGTTGGGGCACGAAACGCGGGGCGACCATGCGCATCTCGACGACGGGCTTCACCGGCAGCGCTTCGCCGGGTCGACGGTCGGCAAGTAGCCGTTGAAGCAGGCGACGTCGACGTGCCCGCCCTGACTGGAGGTACGCGTGCGACGCGACCGCAGGCACGATGTCCGGCGCCGCGTGACTTCGGCGTCGCGGTTCGGGCTGCCGCTGGCGCGGTCGTCGCGCGCGGTCGGCACGCGTTACCGACCGATGGCATGGCGCGTCCGGCGGGGGGGGGACTGCCCACCTTTTTGCAAGCTGGGTTGAGATGGTTTTCGGGGACTCCGTCCCCCGTCGTCGGGGTCGTGTGCGGAGCGCCTCGGCGCCCCCTGGGATTTATCGCCCGAGGCCAATCCCGAGGGAAACGCCACGGGCAGCAGACGCTGCCCGCGCCTCGGTCTTGGCCCCAGGACGGCGCTCGGGTTGGTTCCCACCAGAGCCCTATCCTCCGCCTGGGTCGACGGATGGTAGCAGCGGCAGTTGCCGAGGTCGATTCTCGAGGCTCATGC
>JBKDXM010000073.1:0-42428 GCA_046306335.1 Planctomycetota bacterium
CATGCGAGGCAAACAGTCATTCGAGCTCGTGTCGGATGCCGACCTCGAAGCGGAGCGGGCGATTGTGGACCGGATTCGCGCCGAGTTTCCCGGGCATGCGGTGCTCGGCGAGGAACTCCATCGCGACGCGGTGGACGCCGAACATCTGTGGATCGTCGATCCGCTCGACGGCACCAAGGAGTACCGCCAGGGCCGCCACGACTGGGCGGTGCACGTCGGCCTCGCGTACGACGGGGCCGCGGTCGCCGGCGCCTTGGCGTTCCCGGCGATCGGACGCGTCGCCGCCGGCGTCTGCGGCTTCGGCGCCCGGCGCGTCGAGCTCACCGGCAGCGGCGGCGACTGGCCGACGACGCTGCCCGCCGATCCGGGGCCGGACGCGCCCCGGCGGCTGCGCATGGTCTGCAGCCGCAGCCACACGCCCGCGCTCGTGCAGCGCATCGCCGGCGGCCTCGACGCCGAGTTGGTGCCGTGCGGCAGCGTCGGCTTCAAGGTCGCGATGCTGCTGTTCGGCGCGGCCGACCTGTACGTGCACAAGCAGGGCCTGCGCGAATGGGACGTCTGCGCGCCCGAGGCGGTGGCGCGCGCCGCCGGCTTCGTCGTCTGCCGCTTCGACGGCGCGCCGCATCGCTACAACCGGCCCGACCCGCGCAGCGACGAGATCCTGGTCTGCCGGCCGTGGCTGCGCGAGCGGGCGCTCGCGTTGCTGGCCTCGGACTGACGGACGCGTGACCCGCCGTCGCCGCGCCGTGACGCCGTCCGTCCGGCGCCACCGGCGAATCCCGCGCGCGCTGCGATTGCAGTCGACGCGCCGGCGCAGCCGATGCAGGCCCACGCTGCGGGCCGCCGCGCGCCCCGCTACATTCCTGCCCCCAAATGACCTTCGTCCGCACCTACGACGCCGCCACCGACAACCACGGCGTGCTCCGGCACATCGCGACGATGTTCCGCTACCCCGCGCTGGTCTGGCACCACCGCTACATGGTGCAGAACTTCCTGCGCCGCGACCTGATGACCCGCGTCAACGGCTCGGCGTTGGGCGTCGGCTGGCTGCTCTTGCAGCCGCTGTTCCTGTTCGGGGTGTACTTCGTCGTGTTCGGCATCCTGTTCGGCGGCCGCAACATGACGGGCGTGGCCAGCGCGCAGTTCGCGCTGTACCTGTTCTCCGGCGTCATCGTCTGGCAGGCGTTCGCCGAGGCGTCCACCGTCGCGTGTTCGCTGATCGTCGACAACGGCAACCTCGTGAAGAAGGTCGCCTTCCCGTCCGAGGCGCTGTTCGTGCACGTCGGCGCGGTCGCCCTGATCGTCTACCTGCTCGGCGCCCTGGTCTGCGTCGCGACGGCGCTCCTGCTCGGCTTCGGCAGCGTCGGCTGGATGCTGTCGACCCTGCCGCTCGTCATGGCGGTGCAGTTCGTGTTCACCCTTGGCCTCGGGCTGCTGCTGGCGAACGCGTACGTGTTCGTGCGCGACGTCGGGCAGCTCTGGCGGATCGTCGCCTCGTCGTGGATGTTCCTCTCGCCGGTGTTCTGGGAGCCGAAGATCCTGCTCGACAACGACCAACTGCCCAAGGGCGTCGTCGCGATGGTGATGGACTGGAACCCGATGTATCCGATCCTGATGACGCATCGCCTGGCGCTCGGCGGCGACGACCCGTGCCTGGGCGAGTTCTGGCCGCAGCTCGGCAAGGGGGCGGTGTGGGCGCTCGGGGTGTTCGTGGTCGGTTACGGCGTCTTCATGAGCCGCAAGCACAAGTACGCCGACCTGATCTGACCGCCGCGCCTGCGACTCACCGCGCGATCGGTTCGACCGCCCAGCGGTGGTCCTGCAGGAACAGCCCCAGGTCCTTGGTGCGGTTCTGCACCACGAGGTTCTGCGTCGCCGGGCGCTCCTGGTACAGGTGCACGCCGTTGCCGTCGAACAGCCAGATCGGCACGCCGAACTCGCCCGACAGCAAGCGCAGCGAGTCGATCCGCAGCGTGACGTGGCCTTCGGCGAAGTCGATCTGCAGGCCGGCGAACTGCGTCGTGTGCGCGAAGCAGAGCGTGCCGTCGGTGCGTTTGGCGCCCACCGCGACGACGATCGGCTCGCGCTTGGGGTTGCGCACGTGGACGCGCACCGCCGCATTCTCGCCCGGCGCGAAGATGTTGCGCGGCTTGCCGGTCGCCGGATCGAGGATCTCGGCGGTCACGATGCGGGGCAGGTCGTCCTGCGCGGCGGCCTTCGGGACGTCGGCGAACGGCGACGGGTCGCCGCCTTCGAGCAGGCTGTTCTCGTACGTCGCGTACTCGTTGGTGACCGTGACGGAGTCGCCGAGCATCTGCATGCGGCCCCGCTTCATCCAGATCGTGCGATCGCAGATCTGGCGCACCTGGTAGAGGCCGTGCGAGCAGAACAGCATCGAACGGCCGCGCTTCTTGAAGTCCCAGACGCGGTCGAAGCACTTCTTCTGGAAGTTCATGTCGCCGACGCTGAGGATCTCGTCGACGATCAGCAGGTCCGGCTCGGTCGACATGGCGACGCTGAACGCGAGGCGCGCGGCCATGCCGGAGCTGTACGTGCGCACCGGCGCGTCGATGAAGTCGCCGAGTTCGCTGAAGTCGACGATCTCGTCGTACTTGCGGTTGGCTTCCTGGCGCGAGAAGCCGAGCATCGCGGCGTTCATGAAGATGTTCTCGCGGCCGCTGAACGACGGATTGAAGCCCGCGCCCAGCTCCAGCAGGCTGGTGACGCGGCCGCGGACCGTGTAGCGCCCCTGGGTCGGGTAGGTCGTGCCGCTGAGCACCTTGAGCAGCGTCGACTTGCCGGCGCCGTTGGAACCGATGATGCCGACGCACTCGCCAGGGGAGACGGCGAAGCTGATGTCGTGCAGCGCGTCGATCTCCCGATAGCGCTTCGCGCGGTTCCACGGCAGGCGCTCCAGCAGGCGTCCGTACGGGCTGAAGTACAGGCGGTAGGACTTGCCGAGCCCATCGGCTTCGATGACGGGTTGCATGTTCGTTCAGGACAGCATGCCACGGGCGCGGAGGAGCGCGACCAGCTTGTCGAGGTTCGCCGCCGGTCCGTCCGCGGCCGTGTCGAGCCGAAGATCCGGCGCCATCGGCGCTTCGTAGGGCGCGTCCACTCCGGTGACGCCGGTGATTTCGCCGGCGCGGGCGCGCGCGTACAGGCCGTCCTGGTCGCGTGCTTCGCAGGTCGCGAGCGGCGCGTCGCAGAACACCTCGACGAACCGGTGGTCGCCGACGATCGCGCGGGCCTGCGCGCGTTCGGCGGCGAGCGGCGAGACCAGGGCCACGATCGTGATCCAGCCGGCGTCGGCGTTCAGGCGCGCCACCTCGGCGGCCCGGCGCTGGTTCTCCCAGCGGTCGGCGCCGCCGAATCCGAGGTCGCGGCTCAGGCCGCGGCGCAGGGCCTCGCCGTCGAGCACCTGTGCGATCTTGCCGTCGTGGAACAGCCGTTCCTCGAGCGCGTAGGCGAGCGACGACTTGCCGCTGCGCGGCAGGCCGGTGATCCACAGCACGAACGGCTGCTGGCCGAACCGCAAAGCCCGCGCCTCCGGCCGCACGCGGCGCCGGTCGTCCCGCTGCAGGTTGCGACCGGCGCCGGCCGCGGCGCGTGCGCGGCTCGCGCTCTCGTCGACGGACCGGCGTTCGACGACCATGCCGGCGCCGACCGTCGCGTTGGTCCGGCGATCGATCAGGATGAACGCGCCGGTCGTGCGGTTGGCGGCGTACGGATCGGCGGCGAGCGGCCGCGCCGTCTCCACGCGCACGCGGCCGATCTCGTTCTTCTGCAGCGTGGCCGCCGGCTCGCGGCGCAGCGTGCCGACGTCGATGCGGTAGCGCAGCGCGGCGATCTCCCCGGGCGTCTCCAGCGTGGCGTGCTTGACCAGGAACCTGCCCCCCGGCGGCATCGGCTCCTCGCCGAACCACACGACCATCGCCTCGACGGCGTTGTCGAGCGCGGGGGCGTTGTTGGGCGCGACCAGCATGTCGCCGCGGCTCACGTCGATCTCGTCGGCCAGGGTGACGGTGACCGCCAGCGGCGAGCGCGCTTCCGCCACGTCGTCGCCGGCGACCTGCAGCGAGGCGATGCGCGAGCGTCGGCCGGAAGGCAGCGCGGCGACCTCGTCGCCGACGCGCAGGATGCCCGAGGCCAGGGTGCCGCAGAGGCCGCGGAAGCCGGCGTCCGGCCGCAGCACGAGCTGCACCGGCAGGCGCAGGTCGACGAGGTTGCGATCGCCGGCCAGGTGCACCGTCTCCAGATGGGCGAGCAGCGGCGGGCCCTGGTGCCACGGCATCGCGTCGCTGCGGCGGACGACGTTGTCGCCGCTCAGCGCCGACATCGGGATGAAGTGCACGTCGCGCACCTGCAGGCGCGCGGCGAAGCCGGCGTAGTCGGCGCGGATCGCGTCGAAGCGCGCTTCGCTCCAGCCCACGAGGTCCATCTTGTTGACGGCGACCACGAAGTGCTGGATGCCGAGCAGGGCGCAGAGGAACGAGTGGCGCCGCGTCTGTTCGAGCACGCCGTGCCGCGCGTCGACCAGGATGACCGCGAGGTCGCAGTTCGAGGCGCCGGTCGCCATGTTGCGCGTGTACTGCACGTGGCCGGGCGTGTCGGCGACGATGAACTTGCGCCGGCTGGTGGCGAAGTAGCGGTGGGCGACGTCGATCGTGATGCCCTGTTCGCGTTCGGCCTGCAGCCCGTCGACCAGCAGGGCCAGATCGACGTCCGCGCCGGTCGTGCCGTAGCGCATCGATGCCTGGCGCGTCGCCGCGATCACGTCGTCGTGGACCGTCTGCGAGTCGTAGAGCAGCCGCCCGATCAGCGTCGACTTGCCGTCGTCGACGCTGCCGCAGGTCAGCAGGCGCAGCAACTCGCGCTCGCCGTAGCGGCCGAGCCATGCCGCGACGTCCGTCGGCCGGTCCGGCGCTCCGCCCATCGCCGGCGCGCGCGTCATGACGACTGCGCCTCGGGGAGGACGCCGCGGTCGCGCAGGAAGTGGACCAACGTCTCGGCGCAGCCGGCGACCGACATCTCGGCGCTGCGCAGGCGCACGTCCGGCTGCTCGGGCGGTTCGTACGGCGACGAGATGCCGGTGAACTCGGCGATCCGGCCGGCGCGCGCGGCCTTGTACAGGCCCTTCGGGTCGCGCTGTTCGCAGGTGGTCAGCGGCGCGTCGACGAACACCTCGATCATGTCGATGCCCAGCAGGTCGCGCGCGGCGGCGCGGTCGGCGCGGAACGGCGACACGAACGCCGCCACGACGATGGCCCCGAGGTCGGCGAGCAGGCTGGCGACGTTGGCCGCGCGGCGGATGTTCTCGCGCCGGTCCTCCGGACCGAAGCCGAGGTCGGCGCACAAGCCGTGGCGCAGGTTGTCCCCGTCGAGCACGCAGCAGAGCCGGCCGCGCGCGTGGAGGCGCGACTCCAATTCGCGCGCGATCGTCGACTTGCCGGCGCCCGACAGCCCGGTGAGCCAGACGACCGCACCGCGCTGGCCGAGCAGTCGTTCGCGGTCGCGGCGGGTGACGGCGCCCGCGTGCGGGCGGACGTTGCGATCAGCAGGCATCACGCGTTGGGTGCGGCGGGGGGTCGTCATGGATCCTAGGATCGTGCGTCGCGGAAGGCCACGCCGCCCGGCGCGCGTCTTCGCATCCGGGAGCGCGCCGCCGATCCGCGCCGGATCCGCCGATTCGACTGCCGTCGAAGGCTGCGCCCCACCTGCGAATCCACGCGCCGGATCGGATGGTCCCGGGCCGCGGACTCCGAGCCGATCCGTATCGGCAAGTCCGGGGCGCCGGACTGCATCGATGTGCGCGCCACGACCGGTCGTCGCGCAGCACCCGGGCGACATGGCGCGGCCGCCAGCCGCGCCGCGACCGGCGGTCAGCCGCGCGCCAGCAGTTCCTCGGCACGGCGCACAGCGGTGTCGGGCTCGTTCGCGACGGCGTCGGCGCCGACGATGCGCCACAGGTCCGGCACCACCGCGAACGGGCCGCCGCCGACCAGGATCGGCGCGTGCGCGTCCGTCGGTGCGGCGCGCAGCAGGGCGATCGTCGACCGCACCGTGCCGACGTGCAGGGCCAGCGTCGCGCCGATCGCGATGAGGTCCACCTTGCGGTCGCTGAGCAGCCAGCCGAGGTCGGAGCCGGGCATGTCGGCACCGAGGTTCCAGACGTCGTAGCCATGCGCCTCGAAGCGGTCGGCGACCATGCGCAGGCCGATCGAGTGCATGTCGCCGCCGACCGCGAACATCAGCACCGTGCGCTGCCGCGGCGCCGCCGGTGTCAGCGTCGTCGACAGCCGGTCGATGCAGCTCTCGACGATGCGCGAGGCGAAGTGCTCGTCGGCGATCGGGATCTCGCCCATCAGCCACATCCGGCCGATCTCGCGCTGGGCGACGGCGAGCACGTGGTCGTGCAGCTCGGCGACGCTGACGCCGCCCTTGCGCAGGTCGAGCACGAGGTCGATCGCGTCGCGCCGCCGGTTCTCCAGCACCGCGAGCAGGAAGCGGCGGGCGGCGTCGCGATGCGGGCCGTCGCCCTCGACCCAGCTCGGGATCTCGGTCGGCGCGTCGGCGAGGCGCCGCATGGCGACGTCGACGTGGCGGTGCAGCGCGGCGTGGCACTCCGGCGGCAACTGCGCGGCGAGCGCGCGGTGGATCGCCTGCAGGTTCTCGGGCAGGTACTCCGGCGCGACGCCGCGGTGGGCGAGCGCGACCTTGTACCAGGCCATCTGGTGGGCCAGCAGTTCGGGTCGATCGACGTCGAGCGCCTCGGCGAGCGTCAGGATGCGCACGCGGGTGTCCTCGACCGGGTCGGCGAAGGAGCTAGGCAGGCCGATCTCCACGAGCCCGGGCCGCTGCCGGGCCAGGGCCTCGACCGCGGCGAGCGCGCAGGCGCGCGCGCCCTGGCGGAGCAGGCCGGCAGCAAAGCGTTCGGGGGACTGCATTGTCGACGCCCGCTTGTAGCGCCCCGACCCGGTCGCCGCCACGCCGGCGGCCGGCCAGGCGTTCCGCTGCATCCGGAGCCGCCCGTGCGGGCGAATAGCGACTGCGCGCGGTGGTCGGCAGACGACACGCCGGCGCGCGATCGACCAACCCCCATCCAAACGAGTCAGCAATGCGCATTGTTTCCGTCCTCGCCGTCGGCGTCCTCGCCAGCGGCCTCCTCGCCCAGAACCCCACCGACGCCGCGGCGCCGAAGAACGAGAAGGACATCGTCGGCACCGCCGTCGCCGCCGGTTCGTTCCAGACGCTGGTCGCCGCGGTCAAGGCCGCCGACCTCGTCGGCGTGCTGCAGGGCAAGGGTCCGTTCACGGTGTTCGCCCCGACCGACGAGGCGTTCGCCAAGCTCGGCAAGGAAGCGATCGCCGACCTGCTCAAGCCCGAGAACAAGGCCAAGCTCGCCGGCATCCTGACCTACCACGTGGTCCCCGGCAACCTGCCGGCCGCGAAGGTCGTCGCCGCCACGTCGCTGACGACGGTGCAGGGCGCGTCGCTGGCGATCGTCGCCGGCAAGGACGGCGTCACGGTCAACGGCGCCAAGGTCGTCAAGACCGACGTCACGGCCAGCAACGGCGTCATCCACGTGATCGACACCGTCGTGCTGCCGCCGGAGAACATCGTCGCCACGGCGGCGAAGGCCGGCAAGTTCCAGACGCTGCTGACCGCCGCCACCGCGGCCGGTCTCGCCGACACGCTCGCCAATGGCGGCCCGTTCACGGTGTTCGCGCCGACGGACGAGGCGTTCGCCAAGCTCGGCAAGGACGCGATCGCCGACCTGCTGAAGCCGGAGAACAAGGACAAGCTGGCCAACGTCCTCAAGTACCATGTCGTCGCCGGCGTGGTGAAGGCGGCCGACGTCGTCAAGCTGAAGGAGGCGAAGACCCTGCAGGGCGGGTCCGTCGCCGTGAAGGTCGCCGACGGCAAGGTCACGATCGACGGCGCCAACGTCGTCGCCACGGACGTCGCCGCCAGCAACGGTGTCATCCACGTCATCGACGCGGTCATCCTTCCCCGCTGAGCCAGATCCCGTGCACGCGACGACGGAACCCCGGTGCGCCGACGCGACCTTTCGCGTAGAACGTCACACCACGGGTTCCGTCCGCATGTCCGAGCCACTACTACCCCGCATCGCCAACGGTGACATGGCCGCCGTCAGCGAATTCCTGCGCCGCCACACCGGACTGGTGATGGGTCAGGCGCGGCGGTTCTGCCGCAACCCCCAGGACGCCGAGGACGCGGTCCAGGACATCTTCCTCGAGGTCTGGCGCAGCGCCGGCCGGTTCGACGCGGCGCAGGGCTCGGAGACGACCTTCGTCGCCACGATCGCGCGCCGCCGGCTGGTCGATCGGATCCGCCGGCTGACCAGCCGGCCGGCTCCGGACCTGCTCGAGGACCCGACGACCATCCAGGCGCGCCCCGAGCGCGACGGCGTCGACCTGCGCGACGAGGCGGCGCGCGCCAAGGCGGCGATGCAGAAGCTGCGACCCGAGCAGCGCCAGGTGCTCGAACTCGCGCTCGGGCACGGTCAGTCCCATCAGGAGATCTCGACCACGTGCGGTATTCCCCTGGGCACGGTCAAGAGCCATGCCCGCCGCGGCCTCATCCGCCTGCGCAAGATGCTCGGCGTCGACACCGACGGCGACGGGGGCAAGCAATGAACGAACTCGAACCAAACCGCCGCGAGCAATTGCTCGCCGATGCCGCGCTCGGCTGGGTCGACGAAGCCGACCGCGCCGAGTTGGACGCGCTGCTCGCCGATCCGGCTGCCCAGCGCGAACGTGAGCAACTGGAGCGCGCCGCGGCGCTGGGCGGACTCGCCGTCGCGACGGACGCCGACGGGGAGGCTGCGTCGCTGCTCGCGACTGCGGCGAAGCTGCACGCCGATGCGGCGTCGTTCTTCGCCGCCCAGAGGCGGCGCGCGCCGGCCACGTCGGGCCTGTGGCGCGCGGCGCCATGGTTGCTCGCCGCCGCCAGCGTCGTCCTGGCCTTGTGGCCGCACGACGCCCCGGCTCCGGTCGAGGTGGCGCCGGCCGTCGCGCGTTCGGCGCTGATGCAGCGGCCGAGCACCGAATGGCTCCAGTGGAACTGGCAGCCCGGGCCGGAACTGCGCCAAGCCGCGCTCGCCGGCGACGTCGTGTGGGCGGTCGGGCGCGACGAAGGTTACCTGCGCCTGCGCGGCCTGCCGCCGCTGGATCCGGCGCACCGCTACCAGCTCTGGGTCGTCGACGGCAAGCGCCAGGGGCCGCCGGTCGATGGCGGCCTGCTGCCGGCGCTGGACGCGGTCGCTGGCGGTGCTGCAGGCAGTGCTGCAGGCAGTGCTCCCGGCGAGGTCATCGTGCACGTGCGCGCCCGTCTGCCGGTGCGATCGGCCGCGGCCTTCGTGCTGACGGTCGAGCCGGCCGAAGGGGTCGTCGTCTCCTCGCAGGAGCACGTCGCCGCGATCGCGAAGCCCTGACGGGCGCCGCCCGGCGCTCCTCGCCATCGCTTCGGGTTGGGGCGCTCCTTGGCGGCCTGCCCATGGGTGGCCATGGGCCGGTCTGGCCGTGCATCTGCCCTGGCCGCCCGGGCGAACTGTGCGCCATGCGCCAAGCCCTCGCCGTCGCCGTCTTCCTCGCCGCCGCCCCGGTCGCCGTCGCCCAGGTGCGGCTGTTCGACCCGGCGGACGCGCCGGCGCGGGCGACCGCCGCCGCCGTGCTCTCGTACGGCGTCGCGGCCAGCAAGTCCGACGGCGAGCTCGGTGGCGAACGCTTGCGCGCGGCCATCGCGACGGCCTGCATCTGCCTGCCCGCCGGCTCGGCGGCGCGCGCCAACGCCGAGTCGCTGCGCGCAGCCGATGGCGACGCGAAGGCGCTCGCCAAGCAGGCGGCTGCGCTGGCGAGCGACCTGACCTTCCGACCTGTCGCCGAGGCGGAGTTGCCTGCCGGAGTGCCCGGCTTCGCGGTGCTCGACGAGGTCGAGGTCCGCACGTACCCGACGTATCGAATGGTCAAGACGGCGATGAAGGGCGGCTCGATGGGCGCCTTCTGGCCGCTGTTCAACCACATCAAGGACAACGAGATCGCCATGACCACGCCGGTGCAGGTCGACTACGCCGAGGACGGCGAGCGCCAGCGCGAGGCGTCGATGGCGTTCCTGTACGGCTCGCCCGACCTCGGTCCGCTGCGCAAGGACGGCGCGGTCGAGGTCGTCGACGTGCCGCCGTTGACCGTGCTGACGCTCGGCTCGCGCGGCTACGACCGCAAGAGCCGCGTCGACGAGCTGCGCGAGCGCATGGCCGCGTGGCTCGCCGACCACCCGGAGTGGGAGGTCGCCGGGGCGATGCGCAGGATGGGCTACAACAGCCCGTCGGTCGCCGGCAACCGCCGCTACTTCGAGGTCCAGATCCCGATCAAGCCGAAGGCCGGCAAGGGTCAGGACGCGCAGTGAGCCGCGCCCGCGCGCGCGAGGAGTGCGCCGCATGACCGCCGCCGCCACCGCGCCCGCGGCCCTGCCGCGCGGTGCTGCCGTGTTGCGGTGCGAGTTCTGGACGCCGGCGCCGGTCGCCGACGTCTGGCCGTTCTTCGCCGACGCCGGCAACCTGCAGGAACTCACGCCGCCCTGGCTCGACTTCCGCATCCTGACGCCGCAGCCGATCGCGATGCACGTCGACGCGCGCATCGACTACCGCATCCGCATCCGTGGCGTTCCCGTGCGCTGGCGCACGCGCATCGCCGACTGGCAACCCCTCGTGCAATTCGTCGACGAGCAGGAGAAGGGCCCGTACCGCGTCTGGCGCCACACGCACACGTTCGAGCCGCGCGACGGCGGCACGCTGCTTGGCGATCACGTGGTGTTCGCCGTGCCGGGCGGCCCGCTGGCGCCGCTGTTGCGGCGGTGGTGGGTCGAGCCCGACGTGCTGCGCATCTTCCGCTTCCGGCTCGAACGCATGGCAGCCCGCTTCGGCGGCTCCGGCGGTCGCGTCTGGATCGAGCCGGGCGCGCGCTGACGGCGCGCCGGCGCCGGACGCGATCGCCGTCCGCCCGCGCCGCGCATCGACCCGCGGGGCCGCGCGGCAACGCCTTGCCGGGGCCGCTGCCTCCGGCGCGGGCGGATGTCGGGAACAAGACCCCGTAGCAGGCCGCGACAGCGACTGCCGGCCCGGCGTCTCGCGGATCGCCATCTTCCGGTCTCAAGGCGGGAACCGTCGCGTGCCGATGCTTGAGGGCAAGGCAAGGCATCCATGATCGACTTCGATCGCGACATCTCGTTCCAGCGGCGCATGCTCGACGTGCTCGACGCGCGCTCGAAGGCGGGGCTGCACAACCTCGCCAACCAGGACGTCGCCGGCTTCAAGCGCTACGTGGTCCGCTTCGAGGACCTGCTGAAGCAGGCTGAGGCCGGCGGTGGCAGCGGCGGCAGCGCCGCCGAGGACGTCGAGCCGGTCACCGAGCGAGACCAGTCCGGTCGCCCGGGCGCCAACAACGTCGTCGTGATGGAGGAACTCGCCATGCTCGGCAAGACCTCGCTGATGCACGACCTGATGACGCGCCGCGTCGGCAGCTACTTCGCCACCCTCAACAAGGCCGTGGTCGGCAGGTGATCCCGATGACCGATCCGATGAAGGGCGTCTTCCGCGGCTTCGACATCGCCGGCGCCGGCCTGCGGGCCCAGCTGCAGCGTTCGGAGATCGTCGCCAGCAACCTCGGCAACATGCACCGCACGGGCAACGCGCAGAACGAGCCCTACCGGCGCAAGGTGGTCGTGTTCGAGGAGCTGCTGGAGCAGGCCGGCCAGGGCGCGGCCGGCGGCGGCAGCCCGCGCGACGTCATCGCGGGCGGCGTCGCCGTGGCGAAGGTCGCCGAGGACAAGTCGCCGTTCCCCGTCTACCACCAGCCCGGCCACCCGGACGCCGACGAGAACGGCCAGGTGATGGGCAGCAACGTCGAGCTGTTCCGCGAGCTGATCGACATGCAGACCATCGAACGCAGCTTCGACGCCAACCTGACGGCGATGCGGACCTACCGCTCGATGCTGCAGAACTCGATCACCAACCTGCGCGGGTGAGGCCTGAACCATGAGCGGCATCGACATCGGCGGCATCGGCAGGGGCGGCGGCGACGGCTGGCGCTCGCAGCTGCGTCCCATCGGCCTCGACGCCGCGCGTCCCGTCCAGGATCCGCGGCGCGGCGACGGCGCCGTCGTCGACGCGCCGGCCGACGGCCCGCGCGGCTTCGGTGGCATGCTGACCGACGCGCTGGAGACGGTGCAGTCGCTGCAGGACGACACGCGCGCGAAGACGCGCGGCCTCGCGCTCGGCGAGGACGTCGACGTGCACGACGTGATGATCGCGGCCAACAAGAGCGAGGTCGCCTTCAACCTCGTGCTCGAGGTGCGCAACAAGATGGTCGAGGCGTGGGAGAAGCTCAGCCGTTCGGTGATGTGACATGCGCAACGCCTTCCAGGACGTCATCACGCAGATCAAGGGCATCTGGAACCGTCTCGACGGCGGCCAGCGGCTGGTCGTCTCGGCGGTCACCGCCGCGACGGTCGCCGGCCTCGCGGCGATCGTCTGGTTCGCCGGCCGACCGAGCTACGAGACGGTCTTCACCGCCCGCAGCAACGAGGACATCGAGCGCGTCGAACGCGCCCTGCAGCAGGCCGGCGTGGCCTGGCAGGTCGGCCCGGGCCGCTCGTTCCTCGTCGAGCGCGCCAAGATCGACCTCGCCAGCATGGCGATCGCCAAGGAAGGACTGATGGGGGCGTCGTCGTCGCCGGCGATCGGCGGCGGCCTCAGCCTCGTCGAGGACGCCGAGACGAAGGCCTGGCGGCTCGACGCCGCCTCGCGCGCCGGCGCCGAGGCCGCGATCCAGCAGCTCGAAGGCGTCGTGCAGGCGACCGTGACCGCCAGCCGGCCGCGCAAGGTGGCGGCGTTCCGCGACCGCGACGCCGAGAACCGGCCGAGCGCCACCGTCGTGCTCAAGCTGCGCCCGGGCGCGTCGTTCGACGCCATCGCGCGCGCCGCGTCGTCGATCGCCGGCTCGCAGCTGATGGTGCCGCCGACCAACATCGAGGTCGTGAGCGCGTCCGGCGGCCAGCGCTACCGCTACGACCCGGACCGCGACGCCGGCTCGGGCTCCTCGGAGTTCCTCAACCTGCAGCGCACGATCGGCGACGACCGCACGCGGCTCGCGCAGGAGCGGCTCGACCAGCTGTGGCCGGGCAAGACCTCGGTCGCGGTCGCCGTCGAGCTCGATCCGGCGTGGGAGATCCGCAGCGAGAAGGTCGTGCCGACCGAGGCGCTGGTCGCCTCCGAGACGCTCAAGAAGGACACCACCGAGTCGGGCGGCGGCACGGCCGCGGCCGACGGCCGCAACTCCAGCAAGAACGAGGTCAAGGAGCGCAAGTACGTCACCGAGGTCGGCGAGCGGCGCAGCGGCAAGTTGATGCCGGAGATCAAGCGCATGACCGTCGCGGTGCTGCACGACCGCTCGTTGCTCGACGCGCCCGGCTTCAACAAGACCGACCTGGAGAACGCCGTGAAGGCGATCGTCGGCTGGGATCCGGCGCGCGACAAACCCGACGCCTTCAGCACGCTCGTCGGCGAGTTCGCCCCGGCCGAGGCGATGCCGGAGCCGGTCGCCGGTCCGGGCGCCGCCGAGACGGCGCTGCGCTGGGCCCCGACCGTCGGCCAGGTCGTCGGCGTGCTGGTCGTGCTGTTCTTCCTGCGCGGCATGTTCCGCCGCAGCGCCAAGGCCCCGGCCGCGGCGCCCGCGGCCGACGCCGAGACGGCGCGGTCCGAGGAGAACTTCGACAGCCTGTCGCCCGACGAGCAGCACAAGCGCATGCGGCGGGAGATCGAGCGGTCCATCGCCGAGGACCCGGCGGCGCTCGCCCGGTTGTTCGAGTCGTGGCTCGTCGAGCAGAAGAGCTGACGCGCCGGAGGAACCAACATGCTCGCCGCCAACAAGCCGCTCACCGTCGAACGCACGATCGCCACGGTCCTGCTGTCGATCGACCAGGAGCTCGCCGCGAAGGTGCTGCGCAGCTTCAGCGACGACACGCTCGACAAGGTCACCCGCGCGATGCAGGAACTGCAGGAGGTCGCGGTCGACCGCGACGGCGTCCGCAGCTGCTACTCGTCCGCGGTCAAGCGCATGCGCCAGGGCGGCGTCGCGCTCGGCGACGTCGGCGGCATGATGAAGAGCGTCCTCTCGCGCGCGTTCGGCGAGGAACGCAGCGCCGACGTCACGCGGCGCGCCAACAGCGACATCCTGGCCAAGCGGCCCTTCGTCGTCTTCGAGTCGATCGGCGCCGAGGACCTCGCCCAGCTGCTCGCCGAGGAGCATCCGCAGATCGCCGCCGTGTTCCTGGCGCACATCGACCGCAAGAAGGGCGGCGAGGTGCTCCAGCACCTCGAGGAGGACGCGCGCGCCGACCTCGTGCAGCGGGTCGCGACCCTCGACCGCACGCCGGTCGACGTCGTCCAGCGGGTGCTCGAGGTCATGCGCAAGAAGGTCAAGGACCGCGGCCTGACGTCGATGCGCAGCGATCCCGCGTCGTGGATCAAGGCCGCGGCGTCGCTGTTGATCAACCTCGGCGGCGGCGACAAGGCGGTGCTCGACAAGATCGAGGTGATCGACGCCGAGATCGCCTCCCAGATCCGCGAGCAGATGTTCACCTTCGACGACATCCAGAAGCTCGACAAGAAGTCCATCCAGAAGATCCTCTCGTCGGTCGACTCGCGCCAGCTGGCGGTGTCGCTGAAGGCGGCGACGCCGACCGTCGAGCAGGTCATCCTCGGCAACCTCAGCAAGCGAGCCGCCGAGACGGTGCGCGAGGAACGCGACAACCTCGGCCCGATGCCGCTGTCCGAGGTGCTCGCCGCGCAGGGCGAGATCCTGAAGTCGATCCGCGCCATGATCGACAAGGGCGAGATCAAGTCGGGCACCTCCAACGAGCAGATGGTCTGAGCCATGGATCACGCCGCCGTCGCCCCTTCGCCTCGCCTCGTCGGCCTGCGGCTGCGCGCACGCGGCCCCGGCAGCCCGGCCACCGCGCTGCTCGACCTGCGCCAGCGCGAGCAGGACCGCGTCGCCGAGGCCGATGCGGTCCGCGCCGTCTGTGCCGCCGCGCGGCAGGCCGTCGACGCGGTGCCGGCGACGGTCGGCGCGCGCGTCGAGGACCTGGCGCGGGTCGCGACGGAGCTGGGGCTCGCGCTCGCCCGGGAGATCGTCGGCGCGGCGACGGACAGGGGCCTCGTCGATCCGACGCCGGTCGTGCTGCGCTGCCTGCGCGATTGCGTGCACGGCGCGGGCAAGGCCGACCTCGTCGTGCGGCTGCATCCCGACGACCTCGCGGCCGTGCAGGAGCGCCTGCGCGGACACGACGTCATGCGGCAGGAGATCGCCGACGCCCGCTTCGTCGCCGATCCCGTCGTGCCGCGCGGCGGCGTGCGCGCCGAGACCGGGGCCGGCCGGCTGCTCTACGATCCGCAGGAGGTCCTGGCGCGCATCTGCGCCGAGGTCCGGCGGGAGCTGTCGCAATGACGCTGCCGGAGGCGCTGGCGCGCGCCGTCGCGGCCGCCAAGGCGTGCAACCGGCCGCGCGCCGAGGGGCGCGTCCGCGGCGTCCGCGGCATCGCCATCCAGGTCGCCGGCCTCGCCGCCGCGATCGGCGACACGTGCACGATCGAGGCCGAGGACGGCCGGCTGCCGCTCCAGGCCGAGGTCGTCGGCTTCGACGGCGACGACGCGGTGGTGATGGCGCTCGGCGACGCGCACCGCGTGGCGCCGTGGGACCGCGTGCGCAACGAGCACAGGCCGCTGGCCGTGCCGATCGGGGCCGGCCTGCTCGGCCGCGTCGTCGACGCGCTCGGCCGGCCGCTCGACGGCGGCCCGCCGATCGTCGGCGCCCTGCGGCCGCTCACCGGCGACGCGCCATCGCCGCTGTCGCGCGCGCCGATCGGCGAGCCGGTCGAGACCGGCGTCGCCGCGATCGACGGCATGTTGACGCTCGGCAAGGGCCAGCGCATCGGCGTGTTCGCCGGCTCCGGCGTCGGCAAGTCGACGCTGATGGGCCAGATCGCCCGCAGCAAGGCCGGCGACGTCAACGTCATCGCGCTGATCGGCGAGCGCGGCCGCGAAGTGGGCGAGTTCGTCGCCGAGGCCCTCGGGCCCGAGGGCCTGCGCAAGAGCGTCGTCGTCGCCTGCACCTCGGACGCCGCGCCGATGCTGCGGCTCAAGGCGCCGTTGACGGCGGTCGCCATCGCCGAGGCGTTCCGCGCGCAGGGCGCCGACGTGCTCTTCATGATGGACTCGGTGACGCGCTACGCGATGGCCTGCCGCGAGGTCGGCCTCGCCGCCGGCGAGCCGCCGACGCTGCGCGGCTACCCGCCGTCGCTGTTCGCCACGCTGCCGCGCCTCGTCGAGCGCCTCGGCAGCGACGGCCGCGGCACGATCACCGGCCTGTTCACCGTCCTCGTCGACGGCGACGACATGAACGAACCGGTCGCCGACGCGTTGCGCGGTTACCTCGACGGCCACGTCGTGCTGTCGCGCCGCATCGCCGAGCGCGGCCGCTTCCCCGCCATCGACGTGCTGGCATCGGTCAGCCGCGTGATGCCCAAGGTCACCACGCCCGAACACCAGAAGCGCGCCCGCCGGCTGCGCGAACTGCTCGCGCACTACGAGGAGAACCGCGACCTGGTCGCGGTGGGGGCGTACCGCAAGGGCTCCGACCCGCTGCTCGACCAGGCGATCGGCAAGGTCGCCGCGATCGAGTCGCTGCTGCATCACGGCGTCGAGCGCCGCGCCGCGGCCGACACCTTGCGGGCGCTGCAGCAGATCAGCGGCGTCTGAGGCGTCCTGCCCGGGCCGCGGCGGGCGGGCCGGACGGACGCCGTGCCGCCGGCCCTGTCGCGAAGCGCGGCACCCGGCGGCCGGTCGGCGGCCGGAATCGGGACATTCGCTCAGCTTTCCCCCATGGCACGGCCGATAGCGCCGCCATGCGCCGTTTCCGCTTCCGCCTCGCCCCCGTGCTGCGCCTGCGCGCGCAGCTGGAGCGCGTCGCGCGCCGCGATCTCGCGGCGGCGTTGTCGTCGCTGGCCACGCTCGATCAGCAGTTCGAGGCGGCGTCGCAGGGCCTGCGCGACTGCGCCGAGCAGGCGGCGCACGCTGGCCCGGTCGGCGCGCTGTCGAAGGCGTTCGAGGACGGGCTGCGGCGGCACCAGTGGCGGCTGCAAGAGCGCCGCCAGCAGGCGCAGAGGGCGGCCGAGGCCGCGCGCGCGCAGTTCGCCCAGCGCGCCGCCGACCGCAAGGCGCTGGCGCGGTTGCGCGATCAGCAGCACGCGGCGTGGCGCGCCGAGGCGCAGCGCGTCGAACAGGCGGATGCGGACGAGATCACGGTCATGGCACGCGGCGCCGGCGAACGCGCCGGCCGCGCGCAAGGAGCGCTGCACTGATGGGCATCGTCGTCAAGGTCGTCGTCGGATTGCTGCTCTTCGCCGGCACGCTCGTCGGCGGCTTGGCCGCCACCGGCAGGCTCAACCACGATGGCGTCGCCAACATCCCCGGGCTCAACCTGCTGTTCCCGGCGCCGCCGGAGCCAGCCGCCGAGGCCGGCGATGCCGCCAAGGACGCCAAGGACGCCAAGTCCGGCGAGGCAGCGAAGCCGGGGGACGCCGTCGCCGCCGCCGACCACGCCGCCGCGCCCAGCGAAGCGGCGGTCGCGACCGGCGACACGAGCGGGACCGAGGCGGCGGCGAAGCCGCGGCGCAAGAAGATCGGTCGCTCGCTGAACGAGCCCGAACCGGCGAAGGACCCCCACGGTGGCGGCCACGGCGATGCGGGCGACCACGGCGCCGAGCCGGCGGCCGCGGGCCCGTCGCACGGCAAGACCGCGGACGCGCACGGCACGGCCGCGGACGCGCACGGCAAGGCCGGCCCCGCGCCGGCGGCGGACGAGCGCGCGCGCACGGCGCCGGCCCACGCCGCCCAACGGGACCTGGAGCGTCTGGGCGACGCGCTCGCGACGGCGCGGGCGCCGTACGCGCCCGGCAACCTCTATCGCTTCGACGGCCTGCCGGCGGGCGTCACCGCCGACCAGATCAACGAGGCCTGGCAGCGCGTGCAGGCGCAGATCGGCGAACTAGACCGCCGCAAGGCCGTGCTCGACCAGCAGGAACAGCAGATGCGCGAGATCGGCGAGGACATCAGCCGCCGTCAGGCGGCGCTCGGCAAGGAGCGCGTCGAGGTCGAGCAGATGCAGCGCCAACTGGACGCGCGCATCCAGAAGTTCCAGCAGACGGTCACGCTCGTGCGCGGTGACGAGGCCGCAGCCCTCAAGCGCAACGCCCAGACGCTGACGTCGTTCGAGCCCGCCAAGGCGGCGGAGCTGCTCGAGGCGCAGTGGAAGACCGAGCGCGGCCAGGACGAGGCGCTCAAGCTCATGGAGTTCATGGACAAGGACGCGCTCAACGAGATCCTCGCGGCGCTGCCGGCCGCGACCACCGCCGACGTGCTCAAGAAGAGGCTGCGGGTCACCAAGGAAGCCGCCGCGCCGGCGAAGTGACCATGGCGTCGGCCTGCTGGGCGCCGCGCCGGAACGTTCATCCGTCGCGAGGTCCCGATCCGATGAGACGGTGAACGAACTGACCATCCGAGGGCAACAACGTGGCTGACGACAAGAAGAAGGACGCCGACCCGAAGGCCGGCGAGGCCAAGAAGAAGAAGGGTCTGCCCGCGATCGTGCTGGTCGTCGTCGGCGCGGTCCTGGGCGGCGCGGGCGTGGTCGTCGCGGTGCCGCCGAAGGTCAAGCAGGTCCACGTGCCGCCCCCGGTCTTCGAGGTCCTCGAGATCACGCACCCCGACGCGATCAAGAAGACGCTGAACCTGCAGTCGGCGTCGGGCAAGGGCACCGCGAGGGTCGAGCTCAAGTTCGTCTACTCGGTGCGCGAGGACCGCGAACGCGAGGCGTTCGAACGCATCAAGGCGAACTGGGACGAGGTCAACAGCAAGGCGCTGCTGATGATGAAGAACCGCTCGCGCAAGGACCTGCAGTCCGACCCCGGCATCGCCGAGCTGCAGAAGGACCTCGTCGACGAGTTCGACCGGTTGCTGTTCCCCGGCAAGGCCGAGGAGAAGGTCGCCAAGGTCGAGCGCATCGTCTGGGTCGACCTGCTCGTCCAGTGAACCGTCGAGGCCCCACCCCATGAGCGCCCCCAAGGAGATCCTCAACAACGAGGAGATCGACACGCTGCTGCAGATGTTCCGCAGCGAGAGCGAGGAGATCGCCAAGCAAGCTGCGGGCATCACGGGCAACGCCGCCACGGCGACGCCGCCGGTTCCGGCGCCGCCGCCGCCGCCGCCGCCGCCGCCCGGCACCGTCACGCCGATCGACCTGCTCAAACCCACCCGGCTCGGCCGCGAACAGCTGCGCGGCCTGGAGCGCTACTTCCAGAGCGCCGGCAAGATGCTGTCGACGACCATCGGCGAGAAGCTCCGTCTCGACACCCGCTGCGAGTGCGTCGCCGTCGAGCAGATGCGCTTTGGCGCGTGGCTGACGCAGCTGCCCGGCCCGGTCGCCATCTACGTCGTGCAGTTCGACCCGCTGAAGCAGCCGGCCCTGCTGACCGTCAGCACCAGCCTGCTCTACGGCGCCGTCGACCGCATCCTCGGCGGCACCGGCAAGGTGCAGAAGGTGCCCAAGGACTTCACGCTCGCGGAGCACACCGTCGCCGAGGCGCTCGTCGGGCCGTGCCTCGATCGCATCTGCGAAGCGCTGGCCGACGAGTTGAAGCTCACGTGGTCGATCACGAGCCGGTTCTGCAACCCGACGATGGCCCAGGTGCTGCCGTCGCAGGACGTCGTCGTGTCGGTCTACTTCCAGACGTGGGGCGAGTTCCTGCTCGGCGACCTCCGGCTGATGCTGCCGCACGAGTCGCTGGCGCCGTTGCTCGAGAAGTTCGGGCAGAAGAAGACCCCCGGCATGGCCCCGGGCGCGCTGAAGGACAAGGTCGGCGCCTCGGTCCGCCAGATGCCCGTCGACCTCGCGGTCGAGCTCGGCGCGACCAGCATCCGGCTGCGCCAGTTGATGGAACTGCAGCCGGGCGACGTCATCCCGCTGGGCGCGCGCGTCGGCGATCCGGCCGTGGTGCCGGTGATGGGCAAGCCGAAGTTCACCGCCCACGTCGGCCGGATCGGCAACAGGTTCGGCGCGCAGGTTGCCGATGTCATGGGCAGGTAGGCAATGGCCGACGCAAAGAGCACCAACGACGCCATCTGGGGCGCTGACCACGTCGCCCGCGCGAGCGCCGAGCTCGCGGCGGCGGCCGCCGACGTGCACCCCGTGGTGTTCGGCCAGCTCGCGCCCGGCGCGAAGAGCGAGAGTCCACGCAACCTCGACCTGCTGCTCGACGTCGACATCCCGATCGCGGTCGAGGTCGGCCGCGCCAAGATGCCGCTCGACGAGGTGCTGAAGCTGGTGCCCGGCAGCGTCATCCCGCTCGACAAGAAGGCCGAGGAGCCCGTCGACCTGCGCGTCAACGGCAAGCTCGTCGCCCGCGGCGAGGTCGTGCTCGTGGACGACTGCTACGGTCTGCGCATCACGCAGATCGTCGACGCCCAGGGCCGGCTCGACAGCCTGCGCTGAAGCGACGCGCTGCCGCCGTTGCCGGCCGCTACGGCGTCGCGAGGCGGAACGCGAACGGCTGCTCGACGACGCCAGGTCCGCGGTCGAAGCGCCAGCGCGTCGCCGCGCGCCGCGCCGCCGCGTCCAGCAGCGCGCTGCCGCTGCTGCCGACCAGTTCGCAGGCGGCGACGCGACCAGACGCGTCGACCGCGAGCCGCAGCACGACCGTGCCCTGGATGCGGCGCAGGCGCGCGAGTTCCGGATAGTCGGGCGCGGGGTTCTCGCCTGGCAGGGGGGATGGCACCTCCGGCCGGAACGCGCCGCCGACCGGCGCAGCGGCCGTCGGTGTCGGCTGCGGGGCCACGACCGGATCGGCAGCGGCTTCGGTCGTGGCGGCGGCGGCCGGCTGCGGCGGCGCGCTCGCCTTGATGCGGGCGAACGCGCAGGGCACGCGGTCGTCGAAGCGCGGCCTCGGCGCGTGGTCGCCGGCGAGGTCCGGTTCGGCGGTCGCCGGCGGTTCGCTGGTCGCAAGGTCCGCGATCTCGCCGCCCGCCGTGGCCGTCGGCGGCGGCTCCTCGGCTTCGACGACGACTGGCGGCGTCGGCGGCTCGGGCGGGCGCGCGATCGCGCCCTCCGGCTGCAGCAGCGACGCTTCGACGGCGAACGCGATCGGCGGCCGTTCGCGGCGAGCGCTCGCCGTCGCGGGTCCGCCCGCGGCCACGACGAGCGCGCCCGCGTGCAGCGCCAACGATGCCGCGAAGGCCGCCGCGGCGGGCAGCCGGCGGGTGGCGTGTAGGGCGGTGGTTCGGACGGGGCGGCGCACGGTCGCGGACATGCAATCGGCGTGCCCTGTGCGCTCGCCCCGGCGTCCGCCGCCGCGTGCGTTCGCCGCGCCGCGCCATGTGGGCCCGCTGCGGAACGGGTGTCGCAGTCCTGCGACACTGGCGATGGCCTGACGCTGCGCCGGCATGCGGGTTGCGCGCGGCGTGCCGTTGCCGCGGCGGAACAGGTGTCGCTGGCGTGCGACACGGTCGACCGCGCGAGGACCCATGGCGTGGTCCTGCGCGTGGCGTGCTCGATGCCCGGCACGCCGACGGTCGCTGCCGTTCGTCGTCGGCGCGCGCTGACGCCGCACGCCGGCGGCCATCGGCACGGCCCTTGCGATACGGCGGCGTCGCTGCGACCTCCCTCCTCGCGGCCCGGCGGACCGATTCGCATGACACCTCTTCGCAAGACCACGTCGACCCACGCGCCACTCCTCGCCGCGCCGAGCGTGCTCGCGCTCACCGCCGTCGCACTCGCCGTTCCGATGGCCGCGCAGGCCGCCGCCGCGCAGGGCGATGCCGCCGGCATCACGCCCGCGGCAGGGCCGAAGCCGCCAGCTACGGCTCCGCTGCCGTCGACGCCGCCGCAGGATCCGCCGCAAGCGCCGGTCGCACGGAACCCGCAGCAGCCCGCCGCGCCCGGCAATCGCCTGCCGGAAGTGCTGGTCACCGAACTGCCGCCCGACGAGCGACGGCAACTCAGCGAGGTGCCGATCGACAACCCGGGCGCGCGCGCGCGCATCGGTCCCGACGAGATGGCGCGGTCGACCGGCTGGAGCATCCAGAGCGCGCTGCGCCGGACGCCCGGCGTGCACATCCAGGACGAGACCGGCTCGGACTCGCTGCCCAACATCGCCATCCGCGGCGTCACCAACGGCGCCGAAGGCGCGTGGCGCTCGATCAACCTCGGCATGTACGTCGACGGCATCCCGCTCGCGCCGGCGCCGTACGGCCAGCCCGGCAACTCGCTGTTCCCGCTGGCGATGGAGCGCGTCTACGGCGTCGACGTCCAGCGCGGCGGCGGCGGCGTGCGCTACGGCCCGAACAACGTCTCGGGCGTCGTCAACTTCCTGACGCGGCCGATCCCGACCGATCCGACGCTGGTCGCGCGCGTGCGCGCCGACACGTTCGAGAACAACTCGTACTACACGGCGGTCGGCGCGACCGAGGGCGCCTTCGGCGCGCTGCTCGAAGGCGTCTACAAGCACGGCGAGACCTTCCGCGACAACGGCGACTACACGCTGCAGAACTACGCGCTGAAGACGCGCTACGAAGCGTCGTCGTCGGTGCGCGTGCTGGCGCAGGTCGAGACCTTCGACGACGACTCCGACCTCAGCGACGGCCTGTCGCTGGCGGCCTACCGCGCCAATCCGCGTCAGTCGACCGCGCCGCAGAACCGCTTCCGCGGCGAGCAGGACCGCGTCAACCTGAAGCTGGAGTGGGACGTCGACGCCGACACGCGCTTCGAGCTGATCACCTACGCCTTCGACGGCAACCGCACGTTCTTCCTCGGCACGCCGACCGACCACGCCAACGCGCCGCTGCAGTTCGTCCAGGCGACGCCGCGTCCGATCCGCACGGTGGCGATCCAGCCGCAGGTGACGCACGTCTACGACCTCGGCGGCGCCACCGGCGAACTGCACGCCGGCGTGCGCTACCTGCAGGAGGACATCGTGCGCAGCGTGCGCCGGCAGTTCCCCAACGGCACGGAGCAACTGCGCAGCGAGGAGCAGTACGACTACTACACCGGGTCGGCGTGGGTCGAGAACGCGCTGCGCTTCGACGACTGGACGGTGACGCCCGGCGTGCGCTTCGAGTACGTCGAGATCGACGGCCGCAACCGCGCCAACACCAACGCGGCGCTGGTCGGCCTGGAGACGACGAAGAACTTCGCCGAGGCGCTGCCTTCGCTCACCGTCGCCCGCAGGATGTCGGACGCGTGGGGGCTGTACGCCGGCGCCCAGGCGACCTTCGCCGCGCCGCAGGCGCCGCAGATCTCGATCACCGACAACCCGCAGGACGTCAGCGCGCAGTACGCGTGGGTGTACGAGACCGGCTCGCGCACGCGCACGGCCGACGGCCTGCTGGGCACCGACCTGTCGCTGTTCCAGATCGAGTACGACGACCGGCTGGTGCAGGACCCGGACCAGTTCGACGTCTTCGTCAACGCCGGCAGTTCGCGCCACCGCGGCGTCGAGCTGGCGCTCGACAGCGACCTGACCGCGGCCGGCCTCGCCGGCGTGTCGCTGTGGACGACGACGACGTACACCGAGTCGACGTTCACCAACGGCGCCTTCGACGGCAATCGCTTCGCCGGCGCGCCGACGTGGCTGGCGTCGTGGGGCCTGCGCTACCTGCACGAGCCGACCGGCCTGTGGATCGGCTGCGACGGCGTCTACGTCGGCGCCGCGTTCAGCGACGCGGAGAACACGCGCGCGATCAACGCCGCCGGCACGCGCGGCCTGCGGCCGACCTACGAGATCTGGAACGCCAGCATCGGCTGGGACCACAAGTTCTCGTCGCAGACCGAGGTCAACGTGCTGGCCGGCGCGCGCAACGTCTTCGACGAGGATTGGTTCGAGATCCGGTCCGGCCGCGGCATCTACCCGGGCGCGCCGCCGAGCTACGTCTTCCAGCTCGGCGTCACGCACCGCTTCTGAACCTGCTGAACCCGTGCACATGCTGAACCTGCTGCCAACCCCGTTCCCCATGCACCCGATCGCGATCGCTGCCCTGTCCCTCCTCGCGGGCGCCGCCGCTGCCGCGCAGGACCCGCCCGTGCCCACGCGCGAGTTCGAGATCCGCGGCGACCGCGCCTTCCTCGGCGGCGAGCCGTTCGAGCTGTGGGGCGTGCGCTCCGGCAACGCGCTCTACAGCCAGACCGTCACCGAACGCCACGTGCGCGCGTTCGACTCCTGGAACGCGCACGGCGTCAACGCCATCGCCGTCTACCTGCAGGGCAGCCACGGCGGCTGGCCGGACTCGGAGGCCGGCCTCAACGGCTTCGAGCGCGACGGCCGGCTCAAGCCCGACGTCGCCGCCCGGCTCGAGTGGCTGGTGCGCGAGGCCGATGCGCGCGGCATGGTGGTCTGCGTCGGCGTGATGTCGCCGCGCAAGGACCAGGTCCTGGAGGGCGAGGCGGCGATCGAGCGCGCGATCAAGGCGACCGGCGCGTTCCTGCAGGCGCGCGGTCTGCGCAACGTCTTCGTCGACCTGATGCACGAGTACGACCACACCGAGCGCGCCGACCAGCCGCTGCTGCGCGAGCCGGACGGCGCCGCGAAGAAGGCGAAGCTGACGGCGTGGTTCCAGTCGTCGTGCAAGGACATCGAGGTCGGCGTCTGCCCGTACGAGAAGTCGACGACGACCGACTCGTACCCGGGCATGACCGTGCGGATCGTCCAGAAGAGCATGCCGATCCCCGCCGACGGCTGGGTGGTCAACGTCGAGTCGCAGAAGCGCGACTCGTACGAGAACGACGGCGTGTTCACGCCGGGCCAGGTCGAGGCCGTGCTCGACGACTGCGAGCGCTACCTCGCCGCGCCGAACGCGGCGATGTTCTTCCACGCCGCGTTCGTCCAGGGCATCGGCGGCGGCAGCGGCACCGCGCCGCACCCCGAGATCGGCGGCGCCGGCGACACGCAGGGCAACCGCGGCGTGCGCTTCTACTACGAGTGGGTCCGCGACCGCGTCGGCCGCTGGCAGTACCCGCGGCACGTGCCGGTCGCCAAGGCCGCGGCGGCCCCGGCGTCGGCCGCAGCGCCCGCGCCGACGCGCGAGTTCGAGGTGCGCGACGGCGTCGCCTGCCTCGGCGGCCAGCCGGTGCGGCTGTGGGGTCTGCGCACCAACAACGCGCTGCTGAGCCCGGCGGTGACCGAACGGCTGTGCAACAACCTCGACAACATGGCGGCGCACGGCATCAACCTCGTCAGCGTCGGCCTGCAGGGCACCAACGGCGGCTGGCCCGACGTCGACGCCGGGCCGAACGCGTTCACCTCGGACGGCCGCCTGATCCCGGCGTTCGCGCGGCGGCTCGAGCGCGTCGTGCGCGCGGCGGACGAGCGCGGCATGGTCGTGCTCGTCGTGCTGATGATGCCGCGCAAGGACCAGTTGCTGCGCGACGAGGCGGCGGTGAAGCGCGCGGTCGAGGAGTCGGCGCGGTGCCTGGAGTCGCGCGGCCTGCGCAACGTGATGGTCTGCCTGTACCAGGAGTTCCACCACCCGACGCGCATCGACCACGAGATCTTCCGCGAGCCGTCGGGGCCGGCGAAGAAGGCGCTGCTGGCTTCGTGGTGGAAGGCGATCGCGCCCGGCATCGAGGTCGGCATCGTGCCGAACCACCTCAGCGGCTCGGCGGTCGACTTCCCCGGTTGCGACGTGCCGATGCTGCACGAGGAGATGCCGCCGCCCGCGCAGGGCTTCTTCGTCAACGCCGAGACCGCCGACGAGGACAACAGCGGCAACGAGGGCGTGTTCACCAAGCAGAGCAAGGCGCGCCTCGAGAAGCTGTGGGCCGGCCAGTTGGCGCTCGGCCGCGGCGCGATGCTGTTCCGCACCTGCTACGCCGAGGACGTGCGCGGCCGCATGGGCGTCGGCCCCAACGCCGAGATGGGCGGCGACGGCAGGGGCGAGAGCGACCGCGGCATCCGCTTCTTCTTCGACTGGTCGCGCCGCAACCTCGGCCGTTGGGAGTGCCCGAAGCACGTCCAGTGACCTGGATGGTCGCGGAGCGACGGCGCCGCAGCCGACGCGGCGCGACCGTCGATCCGGCCGGCGGTGTCCCAGCCGCGCTCCACGCTCCGGATCGGCGCGCTTCCCGCGAGGCAGAGGACTAACGCAGCGCGATCGTCGCGAACGCCGCCGCCGCGCCGAGCAGCAGCGGCGGCGCCACCGCGCGCAGCAGCGCCACGACCTCGACCCGCGCGAGGCCGGCGACGCAGGCAACGACCGCCGCGGCGGGGCTCAGCGTGCGGCCGAAGGCGCCGCCGAGGCAGGCGAACGCGGCGCCGCGGTCGACGTCGGGGCCGGCCGGCAAGCCGGCCAGCAGCGCCTGCGCCGACGCCAGCACCGAGCCGGAGCCCGAGCCGCTTAGCAGCGACAGCCCGAACGGGAACGCCGCGCACAGGGCGCCGTGCGCGGCGGCCGGCGTGGCGGCGAGCAGTGCCGAGGCGACGCCGCAGGCGGCGAGGCCGGCGCCGAACACCTGGGCGCAGACGGTGAGCGCGATCACGCCGGCGTAGGCCTGCCCCATGCCGTCGAAGAAGCGCGCGGCGCCGTCGCGCAGCGTCGGCCACGAGGTCGCCGCCGCGATCGCCGCGCCGACGAGCATCGCGCGCACGATCGCCAGCGCGCCGTTCCACGCGTCGGCCGGCCCGGTCGTCGGCGGTTGCAGCAGCCACTGCAGCGGCGCGCAGCCCGCCTGCGCGGCGAGCAGGAGGCCGACCGGCAGCAGTGGCACGGTCGCGCGCAGCAGATCGACCGGACGCAGCGGCGGCAGGTCCGTCGCGTCGTTCGCTGGCGGCGCCGTTGGCGCTGGCTCGTCGCGGCGCGCCCGCAGCGTCAGCCACGCCGTGCCGACGAGCAGCCCGACGAGGCTGGCCGGCAGCAGGTGGCCCTGCAGTGCGCGCGCCTGCGCCGCCGTCGCGCCGGTGACGGCGACCACGTCCTGCGCGCCCGGACTCAGCAGGTCGCCGCCGAACGACGCGCCGAACAGCACCGCGGCGGCGGCGTGCGCCGCGTGCACGCGCGCGGCGCGCAGCAGCGGCAGCGCCAGCGGCCCGAGCACCGCCGCCGTGCCGGCCTGGCTCGGCACGGCGACGTTGACGAGGTACGCGGCGAGCGCGGCCGCCGGCACGCACAGCCACGGCCAGCGGACCGCCGGACCGAGCAGCACGCGCGCGAGCGCGCGGTCGCAACCTGTCGCCGCCAGCACCGCGGCGAAACCGAGCGAGGCGCAGATCGGCGCCACGATCGGGGCCACGAGCGCGCGCGCGAACGCGTCGGCGGCCAGCAGCGGCGCGCCGGCGAAGGCCGCCATCGCCGCGCCCGCCGCGAACAGCGCCGATCGCACTTCGACGCCGCGCCACACCGCGACGACGGCGGCGGCGAGCGTTGCGAGCGCGAGGGCGAGCGACCAGTCCACGATGCGGCGCATTCGACGCGGCGGCGGCGCGAAGGCAACGGCCGGCCCGTCGATCGCCTCGTCGTGGCCCCGGTCCACGATCGGCTGCGTCCGCGCCGTAGGTTGCCGTACGCTCGTCGCCGTGACCGCCCAACAGTTCGTGCTCGGCATCGGCCGGGCGCTGCACGCCCTCGGCAGCCCGTCGTACCGCATCGAAGACGCCATGGACGCGTGCTGCCGCGCGCTCGGCCTCGAAGGCAGCTTCTTCTCGACGCCGACGGCGATCTTCGCTTCGCTCGGCGACCGCGGCGGGCCGCAGACGACGACTCTGCTGCGCGTGCAGCCGGGCGACATCGACCTCGGCCGGCTCGCGGCGCTGTACGCGATCCGTGACGCCGTGCTGCGCGGCGAGCACACGCCGGCCGAGGGCCTCGCCCGCATCGAGGCGACGCTGGCGGCGCGCAGCCGCCACGGCCGGTTCGGCGACGCGTTCGCGCACGGCCTCGGCGCGGCGGGCGCTGGCGTGCTGTTCGGCGGCGGCGCGATCGAGGTCGGGTTCGCCGCCGCCGCCGGCCTGCTGGTCGGCCTGCTGTCGTTCGCCGCGCGGCTGCGGCCCGGTCTCGGCGACGCGCAGGCGACGCCGGCCTGCGCGCTGGTGGCGTTCCGCGTGCACCTCGCGGCGGCGAAGGGCGTGCCGGTCGATCCGACGGTCAGCACCGTCGCGGCCATCGTCGTGCTGCTGCCCGGCCTGTCGTTCACCACGGCGCTCGCCGAACTGGCGATGCGCCACCTCGCGTCGGGCAGCGCGCGCCTGCTCGGCGCCCTCGCAGTGCTGCTGACGATGGCGATCGGCGTCGGCATCGGCGACCGCGCCGCGGCGATCCTGTTCGGCCCGGCGCCGCCGATCGCGGCCGACCCGCTGCCGTTGGCGTGGCTGCCGCCGGCGCTGCTGGCGACGTGGGGGGCGTACGTCATCCTGCTGCGCGCGACGGCGCGGCAGGCGGGCTGGGTGCTGCTTGCCATCGTGCTCGGCTTCGGTTGCGCGAAGTGGGCGGGCGGCGCGTTCGGCCGCGAGGTCGGCGCGTTCGTCGCCGCCGCCGGCGTGGCGATGGCGGCCAACCTCTTCGCGCGGCTGCGCCGCCGCCCCGCCGCGATCGTGCGCACGCCGGGCCTGCTGGTGCTGGTGCCGGGCTCGCTCGGCTTCCGCGGCATGACCACGGCGTTCGCCGACTCGTCGGCGAGCGTGCCGTTCCTGCTGCAGATGCTGCTGGTCGGCGGCGCGATCGTCGCCGGATTGTTGATCGCCGGCGCGCTGCTGCCGCCGCCGCTCGACGTCGAGCCCGACTCGCGGTTGCTGCGACGCTGATCGCCGGGCCGACCGCGCGGTCAGGCGAACACCGCAACCAGCGTCGGCGCGGTCGCCGCGCGCGCCAGCAGCGCGTCGAGTGCGTCGGGCGAGAGACTGCGGGCCTGCTCGGCGAGCGCGGCGGGGATCTCGCCAAAGCGCGTGCGCAGGATCGTCAGCAGCGCGTCGGCCTTGCCGCGGGCCTCGCCGCGCGCTTCGCCTTGCGCTTCGCCTTGCGCGATGCCTGCCTGGAAACCCTGTTCGTGCAACCGGTCCGCCAGTGACTTGCCCACTTGCCTTGCTCCTTCGTGGATGCGCGCCCCGGCGGCGAGTAAGCATTCCGCTTCGGC
Organism: Planctomycetota bacterium; assembly: GCA_046306335.1. Classification (GTDB taxonomy): domain Bacteria; phylum Planctomycetota; class UBA1135; order UBA1135; family UBA2386; genus UBA2386. The sequence goes on from JBKDXM010000073.1 coordinate 29,247, forward strand.
GTCGAGCCGGCGCGCAAGGTACGAGAATAACGCATAGAGCGCCCCGCGCCCGTCAGGGTGCGCCCACACCGCCCGAAACAGGTCTGCCCAGCGGTCGACGACCGCCTCCGGGTCAGGCGGCTCGATCGCCGGCGTGAACTGCAGCAGCAGCAGGGTCAGCCGGTGCAGCACCGTCGCTTCGCGCGCGGCGAGCTCGGTCTCCGGGGTGGCTGCGAGGTCGTCGAGCACGAACCGCAAGTCCGGCTGCAGCGGTCGCAGCGCCGCGGCCACCGCCTCGGGCACGTCCGCGAGTCCGACGAGGTCGGCGACGCGGCGTGCGCTCGACCAGGGCTTCGGCCCGTGGTGCACCACGATCGGCACGATCGGCGGCAGCGCCGCCGCCCCCGGGCGCTCCGCCAGCCACCGGTCGAAGGCGCGCACGACGTAGCGCAGCAGTTGGAACGCGGCGAGCGGTTCGTCGGCGCTCTTGTGCTCGACCAGCACGTAAAGCAGCGCCGGCGCGCCGGCGAGTTGCGCGGTGAACAGCAGGTCGGCATGGCGGTCGCGCAAGCCTTCGTCCACCGACGTGCCGGCGGCGAGTCGCAGCGACGACCAGTCGATGGCGGCGACGACCGCGGCGGGCAGCGCGCTGCGCAGCAGCGACGCGGCGTGCTCGGGCTGGGCGAATACGTGCCGGAACAGGGCGTCGTGGTCGGTCGTCATCGTCGGGGCCCGCCGCACAGGTGGGCGACCGGGGGCAACCTGCGGTGGCGGAACTCCGATGACACGGAGCGGGCGGAATGCGCCGTCACGCGCGCGCTGGGCGGCTATGCTCTCCTGCCGAAGTTCTTCCGATGACGCCTCGCTTCGACCCCCGCGCACGCCTCGACCAGTTCCCGATCCTCCGCGTCCTCAAGGATCGGGTCCTGGTATTCGACGGCGGCATGGGCACGCAGATCCAGTCCGCCAACCTGACACTCGACGACTTCCGCGGCCTCGAAGGCTGCAACGAGCTGCTGGTCGAGACCCGGCCGGACGTCATCGGCGCGATCCACGAGCGTTACTTCGGCGCCGGCGCCGACGTGGTCGAGACCAACAGCTTCGGCGGCTTGCCATACGTGCTGGCCGAGTTCGGGATCGCCGACCGCGCCTTCGACCTCAACAAGCAGTCGGCCGAGGTCGCCCGCCGCGCGGCGGACAAGCACACCACGCCGGCGCGTCCGCGCTTCGTCGCCGGCTCGGTCGGCCCGGGCACCAAGCTGGTGACGCTCGGCCACATCGGCACGCAGGAGATGTACGAAGGCTACAAGGTCTACTGCAAGGGCCTGATCGCCGGCGGCGTCGACTGTCTCAACATCGAGACCTGCCAGGACATCCTGCAGGTCAAGATCGCCATCAACGCCGCGCGCGACGCGATGGCCGAACTCGGCCGCGAGGTGCCGATCTTCTGCACGGTCACCATCGAGACCACCGGCACGATGCTGGTCGGCAGCGACATCGCCGCCGCCGTCACCACGCTGGAGGCGCTGCCGGTCGACGTCATCGGCCTCAACTGCGCGACCGGCCCCGACCTGATGCAGGAGTCGGTGCGCCACCTCGGCAAGACGACCACGCGCACCATCATGGTGATGCCCAACGCCGGCCTGCCGCGCAACGTCGGCGGCAGGGCGGTGTACGACCTGACTCCGGCCGAGCTGGCGCGCTTCCAGGCGCGCTTCGTGCAGGACTTCGGCGTCGGCGTCGTCGGCGGCTGCTGCGGCACCACGCCCGAGCACGTGCAGGCGATGCAGGCGGCGATGCAGGGCCTCGTGCCCCGTGAGCGGCCCAAGGACTACACCCCGCAACTGGCGTCGCTGTTCCACTCGATGCCGCTGACGCAGGACCAGGGCCCGCTGATCGTCGGCGAGCGCACCAACGCCAACGGCTCCAAGAAGTTCAAGGAGCTGATGGTCGCCGGCGACGTCGAGGGCATGCTGCAGATGGCCAAGGAGCAGGTGCACGAGGGCTCGCACGTGCTCGACGTCTGCACCGCCTACGTCGGCCGCGACGAGGCCGGCGACATGCTCAAGCTGCTGCGCCCGATGGTGCAGCAGGTGACCGCGCCGGTCATGGTCGACAGCACCCAGATCGACGTCGTCGAGAAGGCGCTGCAGGCGATCCCGGGCCGGCCGATCATCAACTCGATCAACCTCGAGGACGGCGAGGAGCGCGCCGACGCGCTCTGCCGCGTCGCTAGGCGGTACGGCGCGATGTTCGTCGCGCTGACGATCGACGAGGAGGGCATGGCCAAGACCGCCGAGCGCAAGCTCGCCGTCGCCAAGCGCCTGTACGACATCGTCGTCAACCGCCACGGGCTCAACCCCGGCGACCTCGTGTTCGATCCGCTGACGTTCACCATCGGCTCGGGCGACGAGGCCAGCCGCGACGCCGGCGTGCAGACGCTGGAGGGCATCCGGCTGATCAAGCAGCACATCCCCGGCGTGCGCACGATCCTCGGCCTGTCGAACATCAGCTTCGGCCTCGACCCGTACGCGCGGCAGATCCTCAACAGCGTCTACCTCGCCGAGGCCATCAAGCACGGCCTCGACGCCGCGATCGTGCACGCCAGCAAGATCATCCCGACGCACAAGCTCGACGAGGAGGACCGCAAGGTCACGCTCGACCTGATCTACGACCGACGCAAGGAGGGGTACGACCCGCTGTTCGCGTTCCTGGCGCGTTTCCAGGGCAAGAAGCGGATCGACACCGGCGCGGCGAACGACGAGATGACGTTGCCGGTCGAGGAGCGCCTCAAGAAGCGCATCATCGACGGCAACAAGAACGGCATCGGCAAGCACCTCGACGAGGCGATGCGCACGCACGCGCCGCTCGCGATCATCAACGACATCCTGCTCGACGGCATGAAGGTCGTCGGCGACCTGTTCGGCAGCGGCGAGATGCAGCTGCCGTTCGTGCTGCAGAGCGCCGAGTGCATGAAGGCCGCGGTCGCGCACCTGCAGCCCTACATGGAGAAGGTCGAGGGCGAGGCCAAGGGCACGATGGTGCTGGCGACCGTGCGCGGCGACGTGCACGACATCGGCAAGAACCTCGTCGACATCGTCGTCAGCAACAACGGCTACAAGGTCGTCAACCTCGGCATCAAGGTGCCGGTCGAGCAGATCCTCGAGGCCGCCAAGGAGCACAAGGCCGACGCGGTCGGCATGAGCGGCCTGCTGGTCAAGTCGACCGTCGTGATGAAGGAGAACCTGGAGCTGATGGCGCAGCGCGGCATCGGCGTGCCGGTGATCTGCGGCGGCGCGGCGCTCAACCGCCACTACGTCGAGCACGACCTCAAGGACGCCTACCCGACCGGCAAGGTCTTCTACGGCGCCGACGCGTTCTCCGGCCTGCACATCATGGACGAGCTGACCGGTCGCGCGAAGCCGAAGGCAGCGCCGCAGCCGGTCGCCGCCGCGGTCGGCACCGCCGCGCCGGCCGGCCAGGCCGCCGGCTCCGGCGACGACACGCGGCGCGTGCAGAGCCACCGTCGCATGACGCGCGCGCAGAAGGAGGAGCTGCTGGCGCACGCGTTCACCGAGTACGCCGACAGCGGCGTCGTCCCGGCGCCCGTGGTGCCGACGCCGCCGTTCTGGGGCCCGGCCGTGGTCACGCCGGCCGAGCTCGACCTCGGCACCGTGATGCAGTACGTGAACAAGAAGGCGCTGTTCCGCCTGCAGTGGCAGTACAAGCAGGGCAAGCGCAGCGAAGAGGACTACCAGCGCTTCGTGCAGCAGGTCGTCGAGCCGCGCTTCAAGGAGATGGTCAAGAAGGTCAAGGCCGACAAGACGCTCGAGCCGCGCGTCGTCTACGGCTGGTGGCCGTGCTACAGCGAGCGCAACTCGCTCGTCGTGCTCGACTGGCGCGACCGCAGGACCGAGCTCTGCCGCTTCGACTTCCCGCGCCAGCCCGCCGGCCGCCGGCTGTGCCTGTCCGACTTCTTCCGCCGCAAGGACAGCGGCGAACTCGACGTCGTCGGCTTCTCGCTGGTGACGATGGGCCAGGTCGCGACCCACGAGAGCGAGCGGCTGTTCCGCGAGAACCGCTACGACGAGTACCTGCACTTCCACGGCCTGTCGGTCGAGGGCGCCGAGGCGCTGGCCGAGTACTGGCACAAGCGCATGCGCCAGCAGATCGGCATCGCCGCCGAGGACGCGCCGGCGATCGACGACCTGTTCAAGCAGAAGTACCAGGGCAGCCGCTACTCGTTCGGCTATCCGGCCTGCCCCAACATCGAGGACCAGTCGCGGCTGCTGCCGCTGCTCGAGGCCTCGCGCATCGGCGTGGCGCTGAGCGAGGAGTTCCAGCTCGTGCCCGAGCAGAGCACCTCGGCGATCATCTGCCACCACCCGGCGGCGAAGTACTTCAACGTCAGCGTGACGCAGTAGGCGGGCGGGGAGCGGCGGGCGGTCGCGGCAGGCATTCCGGGTGCGACCGCGCCGGCAGCGGCGCCGCGGCGATACGCTGTGGGTCCATCCCCGACCCGGTCGCGCCGTGCGCGTCGACCACCTTCCCCCGTCTCCGGAGTCTCCTCATGCTGCTGCAAGCCATCGTCGGCACGTTCACCGTCCTCGCCGTCCTCTCGGGCCACGTCGTCGCGCAGCAGCGCGCCAACGTCGGCGAGAAGGTCCCCGACGTCACCTTCCCTGCATTCGTCAACGGCGACGGCCGGCAGAAGCTCAGCGACTTCTTCGGCCAGCCGGTCGTCATCGACATGTGGGGCACGAACTGCGGCCCGTGCATCGGCGTCGCCGTGCCGGCGGCGATCAAGCACGACCTGGAGCACAAGGCCGAAGGGCTGGTGACCATCCTCGTCGAGTCGCAGGGCGCGGACGCCGCGAAGCACGAGGCGTTCCTCTGGAAGACGTTCCCGACCAACCAGTGCTTCTCGTGCACGGGCGTGGGCGTGCCGGTGCCCGAGTCGCGCGGCATCCCGTACTGCGCCATCGTCGGCGTCGACGGCACGCTGCTCTGGGTCGGCAACCCGGCGGCGACGCCGAAGCCGGTCGAGGAGTTCGTGGCGGCCGAGCTGGTGAAGGTCAAGAAGGGCTGGGGCGAGACGCCGGAGCACCGCAAGGTGCGGGCGCAGCTCTACGGCAAGAACGACCTCGCCGGCGCCGCCGCGCTCGTCGCCGCGATGGCCGACGGCGAGGCCAAGACGCAGCTGCAGGCCGAGATCGACGCCCGCTACAAGATCGCCAAGGAATCGGTCGCGGCGCTGCAGCAGCAGGGCGACGCGCTCGCGGCGCAGGCGCGCGCGAAGGACCTGCTGAAGGCCGTCGGCGCGCGCGCCGAATGGGTCGCCGAGGTGCAGCCGCTGGTGGCGGCGTTCGACGCGCCCGAAGCCAAGGCCGAGCTCGCGCTCGATCGCAAGCTCGACAAGATCGTCAAGCAGCTGCGTGACAAGAAGGGCGACGGCGCGCCGAAGGCGCTGCAGGCGCTGCTGAAGGACGCCGGCGGCAGCAAGGTCGGCGAGCGCGCCCAGCGCCTGCTGACCGCGCTGCAGTCGCAGCCCTGAGCCTGCGGCGGGCGATCTTGCGTTCCCGCGGCGCCCGTCCGGCGGCGAGGCCGCGGCCGGCCGCGGCTTCGCCAGCCGGTCGGTCCGCGGGCGCGGAGCGCCCAACGCCGTGGGAGTCGGCGGCGCAGGGCGCGCTTCGGCTCGCGGACTGCAGCCTGCTGCACCGCGTCGCCTGGGTGCGGCTTGCTGCAGGGCTCTTGGTGTCTGGCCTCTGTGTCCTCTGTGTTCTCTGTGGTTCCTTTCTGCTGCTGCAGAAGCAGAACAACCACAGAGAACACAGAGAGCACAGAGCAGAGCAGAGCAGAGGCGAGCAGAGCGAGCGGATGGGCGGCAGGAGAACTACCGGCAGCTGCGGTGCACGGCGGGCGGCGTGGCCTGCCGTGACGCAGGCCCTCAGTGCTGCGTGCGCGCCCAGTGCGCCAGCCGCCCGTCCGGGTCGAAGTGCAGTTCCAGCGCGTCCTGGTCGACGCGCAGGCCGCTCCACCAGCCGATGCGCCAGCTGCACCAGCGCAGGCCGTCGTGCGCGTCGGGTGGACCGAGCAGCGCGATCAGTTCGCCGCGCGGGCGGCCAGCGCGCAGTTCGCTCGCTGCGAGGCTGGTGATCATCTCGCCGCGCGGGCAGTCGCGGGCGCCGCCGTCGGCCGCGCGCCATGCCGCGGCGTCGAAGGCCCGGTCGTTGAACGGGTCGCCACCCCAGTCGGGCATCGAAGCGACCACGAGCGCCAGCCAGCCGACGAAGACGAGACCGGTCAGCCACAGCCAAGGCCGCAGGCTCGTCTCCAGTTCGTGTTCGAGCGCGGCGAAGCGGGCTCCCAGGGCGCGCCACCACGGCGACTTCGCCGGATGGCCGGAGCCCGCCGGGTCAGCCACGCTCGACCTGGATGACCTCGACCGGGCAGTCGCTCTTGGCCTGCTCGATGTCCTCGGCCTTGCCGCCGAAGTGCTGCGCGGCGTCGGGCTTCACGACGCAGTCCTTGTCGTCGTCGACCAGGAAGACCTGGGGCACGATGTCCTGGCACAGCTTGCACGAGATGCAGCCGGCTTCGATCCAGACCTTCTTGATCGGCGCGTCGCTCACGGGAGGTGGGCCATGGTGGGACGCGGCGGGGTCCGGCGCAAGCCGGGGCGACGGCCAACTGCCGAAGTCTGCGCGCTCGCTGCGACGCCGGGGCGCAAGCGCGCCGGCGCCCCGACGGCCGCCCGGCGGCGCGCTGCCGTCGGTGCGGCCGCGCGGACCGCGCCGGCCCGTCACCGCCGCGTCTGCACGCTGTCGGCTTCGTTCTTCGGCAGGCCGGTGATCGCCTTCTGCCACTCGGCGTCCGGCACGTTGACCGCGACCTCGGTCTGGCTCGGCAGCACGGTCACCGCCGGCGAGAGCGCGACCTCGTTGCCGCCTCGGTCGTTGTAGACCCCGAGCCGCAGCGTGTGCAGCCCGTCGGCGATCGGCAGGCGGAGCACGCCGTTCTCGAACGGCGCTATCTCGCCGTTCGCCTGCAGGTGCTCGCTGCGGTCGCCGTTGTGCCACGCGGTCTCGTACTTCGCCGGCGGCATCGTCGGCCCGACCAGCCATGCGCGCACCGTGGCCCCCTCGGGCAGCTTCGGCGGATTGGCGAGGCGCACGGTCACCTGCGGCCAGGCCTCGATGCGGGCCTCGACGCGCGGTCCGTCGCCGCGCACGGGCAGCGGCCGGTGGCCTTGCACGCACACCAGCAGTTCGTACGGGCCGGGCGCCAGCAGCAGGTCGACGTCCGCATCCCACAACTGCTCGCCGCGCCAATCGCCGCGCGCGTTGTTGGTCACGAAGGTCGCGCCGTAGCACTCCGCGGGCGGTTTGCCGTCGGCGCCGCGGATGGCGAGCTGCACGACGCGAACGGCCGTCCGCAGGTCGATGTCGACGAGCCGCGGGTCGGGCGTCGCCGGCGGCGGCACGACCACGCCGGGGATCGACGCCAGTTCCAGGCCCTGCATCCAGAGTTCGACGCGCAGCGTGTACGTGTCCGGCGGCAGCGTGTCCCAGCGCGCGTCGGCGCGGCCCTGCGCGTCCACCTCGACGTTGGCGCGGTGCTCGCCGGATTGCCCGCCGTCGCCGGACGAGGACCCCGGCAGCAGCAGGCTGTTCGGCCCGTTGTCCGACATGGGCCGGGACTGCGGCCCCGACGGCTTGCTCGGCACGAGCGTGAACCGCACCTGCTCGGCAGGCGTCTTCGGCGGCAGCAGCGCGCTCGCCGCCAGCTTGCCGCCGAGCCGCAGGTCGACCTTGAGGTCGTCGGCGCCGAGCCGGAACGGGATCGGATCGTGCGGCAGGGCGCGCTCGCTGCCGACGTTGAGGCGGTACACGCCCGGCTCCGCCGGTCCGCGCACGACGAAGCGGCCGTCCTTGCCCTTGTGCGCGTACTGGCCGTCGATCCACTGCCAGTCGCCCTCGCGCTGGCCCTCCCGCGGCGGCAGCTGGCGCTCGACGACGAGGTTGGCTTCGCCCGCGAGCGGCTTGCCGTCGCCGAGCACCACGCCCGCGACCAGCAGCGGCGCGTCGCCGAGCACGACGTCGCCGAGTTCCTCGCGGCCGTTGCGCAGCGCGCGGCCGGGGACCTCGCCGCGCTGCGGCAAGCCGTCCTTGACGACCGTGTCGATCCACAGCTTCTGCGCCATCTGCGGCTCGTCGGCGCTGCCGAGGTTGACGTGGAAGCGCCCTTCGCCGTCGGTCTTCGCGGCCTCGTGCATCCAGAGGTCCTCGCCGACGGCGCGCACCGAGATGCGCACGTTGCGCGCCGGTGCGCGCTCCGGCGTCAGCAGCCGTCCGGCGACGTAGATGCGATCGTCCGCCGATCGCAGCACGGCGTCGACCTCCTGGCCCGCGGCCGTCGGCCCGGCGGTCTCGCCGCGCATGCCGCCTTCGGCGTCCGCGTAGAGGTCGAAGCGCAGGCCGAGCGGGACGTGCGGGAAGCGCGCCCAGCCGTCGGCTTCGGGCTTCGCCTGGGCGCCGCGATCGAGCGGGTTCCATTCCTCGTGTTCGCCCTGCGAACGGTTCGCGTAGGCCATGCGGAAGTCCGTGACCGGCTTGCCGCCGCTCTCGGCGCGCACGCGCAGCTTGCCCGTCGGCGGCAGCCGCAGTTCGACCGGTTCCGTCGGCGGCGCGGCGGGGTCGAAGGCGACGCCCTTGTCGCGCCAACCGACCAGGAGTGCGCGCACGTGCCACACCGGCTTCGGCGGGGTGGTGCCGTCGGGCGCGCGCCCGCGGCCCCAGCCCCAGCGACGGCTGGAGAACACCGAGCCGGTCGCCTCGCTGTCGGTCGTACAGCGGCTCTGCAGGTGCGGGATCGTCGCGAGGCCCTTTGCGTCCGTGAAGGCGAGCGCCACGTCGCTGACGGACAGCACGGTGTCGCTGTTGGCGGCGTCGAAGGCGGCTAGCCCGACGGGGAACTCCGCGCACGGCTCGCCGCGGTCGTCGACGACGCGCACCGTGATGGCCACGTCCGGCACGAGTTCGACGCGGTAGCCGCCGGCGGGCGGCACCGAGTTGTCGCGCAGGTTGAGTTCGCCGTAGAGCCCGCCGTGGGTGACGACGACTTTGGTCCACTCCTTGCCGAGCGTGACGCGCGCCTTGCCGTCGGCGTCGGCGCGCGTCCGCCAACCGGCGGCGCCGGCGACGCGCTCGCCGTAGCGGAACAACGACTGCAGCGCCTCGTTCCAGTTGTCGTCCTCGTCTTCGCCCTCGCCGTTTTGGTTCCGGCTGGCGAACTCGAACGCGGACTCGTCGTACCAATGCACCAGCGCATCGGGCTGCGGCGTGCCGGTCGCCTTGTCGACGACCAGCAGCTCGACCCAGCGCGCGTCCTCGGGCAGCGGCCGGCCCGAGCCCATGTCGTCGCCCAGCGCGGCTGCGCGCTCGCTGCCGGCGGCGCCCGACGCCGACGCGTCGGTCGGTCCGTCGGCGTCGCTGCGGCGGAAGCCGCCGTCGGCGGCCTCGGCAGCGTTGGCGCGCGCCGCAGTCGCCGCCGCGGCGTCGTCGCCGCGCAGGGGCTCGCCGTCGCCTTGCAGCAGCGTGATGCCGATCGCGGCGACGAACAACAGGACGAGCGCTGCCAGCAGCGCCTTCTGCGTCGGAGGGGGCGTGGACACGCTGCCCATGCTAACGCGCCGCTGCTGCCATGGTTCGCGGTGCGGTCCGCGGCGTCGAAGCGGCGGCGGTGCGCGAGCCGATCGCCGTTTCCGCCGGCCGTGCCCTCGGCGAGCCGGCGACGCCCCGGCGGCTACTTGCCGCCGCCCGTGCTCGTCGCCGACTTCGTCAACGCCTCGATCGCCGCCTGCCACGCCGCCGCGGGAATGGTGACGACGACCGGCTCGCCGGTCCAGGCGATGGTCGCCGGGCGCGCGCCGTCGAGGTTGATCCGCGGGAACGAGAAGTTGGGCGAAATCGGTCCGCGCAGCGCCAGTTCGATCGTGTGCGCCCCGTCGCCGATCGGCAGCCGGGCGACGCCACCGACCAGCGGCTGCCAGCGGTCGGCCGGCCGCGCGATGTCGCCGAGGCCGGCCGGGCCATGCGACGTCGCGAAGGGCGCGCCGTCCACCGCGGTGGCGACGAGGCGCACCTCCGCTGCGCAACCCGGCGGTAGCTGCGGCGGCGCGGCGAGTCGCAGTTCGGCCTCCGGCCACGGGTCCAGGCGCAGTTCCGGGCGCGCGGCGTCGCCGCGCAGCAGCTGCGGCCGGTAGCCGGCCACGCAGACCGTCAGGTCGTAGGGCCCGGGCGGCAGCGCGAACGACTGTTCGCCGTTCCAGATGCGTTCGGCGCTCCGCTCGTCGCCGCTAGCCGCCGCGAACGCGCGCGTGGGCACGAGCAAGCCGTCCACTCTGGTTAGGCGCTGGCCGTCGGTGTCGCGCAGCGTGAGCGTGAGCACGCGCAGGGCGCCGCGCAGGTCGAGCGCGCGCAGGCGCGGGTCGCCGTCGGCGGGCCCTGGCACGAGCACGTCGGGGATCGTCAGCGCCGGCTTCGCCTGCGCGGCCGTGCGCACCTGCAGTTCGTAGCGGCCGGTCGGCACGTTGGTCCACCGCACGTCGACGCCGTCCTTGGCGCGGACCTCGGCGCGGTGCCGCTGCGGCCTGCCTGGCGACTCGGCCGGCGGCGGGTCGAGCGCCGCGAGTTCGAAGGCGACGAAGTGCGCCGGCGCGCCGTCGGGCAGCAGCGCGCGCGCCGCGAGCGCGTGCACGACGACCAGGCGCACGACCACGCCCTCGGCACCGGCCTGGAACAGCAGCGGGCTCGACGTCGCGCCGTCGGGGGTGCGGACGACGAGCGTGTAGGGGCCGGGCTCGCTCGTGCCGTGCACCACGAAGCGGCCGTCGGTCGCGACGTGGCCGACGACGTCCGGCCGCGGCGTCGGCGCGGGCGTCGGCGTCGCGGATCCGCGCTGCACCTCGAACGTGCACGGCCCGGCGAACGGCGCGCCGTCGCGTTCGAGGCGGCCGCTGACGAGCCGCGGCGGCTCGCCGAGCACCACGTCCCCGAGGTCGCTGAGGCCGGCGAGCAGGCGCCGCTCGGGCAGCGTCGCGCGGCGCAGCGGCGCGCCCTCGCTCCGCCAATCGATCGCCAGCGTCGCCGTCGCGTCGCCGTCGGCGAGCGGTTCGATGGCGGCGAGGAAGCGCCCGCCGTCATCGGTCGCGACGGTGGCTTCGCGGCCACGTGGATCCACGTCGAGCAGGAACACCCGCACGGTCGCCCGCCGCAGCGGCTCGCCGACGGCGGCGAACAGCCGGCCGCGCAACAGGCAGCGCTCGCGGTCGGGGGCCAGCGTCGCCTCGACCTCCTGGCCGTGCGCCATCGGTCCTTCGACTTCGACCAGCAGTCCGCCCGCGTCCGGCGTCGTGACGTGCCAGCGTTTGCCGAGCGGCACGAACCCGAAGCGCGCGCGGCCGTCGGCGCCGAACACGGCGGGGCGGTTGGCCATGTCGCGCAGCTGCCGATCGTGCTGCGACCTGGGCGCTGCTGCGGCAGCGTCCGGCGCTTCGACCAGCGACGCCGTGCGCACGCCCGGCACCGGCGCGCCGTCGAGGGCGGTGCGCACGCGGATGCTGCCGTGCGGCGGCAGGCGCAGTTCGACCTGCGCCGGCGGCGCGGCGAGGTCGAACCCGGCGCGGGCGCCGTCCAGGCCCGGCAGGCAGGCCCGCACGAAGTGCGCGAACGGCGGCTTGTCCCAGAACCGGAGCCGCCGTGCTTCGGCGAACTCCTCGTTGACGATCTGCACGTGCGGGATCGCGGCCATGCCGTCGGCGCCGGTGCGCGCGTGCACGACCATGCTGTGGCGGCCGATCATCGCGTCGTCGGCGTTGAAGCTGGCGATGCCGACCGGCACGCCGGTCGCCGGCGCGCCGGTGGCGTCGAGCACGCGCACGGCGAGCGTCCGATCGGCGTGTAGCAGCACGCGGTGCCCCTCGGCTGGGGCGAGCGTGTTGGCGCGCAACGGCAGCGTGCCGTAGCGGTCGTCGCGCCGCGCCGCGATCTGCGTTGTCTCGCGCACGGTGACGCGCGCGCGGCCGCGCGCGTCGCTGCGGGTGCGCCAACCGGCGAGCGCTGCCAGCGCTTCGATCGGCAACTTCGGCAGGGCCAGCCACTCGGTGTCGGTGCAGGCGGCCCTGCCCAGCGCGAGCGACAACTCGTCGGTCCAGTGCACTTCGGCGTCGGCGACCGGCGCGCCGGTCTGGCCGTCGACCACGACGACGTCGACCCATGTCGCGTCATCAGGCAGTGGCCGCGGCGCACCGGCGACGCGCGCGCCGGCCGCAGTGCGCGTCGTTTCGGCCGGCGCGACCGGGTCGACGGACGCCGCCGGCGCGTGCCCGCTGGCGGTATCCGGCGCAGCGATCGCAGCACCCGGGCCGCCCGCGGCCCCGTCCGGCGCCAGCAGCGCGTCCGGCGCGCGCAAGACCAGCCACAGCGTTGCGGCGACGGCGCATGCGGCGATCACGCCGGCAACGGGATTGGGCTTCATGGTGGCGGTTCGCTCGCTTGCCGCATGCTATCGCGCCCGACCGCGGCCCCGCACGCGCGATGGCGGCGAGTGCACGTGGGGGACTGCAGCCGGCGCGCGCCCGGGCGCTCGACCATGCGGCCGCCGCGGGGGTGCTGCGGCGATGCGCCGGCGGCGGCCGTGTGCTTCCGGCGGCGCTGCCGCTGTTGCCGCCATGCGTGCGCCGCTGCCCCGCTTCCTGCCGGTGTTCCTGCTCGGTCTCGCCGTCGCCACGGCCCAAGACGAGTCGCCCTGGCGCACGCAGCTGCGGCAGCTGCCGGCGCAGGCGGCGCCGGCCGAGCCGCCCGCACAGGCGGCGCTGCTGCGGCCCGAACTCGCCTTCAAGCCGGCGCGGCGTTGGCTGTTCTTCGCCGAGATGGCGAAGGAGCTGGCCACCGACGACGTCACGCCGGAGGTCGTGCAGCAGTTGCTGGAGGAAGGCGGCAAGGCGATGCGGCAGGCGCTCGCCGCCGAGAAGGCCGACAAGGACATCGGCGCCGCCGCCGCGCTGTGCGTCGTGCAGCTCTGGCAGTGGGCCGCCGGCAAGGAGCTGACCGAGGCGCAGGCCGACGCCGTGCACGCGCAGGCGGTGCAGGCGCTCGCCACGCCGACGGTCGCGGCGATGCGCGACGCCGAGAAGCAGCGCTG
>JBKDXM010000074.1:0-10098 GCA_046306335.1 Planctomycetota bacterium
GAACTCCTGGCGCTCGCTGCTGCCGCGAGTGCATTGCTGCTGTTGTGGCTGCAACTCACGCGGTGTTGGCGCTTCCCCGGACTGATGCGCTCGTGGTTGCTGCTGGCGACGATCGTGATGCTCGTCAATGCAATTGCCCGCGACAAACCCGTCATCAACGTGGTGCCAGGGTGCATCATCTTCGCTCTGGCGTGGCTCTACTTGCGATTTGCCGCGCGTGTTCGGCGCACCTTCTCGGTTCCGAACCCCGCTGCATGAGCGCGGCGGATCGGGCGCACAGCGATTGCCTGGTTGCGCGGGGCGCTTGGGATGGCCGCCGCCGCCGGGCGGCCGCGGCCGGGCGCGGATGTGTTCGTGCGGCGTGAACGCGTGGGCGGCGCCACCCGCAACCGGCGACCTCGGGCGGTTGCGACCGGATCGCTCGGCGCAGCGCGGCAAGATCCTGCCGCCAGGAATGGCGGGGATCGGCTTGCCTCTCGTTGCGAGGCAATCACAATGCGGCGGTGTCCCTCGTTGCCCTGCTGCTCCCGGTGTTGGCGATGCCGCTGCTGCTGGCGCTGGCCCCGTCGGGCAGCGACCTGCCGGGTCTCGACCCGCGGACGTGGCCGTGGTCCTTTCTCGGCATGGCCATCGGCGGCAGCGTCGCGACGGTCGCGGGCGCCCTCGACTGGCGCTTTCACCGCCAGGGTGGCCGCCGCATCGCCCCCGCCGAACGCCGCGCCGAGCTCGCGGCGCTGGCGTTGGGGGCGCCGCTGTTCGCCCTGCTGACGGCGGCGTCGCTGGCGGGGGACGCGCGTCCGTGGTTGCTGCCGACGATGGTCGTGGCCTTGGCGATGACGGCGCTGATCATGTTCGACGAAACGCGCTTCCATCGCGCGTGCGGTCGCTACGAGACGGCGCTGCATCGGCTGCTGGTGTTCGGCAACGGCTTCGCCTTCGCCTGCTGGTTCGGGTGGTGCAGCTGCCGTGAGATCGCGCTTGGCTGACGCGGCCGGCTGGCTGGCCCGCGCGCGCGCCGGCTTCGACGACCCGGCCACGGGGCTCGCGGCGGCGGCGGGGAGCGCTCGGTTCGGCTTCCACGATGGGGCGCGGTGGATGGCCATGGCGCTCGGCTGCCCGCGCACGGACGTCGCGCCGGCCGGCTACTGGTGGCGGTTGGGGCTCGGCAAGTACGGCCTCGCGACGGCGCCGGCGTTGGCGACGGCGGTGATGGCGTGGGCGTGGCTGCCGGCGCTGCTGCCGCTGGCGATCGTCGTCTTCTACGCGGTCGAAGCACGGATGGTGTTCGCCTTCCCGCTGGCCCTGCACGGCCATGCGGCGCCGTTGCGGCAGAGCCACCGATTGCTCCGCGCGACGGCGGGCAGCGCGTGGGCCACGTGGCAGGTGATGCGCATCGCGGCGGTGATGCTGTTCGGCGGCATCGGCGGCGGCGGCGCCCGGCGGTCGTGGTGCATCGGCTGCCTCGCGGTGGTGGAGTGGTATCGGGACGCGCGCCTGCGCGCGGGGACCTGATGGTCGCGGGCTTCGAGTTCGGTTGCCGCGCACCGCTCGCAGTGCGCCGCGAACGGGTGTGCGGCCGCCTTCGCGGTGGCGAACCTTGGCGGCTGCTCTTCGCCAGCGATCTGCACCTGACGCCGGCGCGGGCGCATCTCGCCGACCAGCTGATCGCGATCGCGGCGCGCGAACGCGTCGATGGCGTGTTGCTCGGCGGCGACCTCATCGACCGCGCTGCGGCGTTGCCGCTGCTGGAACGGACGGTGCGCGGCCTCGGCGCGGTGGCGTCGGTGTTCGCGGTGGCCGGCAACCACGACGTCTGCGGCCCCGTGGCCGCGGTGCAGGCGTCGGTGGAGCGCGCCGGCGGGCGTTGGCTGCACGCCGCCGGAGCGCTGCTGCGCCACGCGCAGCGCCGCGATCTGCATCTGCACGCCGGCGCGTCAGCCCGTGCTGCGGATGGGCTGCACGTGCTGGTCGCGCACCATCCGGCCCAGGCTGCGGCCACCGCCGCCGAGTTCGGCGACGACCTCGCGTTCGCCGGCCACCTGCACGGCGGGCAGTGCGTGTGGTGGCAGCGCGGCCAACGGCTCTACCCCGGCGCGTGGTTCAGCCGGTGGACCGGGCTCCGCTTCGAACTCGGCGCCACCACCCTGCTGGTCAGCCGCGGCGTCGCCGACACGTTGCCGGTGCGCTTTCGCTGCCCGCGCGAAGTGCTCCTCTGCGAACTCGGCGGGGCGCCATGACGGCCGCGCTCGACGCGGTCGCGGCGAGCGGCAGTCGAGCGCGAACAGACAGCCACCACGCGCGGTGCACGCCGCAAGGCGTACGTCGCGTGCGCCAGCGAGCGCATGGACAGGCTCGCGCGCAACGCGCAGGCTGCCGCAGATGGAGCCCGGTCCGTCCCGGAGCCGCTGCTTGAACGCCGCACCAGCCACCGTCCTCGTCCTCGGCGCCCAGGGTCGCTTCGGCGCCGCCGCCGTCCAAGCCTTCGCGGCGGCCGGTTGGCGCGTCGTCGCGCAGATGCGCCGTGCGCCGTCAGCAACGCTGCCGGCCGGCGCGAGCGCGCTCGTCGTTCCTCTGGCCGACGCCGCGACGCTGGCCGCCACGGGCGCCGCCGTCGTCGTCTACGCCATCAATCCCCTCTACACGAACTGGAACGCCGAGGCGCTGCCGCTGCTGCGCCAGGGCCTGGAGGTCGCGCGCCGGCTCGGGGCGCACTTCATGTTCCCCGGCAACGTCTACAACTTCGGCGCGGGCATGCCGGCGTCGTTGGACGAGCGCGTGCCCGAGCAGCCGAGCACGACCAAGGGCCGCCAGCGCGTTGCGATGGAAGCCGCGATCGCCGCCAGCGGCCTGAACGCGACCGTCATCCGCGCCGGCGACTACTACGGCAGCGGCACCGGGTCGTGGCTCGACCTGCTGATCGCGAAGGATTTGGCGCAGGGCAAGCTCGTCTACCCGGGGCCGGTCGACGTGCCGCACGCCTGGGCCTATGTGCCGGACCTGGCGCGTGCCTTCGTCGCCGCTGCGCGGCGCGAGGGCCCGACTTGCGCGCGCCTGCACTTCGCGGGCCACACGCTGACCGGTCGCGAGTTGCTGGCCGCGATCGAGCACGCCGCCGGGGCGCTCGGGGCGGCCCCGGCTGCCGGCTGGCGCCACGGCGGCTTCCCGTGGACGCTCGTCCGCGTTGCCGGCCTCGTGTGGCCGATGGGGCGCGAACTGGCGCGCATGAGCTACCTGTGGCGCGTGCCGCATGCGCTCGACGGCAGCGCGCTGGCGCGCGTGACCGGTCCGGTGGCGTCGACGCCCGTGGCGGTCGCGATGCGCCAGGCGTTGGTCGACCTCGGCGTCGGCCGCCCCGGCGCCGCCGCGGCAAGCCCGCCGTCGTCGCCGGCGTGAGCCGTCGCGCCGTCCGCGACCTGGGCAGGTGGCAAGGTGGTCGCCACCCACGTGCCCGGATTGGGCCCGGGTGTCGCAGCAGCGTGCCGATCCGGCATCCCCTGCGCCCACCCGCACCGGTGCATCGCCCCGGATTTCGCCGACGATCTGCACCAGCGTCGAGCCCGGTGACGTCTTGAGGCCATGAACCCCATCCTTCCATCCCTCGCCCTCGCCGGCCTCGTTGCCGGCGTGGCGTCCACGTTCGCCATCGCCCAGTCCCCTATTGCCGTGACCCGCATCGCCGGACGCAGCGGCAGCGAGCCGCAGCTGGTCGGTTCCGGTTGCATGGTGACGTCGCTGATCGACGTGCAGCCGTTCGCGTTCTCCGTCGGCGAGACCTGGCGTTTCGACGGCGACAGTTGGAACCTGCTGGCGACCGGCGGTCCGACCATCCTCGCCGGCCACGGCATCGCGTCCGACGTGCTGCGTGAGCGCATCGTGTTGTTCGGCGGCGTGTTCGCGGACGGCACCTACTCCAACGAGACCTGGGAGTTCAACGGCGTCTCCTGGGCCCGGATCACCACGGCCAACGCGCCGAGCCCGCGCGCCGAAATGATCGTCGGCTACGACGTGGTCGGCGGTGAAGTGGTGCTCTTCGGTGGCACGCTCGCTAGCGGCACCCTCTCGGCCGAGACCTGGACGTACAACGGCGTCGACTGGACGCTGCGCACGCCGGTCGTGGCGCCGACGCCGCGGTCGGGGGCGACGTTCGCGAGCAGCCTCAATGGACCGGGCCTGCTGTTCGGCGGGCTGGAGGCGCCGGACGTGCAGTCGGCCGAGACGTGGCTGTACGCGCAGCGCAACTGGCAGTTGGTGCCGGGGCCTGGTCCGTCGGCGCGATACCGCGCCGCGATGACCTTCGATCCCGTGGCGGATCGTTTCGTCCTCGTCGGCGGCGAGCGCAACCAGTTCGTGCCGTTCGGTGGCGGGATCGTGCTCCAGGTCGACGCGATGATGGACGTCTGGGAGTTCGATCTCGCCGCGCTGACGTGGAGCCAGCCGACCGTGCGCGGCGATCTCGCCACCACGTTCGACGCCGTGGCGGCCTACGACCTCGCGAAGGCCCAGGTCGTCGTCCGCAGCGTCCTGGCCGACACCAGCCGCGCCCTGCGTCGCGACGTGCCGGGACGAAGCCGCTCGGTCACGGTCGGGGATGGTTGCCGGAGCCTGTTGAACCCGCTCGTCGGCGCCGAACTCGCGACCGTCGGCGCCGATCGCCCGATTCCGGGCACGGTCGTCGGGGTGCGCGGCCGCAACCTGCCGGCGGCAGGAACGGCGTTCCTGGCGCTCGGCCTGTCGGACCAGATCCAGGGCAACACGCCGCTGCCCGCCCCGCTCAGCAGCTTCGGCCTCGTCGGCGCGTGCCCGCTGCAGGTGTCGATCGACGCCTTTGGC
The DNA here is from genome assembly GCA_046306335.1 of Planctomycetota bacterium. GTDB lineage: Bacteria > Planctomycetota > UBA1135 > UBA1135 > UBA2386 > UBA2386. Next base: position 4,831 of record JBKDXM010000074.1, read on the forward strand.
GTGGTTGCCCTCGCCAACGGCGGCTTCGACGCGGCGCTGCCGGTTCCCGGCGGCAGCGCGCTGGTCGGACTGCGGGTCTTCCTGCAGGTGATCGCCGCGGATACGACGCCGATCCCGCTGCCGTTGCCCGTGTTGACGAGCAACTCGATCGAACTCACGATCGGCGTCTAGGAGTCTGCGTCACGGGACGCGCGCCGATCCGGCGCGCGTCTTCGCGTTCGGGGGCTCGCCGCCATGCCGCGGCGAACCCATTCTGCGGCGAACCCTTCCCGCGCAACCGGTGGCGCCGCGGGACGATCCTCCTGAGCCGCCACGATCCGTCCGCGCTCCCCGAGCCCATGACCCGCCCCGACATCGACCGCCTGCTCGAACACACCGATTGGCTGCGCACGCTGTGCCGCCGGCTCACCGGCGAGCAGTCCGGCGCCGAGGACCTCGTGCAGAGCACGCTGGTCGCCTGCATCCGGAACCCGAGCGACCCGCGGGCCGCGAGGTCGTGGCTGGGCCGGGTCGCGCGCAACCTGTTCCTCGACCAGGAGCGCAGCAAGCGCCGCCGCATGCGCCGCGAACTGATCGCCGCGACCGAGCGCGCGGTCCCGTCGGCCGAGGAGATGGCGGAGCGCTTCGAGGCGCAGCGGTCCGTCTCGGAGGCGCTGCTCGGGCTCGACGAGAAGTACGCGTCGGTGTTGTTCCTGCACTACTTCGACGGCCTCGACCTGCGCGAGATCGCCGAACGGACGCAGACCAACCTCGAGACGGTGCGCAGCCGCCACAAGCGCGGGCTCGCGCTGTTGCGCGAGCGCCTCGACCGGCGCTACGGCGAACGCCCGGCGTGGGCGCTGCTGCTGCTGACCCCGGCCGACGTGCGGCGCGTGCTCGCGGCGCGCGAAGGGCCGCTGGCGCCGCCAGCGCTGGCCGTGCCCGCGCTGTTCGCCGCCGCTGCGGCTGCCGTGTTGGCCGTCGCGTGGATCGGCTTGCGTCCGCTCGACTCCTCGGCGAACCAGCCAGCCGGTGGTGACGCAACCGTGGCGACGCTCGTCGAACCGGCGCCGCCGAGCGGTCTGCCGGCCGCGCCGGTGCCGGCGCGCGACGACGCGAGCCTGCTCGCGCGGCCGACGCCGGCAGGCATGGTCGTCCGCGGTCGGATCGTCGCCTTGGAGACCGGCGATCCCGTCGGCGAGGCGGCGATCGCGTTCGCCGCGGGCGGGATCGTGCGCAGCGCTGCCGCCGATCCGAGCGGCACGTTTGCGGTGGCGACCGGGCTCGTCGTGCCGAGCGCCGCCGAAGCCGACGCCGAACTGACCGTGCGCGTCACCGGTCGCGTCGGCGAACGCGTGGCGGTGCGGCTGCAGCCGGGCCTGCGCGTCGACGGCGAGACGCTCGACCTCGGCGACGTCCGCCTGGCGCGCGGCACGCAGCTCGACGTCATGGTCGTCGACGCCGACGGGCGCCCCGCCGCCGGTGCCAGCGTCGCCTACGCCGCGTCGACGGGCGCATGGCAACTGCTGGGCACGACCGATGCCCACGGACAACTCGCGGTCGCGGACCGGCTCGCGTGCAGCGACGGCGTCGATCGCCTGGTCGCGTGGGGGCCGGATGGCTGCGGCTGGGCGTGGGCGCCGTTGACGCGGCAAGCGAGCGAAGGACGCCTGCGCATCGACCTGCGGCCGGCCGCGCAACTCGCGGTCGTCGTGACGCGCGATGGCCGTCCGCTGCCGGGCGCGCGGGTGTCTTGGCGGCCGCTGGACGCAGCCCACGACGGCACCTGGAGCGAACGGCTGCTCGGCCCCGACAGCGACTTCGCGGCAGCGGTCGCGACGACGACGGATCCGCGTGGCGAGGTGTCCTTCCGCGGTCTTCCGGCCGACGACGGGTACCCCGACGGATGGCCGTTGGTCGTGACCGTCGATCCCGCCGACGGCGATGGCCTGCGGACGACGCGCGAAGTGCCGATCGTGCCCAACGGCCGCGGCCACCTGCACGTCGAGGTGGTGCCGCTGCCGGCGCGGGAGCTGGTCCGCGTCGCCGTCGTCGGCAGGGGCGCGCCGCTGGCGGCGATCGACGGCCGCGTGACCGTCGGCGGCCGGCCATTCGCGCAGGCCACCGCCGATGGCGACGGACGGCTCACCCTCCAGTTGCCGGCCCCGCGGGTGCGGGCCACCGCGGTGCGCATCGCGGCCGACGGGTTCCTGCCGGCGCTCGTCGAACTCGACGACGGGCCCTTGCCCGAGGTCGTCGAATTGTCGGCGAGCCGGGTCGTCAGCGGTGCCGTGACACGCAGCGGCCAGCCCGTCCGCGACGCCGAAGTCCGCTCCGAACGCGGTCAGCAACGCGCCACCACCGACGCGTTCGGCCGCTTCCGCATCGCCATGCGGGTCGATGCGGACGAACTGATGGTGCAGAGCCGCACGCGCGCCGGCAGCTTGCAGACGGCGCGGCAGGCCGTGCCGCCGGGCGCCACATCGGTCGCGGTCGAATTGCCGGCGGCCAAGGGGGCGCGGTTCGTCGCGCGGCTGTTCGACCGCCAGCTACGCCCGGTCGATCCGCGCGTGGTCACGCTCACGGCGCTCGGTGGCGGCGGCGGCTCGGCGGCCGTCGAACTCGGCATTGGCCGCGTCACGGCGGTGGACCTGCCGCCGGGGCGCTGGTCGCTGTTCGCGACCAGCGCGCAGTTGCACACCTACGGCAAGGTCTTCGAGGTTTCCGCCGGCGACGATGCGATCGAGCTCAACCTGCGCCCGGGGCCGATCGCGTCGGTGCGCGGCGAACTCGATCTGTCCGCGCTGCCGGCGGAGTCGCGGGCGCGGTCGATCACGCTGATGCACTCGTTCGCCGACGGAGCTGCGCGCTGGGTCGATCCGGCCACCGGCGGCGCGCTGCCGGCGACGATGCGCGTGCTCGGCACGAGCAATGCCTTGCGCCTCGCATCCGGCGAGACGCGTTTCCGCATCGACGGCCTCGACGCCCCGCGCGGTTCGATCGACGTGTTCGTCGTCCACAGCGGCCCGCTTATGGGCGGCGTCAGCGTTCCATTGCTCGCCGACCAACGCCCCGTCGTGAGGTTGCCGGTGCGCATGGGGACCGAGGTGCGCTTCGACTGGCGCGGGGACGCGCCGCGTCACGACGTGCAAGTCCTGCAGCGGGATCGCGAGGACGGTGCATGGTCGGGCTGGGTCGTGCTGCGGCACGTGCCGGCAGGACAGGAAGTGCGCATCCCGCCGCTGACGCTGCCGCGGGGCACGTTCGAATGGGGTCTGACCCGCGCGGAGCAGGGGGCCATACCGCCGCGCACCAGCGAGGTCTGGCTCGCCGCCCGCGGGCCGCTGGCTCTGATCGCGACCGGCGCCTTCGAGGTCGCCGGCCAATCGCAGCTGCGCGTCCCGTTGGGCGAAGGCGAAACAGCCGGCGAAGGCGCGCCGCGCGGCCCGCGTTGACCGGAGCGTCCGCGGGGGCAGATGTGCGCCCGCAGCGCGCAGCGCGGCCCGCGGCGGTCGCCGGCGACCGCCTGCGCATGGTGGTGCAGCCGCTCGCCTCCCGCGACCGGTTCCGACCCGTCAGGCGCCGCGTTCCGTCAGAGGCGCCGCGTCGGGGCCCTGGCGGCGGCGGAGCAGCTTGACCAGCAGCCCGCCGAGCACGACGACGCCGACGAGGATCGGCTTGAGGAAGGCCTTCAGCAGCAACGCCAGCTTGGCGAACAGTCCGACCTTGAGCGCCAACTTGCCGGCGACGAGGCCGCCGATGCCATAGGCCGCGACCTTGTCGTAGGCCGGATCGAAGTCCTGGTAGCGCTTGCCCGGCACGAAGTCGGTCGCCTGCAGCAGCGCCTTGCTGTGCGCGGCGACGAGCGCGAGGTCGCCGATGTCGCCGACGCCGTTGACCACCAGGTGGCCGGTGCGGCCGAGCACGCGCGTGTTGTAGTTCAGCGTCTCGCCGTCGTTGCCCTCGAACTTCAGGCGCTCGGCCCAGTACATCTTGTGCTGCGCCTTGTCGTAGTGCGGCGGCTCCGCCCAGCCGAGCAGTTCGACCCCTTCGAAACCGTCCTTCTTGCGCTGCGCGCACTCTTCGCGCGTCGATTCCTGCATCGAGGCCAGCAGTTCGCTCCAGTCCGGGTTCTCGTCGTCTTCGATGTGCCCGTCCTCCTCGTAGGTGTAGACGGCGAACACGCCCGAAGTCTCGAAGTCGGCCGGGAACGCGACGCCGAGGACCTGCCCCGGGCGATTGCCGAGATCCGTCAGGAATCGTCGGCCATCGCGGCCTTCGAGCCATGCCCAGCCGTCGGCGAGCCGCAGCTCGGCGACGTCGCCGAGCTTAACCGTGCCGGTCTTGGGCGAGTACTTCGCCAGCATCGCCGCGACCGGCTTGGCGTTCGTCGGGTCCTGCGACGCCTCACCCGGCGCCTTGGTCGGCTCGGTCGGCGCCGTCGTCGGATCGTTCTGGGCGAACAGCGGGACCGCCAGCAAGCTGGCGACGAGCAGCGCAAGGGGCTTCATTGCATGGTGCGGGCGCAACTTCGCAACCAATGGCAGCCCGCGAATGGCGCTTTCTATGCCGTCGCAGACAGGCTGTCCACCTTGGCCGCAAGGACGCACGTGGTGCGGCCACGCGCCAACCACGGCCTGCTCACGCGCTGCCGTCGCGGCCCGCGTCGGCGGTTGCGGGCGGGTGCAAGCCGGCTGCTGACGGTGCGCGCAGGACCTGCGCGAGTTGCGCCAGCAACGTCGCCTCGGCCGCTGCGACCGCGCCGTCGGCCGCAGCGACTTCGTGGCACCACTGCAGCAATGCCGCCTGCTCGTCGGGCGCGAGCACGGCGGCCAGATGGCGCGCATGGGCGATCGCATCCAACCTGCCTGCGCCGGCGGCGGACCACGACCGCAGGTCCTGCGGCAACACCCGATCGGGCAGTCGCCGCGTCAGCACGGCGTGTACGACCTCGCGTTCGGCCGCGCCAACGGCGCCATCGCGCGCCGCCACGGCGAGCAGCAGTGCGTGGATGCGCCGCGCGGCGGCTGCGCGCAGGAAGAAGTGCGCACCCTGCGTTGCTTGCAGCCCGGCGAGTCGCCGGCGCAGCAGCCGCCAGCGCGTCACCGCGAAGGCGACCGCCGCAGCGCCCGCCAGCGTCGCGAGCACGATGATGGGCCTGGACTCGACGAGTTGCAGCCGCACGCCGCGCCGCGACTTGAGCGGCATGCCCGCCACCGCCCAAAGCGTGTAGGCGAGCGCGAGGACGACGCCTGCGGCGGCACGGGCGATCTCCTTCTTCAGCAGGTC
>JBKDXM010000075.1:0-5800 GCA_046306335.1 Planctomycetota bacterium
GCGATCGCCAGCGGCCGGAAGAAGCGGCCTTCGAGTCCGCTGAGGAACAGCAGCGGCACGAAGACCATGCCGAGGATCACCGTCGCGAACACGACGGCGCTGCGGATCTCGTTGCTGGCCTGGAACACCACGCGCAGCACCGGCGCGCGCTCGCCGGCCGGCCGCGCGGCGTTCTCGCGCAGGCGGCGGAACACGTTCTCGACGTCGATGATGGCGTCGTCGACCAGCTCGCCGATGGCGACGGCGAGGCCGCCGAGCGTCATCACGTTGATCGTCAGGCCGAGCGCCGACAGCACGAGGAAGGCGACCGCGAGGCTCAGCGGCAGCGCCGTGAGGGTGATGAGCGTGGTGCGCACGTCCATCAGGAACAGCACGAGCACGATCACGATGAAGATCGCCGCGTCGCGCAGCACCTTGACCAGGTTGTCGACCGAGCGCTGGATGAAGTCCGCCTGGCGCATCACGTGCGTGTTGAGCGCCATGCCCGGCGGCAGCGCCGCCTGCGCCTCGGCCAGCTTGCGGTCGATGGCGTCGGTCAGCGCCAGCGTGTTCGTGCCGGGCGACTTCTGCACCGACAGCACCACGGCCTTGCGGGCGTCGTCGGCGGCAGCGCCCCGGCTCGGCGCAGCGCCCAGGCGCACCTCGGCGACCTGGCCGATGGTCACCGGGTGGCCGTCGCGGTGGGCGACGACGGCGCCGGCGAGGTCGGCGAGCGAGCGCACGCGCCCGGTCTGGCGGATCGGCAGCTCGAGGCCTTCGACGTCGGGCAGGTAGCCAGCGCCGCTGGTGGCGTGCGCGGCGCGCGCGGCGGCGAGCACGTCGTCCAGCGTGAGGTCGAACAGGCGCAGGTCGTCCTGGCGCACGAGCACCTGGTACTCGGCCAGTTCGCCGCCGATGGCGACGACCTGGGCGACGCCCGGCACCGCCATCAGGCGGTTGCGCAGGTCGAACTCGGCGTAGGTGCGCAGCTGCTGCGGGCTCGCGCGGCCGTCGGGCGACGTGACCGACAGCAGCATGATCTCGCCGGTGATCGAGGTGATCGGCGTGATCTCGGCGTGGACGTTCGCTGGCAGGTTCTCGCGCACCGAACCGAGCTTCTCGGCCACCAGCGTGCGGGCGCGGAAGATGTCCTCGCCCCAGTCGAACTCGACCCAGACGATGCCGAGCCCGATGGCCGAGGCGCTGCGCACGCGGCGCACGCCGGGCAGGCCGGCGGTCGCGGTCTCCAACGGGAACGTCACCGTCTGCTCGACCTCGTCGGCGGCGAGCCCGGGGCTCTCGGCCATCACCACGACGGTCGGCGCGTTCAGCTCGGGGAAGACGTCGACCGGCATCGTGCCGACGCGCCAGGTGGCGGCGAGCAGCAGCAGGGCCGCGCCGACGAGCACGACGAACGGCCGCTGCAGCGCGAGGGCGATCAGTTGGCGGAACATGGCGGCCTACTCGTGGTCCTCGTGCCAGGTGCCGTCGGCGTGGAAGTGGCCGCCCTTGGTCGCCTGCGCCGAGCTCGCCAGCACCAGCTCGTAGGCGCCGGTCGTCACCACTTCGTCGCCGTCCATCAGCTCGCTCTTGACCTCGACCCAGCGGCCGTCGTCGACGCCGAGGTCGGCCTCGACGCGGATCACCTTGTCGCGGTCCTTCGGGTCGCGGCGGAAGAACACCCGCTGCAGACCGTCCTGCAGCACGGCGCTGCGCGGGATCGCCAGCACGGGCTCGGCCGTCCCGACCGTGGTGATCTCGACGAACACCGCCACGCCGGGCCGCAGGAACTCCGCCGGCTGCAGCGGCGTCGCGCACAGGTCGAACGTGCGCTGCGCCGCGTCGCCGCCGGTCGCGAATTGCAGCGTCGCCGCCGCGCGCACCCCCGGGTCGGCGGTCCCGGCCGGCACGATCGCCGTCGGCAGCCCGTCGCGCAGACGGCCGAGGTCGCTCTGCAGCGCGCGCACGCGGCAGCGCACCGCCGTCGGGTCGATGATCGTCGCCCACACGTCGTGGCCGTCGACCAGCGCGCCGTCGGCGCCGGCCATCGTCTCGACGACGCCGGCGCGCGGCGCGCGCAGCTCGATCGCGTCGATGGTCTTCCAGCGCGGCGCGCCGTCGGGGCCGGCGGTCGTCAGCGCATCGTTCGTCACGCCGAGCGTGGTCGCCGCAGCGGCCAGCGCGAGGCGCAGCCGTTCGCGCTGCCCCGTGGTCGTCGCCTCGAGCTCGATCTGGCGCGTCTGCGTTTCGGCGTGCTTCTCGTTGGCTTCGGCCAACAGCGCGGCGTTGGCGGCTAGGCTGGCGCGCGCTTCGGCGAGGCGCGTCGCCTGGCCGCCGACCTGCTGCTGGCTCTGCTCCAACGTCTTGACGAGGCCCTGCAGCGCGTCCGCGGCGGCGCGCAGGCTCGCTTCGTGCTGCTCGCACGCGGCGAGCAGCAGCGGCATGGCCTTGCGGTTGGCCTCGGTCACCGCGAGCGCGTTCTCCAGCTCGCCGAGCTCGCGCTGCAGCGTGCGCCACGCCGGCGACGCGATGGTCGCCAGCAGGTCGCCGGCGGCGACGCGCTGGAGCGGCTGCACGTGCACGGTGACGCGGCCGGCCAGAGGCGGACGGACCTCGGTGCGGCCATTGGGCAGCAGCTCGACGGTGCCCGGCAGGCGCAGCGTCGCGGCGACCGCGCGGCGCTCGACCACGGCGAACGCGACGCCGAGGTTCTTGCGCACGGCTTCCGGCACGTCGATGCGGTTGGTCGGCGGCGGCGCGTGGTCGGCGGGGGCGCGTTCGGCGGCCGGCTCCTTGCCGCAGGCGGCGAGGAAGCAGCAGGCGAGGACGGCGGTCAGGGAGCTGCGCATCACGGTTGCCTCTCGGGGCTCGCGGGGGCGGAAGTCGGGGTGGTCGTGGACGAAGCGGCTGGCGGTGGCGCGGCGGGTGCGGGCGTTGCCGGGGATGCCGCGGGCGCAACGGCATCGTCTGGCGCAGGTCCGGCGGCGAGGCCGCCACACGCGGCGGCGAGACGCCGGTGGGTGCGCAGCCGCTCGGCGCTCGCCGCCGCGGCGCTGCGCGCGACGTCGCGACAGGCGGCGCGCGCGTCGAGCACTTCGAGCAGCGTGCGGTTGCCGGCGGCGAACTCCGCTTCGATGGCGGTGCGCGCCGCTTCGGCCGGTCCGCGCGCGACTTCGGCCAGCAGCGCGTCGGCGGCGCACGCCGCGTCGTGCTCGGCATGCGCGGCAGCGACGGCGGCGGCCGCGTCGGCGCGGACGGCGTCGAGCCGCAGCTGCGCCTGCCGCACCGCCGACTGCGCGCGCAGGATGTTGCCCTGGTTGCGGTCGAACAGCGGCAGCGCGAACTCCAAGCCAGCGCCCCACGAGTCGGCGTCGGGGAAGCCGATGGCGGTGCGCTGCCGCTGCCGCGCCACGCCGACGTTGCCGCGCAGCCACGGCCATGCGTTGGCGACTTCGCGGCCGAGCGCCTGGCGCGCCTGCGCGAGTTCCCGGCGCGCGGCTTCGACGTCGGGCCGGCGGACCTCGGCGCCGGCGAGCAGTTCGGCGAGCGCTGGCACGATGGCCGTCGCGCGGTCGTCGTCGCTCGGCCACGGCTCGGCGCGCTCGCCGCCGTCGACGCCGGTGAGGAAGGCGCGGAAGTGCGCGCGCGCCGCCAGCAGGGCCGCGCGCGACGCGGCGGCGTCGCGCTGCGCCAGCGCCGCGGCGGTGCGGCCGCGGTCGACCTCGGGCCGCGCCACCGTGCCGGCGGCGTTGCCGGCGGCGAGCGCGTCGACGAGCGCCTGCGCCGACGCAACGGCCTGCTGGTCGAAGGCGTGCACGTCGCGCGCGCGCAGCACGGCGCAGTACGCGTCGCTGGCGGCGACCAGCACGTCGTTGGCGGCGGCGGCGTCGCGGGCGAGTTCGGCGTCGACTTCGAGTTCGGCGGCGGCGATGGCGGCGCTGCGTTTGCCGAACAGCAGCGCGTCGAGCGCGAAGCCGAGTCCGAGGTCGATCTGCGGCGGGCCGCCCTGGCGCGACGCAGCGTCGAACCGCGCGCCGGGGAACGGCGCGAGCGAGTAGCTGGCGCCGAGCGACGGGTTGGGCAGCAGCTTGGCGGTGACCGAGTCGCCGCGCGCCTGCATCACGTCTTCGAGCGCGGCCCGGATGCGCGGGTGCGTGGCGGCGACGGCGCGCAGCGCGTCGTCGAGGCCGACGGGGATCAGCGCTTCGCCGGTACCGGCGCCGGTGTCGGCGGTGCTCGCGCCAGGAAGCTCCGGCCGGTCGCTGGCGAGCGCTTCGCCATCGTCGGCGAGCGCGGGCTGCAGCGGCAGGTCGCCGACGAACAGCGCCGGCGGCGGCGCGCCGACGTGCAGTTCGGGCGTGCAGGCGGCGAGCAGCGCGCCCAGGACGCCGAGCGGCAGCAGGCGATGGCGGCGGAGGCGGCGGCGAGCGGGCGGGCGGGGGTCGTTCACGCGGGTCGGTCGGACAGGTGGGAGCAGACGCGGCGGGGACACGCAGCACGGTGGCTGCGCCGGGCGCGCGGGCTCAGACCTGCAGACGGACGGTCGCCTGCTGCTGCAGGCGCGAACGCCATGGTGGCGGGCCGGTGGCGCAGACGCCGGAGCGCAGGCACGCGCTGGCGGCAGCGATGGCGACGACGGCGATCGGCTGCACCGCGGTGCACGCCGGCGTCACCGCGGCGGCGACGTCGTCGCTGCGCGGCGACGGCGCCAGCTCGATGGCGAGTTCGACGTGGTCGCACACGCCGCCGGTCGGCGCGGTTGCCGGTGCGTGCGTGCGCGCAGGGTGCTCGCCGACGACGGACGGCAGCTCGCAGCACTCGCCGGGCAGGTGCACGAACTCGATGTGCCGCGGCCCGCCGTCCTCGGCGCACAGCACGAAGAAGCGCGGCAGCCCCAGCGCCAGCACCAGCGCGGCCACCGCGGCGAGGCGGCGGGCGAGCGTCAGGGCGCAGCGGGCGGGGAGCACGCGGCGAATGTCCGGCGCGGCAGGCGCTGAATCAAGCGGGGGGTGGGCGAAGCAGCGACGGCGCCGCTCCGGCGCGGGCCGCACGGCGTCGCGTCGCCGCGATGGCACGGTCGCCGCGGCGCCGCCGCCCGTCCCCGCGCTCACTTCACTGCGTACTCCAGCGTCACCACCACGCGCGCCGTCTTGTCGATCGACGCCGTGTTGTACTCGCCGTAGTCGTTCCCGCTGGTCGAGCCGCGCGCGACGATCTGGTAGACGCCCTGCGCGGCGCTGACGAGGCCGCCGACCGTGCTGCCCGAACCGCGGGCGAGCACCTGCGCGCGCTCGTAGGCGTTGGCGGTCGCCTGTTCGAGCAGCGTCAGCTTGGTCTGCTCGATGGTGCTGACCGTGTAGCTCGGCGCGTCGCTCTCGACCTCGACGCCCTGCTGGATAAGCGCGGTGGCGCCGTTGGCGATCTCGCGCACCACCTGCACGTCGGGCGAGGTGACGCCGAGCCGACGCGTCAGCGCGTACTGCTCGACCTGGTTGGTGTCGTCGCCGTCCTCGTCCTTCTTCATCTCCCGCACGATGCCGACGCTGGCGACGGTGATCGCGGTCGCGGGGACGCCCTTCGCCAGCACGAACGCCTTCAGCGCGTCGGTCGCCTTGGCGAGTTCGTCGTACGCCGCCGGCAGCGTCGCGGCGCGCGCGCGCACCGTGCCCCACCACGCGCCGCGGTCGCTGGTGACTTCGAGCTCGGCGACGCCCTTCACGCGGATCACGTTGTCCTGCTTCATCGTGCGCACGGCGCGGCCGATCTGCTCGCTGGCGCCGAGCACCGCGAACGCGAGCGCCGCGCCGAGCAGGAAGATGCC
>JBKDXM010000076.1:0-6452 GCA_046306335.1 Planctomycetota bacterium
GCGGCCCCCGCCGCGGTTGGCGTCGCCGTTGCGCCCGCAACGCGTCTGACCGCGTATCCAAGCCGCTCCAACTTGGCACGCCCATCGCCGCGATCACTCCGCCCGCTCCGCCCCGCCCCCATCCCGCGCCGCGGCACCAACCGGCCATCCAACGTGCCGCCGCCCCCCCCACACCACTCACACCGCTCACGCCCCCCACGCCGCGCCGCGCCCCAGCTCGCCCGGCATCCAGCTCTGCACCAGCGCATCCGCCGCCGCGTCGCCGGTGCGCAGCCCGGCCGCGTCCCACTGCAGCGGCTTGCCGCGCGCGGCGCGGTAGGCGACGTTCGCCAGCAGGACGGCTTCGGTCAGCGGGCCCGCGTAGGCGAACGCGGTCGACGGCTGCATGCGGCGGGCGCAGGCGTCCAACCACTCGCGGTGATGGCCCGGCGACGGCGTGAGGAACGGCGCAGGCGCCTTCCACGACTCCGCGCGCGCCCTCGGCCCGATCGCGTGGCGCGTGTAGTCGCTGACCAGCCAGCCGTCGTCGCCGACGAAGAGCACGGCGTTGGTCCACTTCTCCAGCCCGCGGCTCGCCAGGACCTCGGTCGGCCGGTCGTTGCCGGCGTGCCAGTGCAGCCTGACCGCCGGCCGGCTGCCGCGGGCCGGGAACGCGTACTGGCAGCGCATGCCGCGCGGCGCGCAGTGCGGATGCGGCTCGGGGCCGTCGGCCTGCACCGTGGTCGGCGCGTCCAACTCCAGGGCCCAGAACGCGAGGTCCATGTAGTGGCAGGCCATGTCGGCCGTGGTGCCGCCGCCGAACGCCCAGTACCGGCGCCAGCCCGCCGGGTGCAGCCCGTCGGCGTACGGTCGGTCGACCGGACCGAGCCAGCAGTCCCAGTCGAGGTGCGCCGGGCACGCGCCGCCGGTCGGCACGCTCTCGGCCGACCAGTTGGTGCCGTTCACGAACACGTACACCTCGCGCACCGCGCCGACCGCGCCGCTGCGCACCGCCTCGACGACGCGGTGGTAGTTGGCGTTGGCGTGGATCTGGATGCCCATCTGCGTCACCGCGCCGCGCGCCGCCGCCTCGCGCGCCAGCGCGCGCGCCTGCGCGATCGTGTGCGTCAGCGGCTTCTCGCAGTAGACGTCGAGCCCTTGCTGCAGCGCGAGCATCGACGGCAGGAAGTGCGTGTGGTCGGGCGTGCTGACGACGACGCCGTCGAGCGCGAGGTCGCGCACGCGGCCGGCGTCGCGCAGGATCGTGCGGTAGTCGGCGACCAGCTGCGCGCCGGGGAAGCGCTTCGCCGCGCCCGCCAGCGTGTTCTGGTCGACGTCGCACAGCACGACGAGGTCCTCCTTGGCGACGCCGTTGAGGTTGTCGCCGCCGCGGCCGCCGACGCCGATCACCATCAGCCGCGCCTTCTGCTTGGGGTCGCGCGGCGAGCGCCCGCGCGGGGCCGCGGCGCAACCGGGGAACGACAAGGCGCCGGCGGCGGCGAGACCGGCGGCGACGAACTGGCGGCGGGACGAGGTCATCGCCGCATCATTCGCCGCGCCTGCGCGGCTCGCCAGTGTCGCGCCGCGAGGCTTGCGCCTAACGTCCGCGCATGAGCCAGAGTTTGCAGGAACGGTACGCGCCGCCGCCTTCGGGTCCGCAGCCACCGTCCGTCGAAGCGATCCAGGAAGCCCGCCGCCAGCTCGCCGGGCGCGTGCGCCACACGCCGACGTGGGAATGGCAGGGACTGCGCATCGACGACCGCAAGCCGGCGGGCGCGACCGTGCACCTCAAGCTCGAGCTGCTGCAGCACGCCGGTTCGTTCAAGACGCGCGGCGTGCTGCTGGCGATGCGCCAGCTCGACGACGCCCAGCGCGCGGCCGGCGTCGTCGCCGTGAGCGGCGGCAACCACGCCATGGCAGTGTCGTGGGCCGCGCGCAGCGCCGGCGTGTCGGCCGTGGTGGTGATGCCGCAGACCGCCAATCCGGCGCGCATCGCCGCGTGTCGCGAACTCGGCGCCGAGGTCGTGCTGGTCGAACACGTCGGCGTCGCGTTCGAGACGGCCAAGGCGATCGAGGCCCGCGACGGCCGCGCCTACCTGCCGCCGTTCGAGAGCGAGGCGATGGTGCTCGGCGCGGCGACCCTCGGCATGGAGTTGCTGATCCAGACCGGGCAGCTCGACGCGCTGTTCGTCGCCATCGGCGGCGGCGGGCTCGCCGCCGGCGTCGCGGCGGCGGTCAAGCACTTCCAGCCGCGCTGCAAGGTCTACGGCGTCGAGCCCGAGGGTGCCGACACCATGCACCGCAGCTTCGCCGCCGGCGAGCCGCAGCGCATCGACGCCGTGCGCACGGTCGCCGACAGCCTCGGCGCGCCCACCGCGCTGCCGCACACCTACGGCCTCTGCCGGCGTCTGCTCGACGGGCTGGTGCGCGTCGACGACGACGCCATCTGCCGCGCGATGTGGCTGTTGTTCGCCGACGGCAAGCTCGCCGTCGAACCGGGCGGCGCTGCCTCGCTCGCCGGCATGCTGCACATGCGCAGCGAACTCGCCGGCCAGCGCCTCGGCGTGCTGGTGTGCGGGTCGAACGTCGACCACCGGACGTTCGCGCAGTGCCTCGAACGCGGCTCGCTGGCGTGACGGCCGGCGGGCCGGAGGCGCGCCGCAGCCGCGCCCGACAGATTCCGCGGGGGGCCAGGAACAAGTCCTTGCCTCGCCCGGGCCCGTGCCGGACGCTGTGGCGCGGGCAACTGCGCCATGGCGGAAGACCAGAAACAAACTCCCGGGCCGTCCTCGGCCGAAGCGCCAACTGCGGGCGCAGCGGCGGGTGGCCTTGCGGCCGGCGAACGGGTGCAGGCCACGGCGCCCGACGAACTGCTGCAGCGCCTCGCCGCCGCGACCAAGCCCGACGACCAACGGCTGCAGCCCGAAGGGGAACTCGGACGCGGCGACCTCGGCACGGTGTGGCGCGTGCACGACCGCTGCCTCGACCGGCGCCTGGCGATGAAGGTCCTGGACGCCCGCGACGGCGCGGGCGATGGCGACGCCAAGCAAACGGCCGCGCAACTGCTCGGCCGCTTCCTCGACGAAGCCCAGGTCACGGCGCGCCTCGACCACCCCGGCATCGTGCCGGTGCACGAACTCGCGCTCGACCACACGGGCAAGGCCTACTTCACCATGCGACTGGTGCAGGGTCGGGCGGCCAACGAGGCCTTCGCCGACGCGCTCCACCGCCGCGGCGATTGGGACCTGACGCGCGGCCTGGAAGTGATCCTCAAGGTCTGCGACACCATGGCGTGCGCCCACGACAAGGGCGTGCTGCATCGCGACCTGCGGCCCGCCAACGTCATGGTCGGGCGCTTCGGCGAGGTCTACGTGATGCACTGGAGCGTGGCCCGCGTGATCGGGCAGCCCGACCGCCGCGACCTGCGCATCCGGACGGAGCCGGCGGCAGACGCTGCGGCGCCGGCCCTCGACCGCGAACCGACGCTGCCGCAGGCCGCCGAATCGGTGTGGGGCGAGCCTGCCGGGCCCGCGGCAGCCATTTCGCCGGCACCCGCACGCCGGCGCAGCACTGGCACTGGCACTGGCACTGGCGGTGGCGCTGGCGGTGGCACTGGCGGTGGCGCTGGCAGTGGCACTGGCAGTGGCACTGGCAGTGGCACGGAAACCACCGTCGTGGCGATGGACGGCACGCCGCTCGGACCGCCGAGCTACATCAGTCCCGAGCAGGCGCGCGGCGACGAGTTGGACGCGCGGGCCGACGTCTACGCCATCGGCGCGATGCTCTACGAATTGGCGACGGGGCGCGCGCCGTACACCGTGCCCGACGGCCGCAACCCCGCCAATCGCATCCTCCGCCAACTGCTCGACGGGCCGCCCAAGCGCATCGACCAGATCAACAAGGACGTGCCGGCGGAACTCGTGGCGGTCATCGACAAGGCGATGGCGCGCGACCGCGAGCAGCGCTACCGCACGGTGCAGGCGCTCGCGGCGGACGTGCGGGCGTTCCTGTCGACGCGGAACACGACGGCCTACCGGACCGGCGCGTGGCCGGAGACCAAGGTGTGGCTGCGCCGCAACAAGTGGCTCGCCGCCCTGCTCGCGGCGGCCGTGGTGCTGCCCCTCGGCAGCCTCACCACCATCGCCGCGTTCGCGGAGGTCGCGCGGCGCGACGCCGATGCAGCGCGGACGACCGAACAACTCGCCAACCTCGCCAAGCAGAACGCCGTCGCGCTGAAGCAGGTCGCCGATCGCGAGGCCGCCGCCGCGAAGGCCGACGTTGCGCGCGTCAGTGCGGCGAAGCAGGCCGCCGACGACACGGTCGCGGCGCAGGCGCAGCGGCTGACCCAATTCGACCACCTGGCGTTGGTGGTCGCCCACGACCGCCTGCTGCAGGAAGCAACCGGACTCGGCACGGCCTACCCCGAACAGGTCGCCGCGATCGCGGACTGGCTGCAGCGGGCCGAGCGTCTGCTCGCGCGCACGGACGAACTGGCGGCCGTCGTCGAGGCCGCGCGACGGAGCGCTCGCGACGCCGCCGATCGGCCGCCGGCAGGCGGCGCGGGCGCGGGCACGGACACGCCCCAGGCGGCGCAGTTCCTGGCGCAGTCGCTCGGCGACCTGCTCGGCAAGCTGCCGAAGCTCGCGGCGCTCGTGCCGACGATGCAGCGGCAACAACGCTGGTCGCAGGTCGTCGACAAGCTGACGCAGGCCCACCCCAACGCCGCGGTCAGTTGGGCCGAGGCGCGCACGGCGATCGCCGCGAGCGCGAAGTACGCCGGACGCGAACTGCCGCTGCGCGACCGCGACGTGTGGGGCTTGGTGCCGATCGGCAAGCACCCGCGGACCGGACTGTGGGAGTTCTACGACCTGCGCAGCGCGTGGGACGGCACGTCGGATCCGGCCGCGCTGCCGATCCCGACGCACGGGAGCGACGGCGCCATCCAACCCACGGCCGCGACCGGCATCGTCTGGGTCCTGCTGCCGGGGGGGACCCTGCCGGCGGGCACCAGGGACGAAGGCGACAAACTCGGCGTCAGCGTCCGTCTCGGCGTGCGCCTCGAGCCGTTCTTCCTCGCCAAGCACGAACTGACCCAAGGCCAGTGGCTGCGCTGGACCGGCGAGGATCCGTCGTACGGCAAGGACCGCAACGACCGCACGCTGCCGGTGGAGTCGGTCAGCTGGTTCACCTGCCGCGACACGCTGCAGCGCTTCGGCTTGGCGCTGCCGAGCGAACTGCAGTGGGAGTACGGCATCCGCGGCGGCACGACGACCGCGTGGTGGACCGGCGAAGACGACAAGGCGCTGGCCATGGCCGAGAACATCGGTGGCGTCGATGGCGCGCGGCTGCTGCCCGTCGGCAGCAAGGCGCCGAACGCATTCGGGCTCTTCGACATGGCGGGCAACGCCATGGAGTGGTGCAACGACGAAGACGGCGACTACGGCGCCGAGCGCGCCGGCGATGGCCGCCGGCCCGAGCCGGCCTCCGGCCCCATCGAGCGCATCTGCCGCGGCGGCGGCCTCGTGCGCGGCCCGGCCCTCGCGCGCTCCGGCGGCCGCAGCGCCTACGGCGCAGCGGTCCGCGGCGGCTACCTGGGCGTGCGTCCGATCCGGCCCGTGCGCCGGTGAACGCCGCCGCGCGGCCGACCGCGGCGCGCGCCGTCACCTCGCCGTCACCACGAAGTCGTCGAACGACGTCCGCGCGTCCGCCTTCGTCCACAGCCCGACGCCGCCCGCCTTGCCGATCGTCGCATCGCGCACGTCGAGCAGCAGAGCCCCGTTGAGCGCGCAGGTGATGCGGTCGCCGACGAAGGTCACTTCGACACGGTGGAACTCGCCGGGCTTGGTGATCACCAGCGTGGTGCCGAGCTGCCGGCGCACGCCGTCCTGCACGACGTAGACGCGGAAGTTCGACTCCAGCGGGTTGAAGCGGCAGAGGTAGTAGTTGTCGGCGTCCTGCACGCGCCACATCGGGCCGCCGCCCTGGTCGACCTCGCCGCCGTCGGCGCGCACGGCGACCGACACGCGCCCATCGGCGAGCGACGGCTCAGGCGTCCAGAACAGGTTGAAGCGGTCCTCGCCGCCCGCGCTGGCGGCGACCATCGCCATCACCCGCGGCGCCGAGACCGCACGCGCGTCGATCACGACCATCCACTTCGCGTCCGGGCCGCTGCCGCCGGTGCTCGCCGCCCGCCAGCCGGCGAGGTCGCCATCGAAGCCCTGCGCGCCCGGGGTCGGGCCGCCGGCCGGACCGGTGGCGCAGGCGGCGAGCATGACGGCCAATGCGGCGGCGAGCACAGCGGACGACGGCGACGAGTGGGCGGACTTCGGCTCCATTGGTAGATCCTTACTCCTCCCGCACCGGTTGGCGCGAGAGGCAATCAAGACCCCCTTTCAAACCGTGCGTGCGGATTTCCCGCACACGGCTTACCGGTGGTCTCTCGGGTTCACGGCTTTGTGCGATCTCCGGGTACT
>JBKDXM010000077.1:0-30340 GCA_046306335.1 Planctomycetota bacterium
GATCGGCGGCGAGTTTGGGTTGTAGGCCCGGCCGCACACCATCTGCGGGTTGGCGCCATTGCTGGTGCCCGAGCTCGCGCCGGTGTTCAGCGAGTAGACGCTGGTGTCGGCCACCGACTCCATCGTCACCGACTCGCTCGCTGGCACGATCGTCAGCGCGCGCGTCAGCGACGCGCTGCCGCCCGGTCCGGTCGCCAGCAGGCGGACGTTGAACACGGTCGTCGCGGTCGGACCCGAGAACGTCCGCGTCACCGGCGAGCCGGTCGCCTCAACCGTCGCCGGATTGTTGTCGAAGTCCCACTGCAGCGACGTGATCGTGCCCGTCGAAGCGCTGGTGAAGGTCACCGTCTCGTCGGTGTACGCCGACGTCCGCGCCGCCGCGCCGACCGCCATCGTGAAGTTGGCGGCGCTCTGCACGCCCACCATAACTAGATTGATCTGAGTCACCGTACTGCTACCCAGGTAGTTCACCACCAGCAACCGCACCGAGTACACCCCATTGCTCGTGTACGTCCACGACGGGTTCTGCTGCGTCGAGTCGAACACCCCGTCGTTGTCGAAGTCCCACAGCCACCAGAGCGGCGACTGCGTCGATGTATCCGTGAACTGCACCGTCAGCGGCGCGCTGCCGCTCGTCGGCATCGCCGTGAAGCTCGCGACCGGCGCGGCGTTGCCGCCGCTGACGACGATCTGCTGCTGCGTCGTCGACGTGCCGCCGGGGCCCGTTGCCGTCAGCGACACCGTGTACGTGCCGCCGAGGTAGACCTTGGCCGGCGGGTTGGCGGCCGTGCTGCTGGTCCCGTCGCCGAACGTCCACGCGTAGCTGGTCGCGTACGTGGATTGGTTGGTGAAGCTGACGGTCAGCGGCGCGGCACCGCTCGTCGGCGTCGCGGCAAAGCTCGCCACCGGCGGCGCGGGCCCGGTGGTCACTTCGAGGTCGTTCTCCGCCCACCGCAGCGCCAGCGTGAAGAGATCGAGGTCGACCGCTTGCACGTCGAACTCGAAGCCCCACAGCGCCGGGTTGTTGGGGATCGCCAGCGTCGTCGTCAGCGACCCGCTGCCGTCGAGCAGCACCGGCACGAGTTCGGCCGTGAACGGGTCGACGCGGCACAGGCCGATCGACGGAAAGCCCGGGATCGGCACCGCGAACGCCAGCGGCTGCCGCACCGTCACCAGCGGGAAGCCGAAGTGGAACGCTGCCGCCGGCGGGTAGTCGTAGCGAAACTGCGCGGTCTGGCCGACCACCGGCGGGGTCACCACCGCCATCGTGCGGCTGCACGACGGGCCGAGTTCCCACGTGTCGTTGCGGAAGCCGGCGGCGTCGCGGCCGCCCCACAACACGAACTGCCCGCGCTGCGCGTCGTGCACCTGCACCGCGCCGTGCCGCGCCGCCGGCGACGCGCCAGCCAGTTGCGTCCACTGCACCCCGTCCCACGCCCAGGCGTCGCCGTAGTTGTTCGCGAAAGCCTGGTCTGCGCCACCGTGCAGCACCGCGCGCCCGCAGTTGCCGTCGAAGGCGAGGCTGGCCGCCCAGCGCGCCGACGGCCCGCCGGGGGCGGCCTTCAGACTCCACGCCGTGCCGTTCCACGCCCACAGCTCGCTGCTCACGGTCGCGCCGTCGCCGCCGCCGAACAGCAGCGTCTCGCGCCGCACTTCGTCCCATGCACAACTGGCGCTGCGCCGCGCACTCGGCGCCGTCGCCGCGCTGCGCTGCAGCCACGTCACGCCGTCGTATTCCCACGTGTCGCCCAGCGCCGCCCCGCTCGCGTCCTGGCCGCCGAACAGCACGCACACGCCGCGCGCCCCGTCGTAGGCCATGGCGAAGTACGCGCGGGCAGAGGGCGCGGCGGGCACCGTGCGCTGCGTCCACGCGCTGCCATCCCACTCCCACGTGTCGCTGCGCAGCGCGCCGCCGTCGAAGCCGCCGAACAGCACCGCGCGCCCGCGCTTGTGGTCGAACACCATGCCGTGCCCCCAGCGCGCACTCGGCCGCACCGGCGTGATGCGCGGCGCCCACAGCGTGCCGTTCCACTCCCAGGTGTCACCGAGCGCGGTGTTGCTGCCGTTGTAGCCCCCGAACACGGTCGTCACGCCGCGGTAGACGTCGTATGCCGCTGCAGAGTTGTTGCGCGAACTCGGCGCGCTGACGCTGCGCTGCTGCCACGTCGGTGCCTGCGCAACCACGCCCGCAACACCAACGAGCACTGCAAGCAGGCAGGCGAGCACACCAACACGGGACGAAGGCCACGAAGTGGACGGTTTGGCCATGGCGGAATCGGGGGCAGCAGAACGCGCAGGCGCAGCCAGCGCACGCGGGCAACCAGCCCGCACCTTCTTCCGGCCGCGCACGCAGCGCGGCGCAGAGGCTATCGCCGCGCGCACGGCGGGAGAAGGGCACACCGCCACGTCCGCGAACCACCGCCGCCACGTTCCGCCCGGTGCACCGCAAGCGCCGCCCCTCCCCACCAACCGCCGTCGCCCCTCACGGCATCGCCACCACCACCACGCGCGCCGCACCCTCACTCCCACCCTCACTCGCCACCAGCACCTGCCCGTCCGACCGCACCGCCAGCCCTTCCGGCTGCGGCAACAGCACGGGGTCGAGCGCGCGCACGCCAAGCAGCGCACCGGCGAAGTCCACGCGCAGCAGCAACCGGTCGCTGCCGAGCAGCAGCAACACCTCGCGGCGGCCGGGCACGACGGCGAGCTCACTGACGGCGAAGTCGAAGTCGACCTTCTCCTTGCCCTTGTCCGTCGTCTTCGTCGGCAGCGGCACGCCGGCCGCGAGGATCGCCGCCTGCAGCGCGCGGCGCGACAGCGTCAGCACCGGCGTCGCCACACACGCGCCGGTCGCCGGATCGACCGCATACAGCGGCCGGCGGTCGCGCGCGTCCTTGTCGTCGCCGGCGATGGCTTTGGGCATCGCCAGCAGGCGTTTGCCGTCGGCGTCATAGGCGAGCGCCTCCCAATCGGGATGGCCGCCGGGCAGGGTCACTTCGCGCGCAATCGCATGGCCGCCGTCGCGCGCTGCCAAGCGCAGCAGCACACCGTCGGCCCGCAGCACCCACCACGCACCGTCGGCGCACGCGAGGCCTTCATAGTCGCCCTGCTGGCCAAACGGCTCGCGGCGCGCCTTCGCCTCGCCGCGCAGGTCGACGAACCACAGCGCGCCCTTCTCGTCCTGCACCGCCGCCAGCGTGCGGTCGTCGACGAGCGCGATGCCCGACAC
This sequence comes from Planctomycetota bacterium, assembly GCA_046306335.1. Taxonomy (GTDB): domain Bacteria; phylum Planctomycetota; class UBA1135; order UBA1135; family UBA2386; genus UBA2386. Next base: position 3,230 of record JBKDXM010000077.1, read on the forward strand.
CTCGCGCAGTTGCTTGGGCAGGTCGAAGCGATCGCCGGCGGGGCCGGAGCCCTGCGCGCCAGCGCCGCATGCCGCCAGCAGCGCCCCCAACAGCAGCAGCGACGCGGCGTGCCGCGCTGGCCGGGCGGCGCACTGGCGCCGCTGCGGCGCTGCGGTCGGCCACCAAAGCACCGCCGGCCTCACATCACCTCACCGCGCCGCGCCCGCAGCGCGCGCTTCGATCCCGAGTTGGCGCACCGTCGCCAGCAGCAGCAGCACCGTCGCCCACGTCGCGTTGCCGTACGCCAGCACGACGTTGCCGAGCGACTTGCCGAGCAGGTCCTTGGCCAGCAGGCCGACCACGGCGGCGGCGACGAACAGCGCGGTGGCCAGGGCGTCGCGCCGGCCGCGCAACACCCCCTCGGCGAGGAACGCCACGGGAAACACCCAGACGCAGAAGTGCGACTTGCTGCTCATCGGCGACAGCAACAGCATGCCGCAGGCGAAGGCGCCGACCTCGCCGAGCGCCACCGTGCGCCGCACCGCCGCCGCGCCGACCGCGTCGCCGGCGTTGACCGCATTGCCCGCCCCAGGCGCCCCAACCGCGTTGCCCACGCCGAACGCACCGCCCGCACTGCTCCTCCCGGCCTCCCGCACGGCCGTAGCCGCGCGCAGCGTCGCCAGCGTCAGCGCCGCCAACACGGCGAGTTGTGCGCCGTGCAGCACGGCCCGGTAGACGCCGGCCGGCAGCGGCGCGAGCAACGTCGTACCCGGCTCGCCCAGCACGAACTTCGCCGCCGACTGGCTCGGCTGGAACAGGCGCACGAACGTGCCGCCGAGGCTCTGGTTGAGGAAGCTGTGGCTGTCCCACGCGCCCTCGGCCTTGGCCGCGCCGCCGTCGAGGCCGCGCAGCGTGCGTTCGAACCACGCCACCACCCACGACCCGCCGTCACTGCGCGGCAGCAGCCAGTCGGGCAGCAGCGTCGCGCCGACGGCCGCGGCCAGCAGCAGCGCGACCGCGAGCCAACGCCGGCGCAGCCCGAACAACCCGAGCAGCAGCAGCGGCGTGGCCTTGAACGCCGCCGCCAGCCCGACCCAGGCGCCGGCGCGGGCGCGGCCGCGCGCCCACGCCGCGGCGGCGAGGCCGAGCAGGCCGGCGACGATCAGGTCGTGGCTCTGGTTGGTGAACACCGAGGCGACGTGGCGGCCGCCGACGACGCCGACCAGCAGCCAGAACGCGACGGGGCGCGGCGGGCCGAGTGCCGGGTCGGCGCGGCCGGCGTGGCGATGCAGCCAGCGCGCGAGGCCGAGCACGATGACGAAGTTGACGACGAACCACAGCGGCGCCTGCCAAGCGGCCGGCAGCAGCGCGTACGGGACGAACGGCGCCGCCGCGAACGGCGGGTAGGTGAACGGCTTCTTGTCGGCGTCGACGCCAGGCCCCGCCTGCCGGCGGTAGATCTCGGCGCCGGCGGCCATGCGCTCACCGCCGGCGACGTAGACCGGCAGCTCGCGGTCGTCCCCCTTGGCGCGGGCGCCGAAGTACCAGCCGCCCAGCACGGCGACGACGGCGAGCAGCAGAAGCAACCAACGCCGTCGACGGTCGGGCGTGGCTGCGAGCGGAGGCGGAGTCGCGGACACGGTGCGAGTGTCGCGCTGGCCGCGGGCAGTGTCCATCGTGGCGACGAAGCCGGCGAACCTGATGCTCGCCGGGGCCGTTCCGCTATCCTCCCGCGCCCCCGTTCCGCGCCCACGTTGCCGAAGACCACGCACAAACCTCCCACCGGGCGCCTCGGCGTCTGGCTGTTCGGCGCCTATGGCGGCCTCGCCACGACGCTCGTCGTCGGCACGCGCGCCATCGCGCGCGGCCTCGCCGCCCCGCAGGGCCTCGCCACCGAGCTGCCGGTCGCTGCCGGCATCCCGTGGCAGCCGCTCGCCGGCATCGTCTTCGGCGGCCATGAGATCCGCCGCGGCGACTACGCCTCGTCGGCGGCCGAGATCCACGGCGTCACCGGCACGCTGCCGCCCGCACTCGTCGGCAAGCTCAAGGCCGACCTCGCCGCCGCCAGTCGCAACGTCGTGCAGGGCGTGCTGCCCAACCCCGGCCGCACGATCGCGAGCCTCGCCGACCGGCCCGCGCGCCGCGCGACGCTGCGCCAGCAGGTCGCCGCGATCGAGCGCGACCTGCTGGCCTTCCGCCGCAAGCACCGCCTCGACCGCGTCGTCTGCGTCAACCTGACCTCGACCGAGCCGCCGCTGCGGCCGTCGCCGGCGCACCGCACGCTCGCCGCGTTCGAGCGCGCGCTCGCCAAGGACGACCAGAAGGCCGTGCGGCCGTCGGCGCTCTACGCCTACGTCGCCGCCAAGCTCGGCCTGCCGTTCGTGCACTTCACGCCGAGCGAGTCGGCGCTGCTGCCGGCGATCCAGGAGGCGTTCGCGGCCAGCAAGACGCCGTGGATGGGGCGCGACGGCAAGACCGGCGAGACGCTGGTGAAGTCGGCGCTGGCGCCGATGTTCGCGTACCGCAACCTGCGCGTGCTCAGCTGGCAGGGCTACAACATCCTCGGCGACCGCGACGGCCGCGTGCTGGCCGACACCGAGAACAAGAAGACCAAGGTCGCGACCAAGGACGCGCTGCTGCCGTCGATCCTCGGCTACCCGCTGCACACGCACGTCGGCATCGACTACGTGCCGTCGCTGCACGACCTGAAGACGGCGTGGGACTTCGTGCACTTCGAGGGCTTCCTCGGCTTCCGCATGTCGCTGCAGTTCACGTGGCAGGGGTGCGACGCGATCCTCGCCGCGCCGTTGGTGCTCGACCTCGTGCGCTTCGCCGACCTGGCGCAGCGCCGCGGCGAACACGGCGCGATGACGCACCTCGCCAGCTTCTTCAAGCAGCCGATCGGCGTCGCCGAGCACGACCTGCACCGGCAGTGGCAGCGGCTCGTCGCCTACCTCGAACACGCGCGCGGCGGCCGCCGCGGCTAGCGCCCAGCGCGCCATGTGCGGCATCGTCGGCGCGCGGACGGACTGGCTCGCCGCGCGCGGGCTCGACCCCGCGCGCGCCATCGCCGAAGCACTCGCCGCCCTGCGTCCGCGCGGCCCCGACGGCGAAGGCCAGCACCGCGCCGGGCCGTGGCAACTCGGCTGCGCGCGGCTCGCGATCACGCAGCCGCGCAGCCACCAGCCGGTCGCCTTGCGCGGCGGCCGCTACGTCGGCGTGCTCAACGGCAATGTCGCCGACGCTGGCGAACAATGGCGGCGGCTGCGCCCGGCCGCGGCGCGGCGCGCGCCGCTGCCGAACGACGCGTGGCTGCCGCTGCTCGCCGTCGCCGCCGGGCACGCGGGTGACGCTGCGGCCGCCACCGCGCTCGCGACGCTGCGCGGCCACCACGCCTACGCGGTCGCCGACGCCGCGACGGGCGCGCTGGTGTTCGGCCAGGACCCCTTCGGCGAGAAGCCGCTGTGGTGCGTCGTCGAGCAGCGCCCCGGCGACACGCCGCGGCTGGTCGCCTTCGCCTCGACGCCGGCGGCGCTGCGCGCGCTCGGCCTGCCGCTGCGCTGGCACCGCCGCCGGCTGGCGGAGTGGTTCCGCCGCGGCTGGCAGCCCGACGCGCCGCTGCGGCTCGATGCCAACTTGCGGCTCGTCGGCGTGCCGCAGCGCGGGGCGCCGTTGACGACGGCGGGGGTGGAGTTCGGGTGGTGCGGGCCGTGGGGCGCGCGGCATGGCGAGGCAGCGCGGCAGTTCGTGCACACGGGCGCGGTAGCCGCCGATGTGCAGGCGCCGGCCCCACACCGCACATCGACACGGCACAGCACGAACATCCCGCGCGCGGCGCCTTCGCCCCACGCCGCCACCGCGCTGCGCGCCGCCGTCGTCGCCAGCGTGGCCCGCAGCAGTGCGGCGACCGTGCCGGTGGCGCTCGCCCTCTCGGGCGGCGTCGACAGCAGTTGCCTGGCGCTGGCGCTGCGCGCGGCGGGGCGCACCGTGCCCGCCTACCAACTGCGCGCCGACGGCAGCGACGGCAGCGAGCGCGCCGCCGCCGCCGCCGTGGCGCAGGCGTGCGGACTGCCGCTGCGGCAGGTCGACGTCGGCCCCGAGGCGCTGCTGGCCCTGCCGCAGCTCACCGCCGCCGCCGGCGCGCCGCTCGGCGACCCGTCGATCCTCGCCGTGCACGCGCTGTGCGCGGCGGTCGCCGCCGACGGCGGCAAGGTGCTGCTCGGCGGCGAAGGCGCGGACGAACTGTTCCTCGGCTACCGCCGCTACCGCGCGCTGCGCAAGCTGCCGCGCCTGCCGTGGCTGCGGCCGTTGGCGCCGCGCTGGGCCAACGGCTACCCGGCGCGCTGGCTGCGCGCCGCCGTCGCCGACGATCCGGCGGCCGCGCTGCTGGCGGTGACACCGCCGGGCTTCGCCGACCGCGTGCTCGCCGCCGACCTCGGCCGCCGCCGCGTGTGGCGCGATGCCAGGGAACGGGTGCGCCGCGCCGCCGCCGCCGCCATCGCCGCCGCCGACCCCGTCCTCGCCGACCCCGTCCTCGCTGACCCCGTCCTCGCCGCCCGCGCCGCCGACCTCGACGGCTACCTGCGCTGCGACCTGCTGCCCAAGGTCGACGTCGCCGGCCTCGCCGCCGGCGTCGAAACGCGCTGCCCGTTCCTCGACCGCGACGTCGCCGCCCTGGCGTTGGCCGACGGCCGGGCCGGACTCGGCAAGGCCGCCCTGCGGGGGGCCTTCCCCGACCTGCCCGGGGCGGTGCTGCGGCTGCCCAAACGCGGCTTCGCCCTGCCGCTCGACCGCTGGTTCCGCGGCGAGCTGCCGTGGCTCGACCTGCTCGCCGAGCCGCGCACCCGGCAGCGGCCGCACCTGCGGCCGGGGGGCGTCGCCGCCGCCGTCGACCGGCACCGGCGCGGCGCGGCCAACCTCGGCCACGGGCTGTACCTGTTGGTCGCCGCCGAGGTGCATCTGCGCTGGCTGGCCGGCGAACTGCGGCCGGCGACGGAATCGCCGCCGCGGCGCGCATAGACTGTCCGCCCGCCGGGAGCCCGCTCCCGACCGACCTACCCCCACCCCAACGAACCCGATGAAGCTGCTCCTTTCGTTCGCTCTCGCCGCCGCGCTGTGCGCGCCGGCCTTCGCCCAGAAGATGGGCTCGACCAACGGCAACGCCCCGACGCTCACCCAGTCGATCACGATCGGCGACGCCAAGATGTCGCTCGACTACACGTCGATCACCTGGGCCGACGGCAAGACGATGACGGCCATCGCCGACAAGGAGAAGGGCACCGGCGCGCGCGCGCGCGTCAACCGCACCGCCACCAACTCCCCGCTCGGCAAGTTCACCACGTCGATCGACTGCAAGTGCGGCGACGTGACGCTGGCGGCCGGCAGCTACGAAGTGTTCTTCACGGTCGGCGACGACCTGGCGTGGAGCCTCAACTTCAAGTCGGGCGACAAGGTCACGACGACGAAGCTCGAGCTGAAGAGCGGCGACCACGAGAGCAAGCGCCTGCAGATGCTGCTGCACGCCACCGAAAACGGCGCCGGCGCGTGGCTGTCGTTCGGCAAGATGTCGGGCATGATCGCCTTCACCCCGGCGAAGTGAGCCCCGTGCGCCGCGCGCCGTCCGACGGCGCGCCGGCGCTCACCCGCATGCTGCCGCCGGCGGCACCGCCTGCACCAAGCCCGCGTCGCTGACTGCGGGCTCGACGCTGAGCCCGCGTCCAGCGGCCACCCGCCGCGCCGCGACCGCGCGCCAGGCCTGCAGCAAGTCGAGCGCCAGTTCGCGCTCGGACTCCATGCACGCGACGGCGAAGGCCAGCAGCAGCGGCCGGTCGTCGTCGACTTCGCTGCCGCCGCGCCCGCGCCAGAAGGCGATCGCCTGCCGCGGCGCGACGACCGGCAGCGGCACGCCGGAGAGCACGACGTCCTGTTGCCGGACGAGCGCGCTGCCACCGAGCACCGGTTCGCCGACCGGAAGGTAGCCATCCAACTCACGCAGGATCGCGGCGAGCGCTGGATCGGGCGACGCCGACGCTTCGACGACGCGCTCGGCGCCGAACGCCCGCCAGCGCAGCGTCACTACCGCCGGGCCGGCGCTGGCGGGGCCGTCGTCGCTGCGCTGCCGCAAGCTGCGAATCCCTAGCCGATCCAGCTTGCGCGCGAGCGCTCGCGTGCATTCGGGAACGAGTTGGCAAACCGACAGGCAATCGAAGGCCGGCAGCGCGCAGGCGTCGTCGCCGGTGCGCAGCACGGCCGCGGCCGTGGCGTAGACGAGCACGCCGTCGGCGGCGACCTCGACGCGGCGGCGGCCGTCGCCCGTCGCCGCGCGCTCTTCGACGACGACGCGGAAGTCGGCCGGCGGCCAGACGGTCGGCGCGAGATCGCCGGACGCGCACGCCGTCGCAAACGCGGCCAAGGCCAAGCCAAGGAACGGCGACGAACCGCTTTGCCGGGAACGATGATGAGCAGCGCGCACGCGCCCGGTATCCTAGGCCGCCGATGGTCCTCATCCACGAGAAGATCACCGCCCTCCTCGACCAACGCCGCCTGAAGAAGCGCGACCTCGCGCGCGCGCTCAACGTGTCGCCGCAGACGGCGACCGACATCTGCAAGGGGCGCTCGGCGATCACGCTGCCGCACCTGCGCAACCTGATCACGTTCTTCGAGGTGCGCGCCGAGTTCTGGCTCGACGACGAACGCCTCGCGCCCGAGGACGCCGACCGCCTGTCGGCGCGCGGCACGCAGGCGGCGATCGCGCGCACCGGCCTGCTGCAGGTGCAGGATCCGGAGAAGCTGCTGCGCCGCGTGCGCACGTTCGTGCAGCAGAACCGCGCCCACTTCCTCGCCTCGTTCCCGGACCTGACGGCGGCCGAGCGGCGCGTGCTGGGGTTCGCCGAGATCGAAGCCGGCGCAGTCGGCCAGATCGGCGGCGCCTGAGAGCCCGCGAAGAAGTCAGGATACGGGCTCTCAGCTTGCCCCTGGTGGCCGCTGACGCGCGACGCGGGCGCGGCGTGACATGCGCGTGACCGCGGCAGCCGCCACGGCGTTGCGCCGACACGGCGCAGCGGACAGCATGCGCGCATGCGTTTGACGCTCCTGCCGTCCGTGTCGATCCTCCTCGCCGCCTGTGCCGCCGCCGATGGCAGCGGAGCCGGCGCCGCGCCCGCGCAGCCGTTCGTGCTCGGCGCCGGCAAGCCGGTGGCGGCGCGGGCGGACGAGCCGCACCTGCGCAACGTGCGGCAACTGACCTTCGACGGCGAGAACGCCGAGGCCTACTGGTCGCACGACGGCACCAAGCTGATCTTCCAGCGGCGCGACGCGACGATGCCGGCCGACCAGATCTACGTGCTCGACCTCGCCACCGGGCAGCAGACGCGGGTCAGCACCGGCACGGGCCGCACGACCTGCGCGTACTTCCAGAAGGGCGACCGCCGCGTGGTCTTCGGCTCGACCCACCACACCGGCGACGCGCCGCCGGTCGTCAATCTGACCGGCCGCGGCTACGAGTGGGCCGTGCACCAGGAGTACGACATCTTCAGCGCCAAGCCGGACGGCAGCGACCTCGTGCAGCTGACCAAGACGCCGGGCTACGACGCCGAGGCGACGGTGTGCCCGGTGACCGGCGACCTCGTGTTCACCTCGGTGCGCGACGGCGACCTGGAGCTGTACACGATGGCCGCCGACGGCAGCGACGTGCGGCGCGTCACCAACCGCCCCGGCTACGACGGCGGCGCGTTCTTCTCGCACGACGGCAAGCAGCTCGTGCTGCGCTCGGCGTTCCCCAAGGACGCCAAGCAGGCGGGCGAGAACGCCCAGCTGCTGACGCAGCAGATCGTGCGGCCATCGAACATGGAGATCTGCGTCTGCGACCGCGACGGCGGCAACTTCCGCCAGATCACCAAGAACGGCGCCGCCAACTTCGCGCCGTACTTCCTGCCCGGCGACCGGAAGATCCTGTTCGCCAGCAACATGAAGGGCATGGAGCAGGCGGCGAAGACCGGCGACCGCAGCGCCGCGCGCCGCTTCAACCTCTTCCTGGTCAACACCGACGGCAGCGGCCTGGAGCAGGTGACCAACAGCGAGGAGTTCGACTCGTTCCCGATGTTCTCGCCGGACGGCAAGCACCTCGTCTGGGCGAGCAACCGCTACCACGCCAAGCCCGGCGAGACGAACCTGTTCGTCGCCGAGTGGGTCGACTGAGAGCGCGAGCGGAACGCACGATACAGGCTCGCAAATTGCCCCTGGTGGCGGCGGCCGCGGGGCCCCGCGTGACCCCGGCGCGCGCCCGGCCACGTTTACCCGGCGCTTGGCATGCCCTTCATGGCCGCGCGGACGCTCCGCGACCATGGACTACGAGCCGTTCGAGGGCGCTGCGTGCGCCGGTTCGGATCTGATGGCCCGGCTGCTGGCGGAACTCGCCCGCGCCACGGACAGCCTGGCGCTGGCGCAGGCGCGCGTGCACGCCGCCGCCAGCCATGGCGACGAGCCGTCGGCCACGCTGCGGGCCGAACTGCGCGCCTGCCGGCGGCACGCCGCCTCGCTGCGCCGCGTACTCTCGGGCATGCCCGACTTCGACGGAGGCGACCATGCCGCCAGCGCTTGAGCCGCCGCCGGCCCGCGCCGCGCTGGTCCGCCTGATCGCCCGCTTCCGCCGGCAGGAACGGCGCATGGTCGCCGCACTGGCCGCGGCCCAGGCGTCGCTGGCCGAAGCGCAGACCGCCGCCGTCTGGGCGATGGACGAGTCGCCGATGGTCCGGGCGACCCTGCAGTGCCGCTGCGACGCGCTGCAGCGCAGCGGCGACGACCTCGCCGTCGACCTCAGCCACCTGCGGCTCGCCCTCGCCGGCGCGCGCGAGGAACTGGCCCGCCACGCCGCTGCGCCGGCGGCGACGCTGGCGACGGCGGGCTGAGCGCGGCGGCGGCGCCGGCCACGTCCGCCACCGGCGCGCGTACGCCCAAGTCCGGATTTCTGCTCTGCCGATCCACCATATAGTTGATCGCATGAACACGACCGCACCCCGCGCCGCCTTCGCCGCCCTGCTGCTGGCCGCCGGCATCGCCGGCCAGGACGCCGAGCGCGCCACGCACACGGACGACGCCAGCACGCCGCAGGTGACCTACGACCAGAAGGGCGACGGCTGGTCGCTGCGCCAGTACCAGCTCGGCTGCCTGTCGCACCTCAGCTACCTGCTGGTGTCGGGCAAGGAAGCGGCGGTGATCGACCCGCAGCGCGACGTCGGCCACTACGAGCGCGACGCCGCCGCGGCCGGGGCGAAGATCACCCGCGTCCTGCTGACGCACCCGCACGCCGACTTCGTCGCCGGCCACACCGAACTCGCCCACCGCCACGACGCCGAGATCGCGCTCAGCGCCGCCAGCAAGGCGGCCTTCCCGCACCGCGCGCTGCAGGACGGCGACCGCGTGCAGTTGGGCGCGGTGTCGATCGAGGCGTGGCTGACGCCCGGCCACACGCCGAACGCGATGACGTTCCTGGTGCGCGTGCCGGGCGGCCAGGCGGACCCGGCCTTCGCGCTGACCGGCGACACGCTGTTCATCGGCAGCATCGGCCGCCCCGACCTGCTCGACGTGCCGCCGGCCGAACTGGCGGCGCAGTCGTGGGACAGCGTGCAGCGGCTGAAGCGCCTGCCCGACGCCACCGCGGTGCTGCCCGCGCACGGCGCCGGCTCGCTGTGCGGCGCGCACCTGTCGCCGGACACGGTGTCGACGATCGGCCGCGAGAAGGCGACCAACCCCTACCTCCAGATCCCGACCAAGGCGTCGTTCGTCGCCAACATCCTGAGCCACCAGCCGGTCGCGCCGCAGTACTTCGGCTTCAACGTCGAGCTGAACCGCAAGGGCCCGCCGCTGGTCGAACGCAGCGAGACGCTGCCGCCGGTCGTCGACGCCGCGGCCGCGAAGGCGCTGCTCGCCGACGGCGCGTGGATCGTCGACCTGCGCGACCAGACGGCGTACGGCGACGCGCACATCGAAGGCTCGGTCAACGTGCACCTGCGCGGCCGGCTCGACACCTGGACCGGCATCGTCGTGCCGGTGACGGCGAAGCTGCTGCTCGTCGGCGACGACGCCGAGGTCAAGGAGGGCAGCTTCCGCCTGCGCCGGATCGGCTACGACCTCGTCGCCGGCCGGCTGCCGCCGGACGCCGCCGCGTGGCGCGCTGGCGGCCTGAACGTGCGCGCGACGAAGGGCATCACGCCGCCGGAGCTGCACGCGCTGATGCAGGCCGGCAAGGAGCCGGTCGTCGTCGACGTGCGCACCGCCGACGAGTACGGCGACCTGCGCCTGGGCGACGTCGGCAACATCCCGGTCACCGAGCACGAACGCTTCGCCAAGGCGCTCGGCACCGAGATGGAGGTCGTGATGGTGTGCAACTCGGCGTACCGCTCGAGCCTCGCCGTCGGCCTCGCCGAGCGGCACGGCATGCGCCACGTGCGCTCGCTCGAAGGCGGCCTCGACGCGTGGATCGCCGCCGGCCTGCCGACGAAGGGCCGCATGGCGAAGGGCGCAGCGGCGGCCGCGCCGGCGGCCGCGCCGGCGGCCGCGGGCGCCGCGATCGCGCTGCCCGAACCGATCGACGCGCCGATGCTGCAGAAGGCGCTGCTCGACCAACCCGCCGCGTACGCGGTGCTCGACGTGCGCGCGGCATGGCAATTCGCCGAGTGGTCGATCCCCGGCAGCGCCAACGTCGCGCCCGACGCGCTCGCTGCGCACCTCGCGACGCTGCCCGCCGGCCGCCGCGTCGTGCTCGTCGACCGCGACGGCACCACCGCCTTCGCCGTCGCCGGCGCGCTGCTGGCGCAGCAGCCCGAGCGTTCGCTGCGCGTGCTGGTCGGCGGCCTGCAGGGTTACTTCCGCACGGCGGCGATCGGCGGGCCGGTCGACGCGAACGCAGCACCGGCGGCGAACGCGGCCGCCGCCACCGCACCGGCCACCACCCCGACCAAGCCCGCCGCCGCGCCGAAGAAGCGCAGCGCGGGGTGCTGAGGACGACGCCATGGCACGCCCCTACTGGAACCCCTACCTCGCCGGCGTCGGCCTGGGCCTGACGCTGCTGTTCTCCTACGTCGTGCTCGGCACGGGCCTCGGCGCGTCCGGCGGCATCACCCGCGTGGCGGCGACGGCGGCGCACGCCGTGGCCCCCGCCGCGGTCGCTGGCAACAGCTGGCTCGCCGGCCTCTTCGCCGACGGCAGCCCGCTGGCGCACTACCTCGTCGCCATGCTGCTCGGCACGTTCGCGGGCGGCATGCTGTCGGCGCGCGCGGCCGGGCGCGTCGCGCTCGCCGTCGAACGCGGCCCGACCGCACCCGCGGGCCTGCGCCTGCTGCTCGCGCTCGCCGGCGGCGCGCTCGCCGGGCTCGGCGCGCGCTTCGCGTCGGGCTGCACGTCGGGCCAGGCACTCTCCGCCGGCGCGATGCTGCAGACCGGCGGCTTCGTGTTCACCGGCGCGTGCTTCGCGGCCGCGTTCGCGCTCGCCCCGTTCGTCAAGAAGGAGTGGCGATGAACCTCTACGCGCAAGGACTGCTCGACCAGCCGATCGGCCTGCTGATGGCGCTCGTCGTCGGTCTGGGCTTCGGCTTCTGGCTCGAACGCGCCGGCTTCGGCAGCAGCCGCAAGCTGACGGCGATCTTCTACCTGCGCGACTTCGCCGTGCTGAAGGTGATGTTCAGCGCCATGGCGACCGCGGCGGTCGGCCTGCAGGCGCTCGCCGCGCTCGGCTACGTCGATCTGGCGGCGCTGTACGTGCCGCCGTCGATCGTCTGGCCGCAGGCCGTCGGCGGCCTGCTGTTCGGCCTCGGCTTCGTCGCCGGCGGTTGGTGCCCGGGCACGGCGGCGGTCGGCGTCGCCAGCGGCAAGTTCGACGCGCTGGTCTTCCTGCTCGGCGCCGGGCTCGGCAGCCTTGCGTTCGCCGGCCTGCAACCGCAGCTCGGTGGCTTCCTGCAGGCCGGCGCGTGCGCCGTCGGCGCGCTGCCCGAACAGCTCGGCGTCTCCGGCATGGCCGGCGCGCTGGCGCTGCTCGCCGTGGCGCTGGGGTCGTTCGTCGTCGCCGGCAAGGTCGAAGCGTGGGCGCAGCGGAGGTCGGCATGAACCCGCCCGCGAACGCGCCCGCCGACGGCGTCCGGCCGCTGCTCGCCGTCGCCGCGATGCTGCTCGCCGTGGTCGCCGCCGTGGCCTTCGGCCGCCTCGCGCCCGTGCCGGCGACCGCGGATGCGGCTGCCGACGCGGCCGCGACGCCGCCGGCGTGGTTGCACGACATCGAAACCGGCGCCGACCACATCGACCCCGACGAACTCGCGCGGTCGCTGCTCGCCGGCGAGGACGTGCTGGTCGTCGACGTGCGGCCCGCCGACGAGTTCGCCGGCTGGCATCTGCCCGGCGCCGTCAACCTGTCGGTGCCCGACGTCGTCAGCGCGGCGGGCGCAGCGCTGCTGGCGCGCGCGCCGGCGCGCATCGTGCTGTGCAGCAACGGGCCGGCGCACCCGGCGCAGGCGTGGGTCGAACTGCGCCGCCAGGGCCGCGCCAACGCCTTCGTGCTCGACGGCGGCCTCGACGCGTTCGTCGCCCGCGTGCTGACGCCGCCGTCGCTGCGCGAAGGCATGGACGCCGCGTCGGCGAAGGCCGCGGCCGCCAGCTGGCCGCTGGTGCGCGCGTTCTTCCTCGGCGGCGGCAGCCCGCGCGCCGCCGCGTCGCTGTGGGCCACCGATCCGGCGGCGCTGACGCAACCGACGATGGTCTCGCCGACGTGGCTGCGCGCCCGCTTGCGCGACGTCGCAGTGCTCGACGTGCGCAGCGCGCCGGAGCACGACGCGCTGCACGTCCCCGGCAGCGTGCGCCTCGACCTGCCGTCGCTGCGTGTGCGCGCCGGCGACCGCGACCACTTCCTGCGGCCGGACGGTGAACTGGCGGCGGCCTTCGGCGCGCTCGGCCTCACCGCCGACCGCCCGGTCGTCCTCGTCGCCGACGACAAGCCGCACGACGCGACGCTCGCCGCGCTGGCGCTGCTGCGCCGGGGCCACCGCGCGCTCGCGGTGCTCGAAGGCGGCATGCTGCGCTGGGCGGCGGAACGCGGGCCGCTGACGGCCGCGCGCACGGCGGTCGCGCCGGCGACCTACGCGCCGCGCGCACCGGCCGACGACTTCACGCTCACCGCCGACGCGCTCGAAGCCGGGCGCAAGGCGGGCGCGGTGCGCGTGCTCGACGTGCGGCCCGCGCCGGCGTTCCGCGGCGAGACGTCGACCGAAGCGCGGCCCGGCCACATCCCCGGCGCCCGCAACCGGCCGCTCGCGGGCGACCTGCAGCGCACGGCCGGCGGCCAGTGGCTGGCGCCGCGCAGCGAACTGGCCAGCGCCTACGACGCGCTGCTGCCGCGCGGCGCCGGCGCGGTCGCCGTGTCGTGCCGCACCGGCCACGCCGCGTCGCACACGTACTTCGTGCTGCGGTACCTGCTCGATCGCGACGACGTCCGGTGGTACGCCGGGTCGTGGACCGAGTGGGCGGCGCGCAAGGACCTGCCCGCTTCGACCGGAGCCGACACGCCATGAGCAAACGACCGACGATGACGCCCGCGATGCTCGAACGCGTCGCCGAGCAGTTCCGCGCCCTGTCGGAGCCGTCGCGCCTCGCGCTGATGACCGAACTGTTCGCCGGCGAACGCAATGTCAGCGAACTGGTCGCCGCGACCGGCCTGTCGCTCGCCAACGTCAGCAAGCACCTCGGCATCCTGCACGCGGCGGGCTGGGTCCGCCGCCGCAAGGACGGCCTGCACGTCGTCTATGCGCTCGCCGACGCACGCACGCAGGGGCTGTGCGACCTGATGTGCGCGCGCGTGCGCGAGCGCGCCGAGGCCGAGGCCGCGCTCACCGCCGCGACGGCGCGACGGCGCTGACGGCGCGGCCGCGCGCCGCTCACAGCGGCTGCAGGTCGAGCCGGCGGAACTCGCAGCGCGCGCCTTCGGCCTGGACCGCGATCTGGCCGCGCTCGGCGGTGCAGTCGACGCCCTGGTTGACCAGCTGGCCGTTCACCCAGATGGTGATCGTGCGGCCGCGGCACTCGATCACCATCTCGTTCCACTCGCCGAGCGGCTTCTCGCTGCCGTCGGTCAGGTTCCTGATGCGGCGCGCGTGCTGCTCGTCGGCGCCCCACTTCTCCTGCGGGCCGCGGCGCGCGACCATGTCCGGCACGGCGATGTCCTCGCCGATGCACCAGAAGTCGCCGGCGTTGCCGACGTGCAGCTGGCACTCGATCGACTGCGGGAACTGGCCGTAGAGCCGCCGCAGCTTCGAGCTGTGCACGAGGATGCCGCAGTTGCCCGGCTCGCCGGGCCAGCGCCATTCGACGGTCAGCCGGTAGTCGGCGAAGACCGCGTCGGTGATCAGGTGGCCCTCGGGCACGCCGTAGCTCACGAGCACGCCGTTCTCGACGCCGAACGACGGCGCGATCTTGGCGCCGCCGTCGGCCGCCGGTACGTCGGCGTGCCAGCCGGCGAGGTCGACGCCGTTGCACAGCTTGACGACGACCGGGACGACGGGCGCGGCCGGGGTTGCCGACGCCGGCGGCGAGGTCGGCGCGGCGGCGCAACCGGCGAAGACGGCGAGGACGAGGACGGCGACGAGGCGCAACGGCGTCATGCGCGCACCCTACGCCGCCGCGCGCGGGCAAGAAAGCGCGCGCGGCGCCGCCGGGCCGCTGCGCAGGCGCGCGCTACGGCGCGAGGCGCTCGCGCGTCCAGCCGCCGTCCGCCGCGGCGCGGCGGTAGCGCAGGCGGTCGTGCAAGAGGCCGGCGCGCCCGTTCCATAACTCCGCCGTGGCGGGCACGAGCCGGTAGCCGCCCCAGTGCGCCGGCCGCGGCACCGGACCGTCGCCGACGCGCGCGGCGAGCGCGTCGACGAGGCCTTCGAGTTCGGCGCGGTCGCGCACGACGCGGCTCTGCGGCGAGGCCGCGCTGCACAGTTGCGCCCGGCGCGGCCGGCTGCGGAAGTACGCGTCGGACTCGGCGTCGGCGGCGAGCTCGATGCGGCCGGTGAGCCGGACCTGCCGGTTGCGCGGCGCCGGCCACCAGAACGTCGCCGCCGCGCGCGGGTTGCCGGCCAGTTGCGCGCCCTTGTCGCTCTGCCGGTTCGTGAAGAAGGCGACGCCGCGTTCGCCGAGGCCCTTGCACAGCACGACGCGGCAGTGCGGTTGCCCATCGGCGTCGACGGTCGCGAGCGCCATGCCGTTCGGCTCGCCGACGCCAGCCGCCGCGGCTTCGTCGAGCCACTGCGCCAGCAGCGCCAGCGGTTCGGCCGGAGCGGTCTCGAACGGCAGCGGTGCGTCGCCGTACTCGATGCGCAAGCGCGCGAACGGATCGTGGCTCATCGCCGCGATCGTATGCCGGCCGCGGGCCGCAGCCAGCGCGACCGCCGCCGCGCTACAGGTCGCCGATCGTGCCGCGCAGGCCGTTGCTGACGACGAGGCCGAGCGCGTTGGCCGGCGGCGACTGGAACACGACCGACGAGGCGAACACCCGCAGGTTCCACAACGCGGCGCTGTTCGGGATCGCGAGGCTGAAGGTCCGCGACGCGCCGGCGATCGGCCACGCCAGCAGCACGTCGGGCGACGCCCGCAGGCCGCAACCCGGCGCGCCGAGGAACGCGAGGTCGACCAGCGCCGGATCGTGCAGGCCGAACACGTCGAGACCGGCGATGGCGTTGGCGGGCACGTTGGCGAGGCGAAGGCTCCACGGCGCGCCGGCGATCGGCCGGGTCACGCCGGTGAGCGCGAGCGGCAGGATCTCCGGGTCCTGCGTGCGCAGTTGCGCCGGCGACGCCGTGGCGAGCGTCAGCGGCCCGGCGTCCGTCGACGGTCCGGGCGCCGTGACGCCGACGAGGTGGGCGGAGCCGAAGCCGCTGGTAGCGTTGCCGTCGACCTGCACGAAGACGATCCGGACGACGCCGCTCGCGAGTTCGAACTGGAACTGCAGCGTGCTCGGGTTGGCGACCTCCGGCACGGCGTAGCTCTCGACGCCGTTCCAGGTCACGTACTGCACGCCGAAGGCCGCGTGCGCGAGGATCGCGCCGCTGCCGGGCTCACCGGCGTTGTAGTCGTGCCACGCGTAGACGCCGCCGAGCGCACTGTCGAGCATGCCGGCGGGCGTCGGCGCGTAGCTCGTCGTGCCCGGGTGCTCGATCGCCGTTCCGCCCCACGCGACGATGCCGTTGCCGCTGACGAGCAGTTGCGTCTGCGGTCCCTGCGGCGTCGCCAGCGGGCCCGCCGCGAGCGGTAGCGCGACGACGCCGTCGTCACCGCAGGCGAGCCCGGTCGCGGCGACCGGCGGCGCGAAGAACGCGTTCGCCGTGCCGGGCAGCCACGTGCCTTGGTACCCCGCGCCGTGCGGCGTCAGGACCAGCGTGCCGCCTTGCAGCGCCGCCGCCGCGGCGGTCGCGGTCGGCAACGACGCGTAGAAGGAGTTGTAGGCGGCAGCGCAACCCTGACCGAGCACGGCGTTGCCCGCGAGCACGCCCGCCGGCGTCGGCGAGGTCGTCACCAGCACGCGGCCCAACTGGCCCGAAGCCGGCGGCATGTACGCGCCCGTGGCGCCGCCCGGCGTCCACGCCGGATCGCCGATGTCCCACTGCCAGCCGCAGCGGTACAGCACGTGCGGCACGCCCGCGATCGCCACCGTGTAGGGCGCCGCCCCCGCGCCCGGCGTGCTCGGACCGTACGAGTTGCGCGCAGTGAAGTTGCCGGCGCTCGCCGGCGACCAGTTGCCGAGCACGTCGACGACGTCGCCGGGCGCGATCGCGATGCTGGTCGCGATCGCGCCTTGGTTGCCGACGCTGCGCAGCGCCACCGCGCCGTTGACGCGCACGAGGTAGCTGGCGGTGTCGCCTGCTTGCCGCGCATCGGGCGGCAGCGCGAGCGCCGTGATGTGGCAGCCGGTCTGCGCGATGAACTGCAGGCCGCGGGTGTAGCCGGCGTAGACGCTGGCGTGCGGCGGCAGCGGCACCGTCGTCTGCGCGCGGAGGGGGCTCGCGGCGATGGCGGCGATGGCGAAGGCGACCGGGATCTGGGCGTGGTTGCGCATGGTCCGTCTCCACCGACCGACGTGCCGGCGTTGCGCAAGCGAAGCACGGCCAGCGGTGTGGTGCGGCATGGGCCGTCCTCGTGTCCCGATCCAGGACGCGAGGAACCGTCCTCGACCGGCGCAGCCGTGGTCGCCGCGCTGCGGGGACTCAAGTCACCGGACCGGAACCGCCGATGGCACCGCGCGTCCCCCGCAGCCTTCCCACCGCCATGGCACGAGCGCTCCAATCCAGCCTCCTGCGCGCCGCGACCGTCGCGGCCCTCGCCGTCCTGCCCGCCTGCGGCACCGTGAACACCGCACGCTGGGTGTTCGGCATGCCCTCCTGCTTCGAGAAGCCGTCGCGCGAAGCCGAGGAAAGCGGACTGCGCGTGAGCGTCGCCGTGCCGGTGATCGTCGGAGGCGTCGCCTTCGACGCAGTCACGTGGCCGTTCCAGTTGGCGTTCGGCGTCTGGCCGATGTGGGGGCCGTACTCGCTGCACATGAAGCCCAAGGGCGCGCACGAGAAGATGCCCAAGCCGGACCCGTAGCGAGGTCGTTGGGTGGGTGCCGGGTCGCCCGGGCGACAACGGGCGGCGGGGCGCGATCCACCCGGCGCGTCGGCGGCGCCAGACGGTTCTTCGGCACCGTCGGCCCGGTTGCCGCCGTTGGCCCCGTCGGCCGGCTCGGTGCGGCGCCGGCGTCGGCGAAGAAAATCTGCGGGCGGCGCGTGCGTCCGGCCCCGGAACGTCCTTGCCCTGGCGTCTCCAACCCTCCGGACATGCCAATGCGCCTCGCCACCCTGTTGCCGTTCGTCTTCGCTGCGGCCACCACCGCCCAGCACGTCGTCGCCTACGACCCGCTGCCCGCGGGCACGGGCCAGTTCGTCGAGACCCAGGTCTTCTCGCGGCTCGTGCCCGGCCCGCTGCCGCCCGATCCCGGCTACCCGATCGGCGTCGTGCTGCCGCCGCTCGCCGGCAACGTGCCGCCCGGCGACGCCACGTTCGATGGCCGCGCCAACCGCATCTGGTACACCAACGGCCAGTTGCTCGCGTCGCGGCCCTCGCCGAACTTCGCGTTCGCCGCGCCGGCGATCCCGCCGTTCCCGATCGCGCCCGCCGTGCTCGCCGCGATCGGCGGCCCGGCGACCGGCATCGCCTACAACCCGCTGGCCAACGTCATGTTCGTGGCGTCGGCCGCGGCGGTCGTCATCGGCGTCACGCCGGTGCCCGGCACGCCCATCGTCGTGCCGCCGTTCGCGCTGCCGTTCCTCGGCGCCGGACTCAGCGGCCTCGACTACGACAGCGTCACCAACTCGCTGTTCGCCTGCGACGTCAACGGCCTCGTGTTCAACGTCGCGATCGGCGGCGCGCCGCTCGGGCCGCCGATCGGGCCGCTGGGCGTGCCCGGCATCGCGGGCGACGTCTGCATCGACAAGACCACGCAGATCAATCCGTTCGGCCTGCGCCCGATCTACGTCTGCGCCGGCGGGCTGATGCGCGACGTGTCGACGATGCTGTCGCCGCCGCAGCCGAACGGCGCCGTAGCGCCGACCGGGCTCGCGTTCGTCGGCCGCGCCGCCAGCCAGCCGGGGCCGAGCGCCACGTGCGGCGGCTTCGCGCCGGTGTACGAGACGACGGCGCCGATGACCTCGGGCAATCCCGTCTTCGGCCTGCGCATCCGCAACGCCGCCCCGCTGACGCCGGTGGTGTTCGCCGTCGACTTCGTGTTCAACCCGATCGGTCTGCTGATCAACGGCGGCGGCAGCCTGCTGCACCTCGTGCCCGGATCGCCGAGCCTCGTCACCCTGGTCGGCTTCACCGACGCCGTCGGCACCGCCGACCTGCCGCTCGGCCTGATGGGCGTCGCCCCCGGTGTCGGCCCGCTCTACACGCAGGTGCTGTGGCCGTGCGCGGCGGATCCGGCGGGCTTCGCGCTGACCGACATGCAGTCGATCCACGTCACCGGCCACTGACCGGCGGCGGCGGGCGGCGGCGACGCCCACGGCCCGAGCGAGGGCCGCCCGACCGGCGCCGCAGCGCACGGCCTGCGGCTGCTGCCGCTGACGATCCGTCGACGCCGGCAGTCAGCGCGGTGCGGCCGCCGGCAGGGCGGCGAGCGCTTCCAGCTCGGCGCGCAGCGTGCGCAGTCGCTTGTCGTCGTCGACGTCGAAGCCGCGCGCGTCGTACAGCGCCTTGCCGTCCGCGCCGTCGACGCGGTACGGCGCCAAGGCAAGCACCATGTCGTCGCGGTCGGCGGGCGCGCGGCCCCAGTCGTCGACGCGGTTGGGTTCCAGCCGCCACGTCGCCTCCTCGCCGGGCTCCAGCCCGCCGGGGATCTCGTAGTTGAAGCGCGTGTCGACCCACGGCACGGCGCGCCCCGGCGTCGCGAGCGTGGCGTCGAAGTAGGCGCGGGAGATCGCGTGCGCGGTGTCGTTGCGCACGCGCAGCGCGATCGTCGGGCTGCGGTCGAAGTCCGTCTCCTCGAACGCGAAGGTCGACGCCAGCACGCGGAACTGCGCGAGGTGCGCCTTGGCGAGCGCCGACGCCGCCTGCTCCAACTCGAGCGCCTGGATCTCCAGCGCCAGCTTGTCGGCGCGCTCGGCGTGCTGCTGCTCGCGACGCTGCGCAGCGGCTGCGGGCGAGTCGCCCGCAGTCGGCGGTTCGCCGACGAGCAGTTGCGCGGCGGTCAACCCGTGCAGCGTCCGGCGCGCGGCGTCGGCGTCGCGCTCCTTGAACGCCGCCGCGAGCATGCGCGCGAACACGGCCTTGCCGAGCTCCTCCTTCTGCGCCTCGGTCCGGCCTTCGGCCATCGCCGCCAGCGAGCGCTCCATCGTCTCCTTGCTGGTCGTGTCGAGGGCCGGCTCGGCGCGCGAGCACGCGGCCAGCAAGGCGAAGGAGGCGATGGCGATGCGCAGCATGAGGACGTCCTGGCCGGGGCGCCGGCCGGAGAGCATCGGCGCGGTCCCGCGGTCCGTTTGGCGCCGCGTCGATCGCCCCCATGCGACCGCGGCCCCCGACGTGGCGGCGCCGCGGCGCGACGTCGCGTCACCTGCTGCGGCGCGGCGCGCGGACCTTCACCTGCTTGGCCTTCGGGTCCGCCGTCTCGACGGACCCGTCGAGGACGCCGGGGTGCTGCCGGACGAACGCCTCCAGGTTCGGCGCCTCGTACACCTGCTTGGTCGCCTCGCCGTCGGCGCCGCGCTCCTCGAGCTCGACCCGCACGGACCCGTCGCCGTCGAGGCGAATCGTCCGCGACTCGCCACTGTCGAAGGTGATGCGGACCGTTCGCGTCGCGGCGGTGCCGACGTCGTCGGTGCCGCGGAGGGCACCGCCCAGACAGCGGATCGCCGCGCGGACCGCGTCCTGCGTCGCCAGCCAGACCGAAGCGTCGTCCCGGACGAAGCGGTCGTCGCGCTCCGACTCGGACCGGGCGGCGGCGAACTCGGCGACGGCGGCTTCGGCCGCAGCGCGCGCCTCGGCGATGGCTGCACGGGTTGCCGCCAGCGCCTCGCGCGTCGTGTCCATGGCCCCGCGCACCGCCGCCACGATCGCGGCAGCGTCCGGTGCTTCGCCGTGGCCACGGGACCGGAGCCAGTGGGCGCCGCGCTCGCCGAACGCATCGCGCATCGACGCCACCGCGGCACGGGCCTGCTCGGCCGCTGCCGACGCCGCGTCCGCGGCTTCGCGCAGGACCGCTTCGACCTCGGCCTGGATCCCCCCCGACCAATCGCTGGCGCCGTCGTCGCCCGGGGTCACGTCGTCGCGCGTCGGGTGCTCGAACTTGCCGCCCTCCCGCCGCGGCGGCATCGGCGGCGTCGGCGGCGTCGGCTCGCCCCCCGGCTGCGCCTGGCCCTCGTCGCTGCCGGCGGCGGCCCCGACCACGCGGATCGAACCGGTGACGGTGGTCAGCTTCGCCTGCGCGGCGCCGGCGTCGCCGATGACGCCCTTCGCTTCCATGCCGAAGCCTTCGTTGGCGCGCATGCGGTTCGGTCGGCCGGTGCGACCCCCCGTGGTCACCGAACCCAAGGTCGCCGAAGCCTGCCACGTGCCCTGCCATGCGGCCGACAGGCGCAGCTCGACCGCTCCGGTCGTCGTCGTGCCGCTGACGTTGCCGGTCGCTCCCTCCGCGAGGTCGATGCGGACGTCGCCACTGACGGCCGACGCCGCCACGGGACCACTCGCCCCGCGCACCTCGACGTCGCCGCTGACGGTGGTCGCGCTGGCGGACCCCACCGCGTCGCGGACGCGCACGTCGCCGCTGACCGTGGCCAACGCGACGGGACCGAGGTTGCCTTCGGCGCGCAGCGAGCCGGTCACGCTGTTGGCGGCGAGGCCGCCGAGCGCGGCCGCGCGGACGGTGAACGCCACCTCGAAGCTGTTGTTGCAGCGCTCCTCGTGGCGCCGCGCTGCGGCTTCGCCCGCCGCCGAAGCCGGCGGAAACTCGACGAACGCCGTCACCTTGCCCTGGTCGTCCTTCTCGGCGACGAGCTTCGCCCCGCGCAGGCACGCCGCGAACGCGTCGTCGTCGAGCCGGTTGGCGCCCGTGCCGCTGGTGCGTCGGACCACTGCGGTGATCTCCACCCCTTCGACGGCGGCGTCGCGACGGACGGTGATGTCGCCCTGCACCGTCTTCACGTCGAGCGCCTTGGCGTCCGCGATCACGGTGCGGAACGTGCGGTCGGCCGGACGCGGATCCTGGCCGGACGTCGCCGCCGGCGCGTCGGCTTCCGGGCGTTCCGCGGTCGGAGCTTGCGCCGCGACCACGACGCCGAGACAGCACGCCGCGACGGCCGCCGACAGCGGCCGCGCCCACGGCGCAGAAGAGGAACCAGGAACAGGGGAGCAGGACATGCGCGCTTCGATCCTCGGGGCGAGCGAGCCGCCATCGCTCGGTTCACGGAGTTGGGCCGGGGGCGGACGACCGGCTCGGTCGGCGCCCGCACGCGGACACCGACGTTCTACGACACGCTGTCGTATGTGTACGACGGCTTGTCGTATCTGTCGATCGGCCACTGCGAAAACTCCGCGGTGCTGCGCCGCTGCCCGGGCGACCGACGAAACGACGGGCGCCGCGACGCAGGCTCCTACCGAGGTACGGCCGGCAGGTCGTCGGCCTCGGCGAGCAGTTGCCGGGCGCTCAGGCCGTGCAGTGCGCGGCGCACGGCGTCCGCATCGCGCGTCTCGCTCGCCGCCTTCAGCATGCGCATCAGCACGACGCGGGCGACCTGGGCCTTCTCCTCGCAGGTCAGCCCGTTGGTGACGGCGATCAGCGAGCGCTCGAACGACTCCTTCGACGTGGCGTCGAGGGTGGGACGCCGTCCCGAGCAACCGGCGAGCAGGACGAGGACGACGACGGCGAGGCGCAGCATGGTCATGTCGCCGGCGCGTCCACCGGCTCGCCGGCATCGGCCAACCAGCGGCCGGAGGCAACGCCATCCGCATGCCAGCGGCCGCATGGCCGCGTCAGCGATCCTCGGCCGGCACGCCCATGCCCGTGCGGATCGGACCCTTCGGCTTCGGCACCGGCCGGTGCGCCTTCGTCGCGAGGTCCTGCAGCAGCAGTTCGACCGCCTTCTCCAACTGCGGATCGCCGCCGTCCCGCATCAGGGCCGGATCGTCGAGCACCTCGACGTCCGGGTCGACGCCGTGGCCCTCGACGCCCCAGGTGCCGTCGGTCTCGTAGAAGGCGAAGCTGGGGACCGTGACGGCGCCGTTGTCGACGAGCGTGAGCACGGTGTCGTCGCTGTAGCCGACGAGCCCTCCCCACGTGCGCGTGCCGACCAGCGGGCCGAGGCCGGCGTGCCGGAACAGCCAAGGGAACATGTCGCCGCCGGAGCCGGCCATGCCGTTGATCAGCATCGCCTTCGGCCCGCGATGGCCGTCCGAAGGCCACGCCGTGCCGTCGCCCAAGCGCTGCGCCCAGTAGTTGGTGATCGGCCGATCGAGCAGCTCGATGAAGCGGTGCGGGATCTGGCCGCCGCCGTTCCAACGGTCGTCGATCAGCAGCGCTGGCTTGGTGCGCTGGCCGTGGAACTGCCGCACCAGCTCGTTCTGGCCGTCGATGCCGGTGTTCGGCACGTAGACGTAGCCGACCTTGCCGCCCGAGAGTTCGTCGACGCGGCGGCGCTTCTGCTCGATCCACGCGCGGTCGTGCAGTTCGACTTCGCTCGCGATCGGCGTCACCACCACGTCGCGCGCGTCCTTGTCGAACACCGGCTGCTTGCCGATGGTCAGCGTCACCGGCTTGGCGGCGAGGCCGAGGAAACACGCCCACGGATCGCGCGCCGGATCGACCGGCACGCCGTTGACCGCCAGCAGGTACTCGCCCTCGCGCACGCCGAGGCCGTGCTGCTGCAGCGGACTGCGGGCGGTGTGGTCGAAGGCCGCGCCGGTGACGAACTTCGCCAGCCGCCACGCCTTCGCGGGCGTGCCGTCGGCGTTGGTCGCGGCGGCGAACTCGACGCCGAGCATGCCGACCGAACGGCTGGCGACGTTCTCGACGTCGCCCGGCGCGGCGATGTAGGCGTGGCCGACGTTGAGTTCGGCGACCAGCTCGCGCAGCAGGTAGTTGAGGTCTTCGCGCGTCACCACCGCCGGCAGCATGGCTTCGTAGCGGCGGCGGATCGCCGGCCAGTCGACGCCGTGCATGCCCGCGTCGTAGAAGCAGTCGCGATAGATGCGCCAGACGTCGGCGAGGATCTGCGCGCGCTCGCGGCGAGGGTCGATCGCGACGAGCAACGGGCTCGTCACGATCGGCTTGCCGGTCGCCCCGGCAGACGCATCCGCGATCTGCAGGCCGGCGGCGCCGACGAGCAGCAGCTTCTTGCCGTCGGCCGACATCTGGAAGTTCATGCCGGCGACGACGGTCTTCTCGGTCGCCGCCTTGTCGGCGAGATCGAGCAGCCGCAGCGAGTCGTCGCGGCCGTACAGCAGCTCGTTGCGGTCGTTGAAGCGGAACGTGCCGATGCTGCCGGCGGCGACCGGCAGCTGCACGGCGCGCGCTTCGAAGCCGGCAAGGTCGATGGCGATGCCGGCGTCCTTCTTGGCAGCGTCGGCCTTCGCCGGTTCGGCCTTCACCGCATCGGGCGTGTCCGTCGCCCCGTCCACCTTGGCGACCGCCGTGGCCGCGTCCGCGCCGACGGCGCCCGCAGCGGGTGCCGGTGCGTCCTTGCCGTCGGCCGCCGGCTTGCCGCCATCCGGCTTCGCTCCCGCCGCGTCGGCCTTCGCCGCGTCCGCCGCCGCGGCGACCTCTTCGTCGCTCTTCGGCAGCCACGGCAGCTTGACGTCGGCCCGCAGCGGCACGGCCATCAAGACCTCCGTCTTGTCGTAGACCCAGGTCGTGTCGATCTGGCTCATGGTCGGCGCGAAGTGGCGGCTGCTGCGGAACACCAACCACTCGCCCTTGCGGTCGAAGGTCGGTTCGCTGTCGGCGTAGAAGCCGCTGGTCACCTGCGTGCGTGCCGTCACAGGGTCGGCCGCCTTGGTGTCGTAGAGAAAGATCACGCTCTGCTCGGTCGCGACGTCGCCGCGCGACCACGCGATCCAGCGGCTGTCGTGCGAGAACGCGACGTCGATGGGCTGCCCCGCGCGCGAATTGGTGTCGATGCGGACCTGCGTGCCGTCCGCCAGCGTGACGAGGTCGAGGTTGCCCGCCTTGTCCTGGACGACCACCGCCTTGGCGTCGGGCGACCAGTCGATCTTGGTGCGGAAGACGCTCGGCGCGCCGGGCACGGGCCTGGTGATCTGCTGCGGCGTCGCCGGCGCGCCGTCGCTACGGCCGTCGGCCGGCAGCGTGTACAGCTCGTACTCGCCGGTCGCGTCGGCGAAGTACGCGATCGACTTGCCGTCGGGGCTCCACCGGGCGCTGCGCTCGCAGACGCCGTCGGTGCGCGTCAGGTTGCGCGGCGTGCCGTACTCGGCCGGGGCCGACCAGATGTCGCCGCGCGCGACCACGGCGACGCGCCTGCCGCTCGGCGAGATCGACGCTTGGTTCACCATCGCAGCCACGTCCACCGTCGCAACGCGCAGCGACCGCCGGTCGCCGGGCACCGCGATGTCGACCGCGCGCGCCTGCTTCGTGCCGAGGTCGAGCACGTGGATGCGGTCGCCGTGCTGCAGCACGATCTCGCCGGCGCTGCCGTCGTCCGGGCCGATCGCCGGCCAGCGCACGTCGTGCCCGGTGAAGCGCGAGACCTGCTCGGTCGTCCCGGCATCGACGTCGTGGCTCCACACGTTGAGCGCGTGGCCTTCCGCCGCGCCGCGGTCGGACAGGAAGTAGACCTTGCGGCCGTGCCACATCGGCAGCGTGTCGGTGCCCTCCCAGTCGGTGATGCGCTTGCTCGCGCCCGTCTTCAGGTTGACCAGCCAGATGTCGGTGGCCATGCCGCCGCGGTAGCGCTTCCACGCGCGGTTGTCGGTCGCGTGCAGCGTGTAGGCGAGCCACTCGCCGGCCTTGTCGAGCGCGCCGTTCTGGCCGTAGGGCACCGGCAGCTGCGTCGGCAGGCCGCCCGTCGCCGCGACGGTGTAGAGCTTGTCGGCGCTCGACAGGCCGCCCAGGTTCGAGCCGAAGACGAGCCGCGCGCCGTCGGGCGACCAGTCGCACAGCGTCTCGGCCTCCGGATGGTGCGTGACGCGGTGCGGCACGCCGCCGGCGACCGCCAGCGTGTAGAGGTCGCTGCCCTGGTCGTAGCGCGCCGTGAACGCGATCGACTTGCCGTCGGGCGAGAACCGCGGCGAGCCCTCGAAGCCGGGCGGGTTGGCGACCGGCCGCGCGACGCCGCCGGCCTTGGGCACCACCCACAGGTCGTTGGCGTACACGAAGACGATCTCGGTCTGTGAGACGTCGGGATAGCGGCACAGGCCGCGCGTCGGATCGGCGCCGGCGTCAGCCTGGGCAGCCAGCGCGGCGCCGAGCGCGAGGGCAGCGGCGGGAAGCAATGCGGATCGGTTGGGGCGGTTCATCGGGGTCTCGGTCACAGAGGCATGTCGGGATGGCCGCATCGCGACGAAGCGGCCGGTCTGTTCGAAGTCGTGGGAAGGGAAGGTGCTGGCCGTCGGCGGCGCGGCGGACGAGCGCGCGGGGTCACGCGCCGGGCGGCGCGTAGAAGTCGGCCAATCGGTGCGTGAAGACGTCGGGCGCGCGCATCGGCCGGCGCTGGAACCGGGTCGGCATCGGGGAGCCGAGCGGCGCCAGCATGGTCTGGACCGGCGCGCCGTCGGCCGCCGGGGCCGTGTGCACGAGGTAGTGCAGGCACATCGCGAGCGACAGCGGGTAGTCAGGCTGCGCCTGGGGACGCGCGAGCGCGTTGCGGAAGGCCGCGGCGTGCAGCGGCGCGCCGTCGGCGGCGACGGCGACGAGGTCTTCCTGCGCGTCGACGAACACCCAGGCCTGCCGGTCGTCGAGCCACGCTTCGGCGAACACGTGCCCGGCGGCGCCGAGCATCACCTCGACGTCGCGAGCGCGGCCGCCGACGGTGCGGGCCGGTACGCCGATGGCCCGCAGGCACTCGGCGACGACGACGCCGAACTCGACGCAGCGCCACTGGCCGCCCTTCGCCGCGGCGTCGAGCAGGCCCTTGGCGTCCGTCGGCATGTCGGCGTTCCAGCCGTCGTGGCGCGTGCGGCCGTGCACCCACGCGCACATGCGCCGCACGCGGTCGAGGTCGCTGCCCGCGCCCGCGACGACGGCGTCGAGGGCGTACGCCGCACGCAGCGCGCGCAGGGCGGAGTCGTCGCGGGCCGGTCGGCGGGTGCGGGGCGCCACGGCCGTCGCCGTCGCCGTCGCGCCGAACTCCAGCGGTTGCGGCCGCCACTTCGCCGCCTGCGCCGCCGTCAGCAAGTCCGGGTACCGCGCATCGGCGCGCACCGTGGCCCACGCGTCGTCGTTGGCGAGGGCATCGGACAAGTCCACCACCATCGGCCCGGCCGCCAACGGGTCGCGTGCGATGCCCGCGATCGCCGTGGCGAGTTCGCGGCAGGCCGCCTCGCGCTGGCCGCGCGCGCTGGTCGCCGCCGCGACCAGGACCTGCACCCAGGGCTCGGGGTTGGCGTCGTACAGACGCCTCGCCTCGGCCTCGGCG
>JBKDXM010000078.1:0-47453 GCA_046306335.1 Planctomycetota bacterium
CGCTCCATCCTCGTCGCTTCGCTCCTCGGATTCCGCGTCCCCCGAACCCAGCGGCCCCTGGTCCACGGGGCCTCTGGCGAGGAGCAGACTGTCACCCATGTGCCCGGACAGAAGTGTCACCCATGTTCCCGGTTGCACAGCGCTGCGCAGGGAGTTGGAGCAGACGCTCTCGCGGGACGTGACCCTGGCCAGCATGCTGAAGAGCGAGCCGCTCCGTGCATGGGCGGGTACGAAGCGCGGGGATCGATCGCAGTGGTTCCGCCTCGGGCAGGACCGTTTCGATGTGGTCGTCGATGTGCGGCCGTCGGATCGCGGCACCTTCGTCGAGTTGCTCGCCGAGCTAGTCGAGTGGCGAATCAGCCAACATGTCGAGGAAGTCGCAGCGCCACTCATCGAGTGCTCGGTCGCGAGCAACGGCCGGAATCCGATGCTCTTCCTCCCGGATCGGGCGGTGCACCCCAGCATTCCGCTGGGAGACGTGCTCGTCCAAGCGGAGGGCGAGACGTTTCGAGCGAGCTTCGTGAAGATCGCAATCAACGTCATGGTCAGGGATGGAGATCCTGACGAAGCCAATGCGCTTCCGGAGCTGCTGCGCCACTGGTTCGGGCCGGATGCAGGAAAGCCCGGCCAGGGCCAACGCGTGCGGATCCGTACCGTTGGTGACATGACGTACATGGAGCCGGTCATGGATCGGTCGCCAAAGGTCGTACTGCATCGCACGGATGGACGCCCTCTCGATGCGCACTTCCACGTGGAGGTGGCCGGCCGGCGGGCGGCGGTCGTCTACTACAGTCGCTATGGCACAGGGCGTACCGTCGGGGGGCGCAACTTGGACTACGCAGTTGGCCTCGAGGCGCTGCTCGCGCATGCGCGAGACCAAGCCATGCAGCTCGTGGATGCATTCCTGGACTCCGAACCGGCGCGCAAGCAGCCTGTGGCCGCGCGGAGACTGCAGCAGGAGAGCGGCACACAGCCTCCCGAAGGGGGGCCTGCGATGAGTCTCGAAGCCGTACGAAAGTGGCTTCAGAGAGCGCAGCGAAGGAAGGGCAGCAGGGGCCAGAGCAACGCGACCCGCCAGATCCGGCTCGTCTTCGACATGGCCGATGCCGTGCCGGCAGTGAAGGTCATGAAGTGGTTGGCGGGCCCCTCGCAAACGCCAGCGCGGGAATGACGCCAGCGGTCCCCCTCAGGTGTTTGGGCGAAGCATGTTCCGTGCCGGGCGCCGGCGACCGGGGAACTGCCGCTGTGCCGCCCGCTCACCCCACGAACTTCTTATCGTTGTGCCACCGCAGCAGCTCCGGATCCGGCCGCATCTCCTCGCGCTCCGGCAACACGGTCAGCTTCTGCCCATGCAGCCGGTAGTACGCCTTGCCGTTGAAGTACTGTGCCTTGATCTGTGGGCTGACCTCGACCGTCAGATCCGGCGTCACGGTCACCAAACCCGCATCGAACAGCTTATGGAAGTCCGACCGTAGCAGCAGGCCGTTCGACACGGCGTGCGGACCGTCTTCGGCGTACGGCTTGATGTGCGCGGCCTCGAGCACGAGCAGAGTGTTCTCACCTGTCATCGCGCAGCGGCGTTGGTAGGCCTCGGTCACCGAGACGCGGAACGCACCCTGGCCAAGGCGGGGGCGATGCACGGTCGGGGCGCCGTAGCGCGGACCGTCGTGCACCTCGGCCGCCACCAAGCCAGTCACCGAAGGCAACACGCGACCGTGGATGCGGGCTTCTACCTGCTGCCAGAGCGTCGCGCCCTCGTTCTCTGCCGTGTCGTAGGCCTTGCCGCGCACGATGTTGGGCGACCAGCCGACGGGGTCGTGGATCCACTGCTCGCGCGGCCAGAAGAACGGCTGCGCGAGCACGTTGCACAGGATCTGGGGATCGCGTGACTCGGCGAGGGTGTGCAGGCGTCGCAGCCGTCGCTCGAAGTCGAAGCGCGATGCCGTGCCGTTCTTCTGCTCGAAGGTCGCCCAGGCCAGCGAGAGCGGCAGCGCCGAGTTGCGCACGTAGTAGCCGCCGCCGGCGATGCAGTTGAGCGGGGCCTTAAGCTTGAAGAGGAACGGCGTCCCCTCCGGCATGTGCTTGAACAGCGGCTTGCCGCTCGGCTGCCAAAAGTTCACCTCGTCGACGGGCGGCACGTGCTTCGACAGGAAGTCGAACCAGTCGTTGTCGGTCGTTCCTACCCAGAAGCGCATGGCTCGGTGGCGGACGTTAGCGCGGGCGGTGTCCCGCCGCATCCCGTCGGACCCTGCGTTGCTTGGCCGTGTCCCGGTTGGCCCGCGCGCCTGCTGGCGGCTGGTTGCGGCGTGGCTCGTGCCTTGCCCTGGGGCTCAGATGCTGCCGTCGCCGGCCCCAGGAGTGCCGTGCGCCCGTGCGGTCGACCGCGCTTGGGCACCCCAGCGTCGGTCCGGCGGCGAGTTAGGGGCCTCCGACCCCCTCGGATGCCCAAAAATCGTCCATTTTGGGGCCTCGAGTTCCCTATCTCGTGCATGGGGACCAGCGTTGGACAGTGGGTTGCGATCGAATCTGGGTGGCGGGCGTTCCTGCCTACGCCGTTGCCGCGCGGACTGCCGCTGCCTGCCGGCATCGTGCGTCGGATCGGGGAGGTGCGCACGAGCCTCGGTCGCTTGGCCGAAGGCCTGCGGGCGCTGCCCAGCCCCGAGCTGTTCCTGCGACCCTTCCAGACCCGAGAGGCGGTGCTCTCGAGCCGGATCGAAGGCACCCAGACGACGCTGGAGCAGGCGCTCGTCCACGATGCGTCCGACGTCGTCGAGGCCCACGGGGCCGAAGACCTCGAGGTGCTCAACTACGGTCGCGCCTTGCGCCTCGGCGATGCAGCGCTCGCGGCGGGACGGCCCTTGACCATCTACCTGCTGCGCGAACTCCATCGCGAGTTGCTGCGCGGTGTGCGCGGCAGCGACAAGAAGCCGGGCGAGTTTAGGGATCGGCAGGTCTGGATCGGCGATCCGGCGCGTGGTCGGGATCCGACCGCGGCCCGCTTCGTGCCGCCGCCGCCGCTCGACGTGGAGCCATGCCTGCACGAACTCGACGCCTACCTCGCCGACCGGACGAGCGACGAAGGGCTCGTGCGCGTGGCGCTCGCGCACTACCAGCTGGAGACCATTCATCCATTCCTCGACGGCAACGGCCGGGTCGGGCGCCTCCTGCTCGCGCTGCAGATGGCATGGGAAGGACTGCTCGACTGCGCATGCTTGTTCGTCTCGCCGTCGTTGGAGCGACAGCGGCAGCGCTACTACGACGAACTGCTGCGCGTGAGCGTCGCTGGGGACTACTTCGGTTGGATCGCCTTCTTCCTCGAAGTCGTCGCCGAGAGCGCGACGGACACGCTGCAGCGACTGCAGCGCCTGCGCCAATTGCAGGAGCAGTTCCTGGCGAAGCTGCGCCAGGAAGCCAGTCCCAAGCCCGCCTTGCTGGTCCCGTACCTCTTCGAACGCCCCTACCTCACCGCGTCGATGGTCATGCAGCATCTCGGCTGCGAGTCGAAGCCGGCACAGGCCGCAGTCGAGCGGCTGGTGCGCGCGGGCATCCTGGTGCCGACCACGGCGAGCGGTGCGCGCGGCCGCGGTCGCCCTGCCCAGTGGTACGCCTGCCCCGAGATCCTCGCCGTCCTGCGCGAGTGACCGCTTCGTCCTACCCCACCACCCCCCTGACCACCCTCCCCGCCACATCCGTCAACCGATACTCCCGCCCCTGAAAGCGCCACGTCAACCGCTCGTGGTCCACACCCAACAACCACAGCATCGTCGCGTGCAGATCGTTGACCCCGACCGCATCGCGCACGACGTGGTACCCCAGCTCGTCCGTCTCCCCGACCGTCACCCCGCCGCGCACACCACCGCCCGCCAGCCACACGGAAAACGCCTTGGCGTGGTGGTCGCGCCCTAGGAACTTCGGGTCGCGCACTTCCTGCATCGGCGTGCGGCCGAACTCGCCGCCCCAGACGACCAGCGTGTCGTCGATCAGGCCCCTTCGTTCGAGGTCGAGCAGCAGCGCGACACTCGCGCGGTCGGTCTGCTGGCACATCGTCGGCAGCCCGTGCAGCAGGTCGTCGCTGCGGTCGGTGCCGTGGTGGTCCCAGCCGCGGTGGTACAGCTGCACGAAGCGCACGCCGCGTTCGAGCATGCGCCGCGCCAGCAGGCAGTTGTTGGCGAACGAGCTCACGCCCGGCTCGGCGCCGTAGAGCGCGAGGGTCTCGGCCGACTCCTGCGACAGGTCGGCGACGTCGGGCACGCTCTCCTGCATGCGGTGGGCGAGGTCGTACGCGGCGATGCGCGTCGACGTCTCGGGGTCGCCGATGCGCGCGAACTGCCGGCGGTTGAGCGCGTTGACGAGGTCGATGACGCGGCCGCGAGCTTCGCGGTCGACGCCTTCGGGGTCGCGCACGCTCGGCACCGGCTCGCCGCGCGTGCGCAGTTCGACGCCCTGGTGGTGCGTCGGCAGGAAGCCGCTCGACCACAGCGCCGCGCCCGCGCCCGGATCGACCTTGCCGGAGACGAGCACGACGAAGCCCGGCAGGTCGCGCGCTTCGCTGCCGAGGCCGAAGTGCACCCAGCTGCCAGCACTCGGCCGGCCGACGACCGAGTGGCCGGTGTTCATGAACACCTGCGCCGGGCCGTGGTTGAACTGCTCGGTGCGCATCGACTTGACGAAGGCGATCTTGTCGACGACGGTCGCGAGGTGCGGCAGCAGCTCGGACACGGGCGCGCCGCATTGGCCGCGTTGCGCGAAGCGGTACGGCGACGCGAGTAGGCGCGGTGTGCCCTTCAAGAACGCAAAGCGCTGGCCGGCGATCAGCTCCTGCGGCACCGGCTGGCCGTGGTGCCGCGTCAGCATCGGCTTGGGCTCGAACAGGTCGAGCTGCGACGGCGCGCCGGCCATGAACAGCCAGATCACGCGCTTGGCGCGCGGGGCGTGATGCAAGCCGCCGTGGTTGGCGAGCGCTGCCTGCAGCGCGACCGGCGCGAGCGCCAACGAGCCGAGGAACGAGCGGCGCGTCGGTGGGGGCGTGATCGCGCCACCCTCGCCGCCAACCCCGTGCTGTCCGTTCGCCGTCATCGCGTCATCGCCTCGTCCAGATTGAGCAGCGCGTTCGCGACCAACGTCCACCGCATCGCCGCGTCCTCGCGTGCGAGCGCATCCGCCAGCAACGCCAGCTCCGCCTCATCCGGCCACCGCGACGTGCACAGCCGGAACCCAAACGCCATCTTCGCGCGCTCGTCGCCGTCCGCGTCCTGCATGCGCTTGCCGAGCGCCTGCGCTGCCTCCCACGCCGCCGGATCGTTGAGCGCGCTCAACGCCTGCAGCGGCGTGTTTGTGCGCTGCCGTCGCGCGACGCACTGTTCGCGCGACGGCGCGTCGAACACGCCGAACTGCACGAACGTCGCCGTCCGCCGCCAGAAGGTGTAGAGCCCGCGGCGATGCCGATCGGCGCCAGCGCTCGGCGTCCAGCGCAGGTCGGCCTTGTTGGTCGGCACGCTGCCGCTGACGTCGGCCTGCAGCGGAAACACGCTCGGCCCGCCGATCGCCGGCGCCAGCAGGCCGCTGGCGGCGAGCTGCAGGTCGCGCACGGCTTCGGCGGGCAGGCGGAAGCGGCTGCCGCGCGCGAGCAGCAGGTTGTCGGGGTCGGCGGCGCGCAGGTCGGCGGGTGCTGCAGCGCTGCGGCGGTACGCCGCCGACGTGACGATGGCGCGCAGCAGCGCCTTCTGCGACCAGCCAAGCCGCACGAACTCGTCGGCGAGCCACGCCAGCAGTTCGGGATGGTCCGGCGGCGGCGCCTGCGTGCCGAGGTCTTCGGTCGTGGCGACGAGCGCGCGGCCGAACAGTTCGCCCCACAGGCGATTGGCGTGCACGCGCGCGACGCGAACACGATGGTCTTCGACCAGCCAGCGCGCGAGGCCGAGGCGGTTCTTCGGCAGCTCCGCGCGCCACGGTGCGCCGAGGCCCTCGGGCACGCCGGCCTGCACCTCGTTGCCGCGCGCGTCGAAGCTGCCGCGGAGGCGCAGCGTCGTCGTCAGCACGGCGTCGGGCTTCTGCCGCAGGACCAGCGCGGTGTCGACGGGCGCTGCGGCGAGCGCCTTCTTCGCCGCGGCGATGGCCTTGCTGTCGGCGGGCTGCTGCTGCTCGAGCGCGGCGAGCTGCTGGCGCAAGGTCTCGCGGCGCGCGCGTTGCGCGAGGGTCGGCAGCTCCACCGTCGCTTCGTCGTCGCCTTCGAAGAACGCGACCATCGCGTAGAAGTCGCGCTGCCGGATCGGGTCGTGCTTGTGGTCGTGGCACTGCGCGCAGTGCAGCGTCGCGCCGAGCCACGTCGTCGCCGTCGTGCTGGCGCGGTCGAGCAGGCGGTCCCAGCGCGCTTCCTCCGGGTCGACGCCGCCTTCGTCGTTCGACATCGTGTTGCGGTGGAAGCCGGTCGCGATCCGGTCCGCGTCGGTGGCGCCGTCGACGAGGTCGCCGGCCAGCTGCAGGATCGTGAAGCGGTCGAACGGCACGTCGCGGTTGAGCGCGTCGATCACCCAGTCGCGGTACTTCCAGACCTGGCGCGTCTGGTCGAAGTTGAAGCCGCCGGTGTCGCTGAAGCGCGCGAGGTCGAGCCACGGCGTCGCCCAGCGCTCGCCGTATTGCGGCGACGCCAGCAGCCGGTCGACGGCGCGTTCGAAGGCGCCGGGCGCGGTGTCGGCGGCGAAGGCGTCGAGCTCGGCCGGCGTCGGCGGCAGGCCGATCAGGTCGAGGCTCGCGCGCCGCAGCAGTGTGCCGCGATCGGCGTCGGGGAGCGGCGTGATGCCGGCGCGCGCGTGGGCGGCGGCGAGGTGGCGGTCGATCGGGTGGGTAGGGGCGGGCGGGTCCTGCGGGGCCTGGGCGGCGGCGGGGGGCAGGGGAATGCGGCCGCGCGGGGACTTGGCCTCAGCGGTGGTGGGGCGCGGTGTGGGGACCGGACTGCGGACGACCGTGGCCTCGCCCCGATTCCAGGTTCCCCAGCGCGCCACGACCAGACTGCGGACGACGGTGCCCCCACCATGACCCGATGCCAACGATGCGCTCGCCCGCGCCGACGCTGCGAGGGCGAGCAGCATCACGGCGGCGAGGCCGCAGGGCGTGCGCATGGAAGGGACGGTGGGCACGGTCGGTCGTGAAGTCCGCGATGGCGCGCGGGCGCGACGTCGTTTCCTACCCGAAGCCGGGGCTTGCACCAGGGTCGCGCCCGCGCCCGCGGCAATCGTTGCAGCCTCGGTGCATCCGCGCGGCGAGCATGAGGTCGTTGCGCGGCGCCGCGGCCGGCGGTGCCGCAAGCGTCGGTGCGGGCACCGCGGCCGGCAACGTGCCGCGCGCGAACGACCGTCCGCAGCCACGGCGGGGCATCCGCATCACCCGCTCCGGCACTGTCGCGATGCCTGCAGCAGCGCGCACCGGGTGGCATGGCGACGAAGCACGCATCGCTGCGGACGGCATCGCCCGCCCGCCCGCCTGACGCCACGCACTGCTCAGCGGAACTCGACCTGCCGCGTGCGGAAGTCGGTCGGCGCAAACGCCGTCGTCGTCTCGCCGTCGACGGCGACGATGGTCGTGCGGCTGCGCACCGCGTCGATCGCCAGCAACGCCACCGCCGCGAGCAGCAGCCAGCGGCTGGCGGGCAGGCCGCGTGCGCGGCCGACGTTGCCGCCGTTCGCAGCGCCATCGCTGCCCGCGCCGCCCGCGTCCCTGCGCACAAACGCCGCCACCACGCCCAACGCCACGACCGGCACGCACAGCGCACCCTGCCGCGCGTAGCCGAAGTACACCGCGACGACCGCCACCTTCGTCGCCGCGAACGCGAGCAGCGGCCACGCGCCGCGGCACCCGCGCAGCCGCCACAGGCCGAACGCCGCCGTGCCGAGCACCAACAACCGCCACACGTCCGACCAGCCGCTCGTCGCCGTGACGAGGTCGACCTGCCGGCGTTCGCCCGACAACCCGATCGGCAGCGCGTAGCCGCCGATGCCGCCGACGGCACCCTCGACCGCGTGCCATAGCTTGGTCCCGACGCGCGCGAGCGCAGCGCCGCGATCGGCGGCGATCTCGGCCCAGCCCTTCTGCGAGCCGTGCACGATGGCGTCGAGGTGCGGCGGGTAGCTCAGCGTCAACACGCCGTGGGGGGGGCGGATGGCGGGGGGGGGGGGGGGGGGGGGGGGGTGGGCGCCGGGGGGGGGGGGGGGGGGGTGGTGGGGGGGGGGGTCGCTCTGCTAAACCCCGCGGTGGGGGGGATGCTGGCCCCCCAGGCCAGGGGGGTAGTGGATGTCGCCGCCTGCGAGCGGCGGTTCGCGATCGAGCGCTGCCGCCGAGAAACCGCCGGCGGCCTCCTTGCTGTTGGCGAGGAAGAAGTTGAGGCCGCCGTAGATCGCGAGAAAGCCCTTCGGCAGCGGCTCGGGCCAGCAGTCGTACGCCTGCCGCACCACCGCGAGGTCCTGCTGGCGCACGCGGTTGCCACCGCGCGCCTTCACCGTTTCGGTCACGAACGCCAGCACCGGGTAACGCTGGAACGCCGGCAGCGCGCGCACGGTCGCGAGCGCGTCGTCGTCCCACGGCAGCGCCACCTTGGGCAGTTCCGGGGCTGGCTGCGGGCCCTGGTTGTAGGCGTCGACGAGCGCGTTGGCGCGCAGTTGCCACGGCAGCAGCACCAGCGCGAGCGCGACGGCGGCGAGCGCGGCGGAGCGCGCGCCGCGCCGGCCGGTCGCGTGCAGCGCGAGTGGCAGCAGCACGGCGGCGGTGAGGACGTGTTCGGCGCGCACGAGGCAGCACGCGCCGTGCAGCGCGCCCCAGAGCAGTGCGGTGGGCCAGGGCCACGCGCCCCCGCCCCCGCCGCCAACCGTCCGCGTGCCCACCGGCTGGCACCCGAGCGCCGCGAGCGCGAGCACGAGGTACAGCGTCTCGTTGTGCAAGCCGCTGCTCAGCAGCAGCAGGTTGCTCGACGCCGCGCACAGCAGCGCCGTCGCGAAGGCCACGCGCGCGCCGACGTGCCGCCGCAGCAGCCACCAGACCAGCGGCGCCACCAGCGCGCCGAGTGCTACGAACAGCAAGCGCGCGGTCCACTGCGTGCCCGGCGCGCCGTCCCACACGTGCGCCACCAGCCAGTGCATGCCCGGCGGCCGCAGCGGCAGCGCCAGTTGTTCGTCGGGCCGGCCGGCGGCGAGGTTGGCGGCGATGCCCTGCCACACCGGCGCGTCGCCCTGGAAGCCGGCGTGCCAACCCGGCCCGCCATCTGCCGTGGCGGCGACGAACAGCACGCGCAGCACGAGCGCGACGACGAAGAGCAGCAAGGCAGGCACGGCCGGATGGTACGGCGGCGGGCCGGCGTTGCCGACCAACTCGCCGACGGCGCCTTCCCTGCCGCCACGCGCGACGCGATGCTGCGCCCTTCGCCGCCCGTTCGCGGCGCGCGAAGGAGACCCCAACACGATGTTCCGTTCCCTGAGCCTGCTCGTCCTGCTGCCGTTCGCCGCGTGCGTCGGCAACACCTATTCCATCCCCACGCCGGCCTACGACGCCGCCAAGTACGAGGTCGTCGGCGACGCCTCGACCACCAAGACCGGCATCATGCTGCTGCAGCTGATCCCGATCGGCCAGAACGACAAGATCGAGCGCGCGATGCAGCTGCTGATGCAGGAGAAGGGCGGCGACGCCCTCGCCGACGTCACCATCCGCGAGAGCTGGTTCTGGGCCTACGTGCTCAACGGCTACTCGGTGAAGGTCGAGGCCAAGGTGCTGAGGAAGAAGGGCTGAGCGGCGCGGGCGGCAGCGCCGCAGGCCCGGCGTCGGCTGCGATCCGGCGCAGGCATCCGCTCCACTGCGCCTGCTCGCCAGCTTCCACTGCGAATGCGTCGGACAGGCCGAGGCGTCGCGCCGTGCCGGCTGGGCCGCGCCGAGTGGACGTGGTCGCCATTGCCCGCATGAGCACGTCCCCTTCGAACGTGAAGTGGCGCCCGAGCAGCCCGATGTCGAAGGAGTCCTTCATCCGGCTGTTGCGCCGGCCATGCCGGACCATCGCGTGCAGCTTCTCGGCGATCGTCGTCTCGCGGCTGTAGCCGAGTAGCGTCGGCGCTGGGAAGTCGAGCGTCGGCGGCAGCATGCACACGGTGCCGTCGTCGCTCATGGCGGCGCCGAGCCCGAGGTCCACCTGCATCCGGATGCGCGAGCCACCCAGGATGGCGAGGAAGCGCAAGCGCATGTCGGCTTCCGGCGCCACTACCGTGATGGGATCGGTATGCACGCTGTCCGGGGCGAATGCGAGGCCGTCGCCCGGCGCGACGCGCAGGCGACACTGGTCGCTGTCCATCGTCGGTCGCGCCTGCGAGGGCCCGCCAGGCAACCAATCGCATCGCCCCCTCGAGCACGAAGCCGTGACGGTATGGTGAAGGCGCGAGGCGGTAGAGGAACCGCTCCATGGCGAAGCATTGCAGCAACTCGGCGGCAGGTCGGCGACGCTCCTTGGCGAGGTTCGCGAGGCGTTGTTGGATCGATGCCGCGTCCGGTGCGTCGACTTCCGACGCGCCGGCTCCGCTGCCGCCTGGATTGCAGGCCCCGAGTGCCTTCGGACGGGTTGCGCGGACTCCAAGAGTTTCCGTGACGCCCCCCGAGGCTGGACATTGCGTCCATGGAACAGATGCGCTCGCTTGTGCTCCCCCCGCTTGCTTCGCTGATGATCTCCCCCTACGCGCTCGCCCAATCCACCCAGAAGCTTGGGTCGGCGACGGTAGCCACCATCGTCCAGTCCAACGGTGACCACGACATCACGGTGACGGCCGGCGCTGATTCCGAGCACATGGACCACTCGAACGGCACGTGCGTCAACGTTCCTCCAAATGGGAATTCAGGAACCGTCACCCTCAAGCCCGGCGAAACCGTCAAGATCAGCGTCGGCGGCGGGCATTTCCTGACGATCACCAACACTCCATGATGGCAGCGGCGCGCCAACGACGTACCGGATTGGCCTTGATCGCGTTGCTGGCCGTCGCGGGCGGATACACCTACTGCGACGACGCGGCCGTGCCGAGGCCCACCCAAGTGGAGAGAGAGCCTACCGGGTTCGTGCCCGCCGGCCTTGCTCCGCCAGAGGTCGATCACGCCAGTCGGGAAGATGCTTCCCCAGGGCAGGTTGTGCAGCGCAGCGTTGCCGGACGGGTGATTGCCGCGGCAACAGGTAATCCGCTCGGCCACGCGACGGTCTTCCCAAGCCACGCATCCGCCTCGGTCAGTATAGACAAGATCAGTGGCCGCTTCGTGGTCGTCACAGGCAAGGACGCAGCCCTTACCGAGGTCGATCTGCGCTTCCGATGCCCAGGTCACGAAGACCTGGAGCTGACGGTCGCGTTGAACGTGCAGCGGCTCGATCTCGGTGACATTCCCCTGCGGAGCGCGGGTTCGTTGACCGGGGCTGTGCTTGGAACTGCTCTACCAACGACATGGAGCTACGAGATCCAAGCGACTCTGATGTGGCCGGCAGAGGGAGCGTCGAGTTCGGTGCCGCGACCGGGGAAGAGCGCGGTCGTACACATTGCACGCTGCGGTCCAGACAACAAGTTCTCGCTGAACGGTCTCGCATCAGGTCGGTGGAAGCTGAGCATCACGACGCCTTTTCTTCCTCAGTCGGAGACCTTGATCGAGATCGAGACGGGCGTGACAGCGTGGGTCGATCTCCAGGGGCCGGCGGCGGAGGACTTGCTCGCCGGAACCGTTATCGATGATCGCGGAAACCAAGCCTGCGGCGTGTGGTTGACGGCAGAAGATGGCTCCGCGACGGGCGGATCCGTGACCGATCGGCATGGACGATTCCTGCTGTGCCGACGCCCTGATCGCAGATCGGTTGTCGAAGTGCGGCTGCGGGGTGGCGATCCGAATGGCACCGCCGCCATTCGCAAAGGTCTGGCGCAGAACGTCACTGCATGGGGCGAGCACGACGCGCGCATCGTGTTCCTGCAGCGCGCCGCACATCTCGTGCGCGTGCGCGCGACCGACACCCAGGCGCCCGTCGACTTCTCCCTTTTGGCTCTGTACGGCAAAGTGGGGATCGGCCCCAGGATGCATGGGCCCGTCGCTGGATCTGGTGGCCTGGTGAGTCTGAGCGGCGTTCCTGCCGGACCATGCCTGCTTCGGGTGCTGCCAGCTGCCAGCAGTGGGCTTGCCGAGGCCGAGGTGTACTGCGAGATCCCTGAAGCCGGGGGCGGCGAGACATCGGTCGTTCTCGAGCCCGGAATCGACCGCGTCGGCAGTGCTGCCCGGAGCGACGGACAGCCCCTGGCTGGCCGCACCGTACGGTTCTTCGAGACGACTGAGCCAGCAGCGGCCGAATCCCAATTGCGTGAGATTCTCGGCCTCCCCGCAGCCCTTCGCCAGCTGGCGACGGTCGCCAGCGCGCGCGACGGTGCGTTCAAGACACGACTCCCCAACCGCGTCGGGCTCAAAGCCACTCTCGACGAACCAAGTGGACAGCAACCCATTCGTCTGCAGCCTGTTCCGCTACACCCCGAGCCGATCCGGCTGACCGAACAGGTCGGCGCCACGGTGCATGGCCGGTTGGCTGGTGAGTCGTTCCTCAGCTTCGTGCAACGCTTCAACTCGAAGTGCTCGCCAGCCGCGCGCTGGTCGTTGGTCTTCTTCGGCGCGGAGGGCCAACGCAGGGAAGTCGCAGTCGGTGGCGATGGCTCCTATCGGGTTAACGACCTCGCGACTTCCACATGGTCTGTGGTGTGGACTGGACCAAGTGGTTCGTTCGAACTCGATCGTCTTCCTGTGTCGGCCGACACAGTCATCGAGAGAAACTACGACTGCGATTCGCACACGCCCAGGCGCATCGAGGGGGTCGTGAGTCTGGATGGGGGCGCTGCTCCGGCGGTGGAGCTGCACTTGGCGAACGAACGCACCCGAGAAGTCGTCTCCATCAGCCGCGCCTCGACGTTCGCGAGTTTGCTGATGCCGGGTTCCTACCACGTGCGGTTGGTGCTGCACCCTGGTTCGGCCAACGAAGTGTGGCTGGACCGCAGCGAGAGGCTGCACGTAGGTCAGCAGCCGACTTCGTATGTCGCCTTGTCCTTCACGCAGCGGCACGGCGTTATCGAGATCGTCAACCACGATGGCCAACCGGCAGCCGGCCTTGGCGTGGCGATCGACCTTGAACGCTCGGCGGGGCACTGGCGAACCTACAAGACGGATTCCAACGGTCGGCTGACGCTCTCTTGTGCGCCTGATGGCGAGTTTCGTTTGACCACGACTGGCGAGAACCCCACCACGTTCGCAACCTGCCGAATCGACCGGAGTGGACAGGTGTTGCGAGTCACTGCGCCTTGACCCCTTCCCTGTGTCAGCGTAGTCGTCGCCTCCTTCGATCAGGCTGCGGGGTCCCAGACGACGCGACGCCGGGGATCATCCGTTGCGGGCCTTTGCCACCGCCTTGACGAGGTTGCGCGCAGGGGAAGCGGGCAGGCAGTGGTGCGTCCCGGTTGTTCCGGGTCCGGTGCGCGAATGCCTTCCTCGCTCCGCTGGCTCCCGAAGGCGCTGCGCACGGCGCGCAGGCGTTGCATTGCGAATGCTGCAGCGCGGTCGGCCAGGACGGTCCGCATCGAGAACACAGCACTTCTCGAAATGTAAACCGGTCAGTGAATCGAACCAGCCAAGGACGGGTAGCCCTGCGCCAGGAACTCGTCGGGGCCGGCGGGCGGACCGGCGCCGTCGTGCGCTAGTTCAGGCAG
This sequence comes from Planctomycetota bacterium, assembly GCA_046306335.1. Classification (GTDB taxonomy): domain Bacteria; phylum Planctomycetota; class UBA1135; order UBA1135; family UBA2386; genus UBA2386. The sequence continues at coordinate 13,734 of JBKDXM010000078.1, forward strand.
TCCGCACGGCATCCGGTCAGGTGCACGCCGGTGCGCGCGCGCTCCGGAGCCAGCGTTCGCGCCGTCCGCAGCGCGCGACCCTGACGCCCGAAGGGGATCAGGGGAAGGCGCTGGCGAGCGAAGCGCGCCTGCGCCGACGGGTGAACGCGCAGCGTGTCGCGGCAGGCGTGCGATCGGCCCGCGGCGCTGCACCTGCGGCGCACGGGCCGACAACAAGCAAGCGATCCGCCCCTACACCGAGTCCAATCCGTCGATCCAGCACGCCGGCAGTTCGCCGCCGACCGAGCGGTGCATCGGGCCGGGCACCGGGATGGCTTCGATCACGCCAGCGCCCAGCGCCTGGCGCAGGCGCGTGCGCCACGGCGGCAGCAGCACGATCGCGTCGGTCTGGCCGAGGCGGTGCATGCCGGCCTGCAGCAGCAGGCCGACGTCGGCGTCGTCGCCGCCGAACTCGTGCCAGTGGCCCTGCAGGTCGGCGCCCTTGCCACAGCAGGCGTAGGCCACGACCTGCCCGTCGCGTTCGAGGACGAGCGCGTTCATGCCCGGCGTGGTCAGCAGGCCCGACATGGTCGCGGCGTCGCGTTCGACGCGCAGCGGTTTCTGCTGGTGCAGCGCGTGCGCGGCGGGGTGGTCGGCGACCGTCATCAGGCGCACGCCCGGTTGGTGCGGCAGCGGCCGGCGGGCGAGCAGCAGGAAGTCCTCGCTCGTACCGGGCACGAAGCCGAGCCGCGCGTACAGGCCCGGCTGTTCGGCCCACAGCAGCGCGTGCGCGGCGTCGCCGGCGTTGGCGGCGAGCGCGGCGGTCAGCACGGCGGTGGCGACGCCTTCGCCGCGGCGGTCGGGCGCGGTCGCGACCGAGCCGACGAGGCAGGCCGCGAACGGGCCGGTCGCGCCGTGCACGGTCACGATGCGCGTGGCGCAGTGGCCGATCAGTTCGTCGCCGTCGGTGACGACGAAGAAGCGGCCCTTGCCGTCGCTGCGGTAGAGCTGCGGCCACGTGTGGTGGACGCCGTACGAAGCGTCCGGCGGCAGCAGCCATCGACCGAGCTGCGGCAGCCAGTGCTGCACGGCGGCGCGATCGACCTCGCGCGCGGCATGGGGCGCGAGGAGGGTCATCGTTGGTGCGCGCGGAACGCCTCTTCGAGCCGGCGCCGCAGGTCCATGGCGGTGGTGAAGCTGGCGTCGGCTTCGGCGACGGCGGCGCGCAGTTCGTCGGCGTCGCGGACCGGCGTCGTCGGCCGCGCCGACGGCAGGTGGCGGCCGAGGCGTTCGAGCAGCGCCTGGAAGCCCGGCGACGGCGGCGGCGCGGCGGGCGCCTGGCTCGCGGTCGCGCCGGTCGCGCCAACCGTGCCGATCGGGGCTGGGTGGTCCATGGCGGTCAGCGCAGGAAGCCGGTGAGGTTGGTCTGCACCACGCGCGCGCTGATCTGCAGCGCCGCCTGGTAGCTGATGTCCTGCTGCTGCAGGCGCAGGATCGCCTCGGTGATGTCCGTGTCCTCGAGGCGCGAGAGCGTGTCCTGGCGCGACGACGACAGGTCCTCGACGCGGTTGCGCAGCGCCTCCATGCTCGCCGACCGGAAGCCGACCTCGCGCGTGCCGTCGAGCACGGCGTCGAGCGCGCCGTCGACCTCCGACAGCATGCCGCTGAGCCGCGACTGCACGTCGGCGTCGGGCAGGCCGTTGTCGTTGCGCAGCAGGTCGCGCAGCGAGATCAGCGTCGTGAAGGCGTCGAAGGTGCCTTCGTGCTTGACCTCCTCGGCGCCCGTCCGGGTGATGCCGCGCGGGTCGACGTAGAGCGTCAGGCCGTCGAGGGCGCTGACCACGGTCGCGGTCGGTTGCGTGAAGTCGTCGACGATGGCGACCGACTCGCCGCCATCGGTCGAGAGCCGGGCCACCGAGGTGAACGAACCGCTGGTCGTCGGCGGCGCGCCGGTGACCGTCAGCGAGATCGTCCGGCCGTCGGCGGTTGTGAACGTGCCGTCGCTCACCGGGATGGGCACCGGCGCGCCGCCGCCGACGCTCAGCGTGCCGGCGACCGTGTCGAAGGCGTAGCTCAGCGGTCCGAGCGCGGTGGTCGCGCCGTTGCCGGCCGTCACCGTCGGCGGCCGATCGGCGGTCAGCCCGCCCCAGGTGACGTCGAGCCGCTGGAAGCCGATCGCGTTCGAGCCGCCCACCACCGGCTGTGCGCCGGTCGCGGTCGTGTTGGGCAGCGGCGTCAGCGTCGTGGCGCCGCGGTCGCGGGCCTGGAACACCATGTTGCCCGGGATGTTGAGGTTGGTCTTCACGCCGGGCGCGACGTCGATGCCGAGCGTCTCGCGGTTGCCGCGATACGCCACGGTCGAGCGGCCGTTGCGCTGGACCAGCTCGAAGGGCTGGCCGTCGTCGGCGGTGCCGCCGAACAGGTAGCGGTCGCCGCGCTTGCTGTTGGCGACGCCCAGCATCTGGCCGAGCAGCTGGTCGAGTTCGGCGGCGATGCTCGCGCGGTCGCTCTGGCTGAGCGTGCCGTTGCTCGCCTGCATCGTCAGCTCGCGGGCGCGCTGCATCACTTCGCTGGCGTCCTCCAGCGAGCTGGCGGTCGTGTCCAGCGTCTCGCGCGCGAGGAACGTGTTGTCGCGCAGCTGCTCCAGCCGCGCGATGTCGCCGCGCAGCGGCGTGATCTGCAGCATCGCGACCGGATCGTCGGACGGCCGCAGCACGCGGCGGCCGGTGGCGATCTGCTGCTGCAGCAGCGACGTGCGCTGCAGGCCGCGCTGCACGTCGGCGACCGCGCGGCTGAACATCGTGCCCTGCGTGATGCGGATGCTCATGGGCTCACCTGCCGAGGTTGATGAGGGTGTCGGTCATCTCCTGCGCCACCGACAGGAAGCGCGCCGCCGCCTCGTACGACTGCTGGAAGCGCATCAGGTCGACCATCTCCTCGTCGATGTTGACGCCGGAGATCGACTCGCGTTCGGTCTGCAGCTGCGCCAGCAGCGACTCCTGCGCGCCGAGCGCCGTGGTCGCGGCGGCCACGTCGAAGCCGACGTCGCCGACGACGTTGTTCCAGAAGTCCTCGATCGACGTGTCGTCGAGGGCGTCGAGGTCCGCCTGCCGCAGCGAAGCCAGCCGGGCGAGGTTGTCGGCGTCGCTCGCGGCGGCGCTGATGCCGGCGGCGAGGCGGTCGGGGTTGGCGACGATGTCGGGGTTGACCGTCATGTCGGCCGCCGACGAGCCGAGGAAGAACGAGTTGAGGCCGAGCGCGACCAGCGCGTCGGTCGTGTCGCTGTCGGCGAGCGCGTCGACGGCGAACGCCTGACCCTGGGTCGCCGAGATCGCGCCGGCGCCGAAGGCGACGGTGATGCCGTCGGCGACGGCGATCGGGTCGCCCGGTTCGTAGCCCTGGCCGACGTCGAGCGTGGTGACGAGGTTGCCCGTCTCGTCGAGCACCCGCACGCGCAGGTCCGGCGTCATGCCGATCGTGCCGTCGCCTTCGGGCACGAAGGTGAACTGGCGGTTCGTGGCGCCGGTGTAGGCGCCGCCGACGGTCACCGGCAGCGCGAAGGCGCGTCCGGTCGCCGTCACCGTCGGCAGGCCGAGCGCCGCCAGCGCGTCGGCCGGCGGGGGCGCGACGTTGGCGAGCGACAGCACGCCCGAAGCGCCGGCCTGCGAACCCTGCAGCACGAGGCGCCCGCCGACGGCTTGCGCGGTGCCGTTGGTGCCGAGCTGGCGGTTGATCGCCGCCGCCAGCTCTTCGGCGGTGGCGTTGGCGACGTCGCGGAAGTCGCCGACGTTCAGGGTGACCAGCGTGCTCGTCGTGCCGCCGGCCACGCCGGAGTCGACGACGAACTGCATCGGGAACGCCGCGTCGGCGAGGTCGTACGGGCCGGCGAGCGAGCTGCCGAGCACGGGCTGCGTGCCGCCGAACGTGCCGCGCGCGTCCGGCGTCGCGTCGAGGCGCGACGAGAAGTCGAAGCCGTAGCCGTTCGCGGCGCTGATGCGCAGCCGGCCGGTGGGATCGACGCTCGCGGTCAGGTTGTCGATGCCGTCGAGCGCGGCGGCGAGGTCGTCGAGCGTCGTCGCCGCCGGGTCGATCGCGATCCGCGTGCGCTCGAACTCGCCGGTCGCGGTGTTGGTGACGCTGACGTAGAGGTCGCCCTTGGCGACGTCGAACGGCAGGCCGGCCTGCGCCAGCAGTTCGTCGCCGCGCTGGCCGTCCTCGTCGTTGTCCTGCGCGCCGTAGGCCGACGTCAGCGAACGGAACGGCCCCGAGCCGGGCATGCCGGTCGTGTGTACGCGGTTCCACTCCAGGATGGTGTTGCGCGCGAGGTCGTCGATGCGCGACGCGAGGCCCGGCACACCGGCCTTCTCCTGCGCCAGCAGCGCGCCGATGCGGCCGCCCTTCAGGTTGGCGCCGGCGTCGGCCTTGCCGACCAGCAGCCTGGTGTCGCCGTCGGCGGCCTTGCCGACCGCGAGCGCGGTGGTGCGGTCGCCGGCGACGAGCTGGTGGCCGCCGACGAGCACGTCGAGGCTGCCGTTGTCGCGCTCGAGGCCGCGCACGTCGACCAGCTTGCCGAGTTCCTTCAGCTGCTGCGCGCGCGCGTCGCGCAGGTCGTTGGCCGTCGCGCCCGAGGCCTCGGCGGCGATGATCTGCTGGTTCAGCGAGGCGATCGTGGCGGCGCGGTCGTTGACCACGCGCACGAGGCCGCGGACCTCGTCGAACGTCGTGCCGGCGAGTTCGCCGAGGCGCGAGGCGACGGTGCGGAACTCCTGGCCCAGGGCCATGCCGGCCTGCACGAGCCCGCCGCGCAGCGACCGGCTGCCCGGATCGGTGCGGAGCTGGTCGAGCGCGCCGAAGATGTCGGACAGCGATCCGCTCAAGCCCGCGTCGGGTTCGCCGAGTATCGACTCGATCGCGCGCAGGCGCGACGCATCGACCTCCGCCGCGCCGACCATGCCCATCTGCATCTGCAGCCGCCGTTCGAGGCCGTCGTCGACGAGCCGCGTGATGCCGCGCACGTCGACGCCGGAGCCGATCTGCAGCGTGCCGCCGACGCCGAAGGGCTGGGCCGCCGCCAGCTCGACACGCTGGCGCGTGTAGCCGGCGGTGTTGGCGTTGGCGACGTTGTTGCCGGCGGTCTGCATGCCGAAGCGCGCCGCCTGCAGCGCGCGAAGACCTGCGTCGAAACCGAAGCCGAGGGTCATGGGGGTTCTCCTTTGCCTGTGTCGCCGTCACGCCCGGCCGTCGAGCAACGATCCGGCGGCGCCGCTGGCCGTGGCCAGCCGCGCCGACCGGTCGTAACCCGGCGGCTGCGCGCGCGGGGTCGGGACCGCCGCGCGCAGGGCTTCCTGGGCATATCGGACGAGGCGCTGTCCGAGCGTTACCTCCGTTCGCACCGAGCGGGCGAGCGCGAGCACGCGGTCGGCGACCGCGCGCAGGCCGCGGCCGTCCTCCGGGGGCATGGCCGCGGCGATCCGCGTGACGTTGACGTGCAGCGGGCCCGGCGCGCTGGCGTGCAGCGCCGGCAAGGCCTGCCGCAGCCGCGTCACCAGCGCGTCGCGCGCCGATTCCTCGCGCGCGAGGTCCTGGCCCAGGCGTTCGAGCTCGGGCTCGGGCGCCAGCGTGCTGGGGCGCGCCGACACCCAGGCGGCGCGGCGCCGCTGCAGGTGGGCGAGCATGGCCCCGAGCAGCGTCTCGGACCGCTCGAACGAGCGTTGCAGATCGCGACAGTCCTCAGAGAACGACATCGAGCCCTCCTTGCGCCTCGGCGGCGCGCAGGACGCCGCCGCTCGCCGCGTTGCGCGCGGCCTGCGTGCGGGCGCCCAGGTCCTTGGGAATCTGGCCATGGCGCTCGAGGTCGGCCAGCAGGGTCTCCTCGATGCCGATGCGGCTGGTGCGCGTGATCTGTTCCGTCAGGTTCGCGTCGAACCAGTCGCCGAACGTGTCCGACCCCGGGCCTTCGCCGAACATGCCGCCGCCCTCGCCGAGCGAGGACGTGGCGCGCAGGCTCTGCACCATGGTGCGGACGAAGATCTGCTCGAACTGCGCGGCCGTCTGCGCGGCGCGCGCGCGCTCGGGGTCGCCGAGCGTCTGCGAAGCGCCGCTGCGCAGCGGGCCGACGGGCCGCAGGGCGTCCATCAGCGCACCTCCAGCGTCGCCTGCAGGAAGCCGCCCTGGTCGAGCGACTGGAACACCTGGATCAGCTGCACCGGCGTCAGGCCGAGCGTCTTGAGGTTGCTCAGCAGGTCCGACACGGTGGCGCCGCCGCCGAGCTTCTTGAGCTCGGTGTTGGTCGTGGTCGCCTCGATGCGCGTGCGGGCCACGCGTTCGCTCGTGCCCTGCGCGAACGCGTTGGGCTGCGAGACCTGCTCCTCCTCGACGATCGTGATCGTCAGGTCGGACAGGCCGACGACGCAGGGGCTGATCAGCACGCCCTCGCCGGCGAGCACGGTGCCGCTGGCCTGGTCGATGATGACCTTGGCCGGGTTCTCGACCTGCACGCGCACGTTGCCGACGAGGTTGAGCAGCCGCAGCGCGTTCTCGTTGTTGCGGTCGGCGTCGGTCAGCTCGATGCGCACGAGCGCGGGATCGACGGCGCTGACCTTGGCGGCCGTGCCCTCGAGCGCCATGGCGATGCCGGCGGCGATCGACGTGGCGTTGAACGGGCTCGGATTGAGCACCTGCAGCTCCAGCGCGCCGGACTCGCTGAAGAACTGCGTGTTCTCCTCCAGCACGACGATGCCGCCGTTGGGCACCCAGCCGGTCGTGCTCGGGTTGACCTTGACCGACGCGGCCTGCCCCGAGGCGGCGAAGCCGGCGGTGACGACCGGGCCCTGCGCCACGACGTAGGTGCGGCCGTCGACGCCGCGCAGCTCGGCGCGCAGCAGTTCGCCGCCGCGCAGCGACTCGGCGTCGCTGATGGCCTCGACCTTGACGTCCATCAGCTGGCCCTGCTTGCCGAACGGCGGCAGGGAACAGCTGAGGCTGACGAGGGCGGTCGAGCCGCCGACGACGTCGGCCATCGTCAGGTTGATGCCGAGCTGGCGGACGACGTTGAGGATCGCCTGCCGCGTGCCGCGGTCGCTGGAGCCGGTCTTCGGCAGGCCGGTCACCACGCCGATGCCGATCAGCTGGTGCGGCATGCTGTTGTGCAGCCGCGTGACGTTGCGGATGCGCGGCATCAGGATGGTCTCGCCGGCGCTGTTCTGGCGGATGGCGACCTCCTGCACCGGCGGCGGCGTCGGCGCGGCGGGCGCAGCGCCGGGGCCGCCGGGGGGCACGACCGGGCCGGCCGGCCGTTGTTGGGCCGGCGACCAGGACGCGAGCAGGAGCAGGAACGGCAGGATGCGCATGGGATGCCTCAGAACGGCCAGCAGGCCCAGATCAGCGTGTCGAACATGGCGCCGACGGGGCCGCGCGTCACCTGACGCACGCCGCCGCCTTCGCCGAGGATCGAGATGCGCGCGTCGGCCACCAGCGCGCTGCCGACGGTGTTCATCGGCGTCACGTCGAGGCCGCGCACGAGGCCGCTGATGCGCAGCGTGCGGGTCTCGTCGTTGACGGTGACGCTGCGCGTGCCGGCGACGACGAGGTTGCCGTTGGGCTGCACGTCGACGACGACGACGGCGATGCTGGCGCGCACCTCGCTGCCGGAGTTCTGCCGCGACTCGCCCTGGAAGTCGCTCTCCTTGCGGACGTCGATGCGCGGCAGCGTCGTCTTGAAGGTGTCCTCGCTCAGCGAGTACGCCTCCAGGCGGGCGGCCAGCGACGAGTCGGCGCGGCGCTGCACCTGCTCCTGGTTCTTGACGCTGTGCTGTTCCTGGATCGTGATGGTCAGGATGTCGCCGACGTTGCGGGCGCGCAGGTCGGCGACGACGCCGATCTGGGCGCCGGCGCGCACGTACGGATTCTGCGCCGCGGCGGGCGCGGCGAGGACGGCCAGCAGGCCGACGGCGGGGACGAGGCGGTTGGTCATGGTCATTGCGGCACCACCACGAGGCCAGGCCCCTGGACGACGCCGGTGAGGGTGGCGCGCGATTGCGCGTTGGTCAGCGTGACGCGGCCGCCGAGCGGCGCGTCGTGGTTGGCGATGGCGCGGGCGGTGACCTTCACGCGGCCGCGGGTCAGCACCACGGTGACGACGTCGCCGCGGTGCACGGCGGCCGGCAGCGCGACGTCGCCGAGCGTGAGGCGCTGGTTGGGCTGCAGGTTGCGCGCCGCGACGAGGCCCTCGATCTGGTCCATGCGGTCGAGGTAGAGCGCGGTCTGCTGGTCGAACGGCTCGCGCACGAGCGCGAGCGAGTCCGGGCCCAGCGGCGTGCCGGCGCGCACCGTGCCGACCGTCTTCAGCAGGTTGTGGAAGCGCTGCAGGCGGAAGGCCACCGGCACCTTGCGGAACGACACGCCGTCGACCACCACGTCGACTTCGACGACGGCGGAGTTCACGCCGGTGCGGGCGCCGCGCAGGCGCGCGCTGAGGTCCTGGCTCTGGCGGCCGGGCGGCGCGTGCACGACGCGGGTCGCGCCGTTCGGCTCGAACTCGACGTCGCCGCCCTCGACGTCCAGCTGCGCCTGCAGCGCGGCGGTGGCCGCCTCCAGCAGCTCCTGGCCGGAGACCTCGACGTGCACGGTCTGCAGCAGCGCCTCGTCGGCGCCCTCGACCTTGACCTTGGTCAGGTCGACGCCGGCGGCGGCGAGCGCCTGCACGACGTCGGTGCGCGCGACCGTGCGCGTGAAGCCGTGGTTGGGCGCCGCGCCGAAGCGCACGCGCGCCAGCGCCGCGCCGGCGGCGTCGCCGGGCAGCTCGCACAGGTCGCCGATGGTGACCTCCAGGCCGCGCACCGAGGCGGCGTGGCGCAGCTTGACGGCGGTGACCGCCTTGTCCTTGTCGTCGCCGCCGCCGCCGCCGGTGACGGCGAGGGCGAAGGCGCAGAGCATCGCGAGGAGCTTCATGTCGGGGTTCCTTCTTCCGTGCGTGGGTTGGTTGCGGCGGCGCGGGGGCGGTCGCCTGCGGTCAGCGGCCGATGTTGGTCGCGGTCGACAGCATCTGGTCGCTGGCCTGGATCGCGCGGCTGTTCACCTCGTAGGCGCGCTGCGCGACGATCAGGTTGACCAGTTCGTTGACGATCTGGACGTTGCTGCGCTCGAGGAAGCCCGAGCGCAGCATGCCGAGGCCGAGCTGGCCGGGCTGGCCGGTGATCGGCTGGCCCGACGCCTCCGTCGGGCGAAGCACGCTGGCGCCGAGCGCCAGCAGGCCGCTCGGGTTGACGAAGCGGTGCAGCTGCAGCTGGCCGAGCTGCTGCGTCTGCTCCGGATTCGCTGCCGTGCGCACGTTGACCCGGCCCTCGGGGTCGATCGACACCTCCAGCACGTCCTGCGGCAGCGTGATCTCGGGCACGAGGATGTTGCCTTCGGAGGTGACGAGCCGGCCGGTGGCGTTGACCTGGAAGTTGCCGTTGCGCGTGTACGCGGTCGTCCCGTCCGGCATCAGCACGGCGAAGAAGCCGTCGCCGTCGATCGCGACGTCGAGCGAGCGCTCGGTGCCCTCCAGCGTGCCGCTGGAGTAGATCTTGGTCGTGCCGTTCAGGCGCGTGCCCGAGCCGATCTGCACGCCGATCGGCAGCGCGTCGGTGCCGGTGCCGCGCGCGAGACCGGGCGACTGCTGCGTGACGTACAGCAGGTCCTCGAACGAGGCCTGCGACTTCTTGAAGCCGGTCGTGTTCACGTTCGCGATGTTGTTCGCGATCATGTCGACCATGGTCTGCTGGGCGCGCATGCCCGTGGCGGTCGTGTAGAGGCTCTTCAGCATGGCCGTTACCTGAGGATGTTGGAGACGAGGTTGTCCTTGATGCGGCCGAGCCCGGTGAGCGCGCGCTGCGTGGCCGCGAAGTTGCGTTCGACGGTGATCATCGCGACGAGCTCCTGCAGGCTGTCGACGTTGCTGCCCTCGAGGAAGCCCTGCTGCACGCCGTCGCCGCCGGTGGTCGTGCGCTGGTTCGCGGGATCGACGTAGAGGCCGCCGCCGACGGGCAGCAGCGCGTCGGGCTCGGGGATCTGCACCAGCCCGATCGGCCCCCACGTCTGGTTGTTGGCGGGGTTGCTGATCGTGCCGTTGGGCGAGATGCGGATCTCGGGCGGCAGCGTCTCGGCGTTGCCGAGCGAGATCGGCTGGCCGGCGGCGTCGAGGACCTGCCGGCCGGTCCGCGTCTGCAGGTAGCCGTTGACGCCGACCTGGAGCTGGCCGTTGCGCGTGTAGAACGTCTTGCCCTGGTCGTCCTGGACGCGCAGCCAGTCCTTGGCGTCGAGGGCGACGTCGAACTGGTGGCCGGTCTCGCGCAGGGTGCCGGCCTGGCGGTCGACGCGCTCGGCGTAGGCGATCGACTCCATCTCGCGGCCGAGCATCGAGTCGAAGCCGCGCTGCGGCTGCGCGACGGACAGCCGGCGCTTGTACGCCGAGCTGTCGACGTTGGCGAGGTTGTTGGCGATGGCCGCCTGCCGCTCCGCGAGGAACGACAGGCCGCGCACCAGGGACGTCTCGGCGTAGTCGGCCACGATCACCTCACGATGTTCATGAGTTCGGCGAGGATCTCGTCGGTCGTCGTGATGATGCGCGAGTTGGCCTGGAAGCCGCGCTGCGCCTCGATCAGGTTCACGAACTCGCGCGAGATGTCGACGTTGCTGTTCTCCAGCTTGCCGGCGCGCACCGTGCCGGCGCCGGCGGCGTTGGCGGTGGTGGCGATCGGGTCGTCCGAGTTCGGCGAGCCGGCGAACAGCGTGTCGCCGACGCGCTGCAGGCCCGCCTCGTTGGTGAACATCGTGACGCGCAGCTGCGCGATCGAGCTGTTCTGGCCGTTGCTGTAGTAGCCGACGAGGCGGCCGTCGGTGTCGAAGCCGACGTTGAGCAGCGTGCCGGCGAGGTAGCCGTCCTGGTCGACGGCGGCGATCGTCGCGTTGTTGCCGAGCTGGGCCACGCCGTCGAACGTGCCCGACGTGCCGAGCTCGATGCGCACGTCCTGCGCGGCGGTGATGCCGGTCCACTGGAACTGCAGCGTGTTGCTGCCGCCGCCGATGACGTTGAACGAGCCGTCGTCGTTGAAGCGGATCTGGCCGATCGAGCCCTGCGTGATCGTCGCGGTCGGATCCTCGGTGGTCGCGACCATCGACCAGACGTCCTGGTCGACGAGGTCGCGCGTGAAGGTCAGCGTCACCGGGTGCGTCCGGCCCATCGAGTCGATGACGTCGATCGAGGTCGTCGCCGAGTCGGCGTCCGTGCCCTGCTGGCTGACGACGAAGCTCGGCCAGCTGGTCTTGCCGGCGTTGCCGGTGGCGTCGCCGAGGAACAGGCTCAGCGTCGCCTCGCCCTTCTGGTCGGCGGACAGGCGGATCTTGCCGTCGGCGGTCAGCTCGGCGGTGCCCTGGGCCGGGTCGATCGTGCTGTTGATGAAGGCGACGAGGTCGGCGAGCGTGGTGCCGTCGTTGGCGGCGCCGTAGACGAACGTGTCGGAGAACACCGAGCCGTCCGGGTTGGTGCCGCTGACGGCGATCTGGTCGCCGGCCGTGTAGGCGGTGAGGCGCGCGGTCAGGCCCGCGAGGTCGGTCGTGCTGACGGCGGTCGACTCCGTGCCGCTGACGAGCTGGGCGTTGAGGCCCATCGCCTGCAGCAGGCCGTTCGCCTGCGGGCCGTCGTCGAACTTCAGCGACGCCGAGGCGCCCAGGCGCACGGTGCCGAACTGGATCGTGCCGGCCGCGTCGTTGGCGCCGACCTGGAGGCCGGCGACGGTGAACGCCGCCGCCACCGTCGACGCCGGCACCGGCGCGCCGCCGAACGTCGCCGACGGGAAGGTGATCGTCTGCTGCGCGCCGCCGTTGACCGAGACGAGGACCGAGCGGCCGGCGAACGCCGTCAGGTCGAACAGCGGCGCGCTGGCGCCGCCGGCGGTCGCGGTCTTGGCGGCCGGATTGCCCGCCTTGAGGCCGCTGCCGCCTTCGACGACCTCGGCCAGCGGGCCGGTGACGGTCGCCGGCAGGTTGCCCTGGAAGGCGATGCGGCTGGTCGGCTGCGCCGCCAGCGTGTCGGTCGCCGGCACCGAGATGACGCCGCCGGTCGAGTCGACGACGCGCATGCCGTTGCGCAGGTCGACGAGGTTGCGGTTGGCGTCGATGCCGAAGCTGCCGACGCGGCTGTAGAAGTTCTGGTTGCCGTCGGTCAGCGTGAAGAAGCCGCGGCCCTGCAGCGCGAGGTCGAGCGAGCGCCCGGTGTCCTGCAGCGTGCCCTGGTTGGTGTTGGTGTCGATCGTGCCCATCAGCGTGCCCGTGCCGATCTGGTACGGGTTCTGGCCGCCGAGCGTGCCGATCGGCGCGCTGCCCGAGCGCACCGTGAAGCTCATCAGGTCGCTGAACGTGGCGCGCGAGCCGCGGAAGCCGGCGGTGCTGACGTTGGCGAGGTTGTTGCCGATGACGTCGATGTAGGTCTGGTGGGCGCGCAGGCCCGACAGTCCCGTGTAGAGCGCGGTGGTGACCATGGTGAACGTGCGGTTGGGTGCGCGGGTGGTGGACTGGGATCAGCTGGCGCCGAAGGCCGCGACGTTGCCGAGGGCGGTCTTGGCGGCGTTGGCGGCGTTGCCGACCGCGCCGGCGGTGCTGCTCGCGGCATTGCCGGCGGTCGCCGCGGCGCCGGCGAGGCCGCTCGCGGGTTCGCTGCCGCCGAGCGTGGCGTTGGCGGTCGCCGGCGCGGCGGCGGCGCCACCGTTGGCGCCGGCATTGCCCGTGCCGCTGCCAGTGCCGCTGCCCGTGCCGTTGTTCGAGCCACCGCCCGTGCCCTGGCGGATGGCGAGCACCGCGCGCAGGTCGATCGTGCGGTCGCCGTCGAGCTTGAGTCGCACTTCGCCGGTCTCGGCGACGAACACCGACTCGACCCGGCCGCTGGCCTCGACACCGCCGTCGCCGGCGTAGCTGACTTCCTTGCCGAGCAGCGCGCTGCCCTGGCTCAGGCCCTGCACGCGCGCCAGCACGCCCTGGAAGTCGAGCAGCTTGAGCAGGTTGCCGTTCAGGTCGCGCTGCTCCTGCATGGTCGTGAAGCTCGCCATCTGGTTCATGAAGCTCTCGTTGTCGACGGGCTCCAGCGGCGTCTGGTTGCGCAGCTGCGTGGTCAGCAGCGTCAGGAACGGGTTGTCGCCCATGGTCGCGGCACGCGTGCCCATGACGGCGTTGCCGTTGCTGGTGGAGAGGGAGTTGATGCCGGTCGTGTTCATGGCGTGTTCCTTCAGGCCCAGAAGTCGAGTCCGTCGGCGCGGAGGAAGCCGCGCGGACGGGTGGAGTCGGAGAAGCCGGTCGGCGCCGGTTCGGCGGCGGCGACGGCGCCCTGCGGCGCGGCGTCCTGCTCGCGCCGCTGGCGCTCGTATTCGCTGCGCGTCTGCACCTCTGCGCCGGCGACGTCGAGGCCGGCCTGCTGCAGGGTCTGCTTGAGTTCGTCGAGATGGCGCTGCAGCAGTTGCGCCATGTCCTGGCGCTCGGCGGCGATGGTCAGGCTCAGGCGATTGCCCTGGTCCATGACGAGCCGCAGGTCGAGCTGGCCGAGGTCCGGCGGTTGCAGCACGAGGCGCATCTCGCCGCCGCCGTCGTTGCCGAGCTTGACGAGGATCTGCTGGAAGACCGAGTCGCGCGCCTGCGCCAGCAGTTCGGCGCTCGCGGCGTTGTTGGTGCGGTAGCTGCCGGTGACGGCGGCGCCGGCCAGCGGCGTCTGCGGCCGCAGCGCCGGCAACTGTGCGCCCGGCGTCGGCGCGTCGACGGCGCGGGTGGCGCCGATCGCGCCCGTGGCGTTGCCGTTCGCCCCGGTGACCGCGATGGGGGCCGGCGCGGCCTGGCCGACCGGACCCGCATGGAGCACGGCGGCGAGCAGCGGCTCGACCGAAGGTCGGGCGGCCGCGCGCGCCGTCGGTTCGCCCTCGCCCGCCTCGCGGCGCGCGGCGTTGCCGCGGTCGGCGAGGCTCTGGTCGGCGACCGCGAGTCCGGGCGTGCCGTTGCCGTCAGCCGTGGCCGTGGCGTCGACCTCGCCGGCGTCGGTCGGCAGCGTCGCGAAGCCGGCGTCGTCGCCATGGTCGGCGCGGGTCGCCGACGCGTCGTCGCGCGCGGCGGCGGCGAGTTCGTCGGCGTCGGCCGGGACGTCGCCATCGACGTCGTCGACGCGGCGGTCCTCGACGGTGCGCGGATCGACGCGACCGGGCCCCTCGGCCTCGCCGAGGGCGGCGTCGAGCACGTTCGCGAAGGCGTCGCCGCGGTCAGCCGGGTGGGCTGCGCGCGGGAACGCCATCGGGTCCGCCTCGATCCGTCCGTTCACGGTGGTCAACATCGCTTCGATCCTTCTCGTCCCATCCGCACCGAGCACCGCGCGTGCCATCCGCCGCCGATCGCGCGGCCACTGGGGCCGGGCATTCGTCGGGGGTGGCGCGTTGTGCGTCGATCGGCAGGACTTGCCGTCGGAGCTATCGGCAGGTCCTGCCACCCGGCATGAGTTGCCGTCGCCGACGGCAACGGGACTTCGCGCGCATCGCGGTTTTTCGACACGCCCTCTCAAGTCGCCGCCGCGGCTGCCGATGATCCGGGCAGGAACCCGCAGGAGACCCGATGGACATCCGCACCGTAGGCAGTCAGGGCAGCGTCGAACGCGCGAGCGACCGGTCGAAGAAGGCCGAGACGTCGCGCGACGTGCTGATCCCCGCCGCGCCGCGGGACAGCGCGCAGATCAGCAGCGCGAGCCGCGCCAGTGCGGCGTCCGTCGCCGGCCTCGCCGAGCGCGCGCGCACGGCCGGCGGCGACCGCCAGGATGTCGTCGCAGGGGCGCTGAAGAAGCTCCTCGGCGGCGAACTCGACCGCCCCGAGGCGATCGAATCGGCAGCGCGGGCGCTGCTCGACCGCGGCTTCCAGACGGTCTGAGGTCGCTGCCGCCGCGGCGACGGTCCGGCCGTCGACCGTGCCGTCGCGCGGCGCGGACCCTGCCGGAGCGACCCCGCCGGGGCCCTTCGGGCCTGCACGCGGCCGCCGCGACGGTTACAACGTGGGCCCCTGTTCGGACCCGTGTTCCGCCGCCGCACCACCCTTGCCTGCCTCGTCATCGCCGTGGCCGCCGCGTTCGCGCCGGCCCAGGTCCTCGACCTCGTCCAGGATCCGGCCGAGAAGGTGCGCAGCGCGATCGCCGCATACGAGGCGCTGAAGGGCGACCCGAAGAAGCTGGCGCAGCGACAGAAGGCGATCGTCTGGCTCGGCGAGATCGACCATCCGGAAGCCACCGCGTTCCTGCGCGCCGAACTGGCCGTCGTCGGCGACACGCCGTTCGCGACGTCGGTGGTCGAAGGCATCGGCAAGGTCGCGCGGCCGGAGCTGAAGCCCGACCTGATGGCGCTGATGGCGCGCGAGAAGGCGCCGCTGCCGGCGCGCATCAACGCCGCCGGCGCGGTGGCGCGCCAGGGCGACGCGGCCGTCGACGAACTGCTCGCGCTCGTCGGCGCGCTGCCCGAGGTCGTGCCGCCGGTCCAGCGCGACGCGATCGCGACGGCGCTCGTGCGC
Source organism: Planctomycetota bacterium (assembly GCA_046306335.1). Taxonomy (GTDB): domain Bacteria; phylum Planctomycetota; class UBA1135; order UBA1135; family UBA2386; genus UBA2386. Next base: position 29,271 of record JBKDXM010000078.1, read on the forward strand.
AGCAAGCTCGATCGCGCGCTGCGCGGACTGGCGCCGCTGCTGCTCAAGGGCCCGATGCCCGACCGTCTGCGGCTGCTGCGGCAGATGGAGCCGGTGCAGCGCGTGGCCCCGGTCAGCGCCGCGCGCGTGCAGCTGGTGCGCGGCGACGGCGACCTGGAGACCGCGGCGGTGGCGTGGCGGCAGCTGTGCGTCGAGAAGCACGAGCAGGGCAAGGGCCTCGCCGTCGACATGCTGGAGCGCATCGTCGGCGAGCCGCGCCCGGCGGTCGCCGCCGAGATGGTCGGCGGCCTCGCGCGCTGCGGCGACCCCGACCTCTATCCCGTGCTGCTGCGCTACGGCAGCCTCGGTGGCGACGTCGTGCGCCGCGCCCTGGTCGCCGCCGCGCCCGCCGTCGCCGAGGACGCCGCGCTGCTGAAGTTCCTGGTGCAGAAGGGCCTCGACGACGGCACGCCGGCGAGCCGCGAGGCCGCGCGGCTGCTGCTGGCGCAGGCTCCGGTCGAGGCGGTGCGGCCGCTGGTCGAACGCATCCGCGCCGATCTGCGCGCCGGCAAGAAGAAGGCGATCGAACTCGCCGCCAGCCTGCACACGCTGCTGAGCAAGGACCCGACGTGGCAGCAGGACCTCGCGCTGCTCGCGGCCGGCAAGGGCCAGGAGGAGCGCGTGCTCGGCCTGCAGCTGCTGCTGGAGATCGGCTCCGACGCCGGCATCACGACGGCGCAGGAGAGCGTCGGCCACAAGCAGTGGGAGGTGCGTTCGCTCGCCTTCCGCTACCTAGCCAAGCACCGCGACGCGGCGTCGATCCCGCTGCTGATCGGCCGCTACGGCAAGGAGGACGGGCGGCTCGGCGCCGAGCTCGACCAGGCGCTGTTCGCGCACACCGCGACGCGCTGCTTCTCGCGCAAGGAGTGGGACGCGTGGTGGCAGAAGAACCACGTCGGCTTCGCCCTGCCGCACCCCGACACCATCAAGGCCGGCGGCACGAGCGGCGGCGGCAAGACGGTCGCGTACCACGACATCCCCGTGGTCAGCAACCGCATCGCCTTCCTCGTCGACCGCAGCGGCTCGATGAACGAGAAGGTCGGCACCGACCGCAAGCGCACCCGCCTCGACGAGGCGAAGGCGCAGCTGGTGCGCGTCGTCGAGGCGCTGCCGGCCGAGCACCGCGTCAACGTCGTCAGCTACGGCTCGGAGGTGCATCCGCTGTGGGACGCGCTGCGCCCGCTCGACGCCACCAACCGCGCCGACCTCGTCGCCGCCGTGCGGCGCTTCGGCATGGTCGGCAGCACCAACATCTTCGACGCGCTGGAGAAGGCGTTCGTCGACCAGGACGTCGACACGATCTACCTGCTGACCGACGGCGAGCCGTCGGCCGGCCGCATCAAGGACGTCGAGGGCATCCTCGACGAGATCCGGCGCTGGAACCGCACGCGCCAGATCGTCATCCACTGCATCGCGATCGGCATCGACAGCAACCTGTGCAAGCGGTTGGCGGCCGAGAACGGCGGCTCGTACCGCTACGTGCGCTGAGCCGGCGATGGAGCAACGCGCCGCAGGGGCTGCTGGCCGCGCCGCTGCGCCCGCCGTCGCGCCGCCAACCGGCGAGCCGTCGCCGCGCCGCCGCCGCCCGCCGCCGGAGGCGCCCGTGCCGGCGCTGTCGCGCGCGCGGTTGCTGATCGCCGTCGGCGTGCTCGGCCTCGCCGGCTGCACGACGCTGGCGACGCACTTCGTGCTGTTCCCGTGGCCGTTCCAGGCGGCGATGCGCGACTGGGCGCTGCACTCGTGCGGCCTGCTGGCGACGACGCTGGCGACCGGCCTGTGCCTGGGCCTGCACCGCGCGCACCGGCCCGCCGCCCGGCGTGCGCTGACGGCGATCGCGCTCGGCGTGCCGCTGGCGATCACGCTGCTGCACGAACTCGGCCAGTGGCTCTGGCCCGCCGACCCGCGCGATGCCTTCGACGCGGTGCGCGACTGCGTGCTCAACGTCGTCGGCGCGGCGGTCGCCGGCGCGCTGCTGCGCAGCGGTCAGCGGCCGGCGCCGCCGCCGCCGGCGACCGGCGCGGCGGGATAACGCGCCGCCGGCAGCGGGCCTTCGTCGCTGAGCAGCGCGCAGAGGCGCGGGTCGGCGAGCACGGCGTCGAGCGTCGTCGGCCGGCCGTCGAGCAGGACCGTGCGCGCAACGAGGCGGATGCCGTGGCTGTAGTCGACGTGCGGCGTCGTGTGCGCCTTCGACTTGGGCTGGATCGGCGTGCCGTCGCGGCGGTGCCAGCCGTACAGCACGACGCGGTCCGGCCACTCCTGCAGCAGCGTCGACAGCACGACGTCCTTCTTGTGGCCGGCGACGAGCGCGTCGCCCGGCTCGCGCGCGGTCTGCGCGTCGACCATGCGGTCGTGCAGGGCGAACACCGGCAGCGAGGCGATGTCGTGCTGCTTGGGGCTGATCGGCTGCGGCGTCACCTTGTGGCGGGCCTGCAGCCAGATCGCGTCGACGAGCCGCGCCGTCGGCAGCGCGCAGTCGAGCTGGTCGCACAGCCACTGCGCGGTCGCCGGCGACAGCGGCATGCGCAGGTCGTCCTCGTCGGTGCCGATGGCGAAGTAGTCCGGCGTCACCCAGACCGTGACCGTGCGCCATTCGCCGTCGATCTCCTCGGAGATCGTCACCGGCGCGAGGTTGGCGAGCCGCGCGGGCACGTTGCCGGCGGTGAACTGCGATTGCACGCGCAACTCGCGCTCGGCGAGCGGCAGGCGGCCCCACTGCGCAGCGAGCGCGCTGCCCGACGTGCGCACGTTGCGCGGCGGCAGCTGCAGGCGCGGCGGCGTGAAGGCGACGGCCGCGGGCGGAGCGGGTGCGTCGGCGGGCGCAGTGGGCGCTTCGCCTTCGCTCCCGGCGATCGCCGGCGGGGTCGCCGCGCGATCGGCGGCGGTGGCCGGCGCGGCCGCCGCGGCTCCGGCCGGCGCGCCGACCTCGGCGGTCGGCGTCGCGGTCGGCATTGCGGCCCGCGTCGCCGGCGCGAGCGCCGGCGAGGGTGCTGGCGCGCTGCTGCAGGCGGCGAGCGCGGCCGCGACCAGCAGCGGCAGCGACGACGGCAGCAGCAGCGGACGGCGACGCACGGCGCTCACCCGCGCACGAACTTCTTCAGCGCGCCGACGACGTCGATCTGCTCGGCCTCGGTCAGGCCCTGGAAGATCGGCAGCGCCAGCGCCTCCGCAGCGGCCTGCTCGGCGACCGGGAAGTCCGCGGCCTTGGCACCGAGGTACTGAAAGCACGGCTGGCGGTGGAACGGGATCGGGTAGTACACGGCGCAGCCGATGCCCTGCTGGCGCAGGTGCGCGATCGCCGGGTCGCGCTGGGCCTTCGGCACGCGCAGCACGAACTGGTGGTAGGCGTGGCGGTCGGTGTCGACCGGCAGCTTGCACCACTCCATCAGCTCGGCCACGGCGAACAGCTTGCGGTAGCGCGCGGCGTTCTCGCGCCGCTGCAGGGTCACCTGCTCCATGCCGCGCAGCTTGACGCGCAGTGCTGCCGCCTGGATCGCGTCCATGCGGAAGTTGCCGCCGATCTTGTGGTGCTTGTAGAGCTCGGCCTGGCCGTGGTTGCGCAGCAGCCTGCAGGTCGCCGCGAACTCGTCGTCGTTGGTGGTCAGGAAGCCGCCGTCGCCGATGCCGCCCATGTTCTTGGTCGGGAACGTCGACCAGCCGGCGCACAGGCCGTCGCCGCCGGCCATGCGGCCCTTGTGCTTGGTGCCGATCGCCTGCGCCGCGTCCTCGATCAGCGGCACCGAGAACCTGCGGCAGACGGCGAGCACGGCGTCGACGTCGAAGGCGGCGCCGAACAGGTGCACCGCCATCACCGCCTTCGGCCGCTTGCAGCCCCGCAGGGCCTCCTCGAGCTTCTGCACGTCGACGTTCAGCCACGTCGGCTCGACGTCGACGAACACCGGCGTCGCGCCGACGCGCGCGACCACGCCGGCGGTGGCGAAGAAGCTGTACGTCGGCAGCACGACCTCGTCGCCCGGGCCGATGCCGAGCGCCATCAGCGGCGCCAGCAGCGCGTCGGTGCCGGACGACATGGTCAGCGCGTGCTTGCAGCCGAGGTAATGCTGCAGCTCGCGTTCGAGGTTCTCGACCTCGGGACCGAGGATGTACTGGCCGCTGCGGACGACGCGGACGACGGCGGCTTCGACTTCGGCGAGCAGCGCCTTGTCGCGCGTCAGGTCGATGAGGGGAACGGGCATCGGGGCGGAGAGGATAGGGTCCGGCCCGGCGCGGAAAAGGGCGCGGGCCGCCGGATCGTCGACCCGGCGGCCCGCGGCGGCGGACCCTGCGCAGCGTCCTGCCGGGCGGTGTTGCGCCGCGGCGGACGACGCGGCTACTTACCCTTGGCGGCGGCGAACGCCTCGGCGCCCTGCTTCAGGTCGGCGAGGAACTCGACCGGGGCCTTCCAGCCGCCGATCTTGTGCAGCGCGTTGCCGTCGAGGCCGAAGATGCCCATCGTCGGGATGCCGTTGGCCTCCAGCTTCTGCTTCATCAGCACGTCGTAGTCGCCGGCGAGGTCCTGTTCCTGGATGACCTTGCACGGCACGAACTGCGTGCCCAGCACGTCGGCGACCTCCTGGTCGACGTACGTGTAGTAGTCCATGCGGTAGCACCACACGCACCAGAAGGCCATGACGTCGACGAACACCGGCTTGCCGGCCTTCTTGCCGAGCTCGATCGCCTCGTCGAACGTGACGTAGTTCCACGCGATCGGCGCCTTGGCGCGCGGCCGCGTCGTGTCGAGCTTGCGCTGCGCGACGAAGTCGGCGCGCTCCTTGTCGAAGCGCTCGAACCACTGGTGCTCGACGCGCTCGCGGTGCGCGGCGGCGTCCTTCGCGTCCGGGCCCTTGGCGGCGGCGGCGGTGACCTTCACCGTGTTGCCGGCCTCGACCTTGATGCCGACCAGTTGGCCGTCGACGAAGCGCTTCTCGCCGAGCTGGCTGAGCGCGAACGGCATCGCCGGCCGGTCGCCGGCCTTGGCCAGCACCCACAGGTCGTCCTTGCCGGCGAACGAGCCGTCGAGGTCCTTGTCGACGATCGCGACGATGCGCTCGACGTCGCCGACCTTGACCTTGGCCTCGAGGTAGGCGGGGAACTGCAGCGCGACCGTCGGGGGGTTCTCGCCCATGCGCATGTACGAGGCCTTGGCGGCGAGCTTGCCGGCGCCGAGGGCGATCGTGCAATCGACCGGCTTGCTGCGCTCGCCGGCCGACGCGTTGTTGCGGCCCTGCACGGCGGTGACCTCGATCGCATGGTGCTCGTCGTCGCCCCACTTGCCGTCGGCGTTGGCGTCGATGCACAGCGTGTCGAACGACTTGGCGTCGGCGGCCTTCTTGCCGACGACGATGGCGACGTCCTTGCCGCCGAGCTTCACCGTGCCGGCCATCGCGTCGGCCAGCCCGGCGGGCACGGTCACGCCGGCGGGCGGCGTCGCGGCGAGCGCGACCGGTTCGCTCGCCGGCAGCACCGGCGGCATGGCCTCGCGGTTGCCGGCTTCCGCGACCTTGACGGCGCCTTGGACGATGACGGGATCCTGCGCGGCGAGACTCGCGGCGCAGGCCAACAGGACGGTCGTGCGGATCATGTGGGGGCAGCTCTCCGGAAGGGGAGCGGTACGGAGCGGCAGCGTAGCGGGCCGCGGGGCGGCGTACGCGGGCGGGGCGGATTGGCGGGCTGGCGGGTCGGCGGGTTGGGCTGGCATCGCGTCCGCCGGCAGGTTCGCAGGTCCCGGTGGCCAGCACGGCGAACTTACGACGGTTCCGTAAGGACGGCGGCCGATCTGCCAACTGCGCCGCAGGAGGCTGGGCTGCTGGCAGCGGGCGCTGGTGGGCGCGAACCGGGCGGGGTGGCCCGCACCGCACCCGCCCGTCAGCCGCGCCCGCGTTCGCGCGCGCCGGCGCGCCAGCGGTCCGCCAGCGTGTTGATCGGCTCGCACAGCAGGTCGACGACCGGGATCTCCGCCAGCTTCGCCTCGTCGAACGTCGCCTCGGTCTCGGTCACCGCGTCGACGAGCGCGGCGTGGCGGTGGCGGTAGCTGGCGAGCACGGAGCGCAGCGTGCCGGCGTCGAGGCGGTCGCGGAAGCGCACGTGCAGCAGGGTCATGCCGACGGTCCGGTTCTGCGCCACCTCGGGGACCATGACGACCGTGCGGTCGTCGCTGCGGCCGCGGGCGAGGAAGCACTGCTTCTCGACGGCGACGAGGTGCTTGGTGCCGCGCAGCGGCGGGTTGCCGGCGGTGCGCGAACGCAGGCCCGCGGCGATGCCGCGCTGGTCGATGGCTTCGATGCGCGCGCTGGCGGCCTCGGCGTCGCCGTCGATGCGGTAGCGCGTGCTGCCGAGCACCTCGGCGACCGCCGGGTCGAGCCCGGCGAGCGCGCGCAGGTCGCGGTAGCCGACGCGATCGCGCGGCGCGCCGGCGGCGAGCAGCGCCTGCACGAGCGGCGCGGTCAGCACTTCCTCGTCGGCGCGCGAGATGCCGACGGTCACGGTCTTGGCCTGGTGCTTGATGGCGTCGACCGGCCGCGTCAGCTGGTCGATCGCGCGCGTCAGCTCCGCGGTCAGGAGGTCGACGACCATGCCGGGGCCGCCGCTCTCGCCGAGCGTCGTCGGCAGCGCGTCGAGCGGCACGAAGCCGAGCGCGTGGCTGCACAGGGCGACGAGGCGCGCGGCGGTGCGCGCTTCGAGCGCGCCGTCGTAGCGGCCGGCGCTCAACTGCCGCTGGAACTCGGCCCACGCCGGCAGCAGGTGCGGCCGCAGCGCCGCCTGCCAGTCGGTGCGCGGCGTGCCGCTGGCGAACGTCGCCTCGATCGCGCCGCGCATGCGCCGCAGCGGCAGCGCCGTGCCGTCGATCGCCAGCGCCGCGCGGTAGCCGAACAGGTGGCCGGCCATCGTCGACAGGATGAACGCGTGCGCCGGGTGCACGGCCGGCACGTGGATCGTCGCCGCGGCGGCCGCGAAGCGCGCTTCGCCGACGGTCGCGATCACGATCGGGCAGCCCTTGTGCGCCTTGAAGATCGCGACCTCCTTGGCGACGTCGTCGGCGGTCGAACCGACGAGCCCGGCGGCGCAGACGAGCACCAGCGGCTCGGTCGACAGGTCGATGTGCTTCTTGTCCTCGGTCGCGTCGCAGGCGATCGACTTGTAGCAGAGCTCGCTGAGCTTGATGCGGATCTCGGCGGCGGCGACGCGGTTCCGGCCGTTGCCGACCAGCGCCCACGACCGGCGCTGCGGCGCGTGCGCCTCGGCGATCGCCGTGATCGCTTCGTCCTGCGCCAGCACGGCGCGCATCGCCTCGGGCAGCGCGCGCAGCGCGGTGAGCAGCTCGTGCTCGCGGGCGTCGTCGGCGACGCCGGCGGCGCGCGCCAGCGCCAGCGCCAGCAGCTGGCCGGCGGCGCACTGCGCGTAGAAGGCCTTGGTGCTGGCGACGCTCATCTCGACGTCGCGGCCGTCGCTGGTGTAGAGCACGCCGTCGGCCTTGTCGGTCAGGTCGCTGCCGCGGCGGTTGACGATCGCGAGCACGCGGGCGCCGCGGGCGCGCACGAGGTCGACGGTGCGGTTGGTGTCGGTGGTGGTGCCCGACTGCGACACGGCGACGACCAGCGTGTCGCGCATGTCGTCGCGCAGCTGGAAGCCGCTGAGCTCGGTCGCCGGACGCGCCTCGACGGCGACCTTCGCGCCGGCGAGCGCGTCGGCGACGAAGCCGGCGACCGCCTGCCCGGCGACCGCGGCGGGGCCCTGGCCGATCACCAGCACGCGCGCGATCGCGCCGACGGCGAGCGCATCGCGCACCGCGGCCGGCAGCGAGGCGTCCGGCAGCGCCGCGCGCAGCCGTTCGCCGTGCGCGACGATGCGGCCGCGCAGCGTCTTGCGCAGCGACTGCGGCGCCTCGCCGATCTCCTTGTGCAGGAAGTGGCGGAACGTCCCGCGGTCGATGTCGCGCGTGGTCACCGACGCCGTCGCCAGCTGCGTGTCGGCGACCGGCAGCGGCGTGCCGTCGTACGACGCGCGCGCGAGGCCGGCGACCTCGCCGGCGCGGGCGCGGTCGAGCACGACCACCTGCCCGCGCGAGGCGGCGGGGTTCTGCGGGTTGCCCGGCGTCTCGCCGTCGAGGCGCAGGTAGCGGCCGCACTCCTCGACGACGCCGTACGGTTCGCTGGCGACGACGTACGTGTCCTCGGCGCAGCCGACGTACAGCGCCTGCCCCGAGCCGCGCAGGGCGAGCGCGAGGCGGTGCGGCTCGCGCGCCGAGACGGCGGCGATCGCGACCGAACCGGTGAACGTCGCGACCGTGCGCCGGAAGGCGTCGGCGAGCGGCAGGCCGTCGCGCATGCGGCGCGAGACCAGCACCGGGATGACCTTGGCGTCGGTGGTGATCGCTTCGTGCAGGCGCAGGCCTTCGCTGCGCACGAGGTCGTGGTGGTTGTCGACGTCGCCGTTGAGCGCGCCGAGCACCAGCGGGCCGGCCCGGCCGTCGAGCTCCTCGTGCGTCAGCGGGTGCGCGTTGGCCTCGCTGATGATGCCGACGCTGGCCCAGCGCGTGTGGCCGAGCACGAGTGCCTCGGCGCGCGGCGCGCGCAGCGCTGCCTGCAGCAGGCGGTCGGCGGCGATCGACGCGCGCAGCGCCTTGACGTTGTCGCCGAGCTCGCCGATCTCGGCGGCGTGCTTGTAGACGAACACGAGGCAGCCGTCTTCGGCGCGCACCGAGCCGTCCTGGAAGAGCGGGTCGTCGGCGCGGGCGGTGCGCAGCGGACGCAGCTCCGGCGCGTCGGGGTCGACGCCGGTGACGAGGATCGAGAGGCCGGCGGAGTCGCGGCCGCGCACCTCCAGGCGGTCGAGCGCGTCGAGCGCCAGCTGCAGGCTCGACCACGACGCCGCGGCGGCGGCGTGCGGCGCGGCGTCGCCTGCCAGCGCGCGCACGCCGGCGGCGTGCGGCAGGCGGTCGCGGCGCACGGCCCACAGCGCGTCCTTCAGCCGCACGAGGGCGCGGTTGTGGTCCTCGACGGCGGCATCGGCGGCGGCCGCGGCGTCGCCGTCGATCGCGGCCTCGAAGGTCGCGAGCCATCCGGCGAGCGCCTGCGCGCGCGCGGCGAGTTCGTCGGCCAGCGCGCGGTCGGCGAGCAGCGCGGTCAGCCCGGGCACGCCGCGCAGGGCCGCGTCGAGGCCGCCGAGCGCCTGCGCGGCGAGGTCGAGCTTGCCGACGTCGACCGCGCCCGCGAGCGCCGTCTCGGCCGCGGCCATGGCGGCGCGCAGCGACGCAGCGGTCGGGGCCGGCCGCGCCGAGGCGCGCCGCAGCACGGCGATGATGCCACACATGGTCGGGGTCGTTCCTCGCTAGCGGCTGGCGAACTGCTCGATGCCGGCGCGCAGGTCCGCCGCCGCCTTGGCATCGCCGCTTTCTTCGATCGCCTGGGCCAGCCGCTTGAGCCAGTTCACGGCGTCGGCCGGCAGGCTCGCGGGGGCCGCCTTGCCGTGCGTCTTCGGCGCGGCCCAGCGCAGGCGGATGCTGTCGCAAACGACCGCACCCATGGCCTCCGGCAGGCGCAGCGCCGTGCGATCCTTCGACACCACGTCCCAGTTCGTGGCCGGCACGGTCAGCTCGCGCGCGGCGTCGACGCCGAGGAACACGCGGCCGTCGTCGGTCCACTGCACGAACTGGTCGCCGTGCTTGCACGACAGCAGCTCGACGCCGCCGGCGAGCGCGACGTCGCGGTCGCGCACGACCTGCGGCAGCGTCAGCGATTGCCCGCTCTTCTTGGCGCAGGCCGCGTGCATGGCGGCGAGCGCCTGCGCGGTGTCGGCGAACGCGCCGCCCTTGGCGAGCGGGTGCTCGTCGCCGAGCCACTGCTTGAGCGCCTTGTGCGCCTCGTTGGCCGTCTGCTGGCCCCACGGCGTCTCCTGGAACGTGCGCTCGTCGCCGAGCGCGTCGAGCAGCGGCTGCAGCGGCGGCAGCTTGCCCTTCTGCAGCAGCAGCAGCGGCAGGCGCGCGCGGGCCCGCGGGTCGGCCTCGGGCAGCGCCAGCGCGCCGTCGTCGCCGCCGAGCGCCAGGCCGAAGCGCGCATGCGTGCGCATCAGCCACGCCGGGTCGTCGGCGTGCGCCTTGCACAGCTTGAGGATCGCGACGCGGCGGTAGCCGGCCGGGCCTATGCGCAGCGCCAGCCCGCGCAGCGCCGACGCGCGCCAGTAGAAGTCGCGGTCCTCGCTCCACGCGAACAGCAGGTCGAGCACCGGCGCCTCGGTCGTCGACTCGTCGGCGATCGCGTCGACGAGCGCCTGCGGCAGCGCGTTGCGGCCGTTCTTGTCGGCCCACGCGACGATCGCCGGCACGGCGGCGCCGCCGCCCTTGGCGACCTTGCGCGCGGCGGCGAGCCGCAGGCCGTAGCGCGGCGACGTGCACGCGCGCTCGACCTCCTTGGGCCAGTCCGCAGCCGGGTCCTGGCCCAGCGGCAGCAGCGCGAGCAGCGGCGAGGCGACGGCGAGCGCGACGAGCACGTGCACGGCGTTGGCCTTCACTTCACCGTGTCCGCGTCGAGCTGGTAGAGCATGATGACCACGCCGTCTTCCTTCTCCTCGCCGACGTACAGCTTGCCGGTGACGGTCACCACGCCCGGCTTCACCTCGGTGGTGACGCCGTCGGGCAGCGTGCAGAAGACGATCTCGTTCAGCTTCGGCGTGCCGGTGCAGCCGCAGGCGTCGTTGATCAGCAGGAACGAGTTGACCGGCTCGCTGCCCGGCGACTCGCGCTGCATGAAGCCGCGGATCTCGACGACCTTCTCGTCGAGCACGGTCACTTCCTTGGGCAGCGTCATGCCTTCCTGGTAGTCGAAGCCCGACAGCTTCGCGAAGCCGACCTTGAGCGGGTCGTCGGCCGCGAGCAGCAGCAGGGCAGGAAGGAGGAGGCGCAGCGCCATGCGGGCCGGGCAGGATAGCAGGCGGCGGGGGGTATCGGCACGGTGCTGGGCGCGCGGTGGGAGAAGATCGGCACGCGGCGTGCCGGCGGGGCGGTCGCGGGCCGCGTTGGTCCGGCTGGACCGACGGTCCGCCCGCAGGGTGCCGGCCGCGGCGGTCGGGTTCCCGCCGAGTGCGGATGGATGGGGCGTAGGGTGTTGCCTGCGCGTGGCCGTTCGGGCGGCTTTGCCGCGCGCCCCCCGCGCGGATCACCGCACGTCGTCGGCCGTCGTCACCACGTCGAACGAGACCCCCAGCGCCTCGAAGTGGCGCTCGCCGCAGCGGATCTTCTCGCTCTCGGTGTTGCGCAGCTTGCGGAAGTCCTTGGTGCCCTTGGTCTCGCGCACCATGTAGACGGTCGACGAATCGTGCTTCACGAGCGCCCAATCGGGGTTGTAGGCGCCGACCGGCGTGTCGACGACGAACCAGCGCGGCAGCTTGACGAACAACCGGATGTCCTGGCGCTCGTTCAGCGCCTTCGCGAACGCGCGCTCGACCTCGCTCTCGTACTCGACGTAGTCGTACAGCGACTTCTGCGGCGCGGTCGGCAGGCTGCGCAGGTAGTCGAGCAGCTCGCCGTCCTCGAACCGCGTCATCTCCCACTCGGAGTCGCGAGCGTCCGCGTCGAGGCGTTCGTAACGGATGCCGCCGATCAGCAGCCGGCTCAGCTCGCCGCGGATGGCGACCGTGGCGTGGTCGAGGAATGCCTGCGCGTCGCAGAACAGGTCCTCGAGGCGCTCGCTGCGGACCAGGATCTCGCGCAGGGTGGAGCGCGTCAGTTCCGTCGCGTTCTGCAGGTGGCCGAGCACGTCCGGCAGCACGAACGCCCCGAAGGAAGCCTTCTCCTCGCGCACGGAGTGCGGAGTCGCTGCGACTCCTCCTCGGCCCACGTCGACGCGCCCGGTCTGCACGAGGATCGACCGGGGTTCGATCTTCGGCATGGCCCGCACCGCGCCGGCCGCGGCGACGATCAGTTCGTCGCTGTCGAACTCGACGCGGTACGTCGTGCGCGCCTTGATGCGCGCCCAGAGCGCCTGGAAGTCCGCGCCGAGCTGCACTTCCTTGCGTAGCCGGTTGGCGCGCGGCTGCCGATCGGGCTGGACGTGGCGCTCGATCTGGTAGGTCGACAGCAGGTCGACGACGGCGCTGCGCAGGTGCGCGAACTCGCGCGGCAGCCCGAGGTCCAGGTCGTCCCGCCGGGGATCGAACTTGGCCTGCAGCTTGCCGTCGTTCGACAGCATGCCGCTCGCCACCAGGGCTTCGTGCAGCGCCTTGGCGCGGTCGCGGCCGAGCGGAGCCTCGTCGTCACCGACCAACGTCGGGAGCTTCGCCAGTGCCAGCAGCGGCACCTTGCCGAAGGTGACGCCGCAGTCGGCTTCGTACTCGCCCTGCAGCTTGCGGGCGAACTCCTCGTAGCTCTCGTTGGCCACGACCAGCAGGCGGTTGACGCCGTCGTCGCGCACGCGGTGGCCGGTGCTGTCGACCGGCAAGCGCAACCCACGGCCGATCTCCTGGCGCTTCTTCATCGCGCTCTGCGTCTCGTGGAGCGTGCAGATCTGGAAGACGTTGGGGTTGTCCCAGCCTTCGCGCAGCGCCGAGTGCGAGAACAGGAAACGCAGCGGCTCGTCGATCGAGAGCAGGCGTTCCTTGTCCTTCATGATGAGGTCGTACGCCGCCTCGTCGTCCTTGGTGTCGCGTCCCTCCTTCGAGTCCTTCGGGCCGGTCTTCTTGTCCTGCGCGAAGTAGCCGTTGTGCAGGCTCGCGGCCTGCGCCTGCAGCCATGGGAGCGGGCGGTAGCGCTCGTCCTTGGCGAACTCGCCCAGGATGCGCTCGATCTCGACGGCGAACGGCCCGCGGGGGTCGTCCTCGCCGTGTCGCCGGTAGTTGGCGACCCGATCGAGGAAGAACAGCGACAGCACCTTGATGCCGCGCCCGAGGACCTGCAGCTCCTTGTCCAGGTGCCGCCGCACGGTCTCCTGGATCTGGATGCGCCACACGTCGGGGCGGGCGCCGCCGAGTTCCTCGCCGAGGCGCATGCGGCGACTCACGAAGTGCACGCATTCGCCGCCCGGCGTGGCGTCGATCTCGACGACCTTGAAGCCGTCGCGGTAGCACGCGCGTTCGTTGGACTTCTCGTACAGGTCGTCGCCGGGCTTGAGCGTGACCAGCTTCTCGCGCGGTCCGTCCTGGCCGGCGACGTGGATGCGCGCCTTGGCGACGATCCCCCTCGTGTTGTCGACCTTCTCGATGCGCACGAACGCGGCGTTGGCGCCGCCGTCCGCGGCGACGCTGGTGACGACGATCTGCTTCACCAGCTTCAGCTCGAACGCGCGCACCGGATCGAGCCGGTAGACGAGATTGTGCTCCTCGCGGTGCGTCGCCGAGTAGCGCAGCGTGCAGAGCGGGTTGAGGCGTCGGATCGCGGCCTGCGCCTTCTCGGTGTTGTCGATGCTCTGCGGTTCGTCGAGCACCACGATCGGCCGCGCTGCCTGCAGGAAGTCGATCGGCCGCTGGCCCGACATGCGGTCGATCTGCTTGTAGATGACGTTCGCGGCGGCGCCGGGCTGCCCGTCCTCGGTCGCCTCGGCGTCCTTCCGGAACGCGTCGATGTTGATGACCATGACCTGCAGCGTGTTCGCGGTCGCGAACTGCCGCAGCCGGTTCAGGTCCTTGCTCGAGTAGACGAAGAACTCGCACGGCTCGTGGTCGAACAGGTCGCCGAAGTGCTCCTTCGTCACCTCGAGGTTCTTCAGCACGCCCTCGCGGATGGCGATGCTCGGCACGACGACCACGAACTTGCGCCAGCCGTAGCGCCGAGAGAGCTCGCGGATGGTGCGCAGGTAGACGTAGGTCTTGCCGGTGCCCGTCTCCATCTCGACGGCGAAGTGCGGGCACCGCCGCATCGTGTTCGCCGGCTCATCGCGCAGTTCCCACGCCGACAGCGCCGCCTGTTCGTCCGCGACCTCGATGTCGTTGCGCATCTGCACGGCGCGCGTGTTCTGCCGCAGCCGCCCCTCGTCGAGGATCAGGTGGTTGCCGACGCCCAGTTCGCTCTGCGCCTGGCCGCGGAACAGCACGCCGTAGTCCTGCAGCCGCAGCGGCGACGAGGTCGACTCGCTGCGCGGCTGCCCGTCGAACAGGTCGACCACCGCTTGCACGGCGGCGAGTTGGAAGGGTTGGTTGCCGTCGAACTGGAGCTTCATGGTTGGTGCGCGCTCGAGTTCGTCGTGTAGGCCTGGTCGGGGCGATTCGATGACCCTGGATGGCGAAGACGCAGCTTCCCCTCGTCGACCAGGGGTTTGAGGAACCGCTGCCGCAGCCCGTTGGGGTGGCGACCGAGCAGGCGCCCCAGGTCGTCGGCGGACAGGAACCGACCACGGCAAAGGTCGAGGATCGTGCGCCGCATCTGGTCGGGCTGGACCCGCTTCCGTCCGCGCACTGCAGCAGCGACGGCCACCAGTTCGTCGGCGAGGGACGACGCACTGTGTTCGGAGTCCCCGCCCTTGTGTTCGGAGTCACTGCCCTTGTGTTCGGAGTCCAGGACGCCACGGGAGTCCTCGAACAGCGTCGCTTGGTGGGCCGCAACCTCGCCCGCGCCCTCCGGCAGGCGGTAGGTCGTCCAGCGCCGACGGTCGTCTGAGACCAGCATCCGCCGCGCGACCAAGCCTCTGAGCATGCGACCGATGTCAGTCGGGTGCTTGGTCAGGCAGCTCTGCATGCGCGGGTTCGACACCATCCCTTCTTCCTTGGCGATCGCCAACGCCTGCAGCTCGTCGGGATCCAGGGACTCGACCGAAGGCCCGAACTGCCGCTTGAGCGCCTCGACGGTCTCCGGTTGCAGCAGGCTGAACAACGGTAGCGTCAGCTCCACGCGGTCCGGCTGCGCCTGGGTGCGCATCGACGGGCCGCGCCAATGCCACGCTCGCCACGTGGCCTTGATCTTGTCGACACCCGAACCTGCGCGCTCGCCGCGCCCCAGCATGGCGAACATCTTCTGCAGGCTCGGATTGCGGCATTCGCTGATTCCACCGCGCCAGTACTGCTCCTCCGAGACCAGCAACGTGCCGGGGTTGGCCAGCAGGATGCGGTCGGCGAACCGCTCCACGACGATGCCGCCGCGAGCGCCATAATCGGCGTGCACGATGGCGTTGACGAACGCCTCGCGCAGCGCCTCGTGCGCTGGCGTCTCGTCCTTGCGAACCACCCCTTCCAGGCGGAACGGCACCGGCAGGGCGTGCGCCACCTTGGGCCAGACGCGGCCGAAGAACTGGAACAGGTTGCACTCCCACGTGCCGTCGGGGTGGATGCGATCGGTCCATCGGGTGCTCGGGTCCAGTCGCTCCCGGTAGTCGACCATGTAGTCGGGGGCCGCCTCTGGATCGAGGATCGCCTGCTCCTTGCCGAACATCAGCAGGCCGGCCAAGGTCGGCCCCTGCTTGTCCGACGTGCGATCCCGCCGCCAACCGCCGAGCTTCGTGAGGAACTCGACGTCCGGCAGCTTCAACCACGGATGCCCTTCCTGCACGTGCTGGAACAGACGGCGGTACTGCTGCACGCTGGCAGGGTCCAAATCGTCGAGCGTGAAGTGCTCCAGGAGCTTGGCGTCCCGCGGCTCCTCCGCCGCGTCCGCGAGCATGAGCCGCACTTCGACCTCGGTGCACCGATAATCGCCCTCGTGTCGCCGCCGATACGTTCCCGCCAGCGGGTGGGGGCCGAGGAACACCGGACGCACCTGGCGACCGGCGCGAGGGATCCGGACTGCCAGCAGCAGGGACCGATCGAGCCCCACGGTCGTGACATCCGCGGAGCTCAGCAGGTTGGCGCTCACCTTGTGGCGGTCGTGCAGTCCGTCCCAGATGGCCTTCTGGTGCTTCGACGCCAGCGCCGCCGAGAGGCCGTCGAGCAGGACTGCACCCGCTTCGTTCTCACGGGCACCGAGCACGATCGTCCCGCCTTCGGAGTTGGCCATCGCCGAGTAGGTCTCCCAGAAGCTGCCCGGCAGGCCGCCCTTCGCGGACTTGAACTCCCAATCGGTGCCCTCGCCGACCTTGGCAGCATCCAGGATCTGCTCGCGGGAGATCGACACGCTCACACCGTCTTGAACTTCTTGAAGTTGTCGCCCGCCTTGCTGGCGAAGAGCTTGGCGGCGTTGGCCTTGAGCTGGTCGTTGCCGCGGAAGCCGCGGTCGAGGAAGACGGCGTACCCCGCCCCACCTCGGACCCTCATGACATCGGGCTGCAAGGTCACTGCGCCCTGTCCTCGTCGTCGAGGATGACGAGGCGGGTGACGCGCAGGGGCACAGACCGACCGCGAGTCAAACTCGTCGGGCGTTCGCCGGCGATCTCGACGCGCCGGTCCAACGCCTCCATCGCCGAAGGCAGCAGCTCCTGATCGAACTTGCAGGCCACTTCGAAGGTACCGTCCTGGGTCAGGACGTTGCGCAGCGTGAACGTCAGGTTGTCGAGGTCGATCTCGCGCAACTCGCCGATGTGCTGCTCCGTTCGCGAGGCTGTGTCGTGGTCGATCGCGCGGTTGATCCGGTCATGCGTCGCCTTCGTGAGTGTCGCACGTCCACCTCGCATGGCCCGCCCCGACAGCTCGACCACATCGACGTCGCCGCGCGGTCGTGGAGCAAGCCGCTTCACCTCGGCCAGCAGTGTGCGGCGCAGCCCAACGTCGGGCACTGCCGTCGCCAGGGCCTCCTCCGCCGAATCCGAGCTCGCCCATGCCGCTACCTGCAAGTAGGTAGTGAGCCCCTTCTCGGTCGCGCTCAGCAGGTTCTCGTCACGGGCTTCACCACGAGGCGGATCGGGCAGGCGGAGACCAACCTGCACGCTCCCAGCTTGCAGGGTCGCGATCTGAAGATCACAGGCCTGCTTGAGCGCCTTCGTCGGGCGCGTCGACAGCGTGCTCGTGAAGATGCACTCCGTGGCCGCCTGGACACCCTTGCGCAGCGTGTCGAGGAACGAGGTGAGGATGCTCGTCGAGGCCTCTGGCCATGCAGCGCCTTTGCCCTGGATGCGCAACCAGATCTGGGCTTCCGCAGCTTCGGCGAGCGGGCGACCAGATAGCTCGTACACGGTCGATTCCAATCGCCGGATCTCGTCCATTGGCCCCTCCGCCATCAGGCTGAACTGCTGCGCACTCTTCGGCAACACGCTCGCCCTCAAGCCGGCGAGGACTCTGTACATGCGAGCCAGTTGCTCCAGGGCCTGCGTCAATTCCGGGCTCGTCGTCATGGTTTCACCTTGAGGATACCCTTGGTCAGATCGGGGCGACCTTTCACCTGCGTGAAGAACTCGAGCCACTCGCGACACTCGGCAGAGTCCTCGGGGGCTGTGAACATGTCGAACTCGAAGTGCCGCGACACCCACTTCTTTGACAAGATCTGGATCTGTTCTTCGGTCAGCACCGCGGCGCAGTCGTGAGTGGCGTGCAAGACCACGACCAGGTCGATGTCCCCCGGCGCCTCCTTGGTCGTGACGAAGCTGCCGTCGACCGCCACCCAAGCAACCAGCCCACAGTCCTTCACCCTCAGCAAGTAGGAGCGCAGGCGTTGGAACAGCCTGTAGCGGTGGCTGGCAAAGCCGCCGTCGAAACGACGCTGCAACTCGTCGAGCGTGCAGTCGTGTAGTCCGGCAGGTAGCAGGCCAAGCTCGGTGAACTCCGGGATGGCCATGCTCACACCGTCTTGAACTTCTTGAAGTTGTCGCCGGCCTTGCTGGCGAAGAGCTTGGCGGCGTTGGCCTTGAGCTGGTCGTTGCCGCGGAAACCGCGGTCGAGGAAGACGACGCGGGACGGCTTCTTGTCGGCGAGGGCCTTGATCAGGTCGAGGGTCAGCTTGTCCTGCAGGCAGAGCAGGAGTTCGCCGCCGGCGACGCTGTGCACGCGGAAGCCGTGCACCTCGCAGGTCTCGATCGGGGTCGTCAGTTCGAAGCCGTCCTTGAGCAGGATCTCGTACAGCAGGTCCTGTTCGCTGCGGTCCGGCAGGACGTGCTCGACGCTCTCGAGCAGTTGCTGCTTCAAGGCGCCGGCGTCCTTGCTGCGGTCGCCGTCCCACGGCTTGAAGTTGGACGGCGCGAGCTGGAACACGCGGAAGCCGCGGTCGGGTTTGGGGTCGTTGGCGGAGCGGAGTTGGCCCTTGTCGGCGTCATTCAGGTTCTTGATGACGCGGCGCACGCGCTCCTTGGTGATGTCGGCGATCGT